>JBBDRG010000001.1:0-66080 GCA_040905585.1 Verrucomicrobiales bacterium
CCGGATCGCACTGCGCGGACCCGTTCGATTGTCCATTTCTCGCCTACTGCAATCGCGGCAAGACCGAGGTCGAATATCCGCTGACTTCCCTGCCTCGATTCAGCGCGGTGGCCCGGGAGCAATGGGAGTCCGATGGCCTGGTCGATCTGCGCGACGTCCCCGACGAGGCGCTGAACGACCTGCAACGCCGGGTCAAGACGGCTACTGCTTCCGGCGAGGTCTGGTTCGACCGGGAAGGCACCGCAGCGGACTTGGCTCCGCATGGATTCCCGGCGTGGTTTCTGGATTTCGAGACCGTTTCCTTTCCCGTGCCGGTCTGGGCGGGGACGCGGCCCTACCAGCAGTTGCCTTTCCAGTACAGCCTGCACCGGGTCGATGCGTCGGGGGAGCTGAGCCACGAGGCTTTTCTCGATCTCACGGGCGGGGATCCCGGGGAAGCGTTTGCACGCTCCCTGGTCGATCAATGCGGCGAAACCGGTCCCGTCTTCGTCTACAACGCCCCCTTTGAGCGAGGCGTCATGCGCAAGCTGGCGGAACGATTTCCCCGGCACGCGGCCGGCCTGGAAGGGATCATCGACCGTCTCGTCGATCTCCTCCCCATCGCACGGAACCGCTACTACCATCCCGACCAGCACGGCAGCTGGAGCATCAAGGCCGTGCTGCCCTGCCTGGTGCCGGATCCCTCCTACGGGGAACTCGAGGGGGTGGCCGATGGCAACATGGCTTCGACGGCATTCCGCGAGGCCATCGCGGTGTCGACGACGGAAGAGAGCCGACAAGAAATCGAGAACGAACTGCTGGCCTACTGCAAGCTCGACACGCTCGCGATGGTTCGAATGTGGGAGGAGTTTCGACGCGGTAGCCGGGAATCCTGAACAGACCGCGACCAGGCTGGATTGCGGTCTGGTGGAATCATCACCCGGCACAAATCTCGGTGAGGCTCTCCTCGATCTCCCGCCAGGGGCGATCGAGATCGATGCTGACCACGCGAACCGGATGGCCATTGAGTCTCAACCGGTAGTCGAGCCGGTGATCGACTGCGGGATACAGCAGCGCTCCGCTGGCCTCTTCCCATTCGGGATCCGCGGCCTTGTTTCTCAGGTAGGACGTCAGCTGATACAGGTGGCTGGAGTGCATGCGCTTCCGATCGTGCCGGGAGACCAGAGCCTCCCGGTAGAACTTGCAGTCGAGGATTAGCTTCGAATCGGGATGCTCGATAGTCACGTCGGTGAACATCATCGGCAATACCTCGGCGGTCTCGGTATCCCATTCTCCATCCCAATTGATGGCCATGGCACTGACCCGGGATCGGGGGAACTTTGCCGCGGCGAAGTTGCGAACGAATCTCTCGAAGAGTCTTGGCATCGACTGGTCATCTTCCAGGATTTCATGGAAACGGCTTCCTCCCTTTCTCTCCGAGGGCATGAGCGCCCGGTGCACCAGCCGACAGATGGCGATCGGTAGCCGGTAGGCGCGGTTGTTGCGATGTAGTCGCACTCTACCGAACAGCGAATCCTCGATCCGAATCGGGGATACAGCGGCGAGAGTATCCCGTGCCAAGCGCACCTCGTGACGGATTTGATCCTCCAGGTCGCCCGTGCGCAGCAAGCGGTCGCAGGTGCTCCGAAGCAGTTGGTTGGGCAGGCAATCGACGTTCAACTCGTCGAAGCGGCAGATCATCTGCGCCTGGCGATCCACCATCCGACGCCTGCTCTCGGCCACGAGAATCCGTCCTCGAAGTCGGGTTGTCGCCTCGGTTTCTTCGACGTATTCGCGAGTCAAACCATGGTGGGCAAGTCGGATTACGGAGCGGCTCAACACACGAGCAAGAAGGTTGAGCGAATCCGGGCATTCCTCGGGCTCCAAATTCGCGACACCGCTCTCCGGTGTATGCTCGATGGCATAGCACAGAAGGTAGTAAAGATTCTCGATCGGAATCCGGCGGGAAGCGGGAGGAGCCGCATTCATCACTTCAGGATCGCAGCGGCTTGGGCAAGGCCCTTGGGATCATCGGCCCAGTATTCTTCCACCAAGGGGGAGATCTCGTAGTCGAGGATCTCGCGATACCAAGCTTCCTCATCTTCGATCTCATGGGTCGGTGTGAAGAAACTGTGTCCGATCCGGTATCCCCGACCGAGTGAGAGCGCATCGCTCTCGATCCGGTCGTTGAGGGTTCCCATGACTTGCCGAATGCGATCTACGATGGCGGCGGATACTCCGCACCCTGCAAGCGTCTCGGCGAAGGCGGACGAGTCGAAACCCGGTTCCATCTCCACGAAGGCGAATCGTCGCCGTAGGGCGTAGTCGACCAGCGAAAGCGATCGGTCTGCCGTGTTCATCGTGCCGATGAGATGCACGTTGGAGGGAACGTGGAAGGGTTCGCTCTCCGAGTCGCCGTAGGCCAGTCGAATGGCGTGGGACTCTCCTCGCTTGTCGGGCTCGATCAGCAGCATCAGTTCCCCGAAAATCTTCGAGAGATTCCCCCGGTTGATCTCGTCGATAATGAAAACGTGCGGTTCATCGGGAAACTCCATCGCCGCCCGACAGAAGTCGTGGAACACACCGTCCCGGAGGACGAAGTGCCCTTCGTCGTCGGGACGGAACCCCTGGATGAAGTCCTCGTAGCTGGTGCTCTGGTGGAACTGGATCATCGGGGCACGCGCCTCGTCGGTGGCTCCCATGAGCAGGTATGCGAGACGCCGGGCGATGAAGGTCTTTCCGGTTCCCGGGGCGCCTTGAAGGATGAGGTTCTTCTTCCGCTGCAGCAGCGCCATCATGCGGTCGAGCACGTCGGGATCGACGAAGAGATCTTTCAGGGCATCCTCGCGGGTGTATTCTACGGTGCTGGGGGACGGCTTCACTTCTTCGACGGCATACTCCACTTTTTCTCGCCTGGAAAGACCCTGCTGCAGGATCTCCTCCCGCTTTTCGGGAAACATGATTGCGTCGTAGAGGTCGGCCTGGTGAGCGTGGTTGTAGGAGGAAGCACCCTGACCGGCAAAGTAATCCCGCAACTTCTCCAACTCGGGCCGGACCAACTCCAGAAAATCAGGATCCGAGATCTCCGCAGAGTCCACACGGATGCCGCAGAAGTCCCCGTCGAAGTTTCCGCTGCGATTCGCATCCGGATGCTCCGCGGTGAACGTCTTCGCGAATTCGGAAGTTACCCGGATTTCCCAGAGATTCCTTTCTCCCTCAATGAATCGCCAAACGGCCGGCCACAGCTTGAAATTAAGATTGATGGCTCGGTGGGATTTCGAGAAATGCCGATAGCTGACATGTAGCTTCGGGTCTTTCTCTATCCTTCCCGACTGGAGGATGAGGGCCACTTCCCGAAGAAAATCGAGATGAATCTGCGCTTCCTCCCAGTCCGCGAAGAAGAAGTCGAAGGGAGATCCAAACTCGGCGTCCTCTCTCCGGCGAATCCCGGAGGAAAGGATCTTGTCTCGTGCTTCCGGATCCACCATGGCTTGATAGAGTGGCTCCACGTGGTGCTGGGAAAGCGGAGACTGAGACCACCCGTCGAAGACACCACGAACCGGCTCCAAGCATGAGTGAAACGATTCCTGGGTGTCCGGAGACCGAAACATCTCATCGTCCAGAACGCAGAGGCAGAATCGCTGGTCGTTCACCGAGTTCTTGAAAATGAAGTCCTTCTCCAACTGATGGGTTTCTGCGAATGCTTCGGGAAGAATGGCGAGCCAGTGTCCATTGGCCCGGTATCGAAGGATCGCCCATCCACCGAAGTTGAGGTTTATCGATTCGGGTTTCTTCGAGACATACCGGATCGAGGTGACGACGCAGCCGTGACGGGATTCGCCCGGGCCATTGAGCACTTCGATGGTATCGCCGAATACGTCCAAAATCTCGTCGGCCTCGGCTCTTGTAGGGAAGAGCTGGTCAAAAGGAGCTTTCATCGCATCTCCCTTTGCGGCGCCTCGCGATTTCTCGATCGCCCAGAGATGGGCCTCGCGTGAAAATCGCAACACATCATCTCCCGTCGCTTCCCGGACCTTCGTGGCCCATTGCCGGTAGGTATCGGCGTTGGCTGGTTTCAGCGTGATCCCGCGGGTTTTTCCAAAGGCCAGGTTCTTTCCATCTGCGGCCACCCATACGTCCGGCCGCGCCCAGAATATCCCCATCGTCAACGAGGCCAAGCCCACCTTGCGCTTGGCAAGACATCGATCCATCAGATCGAGATCCAATGTTTCGTAATCTGCATCGAGAATGTGATCGAAGAATTCCCAGAGGAGATCGAAATGGTCATCGTCTCTCCGGGTCTTGAAGGGAAAGAGCCACGAGCTACGAAGATCGGCCAAGGGGATGCCATCGAAGTCGTTCGGGACCGGTGCTTCCAGATTCCATTCGCGCTTGAGAAAGTCCCAGAGAGCACGGCGATTGGCGTCGGTGACCCCTCGGTTGAAGTTGGCGAGGAAGGAAAAAGGATCGATGCCCTCGAGGGCAAACTCGTCGCCCGCAGCATCGCGGTCGCGGATGGAGAGGGCCTTCAACTCCTCGTCATGCATGCGTTGGAGCAAGGCGACCAGCTCTTCTGAACGACCGTGAAATTCTCGGAGTTTTCGTGCCGTCTCGAGGTGGATGGGAACCCAGGTAAATCGTGACTCTTCGGTGTCGCTCATGTCTTGATCAAAGGCGGCAGTCTAGTGGCCACCTGACACTTTGGTCAAGGAGGGCGGTGCCTGACAACCCCTGTCTATCAGTCGGCGGCCTCGGACAGCCTATGGAGTAGCTCTCCCATATGGGCCACCAAAGGATCCATGTCATCAGCGACATCCCGGGCCCATGTCAGAATCTCGCGCCCCTCGGCGCAGTCTTGTCCCAGCTTCGCCTCCATCGCCGCGATGAATTCCCGCAGCAGGGCGCTCCGCTTCCATGACTCGGCTGCTTCCACCAATTCTCGGCGCCGTTCCTTCTCGGCGGCAACCTTAGCCTCATGCTGCAATCTGATGCGCTCCTGCTCTTCCTGCTCGCGTTCCCGCTTCTCCTTCTGAATCTCGTAGTTTCGATCCTTTCGGGCCAGCTGCACCATTTGAAGAAGAATCCGATCCAGCAAGTCTTCCAGCCGTTGCCGTTTTCCATCCCGCCAGTGACTCGTGCCGCATCCGTTGTTCCAGCTCCTGTAAACCCGGAACACCAACCCTTTTCGGGTTTTCGCGGACCCATCCTCCCACGACCAGGCAAACGGTTTGGATCCCGGCTTCCCGTCGTCGGGCAACGAGCAGTTCCAATCCCTCACGTCGAACCGGATCTCCTGGCCGAAGATGACCGCACAGCCGCCACCGTGGTAGCAGCTCGCGATCCGGACTTCGTACCCACGCGCCTCGATCGCCTCGAGGAAGGCATTCACGATGCGGAAGGCCCGCGGCCGTGCCTTGGGATGCACAGAAACACTGAAGTGCCGTCGCATGTAGGACATCGGATCCCAGTAGAAGTTGCGGTCTCCACGCTCCAGCTCTGTGCGACTGGCTTCGAGAAGCGGATGGAGCTTGGTGAGCCGGGACGGGACGACGATGGGATTCCGGAATTCAGCCTGCTTTTTTTCCGGATTCCGAACGCGGGACAGTGTCGCCGTGCTGTCGCGGCGAGTGAACTCGTGGGTGTGTATGTCCGCCTTGGCTCGCGGGAGCGGAGTTCGTTTGGGATGCTGTCCGGCTTGTATTCGGCTCCAGTATCCGCGATAGGGACGAGGCACGTTCATCTTCCGGCAGATCTTGGCCAGGGCGACATCGGACACGCCATAGCGCTTGGCCAGTTTCCGGCCCGGGATCTGCCAGACTTCTTCGTAGAGTTCCTCTCGGGTGACGGTCTTCGGTTTTGCCATGGGTACAGGTACTTTTCGTGATTGCCTGTTTCCATCGCAGATCGTTCACTGCGGTGTCACCTTCCGATGTCGAAGAATCTCATCCTCTGTCTCAACTGGAACACGGAGTGGGCAAAATCAAAACCGCGACATCATGAAAGTCATTGCCTGGAATCTCGCCCACCAAGTCAGGAAACGTCCGATCCCGGATTGCATGGTCGATGTGATCAGGGACCTGGAAGCCGACACCGTTCTCTTCAACGAATATGTCGACGATGAGATTCGCGAGCCGTTCAAGGAGGCCATGCGCGGGGCGGGATTCGAGCACCAGGCCGTTTCCTGGACACCGGACCGACACAACCAGATCTTCGCCGCCTCCCGATTTGCCTTCGAGACCGGGGATTTGCAGCCACCCCAATTCGACGGATCCGCGATTTCCAATTTTCTTCATCTGCAGTTTGCGGACTTTCCGGTGGAGATGGTCGGCCTCCGGGCGCCCGCGTACACGAAAGCGGCCGACAAGCACGCCTACTGGGACGAATTGGCCGGGATCATGGAATCGGCAAGGGATCGCCCGATCCTATTCGCCGGCGACGTGAACTACGATCCGTTCGAGAAGGCGAAGCGGCCGGAAGCGGACACGGTGCCCTTTCACCTCTGCGACGGCTACGTGATTCCGAATCCGAAAGGCGAATGGAGCTATCTCGCGCACAGCGGGAACGGGTTCAAGATCGATCACGTGATCCACACTCCACCGGTAAAGATCGAGAACGTCGAATACCTCGACTGGATCCGGGAACGATTCCTGGCCGGGGAGAAGATCAAGAAGCCGGTTTCGGATCACGCGGTTCTTCGGTTCGAGGTGAATTGAGCAGTGAGCGTGACCGTTCCTTGCCATCCAGCTTGTTCCTATTGGTAATGGACGCTCGTAGCCCTCGGTATTCTCGCATTCCCGGCGGAATTCACGGGAGGGAAGCTGACCTTGGGGATTGAACCGAACGGGCAATCCTGCCATGCTCGCGACATGGAGCCCCGGACCGAGCCCCCCGCCGACGAGAAACAGCGCTTCTACGCCGCCATGGAGCCGCGGTGGAAGGAGGTCGTCACCGAGCAGATCTGGGATCGGGAGAAGCGGTCCGGGACCTTCGAGACGAAGTGGGAATATTGATTCCAATCATTGCATATCCTGCATACCTCCCAGATTATTTGGGCACCCATTTGGGCACCGTTTATTTTCGGGCACAAAAAAAGAGTTGCGAATTTCGTCGTAACTCTCTGATCGTAAAATAAATGGGCAGGGAAGGATTCGAACCTTCGAAGGCATAGCCAGCAGATTTACAGTCTGCCCCGTTTGACCGCTTCGGTACCTACCCGTCGCCGTGTGGACACGGATTCCCGCCGACTTCGGCAAGGCGAGTAAGATGAAAGGATGTGGCGGGTTTGCAAGGACTTTCTTGCTGCTCCCGCGCGCCTACAGCATGTCCTCGGCCACGACCGAGTTCTGCTCGCGGTTCGAGAGCGCCTTGGCCTGGTTGACGACGAACGCCTCGTCGGCCTCGAAGCGGTAGGCGTGACAGTTCGGACAGATGTTCACCTTGGTGGCGACGATCGAGTCGCAACCCATGCAGACTTTGTACAAAGCCGGGTTGCGGACAATACGGCGTGCTCTTTTGGCACGTTCAACTAAAGCGGTGTTTTCCTTGGCCATGCATCGAAAATTTAGCCACTCGCCTTCCCTTTTGCAAGAATGAAATTAAAAATCTACAATTTTATCATAAATTTTATAAGGAAAATCGTGCTTTTTGCCGGTGTTAGGTTAATTTTCGTGCAATTGCGTGTCGCCTTTGCGATTTGCATGGGGAGAGAACCGCGGCCCCTGTTTCCGCAGTCTTCCGTTTTTCCCCGGCTCCTCGGCGGCCGGAATTCCTTTTCCGGGGGGTCGTTTGCCTGTAGCGTCCGGGCGGTTTGAAAAACCTGACGGAAACAGAAGCGCTCGACAGCATCCTTCCGGCGCTGTTCCGGAGCCGCGCGCTGGGGAAGAGGCTCAACGTGGTGGGACGAGCCACGGCCGAGAATCCGGCTCGGTTCGATCATGTCGCGGAAGCGGGACAACCGCTTTACGTCGCGGCGGCGATCGCGAAGTGGCGGGAGGCGGGCCATCTGGACACGGCAGTGTGGGTGGCGTGTTCTCAAGTCAAGGCGCAGGAGATCCTCCAGGCGGAGCTCGGCGTCTGGGGGGAGGAGTCGCTTTTCCTCCCGGAATTCGAATGGGCGGGCTTCGACGAGAGCCTGCCGGATCCCGAGGCGGCGGCGGAGCGGCTCGCGGTGCTGAAGGAAATCCACGAATCCTCGCGAAGCGGAGGCGGACCGATTGTGGTGCTGACGGCGGAATCGTTCGGGGAGGATGCGCCGCAACCCGGTTCGCTGACCCGCCAAGCCACGGTGCTGAAGGTCGGCGACGAATTGGATCTCGAGGCCTTTTCGGGCGAACTCGAGGAGGCGGGATACGAGCGTGCGGCGCAGGTCTTCCAGCGCGGACAGTTCGCGCTGCGCGGCGGCATCGTCGATCTGTACTCGTGGCAGGCGCTGCACCCGGTGCGCATCGAGTTGTTCGACCGGGAAATCGAATCCATCCGAACCTTCGACGTCGACGCGCAAACCTCGATCGAGAAGGTCGACTCCTGCGAGATTCTCATGAGCGAGGCGAATCTGGAGCAGACGGGCCGGGTGGCGGACTACGTCGGCAAGGAGGATCTCGTCATCGCGGTGGAGTGCGACTGCGAGGCGGCGCAGGTCCGGATTTCCAGCGGCGCGCCGCCCGCCTCGGACGAGGTCGAGGATTTCTCGGGCGCCTGCCACGACAGTCCGCTGGGGGAATTCGGTGCCGGCGATTTCATTCTGCAGGAGGCGCGGCGGACGGAGTTCAGTCGCCAGGTCGCCGCGTGGCGGAAGGATAAATGGACGGTTCTGATGGCGTTCCATTCCGAAGGCGAGAAGGAGCGCTTTTCGGAACTGGTGTTCGAGAACGCCTGGGACGACGATTTTCTCAAGCCGATGATCGGCACCCTGAGCCGCGGATTCACGGTGCCGGACGCCAAGCTCGCCGTGCTGAGCGACGCGGAAATCTTCGGACGCTACCAGAACCAGCGCGTGCGCCGACGCTATCGCCTGGCGAAAGAGCGGAAGTCGGGTCAGCAGGTGGCGAGTCTGCGGGAGTTCAACTACGGCGACCTGGTCGTGCACGTGGACTACGGCATCGGCCAGTTCCGGGGCATCAAATCGCGGGACACGCCGGAGGGAAGCCAGGAGGTGCTGGAGATCGAGTACGACGAGCAGGCCCGTCTCTTCGTCCCGCTCGATCAGGCCCACTTGGTCTCGCGCTACATCGGTACGGGAAAGAAGGCACCGAAGCTTTCCCGGCTCGGCGACAAGCGTTGGTCGAAGCTGCGGCGCACCGCGGAAAATTCGATCATGGACTACGCCGCCCGCCTCCTCTCGGTGCAGGCGGAGCGGGAAACGCACCGCGGGTTCGCCCACTCGCCGGACAACCGGTGGCAGTGGGAGTTCGAGAACGCCTTCGTCTACAAGGAGACTCCCGACCAGCTGCGCGCCATCGCGGAGACCAAGTCCGACATGGAGGACGAGAAACCGATGGACCGGCTCCTGTGCGGGGACGTCGGCTTCGGCAAGACGGAGGTCGCCATCCGGGCGGCGTTCAAGGCCGTGATGTCGGGAAAGCAGGTGGCGATGCTGGTGCCGACGACGGTCCTGGCGGAACAACATCTCCAGACTTTCCGCGAACGGATGTCGGACTTCCCGGTCACCGTCGAGACGCTGAGCCGCTACGGGACTCCCGCGCAACATCGGCGGACGCTGGCCGGCCTCCTTTCGGGAACGGTCGACATCGTCATCGGCACCCATCGGTTGATCTCGAAGGACGTGCATTTCAAGGACCTCGGCCTGGTCGTTGTGGACGAGGAGCAGCGCTTCGGCGTGTCGCACAAGGAGCGCTTCAAGGAGATGTGGCGCTTCGTCGACGTGCTGACGCTTTCGGCCACGCCGATCCCGCGCACGCTCTATCTTTCCATGATGGGAGTGCGCGAAATGTCCGTGATCGACACGCCGCCGCCGAACCGGCGTCCCGTCGCCACGACCGTGTGTCCCTACGACGAGAGAATCATCCGCACGGCGGTCGAGAAGGAGGTCGCCCGCCAGGGACAGGTCTTTTTTCTGCACAACCGGGTCAAGACGATCCGCGGGATGAAACGCCGCGTCGAAGAGCTCGTTCCCCACGCCCGGGTGGAGGTCGGGCACGGCCAGATGGCGGACGAGGCGCTCGAGGACGTGATGAACCGCTTCATCCACTACGAATTCGACGTGCTGGTGTGCACCACCATCATCGAAAGCGGCGTGGACATCCCCAACGCCAACACCATCATCATCGACCGGGCCGACCGCTTCGGGCTCGCCGACCTCTACCAGATCCGCGGCCGGGTGGGTCGGGCCGACCGGCGTGCCTACGCCTACCTGATGCTGCCCCCGGATCTGCTCACGGTGGGCGACGCCCGCAAGCGCATCAACGCGATCAAGCAGTACTCGTCGCTCGGGGCGGGGTTCAAGATCGCGATGCGCGATCTCGAGATCCGCGGGGCGGGAAATCTGCTCGGCACGCGGCAAAGTGGCCACATCGCCGCGATCGGCTTCGACCTCTACTGCCAGCTTCTCAAGCAGTCCGTCTCCAAACTGAAGGGCGAGCCCGCCGCGGACCGGGTGGACGTCTCGTTCCACGTCGATTTTCTCTGTACCGACGAATCGCAGTACCACAAGGATCCCGAGGGTTGCCTGCCGGCCTTCGTCCCCGCGGACTACATGCCGGAGGCCCGCCTGCGCATCACCGCCTACCGCGAACTGGCCGAGGCGAGCCGGATCGAAGATCTCGAATCGCTGCGGAAGAACTGGACCGATCGCTTCGGTCGGCTTCCCGCGCCGGTCGAGAATCTCCTCGTCGCCACGGAACTGAAAATCCGTGCCGCGCTCAAGGGATGCAGTGCGCTCGAGATCCAGGAAGGCAAGCTGAAGCTCACCAAAAACGGGAAATACATTCAAATAAACCGGCGGTTTCCGCGTTTAATCGGGAACAACGAAGAGGAATGGCTTGAGTCGGCTCTCGACTGGGTTTTAGATTTATGAGTATCCCTCCCGCCGTTCGAATCCACGCTCCCCCATGATTTTCGTCAGAAACTCTCTCGCTCGCCACGGTTTGATCGCCGTGAGCGTTTTCTTCGCTTTTGCCGGTACCGCGTCTGCCGCCCCCGTCGTTCTCAACGACATCAAAGCCGTCGTCAACGGCGAGCCCATCACCGGGGCCATGGTCGATTCCGCCGTGCGGACGCAGGTTCAGGTCTGGCTGATGGGCAACAAGGGCATGGTCAACCCGGCGACGGCGGAGCGAGAGATTCGGGAAATGGAGGCGCGCGCGCTGGACGACCTCATCGACCGGAACTTGATCCTGAGCGAATTCAAGCGTCTCGGCGGCGAGATCAAGGAGCAGTTCGTCGACGAAGCGATCAAGCGATTCATCAAGGAGCGTTTCGACGGGGATCGCGACAAATTTCTCGCCGAACTGAAGGACAGCGGGATGACGATCGCGCAGTTCCGCGAGGTCCAGCGCGACCAGATCGCGATCCAGGCGCTCCGCTCGGAGAAAGTCGGCGACGACCCGATCCCGAACACGCCCTGGGAAAAGCGCCGCGTCTACAAGGAGATCAAGGACGACTTCGCCTCCGAGGGAAAAGTGAAGCTCCGGATCATGTCGATTCCGAAGCAGACGCCGGAGAGCAGCATGGAGGAACAGAAGGCGCTGGTCGAGAGCCTTCGCACGAAGCTCCAGAACGGCGCCGATTTCGGCGAGCTGGCCAGGGAGCATTCCGACGACAGCTTCGCCAGCAAAGGCGGCTCAGTCGGCGTGATCGGACGCGACACGCTCAACGAGGGCCTCACCAAGGTCGCCTACAGCCTTTCTTCCGGCCAGTTAAGCCCTCCGCTCGACGACGGACCATACTGGCGCCTCCTCAAAGTCGACGAACGGGTCGGACAGACCACCCCGTCCTACGAAAAGCTGGAGGAGGAAGTGGACCGCCGTCTCACCATCGAGAAGAAACAGAAGAAACTCGACACGTGGCTCACAAAGCTGCGCCGCGACGCCAACGTCCGCGTTTACGAGGACTGATCCCGGCCGTCCGGACGGGCCCCTGGCGGGCGCGAATCGCGCGTGCCTCCCCGGGAATCCGGTGTAACCTCTCCCCGTGCGTGTCCTATCCATCGACCCGGCGCTGCGGACCACCGGTTTCGCCGTGATTGAAAGAGCCCTCTCTTCCCGCGGCACCAAGCCAACCTATCGGGCGCTCGCCTACGGGGTGGTGAAGAATCGCCGGGATCTGCGCCAGTCCGGATGCCTCGTGGCCATTCGCGAACAATTGCGCGACGTCATCGAAGCGCATCGCCCCGACGTCTGCGCGGTGGAGGGCATCATTTACGTGCAGAGCTACAAGACCGCCATCACCATGGGCGCGGCGCGGGGCGCCGCCATCCTCGCCGCGGCCGAGCACGGACTCGAAGTCTACGAGTACGCTCCCCGACGGGTGAAACAAGCCGTCGTCGGCCGCGGGGGGGCGGACAAGCAACAGGTCGCCTTCATGATGCGGGCGCTGCTGAGCCTCACCGAGACGCCTTCGGCCGACGCCGCCGACGCCCTCGCCATCGGCTTGGCCCACTGCTACGCGCACGACCCGGCCCGCGCCGTCGCCCTGGCCGACAAGCCGGTCCCGCTTTAGTGTGGTGTTAGCCAAATCCCTCCATGAACCAGGACGACATCAGGAAAATCCTCGCGCTCCAAGCCGTGGAGGAGGCCGACGAAGCGGAGGAGATCCTTTCCCCCTCCGACCGGCGCGAAGCCGCCAAGATCGCCGGGGCGCCACTCGGCAAGCAAAGCGACCGCAAGGAGCAGAACCGGTTTCTCGCCGCGCGGGCGGAGGTGCTTCTGACCCGCGTCGCGTCGCGGTTTCCCGAGGCGGGGAAGTGGGTCCACCAATTCTCTTCCCGGCACAGATTCGGCGTTCTCGCCCTGACCCTGTCCCTGGTCGCCGCGATCGTCGGTTTTCTGACCAACGAACTCGGGCCCGACAAGCGCATCAACATTCTCTCCTTCCCGCTTCTGGGAATCATCCTGTGGAGCTTCGCCGTCTACGTGCGGGAGATTTTCCTGTTCTCGAGAACCCGCGACCGCCTCTTCCGCGGCGGCTGGATCGACTCGCTAACCGGTTTCGTGCAGCCCGAGGCCGCTCGATCCGAAGCCCTTCGGGACGGGGACGACGCGGAGCCTTCCGGCAAGGTTCTGGCGGGCGCCCGGGGGATTTTCGAGAGGCGCTGGCGCGGACTGACCGCGCCGGTGCTCGGAGCGAGATTGAAGTCGATGCTTCACCTCGTCGCGTTCATTCTGGCTGCGGCCGCGATTTTCGGCCTCTACCTGAAAGGCCTCGCCAACGAGTACCGCGCCGTCTGGGAAAGCACCTTCTTCACCGACAGCGAGCAACTGCGCCCCTTTCTTCAGCTCGTACTCGGTCCCGCCGCGGCACTCACCGGCGACACCGTTCCGACCGCCGAGGAACTGTCCCGCATCCACTGGCGGGAGGGCTCGGGCATCGCGGGAGAGAACGCCGCCCGCTGGATCCACTGGTACGCGATCACCGTGGGACTCTACGTGTTGCTGCCCCGCGCCGCCTTCGCCATCGCCTGGCGTCTGCGGGCCGCCCGGATGGCGCGCACCCTTCCCTTCCGCGAGGTCGCCCCCCATTACTTCGACCGAATCATCGCGACGTCTTCCGGTTCTTCCCTCGAAATTTCCGTGATTCCCTATTCCGTTCAGCTCGACGACGCGTCGAAGCGAGCGGCGGCAACCCGTCTCGAGGACGAGTTCAAACGGCCCGTCGACATCACTTGGACCGCCACCGTGCCGTTCGGCGAAGAGGAAACGTTCGCCCAACCCGAGGCGGCGGAGGGCCGGGAAACCATTCCGCTGTTCGACTTCGCGTCGACGCCGGAGCGGGAAACCCACTTGGCGCTGTACCGAACCCTGTCGGCCCGCACGCCGCACCCTGTTGGATTCGTCCTTCTCGAAACGTCCGCCTTCGACCGGAAGGCGTCGTCCTTCGCCGATGCGAAGGAGCGCCGGGCCGCGCGGGCGGAGGCGTGGGAAAAACTGTTCGAGGCGGAGAACGTGAAACTGCTTCCGACCTCGGAAACGACTCCGGTTCCGTAATCCAGTTATGGCCACCTCGGATCCAGACAAGGAAATCGTCCTCAGTCTCATCTCCCACACCAACGTGGGCAAGACGGCGCTGGCCCGGACGCTGTTGCGCGAAGACGTCGGCGAAGTAGCCGACAGCGCCCACGTCACCGTGGTGCCCGAATCCTATCCGCTCATCGAGAAGGAGGGGCGCCTGGCGCGGCTCTGGGACACTCCGGGCTTCGGCGCGAACCTGGCCAAGCTGGCCGCCCGGCTTCGATCCAGCAAGAATCCGGTCGGCTGGATTCTCCACCAGGTCTGGGACCGAACCCAGGACAAGTCGCTCTGGTGCAGCCAGGAAGCCATCCGCAACGTCCAGGCCGACGCCGACGTGGTCCTGTATCTCGTCGACGCTTCGCAGTCCCCCGCCGCCGTCGGCTACGTCGATCTCGAGATCGAAGTGATCGAATGGATAGGGAAACCCGTTCTCGTGTTTTTGAACCAGACCGGCGAGCCGGATTCCGAGCGCGACCGGCTCAACGAGACGGAGTGGCGAACCCACCTCGCGAAACACGCCGTGGTGAAGAACGTGGCCACGCTCGACGCCTTCACCCGCTGCTGGACCCAGGAGCACCACATCCTCGAAATGGCGGCCGGCGTTCTCGACGGAGAGAAGCGCAAGACCGCCGAAATACTCGCCGAGGCCTGGATCGAACGGAGCCTGGAGACGTTTCGCGAATCGGTCGACCGCATGGCGAAGCTCGCCCGGTTCGCCCTCACCGACACGGAACCACTGCCGACCAGCGGCCTCGCCGACAAGCTCCGCCAGTTCATCCTGTCCCGGTCGGAAAGAAACCGCGAACTCGACCGCGTCCAGCAGGCGATGTACAGCCGCCTCGCGGAGCAGGTCGGCGGCACGATCAACGAACTGATCGCCCTGCACGGTCTCTCCGGCGAAACCGCGGCCGAACTCGCCCGGGGATCCAAGGACGAGTTCGCGGTCAAACGCGACGTGGAAGAGCCCTTGGCAGCCACCGTCGGGGGCGCCGTCTCCGGACTGGTCGGCGGCTTGTCGGCCGACCTCATAGCGGGCGGCATGACGTTCGGCGGCGGAGCGGTCGTCGGCATGCTGCTCGGCGGCGCCACGACCTACGCTCTCGCCCGCGGCTACAACCTGACGCAAACCGGCCAGAACCTGGTGCGCTGGACGGAGGCCCACTTTCTGAACCAGATCAAATTCATCGTCATGCTCTACTTGGCGGTCTCCCACTTCGGGCGCGGCCGGGGTGCCTGGAAGGATCCGGTCAACAACCCCGCCCGCTGGCAGTCCGTGGTCGATCGCCGCATGGAAGAGGAACGGGAGGCGTGGAGCGCTCTCTGGAAAAAAGGCGGGGTCGGCGCCGAACCGGAGAAGCTGGAGCGAAAATTGCAGGCCAGGTTCCGGTCGCTGCTGATCTCCGTGTTTTCGGAACTCTATCCCGCGAGTTCGGACATGTTCCGCAAACTCTAACAGTCTCCCAGAAATCCTGCGCGCCCTCAGGCGCTCCGGACCGATTCTTCGGAAACCCCGCGAAGCTCGAAGACTTTGAGAATCGTGTCTTCGATCAGGTTGCTCGGGCAGGAAGCGCCCGCGGTGATCCCGATGTCCACGTCCTGGTCCGAACTGAACACCTTGGAATAACTGCTGATTTCCTCGTGCTTGTGGAGATCGAAATGCACGATTTCTCCGAGCGAAACGAGACACTGGGCGCTTCGAATGAAAAAGGTCGGCAATTCCTGCTCCCCGATCTCGACCAGGTGGGTGGTGTTCGAACTGTTGTAGCCGCCGACGACCAGCAGCATGTCCATCTTCCTCTTGAGCAGCTCGAAGAGGGCGTCCTGGCGCTCCTGGGTGGCTCCGCAAATCGTGTCGAACACGAAGAACTTCTCGGTGTTTCCGTCGCGCTTTTCGACGGCCCGCTTCACCCGCCGCTGAATTTCCTCCGTCTCCGACTTGAGCATGGTGGTTTGGTTCGCCACGCCGACTCGCTCGAGGTGCACGTCGGGGTCGAAGCCCTCGGACACGGCGTCCCCGAAGCGAGCCAGAAATTCCCCGCGATCCCCGCCGTTTTCGATGTAGTCGCAGATGTAGTCGCTGTCCTCCAGCGTCAACACGATCAAATAATTCCCTTCGCCGTCCTTGCCGACCGCCCGCGAGGCCGTGGCCCGCGTCTCTTCGTGGTCGGCTTTACCGTGAATGATGGAAGTGACGCCGTCGTTGGCGAATCCGCGGACCCGCTTCCATACCTTCATGACGTCGCCGCAGGTCGTGTCGACGGTCAGGCAACCCTGGGACTCCACCTTGTCCATGAACGAGGTCGGCGCGCCGAAGGCGGGCACGATGACAACGTCGTCCTCGCTCAAGTCGTCGTATTCCTCGTTCATCGCCCGCCACGGGAGCGAGACGATGTTCATCTCCTCGAGCTGGCGGTTGACCTCGGGGTTGTGGATGATCTCGCCGATCAGGAAAATGCGGTTGTCGGGAAACACCCGGCGGGAGGCGTAGGCGAGATCGATGGCGCGTTCCACCCCGTAGCAGAAGCCGAATTGCTTCGCGAGACGAACGGTCGTGTTGCCGATCGCAAGGACGCCGCCCTCCGCGCGCGCCTTTTCGACGATGGAACTCTGGTAATGGTTGGCGACTTCAGCCTGCACCCGCTCCATCACCTCGGGGGTGCGGACGTTGACTCGCTTCTTTTTCTTCGTGGTGCCTTCGGGCATGAAATCGTTTCGGGGGGAGACTCGCTCAGAATAGAACGTTGGTGGAATCGAAGGGCGCGTCCGTAATAAGCACGGAACGAGGCGAGTCGGGCAGGTCGTAATCGGTCGGCCGGGGAATATTCTTGCCGAGCGTGGCGTCCTCGGGAAGGCTTCGCGCAATGTGGATCGGTGTTCCGGGCTTGACCATGTTGAAGAAATCCTTGGCAATCGTCCGGTGAAGTCGCAGACAGCCGTGGGTGCGGGGCTCGGGCCAGACGGCGCCGGCGTGAAAGCCGTACCCCGATTTGAACTCCACCCACCACGGCATCGGGTAACCGACGTAGCGGTATCCCGAGGGCATGCTAGTTCGCTTTCCCGGAACGATTTCGTCCCCTTTCACGAAGAAGCCGTAGGTATTCGACCGCTTCCGGGGCAGTTTGTTGAACGCTTTGAAATTTCCCGTAGGCGTCGGATCGCTCGCCGTTCCGATGGCAATCGACGCGACGAAGCGGGGTTCGTCGTTCTCGTAGACGTAGACCGCCCGGTTGTCGAGACTGACGCGGACCTTCACGTCGTCGGGATTTCCCACGGTCCCGTGCTTGATGGCCATGCTCGCCGGCTGCTGGATCGTCCCCGTGGTCTTGCACGACACAACGCCAGCCGCAAGTCCGAGACAAAGCGCCAGAAAGACCAAGCCCGAGTGAAAAAAAGCGTTCCTTTTCATGATGAAATAAGGCGGGAATCTACACCAAAGACGCCGACGAGCGAACGATCTTAGAGAGCCCGAAAAAAAAAGTGAATTTTTTATCTCTAAGATGTTGACATTTCTTAATAATAAACTATTCTGTTCTTGGTTACTTTCTCGGTAACTGTCTGTTTGTGTTTCGTGTTTCAGAGCCGCTCAGCCTTCGGGCTGAGCGGTTTCTGTATTTACCGGGCGGCGATTTTTCTTTCCGAAGGCTTTCCGGCCCTGTTTGGAAGTCGCGACCGCCGTGCAAAACGGCTTCCCGCGCCTGGGCAAGAGTCCGCGATCCCAGGCTCGACTGCCTCGGGTCCTCCTCGCCGCGCGGCGGTTCCCGCAGGGCCGGGCACCTTCCTGTTGACTCGTAATAAAAGACACCCTGCGATAGAGTTCGGCTGCGGCTGGTCGGACCGATGGCGGGCGACAGTCCGGCCGAGAACCTCAATCCCGTCGGACGCGTCCACTATGCGTTCTCGACCCTGGTCCGCACCCCCGCCTTGATGAGCCGGGAAGTCGGCCTGGCCCTCGGTGCCCAAGCCAGCGAACGCCGTCTGCAAGCCGCCCGGCGTTGCGAGCCGTCGATCCTCTGTCTCACAGATCTTCGGAAACGGTCACCGAATCGTTCGGCTGCGCCGCGGTGGTCCGCGTGGTTCGAGTGACCCGGCGCGACGGACCGGTCCGGGCGGCCCCCATGATCCCAAGCCCGAGCACCACCAGGCAGGCGATGCCGACCCACAGGGCAGGAAGCCCCAGAAGGACGATCGCGGCGTAGGCCAGCGCTCCGGTTACGATAAGGCTTCCGACGATATACATTGTCATTCTCATAATTTGTCTCCAATTCTGCCACTTCCTAGTCGCAGACAGAATGCCAAACTCTCTTAATGTTCGGAATTCGCTTACGATAAGAGTCTTATCCTCCTTCCTGAAATCCCTGCGCCACCCCGTCGGCATTCCATGAACCGTGCATCGTGCATCACTTCGGGCGTTTAGGAGACTGTTGGGAAGCCCTGAAACGAAAAACCGAAAAAGGGTTTCCACTTTCAATTCGACCCGAAGGGCTAGTTCCAGGGGAAGAATCACGGCGCGAGATGGCGCTCGAGAAACTCGAAGGATTCCTCCCTGACCGCCGGAGGGAAGTCGTGATCGGCGTCGGGATAGGCGATGCGGAGCTTGTCCGGCACGTCGTACAGTTCGTAGATCCTCCGAGCCCCCGGGGCCGCTTTTTCCACCCCGCGGTAGTCGAAATTCCCGTCGTGCAGAGGCGAGTTGGAAAAGAAGGCCCGCGGGGCGAGGGCGGCGACGAGTTCGTAGAAGTCGAACGGCACTCGATCGGGATCCAGATCGTATTCGTCGCGCAGCGCGGGCATGTAGCGATCGCTGGTCCAGCCCTTGATATCGCCGCCGTAGTAGTCGTGAAACGGGGTCCAGCCGCAGCTGGAAACGATCGCCTTCACCCGCGGATCGAAGACACCGAGAAAGATCGCGTTGTGCCCGCCGAGCGAGTGGCCGATCGCTCCGATGCGATCGGGGTCGACCTCCTTCCGCGAGGCGAGCAGATCGACGCAGCGCATGTGGTTCCAGATCGCCTTCATCGTGCCCGAGTCGTAGCGGTCGCCCTCGAAGTCGTAGTCGGCGTAGTCGCCGAAAGACGGGTAGTCCGGGGCGACCACGACGAAGCCCCGCCGGGCGAGTTCCTTCGCGTAGGCGCGGTTCGGACGCTCGCCCCCTCCGTCGACGACTTCCTTGCCGATGCGGTGGGTGGGATGCAGGGCGACGACGCCGGCGCGCTTTTGGCCGGACTCGGCACCGGTCGGTAGATAGAAAAGGGCGGGAATGCGGTCGCCGGGCTCGGCGGCGAAAGCAATCGTCTCAAGGACGTAGTCGTCGGTCTCGGTCCGATCGAGGACCTCGACTTGCAGCGCCGGAACCTGCTTCCGGTCCGGCAGCTTTCCCGCGGCCTCCTCGAATCCGGCGAGAATCTGGGAGCGGCGCCGTTCCCATTCCGCGGCGGTGCCTATCGGGAGAATCCGGCCGGCGTCGTCCCGCCACCAGGTCAGGTCCTGGTGAGTCGCGTCAGCGCCGGTCCCCCGGCGAGGTTCATCTCCGAACGAGGACAGGCCCGGGGACAGGAGAACGAACGCCAGCAAAAGAATCTTCATGCCCCGATCGAAGCAGGTCGGCCTTCGCGAGGAAAGCGCCGTTTTCCCCGCCTTCGCGTGACGGATCCGTTCTCGCCAAAGACCTTCTTTCTCTCCAGACTGCGGGATGCCTGAGAAGAAACTTCGCCTCGCCGGAATCGGCTGCAAACATCAGGGCCTCGCCGACATCACCCGGATCGCCTCGCACCCGGCCGTCGACTTCGTGGCCTTCTGCGACATCGACCGCCGACACTTCGCCGACGTCGAGAAGAAATGGCCCGGAAAACCCAAGTTCGCGGATTTCCGCAAGCTATTCGACGAAATCGCGGGCAAGATCGACGCGGTGAGCATCGGTGTTCCGGATCACCAGCACGCCTTGATCACCCAGGCGGCTCTCGATCGGGGCCTGCACGTCTACTGCGAGAAGCCGCTCACCCACACGGTGTGGGAAGCCAGGCAGATCGCCGCCCAATCGGCGGAAGTCGGTTCCGTGACCCGGATGGGCAACCAGATCCACTCCGAAGACCAGTACCGCCTCATTCGCCCGGTCATCCAGGAAGACAAGGCCATCGGGAAAATCAAGGAGGTCCATTCCTGGATCGACGCCCCCGGTCACGGGCGATCCGGGCTGCTGGAACCCCCGCCGAAACCGGAGAGCGCGCCGTCGGAAGTGGACTGGGATCAATGGATCGGCCCCGCTCCGTGGCGGGAGTACGGCGGCGATTTCGTCTACCATCCGCGTCACTGGCGCGACTGGCAGGACTTCGGAACCGGTTCGATCGGGGACAACGGCTGCCATCTTCTCGACCCGATCTTCACCTCGCTGGATCTCACCGCGCCCCTTTCCGTGACGGCCGAGCATTCCGGAATGAACGATCAGGTCTACCCGGCCCAGGAAACCCTGACCTACGTCTTTCCGGGCACCCCCTACACCGCCGACGACACGATTACCGTCAAATGGTACGACGGAGGGCGCCGCCCGATGTGGAAACATCCCGGTCTTCCCGCGGCCGAGACGCTGCCGCAACCCGCTTCGATGATGATCGGCGAAAAGGGCTACCTGCTCGTGATGCACTGGGGAGAGCCGAAACTCTATCCGGAAAAGGACTTCGCCGACTACAAGTGGCCCGAACTCGAACCGGCCAATCACTATCACGACTGGGTGGACGCCTGCCTCGAGGGCAACGCGGACATCTCCGACAACTTCGCCTACGCCGGTCCGCTCACCGAGACCGTGCAACTGGGCAACGTGGCGGTTCACCACCCGGGCAAGGCATTGGAATGGGACGCGGCGAACCTGAAGGTCACCAATGTGCCGGAAGCGAACCGCCGGCTTACCCGCGACTACCGGAAAGGCTGGGCGGTCGAAAAGCGGGGCGGATGAAGAGTCAACCGCGTCGGCGCCAGCGCGCGGTGAGCTCTTCCCAGTCGGGTTCGGGCGAGGCGGCGAGTTCCTGCAGAACTTCCTGGCGGTCGATCACCTTCTCGAACAGGTCGGCAACGAGTTCGCCCATCTGCCACATGGCGTGGCGAAAGTCGGCCTTCTCGGCGAGTTCCACCATTTCGACATAGCTCAACCCGCCGGTCGTGCGGCTCAGTTCCTCGTCGCACCGGAGGACGCCTCCGGGGCCGGGCTTGACCGTCAGTTGGCCGACGAGATGGCGATTGCGAACTTTCTGAAAGCTTCGGTTCTCGGCGAGCACGCTTTGCAGTAGCGGAGCGAGACCGGGCTCCCATCCCTCGTCGAAGTGCGCCCCGAGGCGCCCCTGTCGCTCCCCGCACCGCATGTAGTGCCCCTGCAGGGGTTCCACCGGCGTGGCAGCGAGGTCGTCGAGCAGGGCGGCCCAATTCAAGCCGAGTTCCCGGCGTCCGATTTCGTTGAACACGACAAGATCCTGAATCGGACGATTCTTGGCCGTGTACTTTCCGTCGAGAAGGTTGAGATTGAGTCCGTCGAGCACCGACTTCACGAGACCGTCGCCGGTCACATGCGTCATCCAGCCCAACAGGTAGGCGAGAGGCCGCTCTCCCGGGCCGAACAACTCGATGGCGTCGCCCGCCGCGTCGGCGGCGTAGTCGAGATATTGGGCCCAGCCGATCGCGAGATCCCGCGCGTCCCCCTTCCAGCCGAGAATGAGATGGGAACGCCCGTAGAAAAGGTCGTGAACTTCACGGGGCGTGTAGTCCCGCCCCTCGAACCGCAACCGCCACGGACTGACCTCCCCGCCGGTGAGGGGGCTCTTTTCGATCGGCGACGATCCGTAGCCGACGGGTTCGCCGGTATCCACGCAAAGCGCCGCGGGGAGCGTCTGCACGTCGCAACCGAGATAGGAGCCGGCCAGGTAGCTCGAGAAATGGCGGTGGATCAAGGGAGCCACCGGAAGTTTTCTGGCTGCAGCGGCCTTCGCCGCGAGAATGGCGTAGCCTGCGTGTCCCACAATTCCACTCATGACTTCTTGTTCCTATCCGGATGAATCGAAAAATCTCTCGAGGCAGGCGACCTCGTCGCCACCCGCGGTCCGTCACTCGCACCGTTTGCGTTGCCGAATTCCACGCTACACTGGATCATGGGAAAAACGGGATACGATTATGCGCCTTCGTCGAAAACCCTCCCCCCGGTGGTGGGACCGGGCGAATTCGTCTTTTCCGTCGCCGGCCTCGACCACGGCCATATTTTCGGTCAGACCAACGGGCTCGTCGATGCCGGGGCGACACTGAAGCACGTCTACGATCCCGACCCGAAAAAGCTCGACGACTTTCTCGAACGCTACCCGCAAGCGACCAGGGCCGAATCGCTCGAGCAGATTCTCGAGGACGACGAAGCCGTCTGCGTGGCCTCCGCCTGCGTCCCCTGCGATCGCGGTCCCCTGGGGGCGCGCGTCCTCGGCGCGGGGAAGCACTACTTCACCGACAAGCCGCCCTTCACTTCCCCGGATCAGTTGGCGGACGCGCGAAAGGCGGTCGAGTCCAGCGGGAGGCGCTACATGGTCTACTTCAGCGAACGCCTCCACAACGAATCTTCGATGAAGGCGACCCAACTCGTCGGGGAAGGCGCCGTCGGCCGGGTCCTCCAGGTGCTCAATCTCGCCCCCCATCGCCTCTCGAGGGCCGCCCGTCCGGACTGGTTCTTCGACAAGGAGAAATACGGCGGCATTCTCACCGACATCGGCTCCCACCAGTTCGAGCAGTTTCTCGCCTTCACCGGCGCGACCGACGGCACGGTCAACTTCGCCAGGGTGGAAAATTTCAACACGCCGGACAGGCCGGGCCTCGAGGATTTCGGCGAAGCGTCCCTCGTCATGGACACCGGTGCCTCCTGCTACTGCCGCATCGACTGGCTCACCCCCGACGGTCTGCGGGTATGGGGCGACGGCCGGGTCTTCGTCCTCGGCACCGAAGGCACCATCGAGATCCGCAAATACCTCGCCCTCGCGCGGCAGGAACCGGCCAACAAGCTTTTCCTGGTGAACGGGAAGGAAGAGCGGGAAATCGACTGCGAGGGCACGACCGGATTCCCCTTCTTCGGCGAAATGATTCTCGACCTCCTCAACGGCACGGAACACGCCATGACGCAGGATCACATTTTCAAGTCGGCCGAGCTTTCCATGATCGCCCAGGAAATGGCCGACTCGCGCGGCAAGGAACGCGCCCGGCAGCTGTCGTCTTAATCTTAATCCTTTTCCTTTTCCTTTTCCTTTTCCTCCACGGGAGGATCCCTTTTCCGAAAGAGGGAAAAAGATAAAGATTGAGAAAAGGAAAAGGAGTGGGGGGCGTCAGGCCTCGGCGAGATTCTGGCATCCCTTGATGTCGAGCTTGCCCGACGCGAGGGTCGGGATCTCGGGGACGTCCACGATTTTCTTGGGAATCCACAGGGCGGGGATTCCCTGCTCGGTCAGTTTCTTGCGCAAGTCCTTCAGGTCGATGTCGGGATCGGCGCTCAACAGAATCAGCACCTCTCCTTTCGCCTCGTCCGGAACTCCCACGATGGCGATTCGGCGTTCGTCGTTGCCGTGCTCCAAAGCCTGGCTGACGGCGTCCTCGATGGTCTCGTGGGGGACCATTTCGCCGCCGATCTTCGAGAAGCGCGAAAGCCGGCCCTCGATGAAGAGGAAGCCGTCCTCGTCGACCCGCCCAATGTCGCCCGTCATGAACCAGCCGTTCTGCAGGACTTCCGAAGTTTTTTCGGGAAGGGCGAGGTAGCCTTCGAAAATATTGGCGCCCCGCAGCCAGATCATTCCCGACGAATGCAGCGGAAGCGGCTCCTGCGTGTCGGGATCGGTGATGCGGACCGCCATGCCGGGAATGAACAGCCCCACGGATCCCGGGCGGTGATTGGGGAGAACGGGATTCTCGTCGCCTTCGGACTCCGGATCGGGCAGGTTCACGTTGGAAACCGGCGAGGTCTCCGTGAGACCGTAGCCCTCCAGCACCGGCTTGCCGAAGCGTTCCTCGAAGTTGTCGGCCACTTTCCGGGGCAGCTTCTCCGCGCCGGTGAAGATCAGCTTCACGTTCGCAAACTGCTCTTTCGTGGCTTTGCGAAGGTAGCCCCTGAGAAAGGTGGGCGTGGTGAGCACGAGCGATATGGCATACTTCTCGATCAACTCGGCCAGCTTGGCGGCCTCGAGCGGGCTCGGGTAGGTGACGAGGCTGACGCCTTCGATGACGGGGTACCACATCGTCACGGTGCAGCCGAAACTGTGAAAGAGAGGAAGGCAGCCGAGCACCTTGTCGTCGGACTTGAGATCGATCCGCGCGCCGAACTGGTTGACGTTGGCGAGGATGTTCCGGTGGGAGAGAACCACCCCCTTGGGAGCGCCCGAACTGCCGCTGGTGAAAAGCAGAACCGCCTCTTCCGAGCCGCCTTTCCGAGGCAGCTTCAGAAGCGAGGCCAGCGCGCCGGTCGGGAGAATCTTCGAGAGCGCGAGCCAACAGGCGATTTTGGGCTTCGCGCCGGGAAGGATCCGGTCGAGGAGAAGGAGCTGGCGGTTGGGAGGCCAGTTGAACGAAGTCATCTTCGTCACGAACCGGTCCGCGGTGATGAACTTGTCGAGGTCGGCCTGCTCGATGCACGAAGCGAGCGCCTGGTCCCCGGCGGTGAAATTCAGGTTCACCGGCACCTTGCCCGCCAGAAGGACCGCCACGTTGGCGAGAAGTCCGCCTTTTCCGGGCGGCAGGATGATTCCGACCCGGTTCTTGCTCGTTTCCTTCTTGATGATCTTGGCCAATACGATGGCGGCGGCGAGGAGCTTGTCGAAACGCAGGACGGAGTGGTCCAGTCCGTCGGTGACGTCCACCGCTTTACTGTGTTTCTTCAGCCCTCGAAGCGTTTCGTAGGCGAGGTGGCTCCGCAGAATCGGACGAGCCGAAAAAGCGACCTCGGAAGCGACTAGCAGATTTTCGGTGAAGTTGGCCAGGTTGGCGGCCTCCCGCTGCAACGGCTGCCCGAACGAAAGCACGATGCGCTGGATTTCGTGCCGGTCCTCCACGCTCAGGCAGGTCTCGTGCGGATGATCGACGAAGAGGGGCAGAACCGGCGCCCCGGCACTGGTGAGGAACTTGAGAATCTGCGTCGGCACCTGGATCATCTGCCCCGGGCGCACGTGGGTGACCCCGGGGACGAACACGACGACGCTCCCGTCGGAGAGGCATTGGTGGAGTTCTTTCTTGAAAGCGGCCTTGGAAGCTTCGTCCGACAGAAACTCCATCGCCTTCACGTCCTCCTTGTCCAGATGCGCTTGCAGCAACGGGTCGTAGTCCAGACCCCGCTCGATCAGGTAGACGAGCTTCCGCCCCGCAAGCTGCTTCTCGAGATGAAGGAGATCCTCGAAGGAAAGGCGATTCGCGATGACGAGAACGCCCGCGTCCGGGATGAATCCCTCCCCGTGGAGTTCTAGTTTGTCTGTCTGGCTGGCCATGGTGTCGAAATGTGGTGCGTTTTGACCGGATTTCGACCAGTTTAGCGATTTTCCTCTTCAAAAACAGTCCCGTTTTCTCTTTAGTCGCTCCGATTCTCGGCGATGATCGTGAGCCCCCGACCCCCGAACCAGAAAAACCCATGGCAGAACAGGAAGATCATTCGAAAGACAGGCAGAACACCTACTGGCGCGCCAATCTCAAATGCCTCGCCGTGCTGCTGTCGATTTGGTTCGTCGTTTCCTACGGCTTCGGCATCCTCTTCGTCGATCAGCTCAACCAGATCCAAATCGGCGGCTTCAAACTCGGCTTCTGGTTCGCCCAGCAGGGCAGCATCTACGTCTTCGTCCTGCTCATCGGTGTCTACGTCCTCCTCATGAACCGTCTCGACCGCCGGTACGGCGCGAGCAAGAGCTGATCCGTCTCCCTTTTCCGTTTTTCCTTTCTTTTCCAATGAGCGTTCAAATCTGGACCTACATCATCGTCGGCGTCACCTTCGCCATTTATCTGGGCATTGCCGTCTGGGCCAGGGCAAGTTCGACCGGAGACTTCTACGTCGCCGGGAAAGGCGTCCCCGCCCTCGCCAACGGCATGGCCACCGCCGCCGACTGGATGTCCGCCGCCTCCTTCATCTCCATGGCCGGCCTCATCTCGTTCATGGGCTACGACGGCTCCGTCTACCTCATGGGCTGGACGGGAGGCTACGTGCTGCTCGCGCTGCTGCTGGCTCCCTATCTCAGGAAGTTCGGCAAGTTCACCGTGCCCGATTTCGTCGGCGACCGCTACTATTCCAAAGTGGCGCGCCTCGTCGCCCTCGTCTGCGCGATCTTCGTGTCCTTCACCTACGTGTGCGGCCAGATGCGCGGCGTCGGGGTGGTGTTCTCCCGCTTTCTCGACGTGGAAATCAACACCGGCGTCCTCATCGGGATGACCATCGTCTTCTTCTACGCCGTCCTCGGCGGGATGAAAGGCATCACCTACACCCAGGTCGCCCAGTACTGCGTCCTCATCTTCGCCTTCATGGTTCCGGCCATCTTCATTTCCGTGATGATGACCGGGAACCCCGTCCCGCAACTCGGCTTCGGCTCCGAGGTCACCGGGGAAGGGGTCCACCTCCTCGACAAGCTCGACGGGCTCAGCGAGGAACTCGGCTTCGCCCCCTACACCGACGGCACGAAGCCGATGATCGACATCTTTTTCATCACCATGGCGCTCATGGTCGGGACCGCCGGACTGCCCCACGTCATCATCCGTTTCTACACCGTGAAAAAAGTCAGCGCCGCCCGGGTTTCCGCGTTCTGGGCGCTGCTCTTCATCGCCATTCTCTACACCACCGCCCCGGCCGTGGCGGCCTTCGCCCGCACCAACCTGCTCGAGAGCCTGCCCGACCGCTCCTACGCCCAGGCGCCCGAATGGCTCAAGTCGTGGGAAAACGTCGGCCTCATCGCCTGGGTCGACAAGAACGCCGACGGGAGAATCCAGTACGAATACGGGGACGCCTTCGTCGGAGGCGTCAACTTCGTCGAGGACGACTCCCGCGGCCCCAGTGGCGAGCGGCTCCTCACCAACGAGCCCGCCGCGGGCGACAACGAACTCTACGTCGACCAGGACATCATGGTCCTGGCCAACCCCGAGATCGCGCAACTGCCCAACTGGGTCGTCGCCCTCGTCGCCGCCGGGGGACTCGCCGCCGCGCTCTCCACCGCCGCCGGCCTGCTGCTCGTCATTTCGACTTCCGTCGCCCACGACCTGGTGAAAAGAACCTTCATGCCCGGCCTCACGGACAAGAGGGAACTCCTCATCGCCCGCTGCGCCGCGGGCGTCGCGGTCGTCATCGCGGGCTACTTCGGCATTCATCCCCCCGGTTTCGTCGCCCAGGTCGTGGCCTTCGCGTTCGGGCTGGCCGCCTCCAGTTTCTTTCCCGTTATCATTCTCGGAATCTTCGACAAGCGGATGAACCGCGAGGGCGCCATCTCCGGCATGGTCGTGGGCATCGTGTTCACCGCGGCCTACATTATCTATTTCAAATTCGTCAATCCCGCCGCCAACAACGCGGAGAACTGGTGGTTCGGCATCTCGCCCGAAGGCATCGGCACGCTCGGCATGCTGATCAACTTCGCCGTCGCCTTCACCGTCTCCTTCGTCACCCCCCGTCCGCCGCGGGAGGTCGTGGAAATGATCGAGAACATCCGCCGTCCCGAAGAAGAAGGCGCCGTCCTCCCCACCGCCGACCACTGACAACAGGGTAGCGACCCTTCTCCCTTCTCCCCAACGCCTCCTCCCTCTCCCCTCCCATGCTCCGCATCGTCGATCATCCCGTCATCCGGGAACGGCTCACCCGCCTCCGCGCGGCGGACACGGAGACGTCGGTTTTCAGGCACGCCCTCCACGACATTTCGCGCCTGATGTGCTTCGAGGTCACCAGGGATTTCGAAACGAAACCGGTCGAGGTCGAAACGCCCCTGGCCACGACTGATGGCCACCGCCTGGTCCGGCCCGTCGTTCTGGTCCCCGTCCTGCGCGCCGGCCTCGGCATGCTTCACGGTTTCAGCGAGATTCTCACCGAAGCTTCCGTTGGCTGCATCGGCCTTCGTCGCGACGAGGAAAGCCTCGAAGCCCGCGGCTACTACCGCAACCTGCCGAAGCATTTGCCCGAGGCCGACGTCATCCTCGTCGATCCCATGCTCGCGACCGGCAACAGCGGTGCCGAAGCGGCGGACCAGCTCAAACAAGCCGGCGCCCGCCGCATTCGTTTCGCCTGCCTAGTCGCCTCCCCCGAAGGGGTCGAATCATTCGGACGACGGCACCCCGGCATCGAGGTCTACGCCGCCGCCCTCGACGAGCGTCTCGACGAGAGATCCTTCATCGTCCCTGGCCTCGGCGACGCGGGCGACCGCTACTTCGGGACGTGAAACGGTTGGCCTCTCGGAAGACGTCCCCGTTCCTTCCAATGCTTCTTCCCGGCGAGATTCAGTGCTCCCGGCAGAATTCCCGGGGGATCAAATCGTGCGGGACTTGCTCCACGTAGACGCTGTCGGCGGCGGCGCAGTCTTCGTGGGGAAGAAGACCGGACACGCGGCACAGCTCCATGTCGATCACTTCCTCGGGCGCGGCGAAATCGGTGAACTCGTAGCCGATTGCTTGCGCGCCGTTCATGATGTCCTCCCAGATCGGCATCGCGATCCTGCCTCCGTAGGCCCCGTCCATGATCTTTGCCGGCTGGTCGAGACCCACCCAGATACCGGCCGACAACCGACTGGTGTAGCCGACGAACCAGGCGTCGAAAAAGTCGTTGGTGGTACCTGTTTTCCCGGCGGCCGGAGCGGCGAAGCCCGTGTCGCGAACCCGGGCCCCGGTGCCGCCCTCTTCGAGGACCCGCTTGAGGATGGTCGAGGTCAGCCAGGCGGCGCCGGGAGAAAGCACCCGGTAGTTCTCGTCTTCGTGACGGAACAATTCGACGCCGTCCCGATCGAGAATCGCCTCGATGAAGAACGGCTCGTGGCGGACGCCTCCGGTGGCGAAGACGGAGTAGGCGCTGGTGATATCCTTCACGCTCGCCCCGATCGTGCCGAGGTAGACGGGAGCGGAGGGCTCGATGTTTCGCCCCTGCCAGAGCCCGGCGTGCTTCATCATGGCCAGCACGTTCCCGATCCCGGCCCACTCGCCGACCCGGACGGTCATGGTGTTGCGCGAGCGAATCAGGCCGATTTCCGCGGGATGCATTCCGCCGAAGACCCCGTCCGCATTCTCGGGGTGCCACTCCGTTTTCTCCCATTCGATTTCATCCGGCCCGATGGCGGCGTCGCTGACGAGCACTCCGGGAAACAATCCCCGCTCGAAGGCGGCGCCGTAGACGAGCGGCTTGAAGATGGAGCCCATGTCGCGCTTGGCCCGGGTGGCCCGGTTGAACGCGCTCTCGGAATAATCCCTTCCTCCCACGATCGCCCGCAGAGCTCCCGTGAAATTCTCCGCCACCACGGCGGCGGCCTGCAGGTAGGCCGGTTCGCCGCCCGGTCCCTCGCCGCCCTCGGACAGGCCGTCGATTTTGGGATGCGGGTAGCCGGGGGTGTGCTCCAGACGCGTCAGGCGATCGGCCACGGCGTCTTCGGCGATCCGCTGAAGCCGACTGTCGAAAGTCGTCCGGATCGTGAGCCCGCCCGCTCCCGCCAACGAAGGCAGCAGTTCGTCGACCCGGTCGTCCACCATGTCGAGGAGGTAGCTCTGCTCGGAGACCTTGGCCTGTTTCCGGAGCATGCCCATCCAGCGCTCCTGCGGGAGCACCTCGGGACGCGCGTCGTCGTAGGATTCGGCTTCGTCTTTTGAAATGACGCCTTCGTTTGCCATTCGCCAGATGGTGCCGCGCATTTCGCGAAGCGCCGCCTCGTAGTGCCGGAAGGGCGAGAAGCCGTTCGGCGCACGAATAATCCCGGCGATCATGGCCGCCTCGGGCAACGTCAGGTCGGCGGCGGGCTTGCCGAAATATCCCTGGGCCGCCTGCTCGATGCCGTTCATGCCGGTGCCGAGAAAGATGCGGTTGACGTATTGCGTGAGGATTTCCTCTTTGGAATAGTGCTTTTCGATCCGGCGGGCCAGAGCCATCTCCAGCAGTTTGCGCCGCATCGTTCTTCCCTCGAGACCGTAGGTCATCCGGGTCAACTGCATGGTGATGGTGCTGCCGCCCTGGACAGTTCGCTTTTCCCTGAAGTTCCGCAGCCAAGCCCGAACCAGACCGAAGTGATCGAGCCCGCGGTGCCGGAAGAAACGAGAATCCTCCCGCGCCACGAGCGCCTCGATGAAATGGGTGGAGATCTGCTCCAAGGGAACCGGGATCCCGACCTCCTCCCCGTGAAGCCAGCCGACGAGGTCGCCCGCGCCATCGAGCACCTTCGACTCCATGGGAACCCGGCCGACGGCGGAAAGATCGTAGCGGGCCGCCTTCCGCTCGTAGTGGAAAAGGACCGTCACGCAGGCGGCGAGAGCGAGGACGATGGCGATTAGACCGGCGACGAGGAGGAGTCGGACCAAGGAATGGCCGAAAAACCTCCGCCAGAACGGCGGGAGCCCCTTCGCCCGGCCGCTGCGGGAATCGCGACGGGTGGCAGCGCGAGAGCGCGGGATTTTCTTGGGACGGGGCATATTGTCGGGAGCAGGAGGCTGGTAGCACTAAACAGCAAAAAGCAAAACCGCTACCAGCTAAACCGCTAAACTGCCAAGCCCCTCCTCAGGCCATCGCCAGAATGAGCCGGACGGAATCGACCCGCAAGGGAGTGTCGGACAGATACTTCTCCAGCTGAGCCCTCTCCACGACCGCGAGGTCGACTTCGGACTTGCGCACGGGATGGCCCATCTCCCTGAGCCGCGTCAGCCGCTCGATTTCTCCGCCGACTTGTTCGTTCATTTTCCGGATCGCCGCCTTGCGAAGTTCGTCCGCCTGGTCTTCCGACGCCTTTTCCGCCACTTCCAGAAGAGGCGGCACGGCGCCGCGAAGGGCCTTGGATTTCTCGCGAAGAAAAGTCGACGGTCCGGGGCGTCCGTCCTTGCGGATGCGTTCGACGGAAAAATCCTCGGTTCGATCCCGGCCTTTCTGATCGATGATGCAGCGAATCGGCTTCGACGGCAGGAAGCGGTCGGCGTGGAGATGGTCCGGGGCGACGCATTCGAGCACCGACACCGTTTCCACCATCAGTAACTGCTCGCCGCCGTTGTCGAGCCGGAAAAAGGCGGAATTGCCGTGATCCTTCGAAAGGAGACTGTCGATCGCGCTGGTGACCATGGGGTGGTCCGCCGTCAGGAAGGCGATGTCCTCCCGGGCGAGCGCCGTCTTCCGGTCGAACGTCACCGATAGTCCCTCTTCCGGCAGGCCGGGAAAGGCGTCGGCGGAAAAGAGGTGCTCGGGCTTCAAGACGTAGCTGCGCTCGTCGAGATCCTCGACCGTCACGCCGAAATGGTCGAACAGCTTCAGCATCAGGTGCTCGAGCCGCGTATCCTCGTCGAGGTCTTCTATCTGCGAGACGAGGGCCTGTCCCTGGTCGCGGTCGAAGGAACTCATCTCCAGCAGGTGATCGCGGCCCTCGTCCAGCTCCCGCTCGATCTTTTCCTTGAAGAGGCGGGTCCGTTCCAGCAGACCGGGCAACGCTTCCTCGCGAGCCTCGGGCGAAGCCTCGTTGGCGAGCCGTTCCAGTTCAACGCCGAATTCGTCCTGCACCGCGCTGGAGCCGTGCAGGGTGTTCTCGAACGCGCCCAGCCCGCAATGGTACCAAAGCGCCTTGAGTTCCTCGGCGGTGCCCTCGACGAAGGGTACGTGGATTTGCACGTCCTTGGTCTGCCCGATCCGGTCGAGACGCCCGATGCGCTGCTCGAGCAATCCGGGATCCGTCGGTAGATCGAACAGAACGAGGCGATGGGCGAACTGGAAATTCCGTCCCTCCGATCCAATCTCGGAGCAAATCATGATCCGGGCGCCCGTTTCCTCGTCCGCGAACCAGGCGGCGTTCTTGTCGCGCTGCAAAAGGCTGAGTCCTTCGTGGAACATGGTCGCCTGGGCGCTGATCCTCTCTTTCAGAGCCGCCTCGATCGCCTCGACTTCTTCTCTCGCGTGGGTGATGAGCAGGAATTTCTCGTCCGGCTCCTTCTTCATCAGATCGACGAGCCAGTCCACCTTGGCCTCGAACCCCGCTTCCGCGTCGCAGTCGAGCGGACTCAGATGGGCCACCCGGTTGGAAAACGTGTCGAGCACGAGTCGCCGGTTGCGGAACAGCACCCGGCCGGGTCCGTGCAGGTCGATCAGGGAACTGCGGCAGGCATCCCGCTGCGCCGGTCCGTCGTCCGCCTTCAGTTTCTCCGCCGCTTCTTTTCCGAGAAACGACGCGATCGCCTTGAAATGGCCCGGTTCGAGCTTCTCTCCGGACTTGAGCCGATCCGCCAGTCCGGAGATGGCGTAGTATTTTTCGGACTCCCTCAGGAACTCCCCGAGATCCGAGAACCGCGAAGGATCGAGCAGTCGCAGACGCGCGAAGTGTCCCTCGCGACCGAGCTGTTCCGGAGTCGCCGTCAGCAGCAGCAACCCCGCCGACTTTTCAACGATCGCCTCGACCGCGTCGTATTCGGGACTCGACGATTCCACGCTCCACTCCAAGTGGTGGGCCTCGTCCACGATGGTCAGATCCCACTCGGCCTCCGCCGCCTGCTTCACCCGCTTGGGGTTGCCCGCGAGCCAGGAGGACGCGCAGAGAACGAGTTGGTCGTCGAAAAACGGATTCGTCTCCTCGCCTTCCTCGGCGCCGGCCTCGATCGCCGCGGCCCGTTCCTCGTCGAAAATCGCGAACGACAGGGCGAACCTCCGGTACAGCTCGATGAACCACTGGTTCACCAAGGCCTCCGGCACGAGAATGACGATCCGCCTGGCCCGGCCGCTGAGATGGAGACGGTGCAGAATCAGACAGGCCTCGATGGTCTTTCCAAGGCCGACCTCGTCCGCCAGCAAAACCCTCGGCGCGTGGCGATCGGCGACCTCTTCCGCGATGAAAAGCTGATGCGGAATCAAGGAAACCCGGCCCCCGATCAAACCGCGCACGTCGCGGGCGCGGCTCTCGTTCTGATTCCGGATCGCCGACTGCCGCAGGCCCCACAGGCGCGGGTCGTCGCTCAATCCCGAGAGCAGCCGCTGCTCGGGACGCTGCACGTTCATCGTGTCGGAGAGATTGCTTTCGGGCAGTTCGTTGCCGTCCGAGTCGATGTAGACGAACCGCTTGTCCTCCTCCCGCACCTCGGCGATCGAAAAGGAATCGCCCGCCTGATCCTTGACCGTGTCTCCCGTTTCGAAGACGACGCGCCGCAACGGAGCGTTGCGCGCGGCGTAGGTGATCGTTTCGTCCACCGCGGGATAGAACGCTTTCACCTGCGCCGAATCCGACGAGAGAATCAAGGCGAGGCCGTACTCGGTCTGGGTTTCACTGATCCACCGCTGCCCGGGAGCAAACTGGGACGGGTCCACATTGTCGGTCTGGTATCGCGAGGCTCTCATCCAAAGAATCGGGCGCCAATTCTAGCCCGTTTCGTCCAATTCGCCAGTTTTGGCAATCGAAAAACGGTCGCGTCGACCCGAAGCCGAGTCAACAGGGTCGACTCGGGCTTTCGACCCTGTTGATTTCTCGACTTCTTCGCGCGGTCCCGGCGAGCACGGAGTTCCCGGCTCACCCCGCTTCTTTCACCATCGCGGTGTATTTGTCAGGGTCGGACTCGAATTCCTCGATGCACTCCTTGCAGCAGAGCTTGACCGTGGTGCCTTCGTGTTCGACGACGATCGGCTCGCCCATGCTGCCGAGTTTTTCTCCGGAGACGACGCACGTGTCGAGCGGATACTCGCCGTCCGCGGCGGCGGTTTCAGCGGCGGTTTCCGCAGCGGGGGATTCTTCGATCGGCTCGGTGTCGGCTTGTTCGCCGCAGGCTACGAGGCCGAACGCCAGCGCGGCGGTCGACAGCAGGATGGATAACGTTTTCATAGTATTGGGTTTTGGGTTTGGGTTTTGGATTACGTTTCAGCTTCGGAAACGATGCCGGATCTCCTCGATCCAGCAATAGAGAGTGGGAACGACGAAGACGGTCAAAACGGCGAAGACCATGCCGCCGAAGGTGGGAATGGCCATGGGAACCATTACGTCGGCGCCGCGGCCCGAACTGGTGAGGACGGGGATGAGCGCCAGCAGGGTCGTCGCGGTGGTCATCATGGCGGGCCGGTTGCGCTTGAGCGCGGCCTCCACCGTGGCGTCGCGGATGGACTGGATGGAGTCGGGCCGGCGTTCGCGGAACTTCTGCTCGAGATAGGTTCCCATGAGAACGCCGTCGTCGGTGGCGATGCCGAACAAGGCCAGGAATCCCACCCAGACCGCCACGCTGAGATTGATCGGCGAAATCTGGAACAGCTCGCGGAAATCGATGCCCAGCAAGGTGACGTCGAAAAACCACGGCTGATTGTAGAGCCAGATGAGAACGAAACCGCCCGACCACGCCACGAAGATGCCGCTGAAGACGAGCAGCGACGTGGAGACCCGACGGAACTGAAGGTAGAGGATCACGAAGATGGTCAGCAACGCCGCCGGCAGGATGAGGGCGAGGCGCTTTTCGGCACGGACCTGGTTCTCGTAGGAACCGGTGAATTCGTAGCTGACGCCGGCGGGCAGGGTTACGTCCCCCCTTTCGATGTGGCCCCGGAGGACTTCCTGCGCCTCCTCGACCACGTCGACCTCGGCGTAGCCCGGTTCCTTGTCGAAAATCACGTAGGCCAGGAGAAAGGTGTCCTCGCTCTTGATCGCCATGGGGCCGCGCACGAATTCGATCTCGGCGAGCTGCCCGAGCGGGATTTGGGTGCCGTCGGGAGCGGGGACGAGAATCTCCGCCAGCTCCTCGATGGAATCGCGGCGCTCCCGCAGGTAGCGCACCCGGACGGGATAGCGTTCGCGTCCTTCCACCGTCGTCGTGATTTGCCGGCCGCCGACGGCCACTTCGATCACGTCCTGCATGCCGCGAACACTGATCCCGTAGCGCGCGATCGCCTCGCGGTCGATGTGGATCTCGAGGTAGGGCTTTCCGACCACCCGGTCGGCGAACACGGTGGCGGGCTCGATGCCGGAAACGCCCTTCAGCAGGGCCTCCAGTTCGAGCGCCGTGCTCTCCAGGGTCGCGAGATCGGGGCCGAAGACCTTCAGCCCCATGGTCGCGCGCATCCCGGTCTGCAGCATGACGATGCGCGTTTCGATGGGTTGCAGCTTCGGCGCCGACGTGACACCCGGCATCTGCGCCGCGTCGACGATCTCCCTCCAGATGTCGTCGGGCGACCGGATGTGGTCGCGCCACAGGCGCACTCGCTCCCCGTTTTCGTCCGTGCCCCATTCGGCCTTGTAGGTGACGACCGTTTCGATCATGGAAACGGGTGCCGGATCGAGCGGGCTGTCCGCCCGCCCGATTTTCCCCACCACCGTTTCCACTTCCGGGATGGCATCGATGGCTGTGTCCTGGAGTTGCAGGATCCGCTTGGCTTCCCCGATGGAGGCGTGCGGCATGGTGGTGGGCATGTAGAGAAACGACCCCTCGTCGAGCGACGGCATGAATTCCTTGCCCAGTCCCCGCCAAATGAGAACGCCGCACACGATCACCCCGGCGACGATCCCGAGCAGGAGCCATTTCGTGCGGAGGAAGAATTGCAGCACCCGCCCGTAGACCGCCATGAATCCCCAAACGGCCACCAGCAATCCCCCGATAAGCAGGATGACGAAAAGGTGATTCAACAGTCCGTATCCAGGTCCCAGCGGAGCCCAGGTGCTGCCCATGTAGAGTGCCACCATCGTGGCCACGGAAAACAGGACGATTCGGTGAGCCCGGGGCCTGCGTTCGCCGAAACGATCGATTTTCTTCCGGAAAAGCAGGTGGATCAGCGGAGGCAGAAGCGCGAGGGCGATGACGACCGAGGCGACGAGGGCGAAGGTCTTGGTGTAGGCGAGTGGCTTGAACAGCTTGCCTTCCGCCCCCTCCATCGCGAAAACGGGCAGAAAACTGACCACGGTCGTCAGCACGGCGGTGAGCACGGCGCCACCCACTTCGGAGCACGCCCGGAAGACGACCTCGAGCCGCGACTCGTCTTCGCGGGCTTCGTCGAGCGCCTTGAGCGCGTTCTCGCACAGAACGATGCCCATGTCGACAATGGTACCGATGGCGATGGCGATGCCGGACAGCGCCACGATGTTGGCGTCGACGCCGAACCACTTCATCCCCAGAAAAGTCAGCAGGACCGCCCCGGGAAGCATCAGGGAAATGAGCAACGAGCTTCGGAGGTGGAACACTAGCAAAAGCACCACGATGACCGTGATGAGGATTTCCTCCTTCAACGCGCGTTTGAGCGTTTCGAGTGTTTCCTGGATCAACCCGGTGCGGTCGTAGAACGGCACGATCTCGACTTGGCTGACGGTCCCGTCCTCCAGCGTTTTGGTCGGCAATCCGTCGGAAATGGTCTCGATCTTCTCCTTCACCGACTCGATCGTGGCCATGGGGTTGGCGCCGTAGCGAGCCACCACCACGCCGCCCACCGCTTCGGCGCCCGCCTTGTCGAGAACACCCCGCCGAAGAGCGGGACCGAAACCGACCTCCGCAATCTCGTCGAGCGTCACCGGCGTGTTGTCCGGCGCAGCGACCACCGTCTGGCGGAGGTCGTCGAGAGAGGTGAGAAAGCCGCGCCCGCGGATGACGTATTCGACGCGGTTGATCTCGATGGAGCGCGCCCCCACGTCGAGATTGGCGTCACGGACCGCTTGGAAAACCTGGCCCAATGTAATGTCGTAGGCCCGCATTGCGTCGGGATCGACGTCGACCTGGTACTCCTTGAGAAAGCCGCCGATCGATGCCACTTCCGCCACGCCGTCCGCCGACTGGAGCGCGTAGCGCACGTAGTAGTCCTGAATGCTGCGGAGTTCCTGCAGCGTCCAGCCGCCGGTGACATTGCCGTCGGGATCCCGTCCTTCCAGCGTGTACCAGAAGACTTGCCCGAGCGCCGTGGCGTCGGGACCGAGCGCCGGACTCACCTCTGGAGGCAGCGTGCCGGGGGAGAGACTGTTGAGCTTTTCGAGGATCTTCGCCCGCGACCAGTCCCACTCGGCCTTTTCCTTGAAGATGACGTAGATGCTCGAAAAACCGAAATAGGAATAGCTTCGGATCGTGCGGACTTCGGGGATGCCCAGCAGCGCCGCCGTCAAGGGATAGGTGATCTGGTCTTCGACATCCTGCGGCGAACGTCCCATCCACTCCGTGAAGACGATTTGCTGGTTTTCCCCGATGTCCGGAATGGCGTCGACCGGAACCGGGACGCGCGGCAGGCCGCCCAGATCCCAGGCGAACGGCGCCGCCAGGATGCCGGCCACCGCCAACCCGCCCGCAACCAGCAGGACGACGAGTTTGTTGGTCAGGCAGAAGGCGATGACTCCCTCGACCGGTCCGCGGGGGGAGAGGTTGGGAGGGGGCTCACTCATCGCTCGCGGGGGAGGCGAGTTGCTCCGTTATCTCTCCGCACTTCAGCATCGAGGCGCCGAAATACGGGTTGAGAATCGTTTCGTCTTCCTGCAGCCAATCGGCGCCCTGGTTTCCGAAAGCCATGGGGCAGTGGGCCTTGTAGACGTCCAGGTCGCCCGTCCCGAACCGAAGGATCATTTCCTCCGCGGCGACGCTCAGCGGCTCGAACGGGGCTCGTGCCTCTTCGATTTTCGAGGCCTCCTCGATGGCCGCGGCCGAGGACGACAGTGCCTCCTGGATCTCGAGCCACGCCTCCGCCGCCTCCTCTTCCGGAAGAGCGATCAAGCGGTCGGAGAGGGAATTCCTCAAAGCTTCGGCCCGCTGCTTGGCGGCTTCCAGGTCGTCGTCCGCCAGCGCCTTCTGAACGTCGAAGTAGGCGCGGGTGACTTCGTCCACTTTCGTGAGGAATTCGTCCGGCGCCTCGAACGACCGAAACAGCGGCGCCTCCTCGTCCGGAGGCAGCATCATGCTCGGCCGGGCCTGGATTTGAAGGGAGCTGTCGATGGCGAAAGCCCCCTCGGCCACGACTCTCTCGCCCTCGCGAAGACCGGCCTCCACCAGGTAAACGTCGTCCGCCCTCGGCCCGAGAAGAACCTCGCGCCCCTCGTAGGAGGACGATTCGACGTCGGGATTCTCCACGTAGACCACCGACCGGTTTCCGGTGTGGAGCACCGCGCTGGCCGGGATCACGAGCGGAGCCCGTCCCTCTTCGTCGGCCGACACGTAGCCTAGTTCCTCGGCGGGAACCAGATCCATTCCGCAAACGTCGCACTTGCCCGGTTCGTCCTTGATGATCTCGGGATGCATCGGGCTGATCCACTTGCCCGCCAGGGACGGATCGATGACGCGGCCCGCCCCGGCCACAGTCGCCGTCACGGTGCCGCGAACGAACATGCCCGGCCTCAGCAACTCGCCCTCGTTCTCGAAAGTGACCCGAACGTCGAATGTCCGCGTCTCGGGATCGATCTGAGGGGCAATGAACGATATCCGCCCCTCGAGAACCCGGCCGGGCAGGGCCTCCGCCGTGAACTCGACCTGCTGCCCGAAGCGCACCCACGGCATGTCCGACTCGTAGGCGTCGAACATGACCCAGACCTCCTCCAGATCGTTGATCTGGAAAAGCGCCTTGCCCGTTTCCACGTAGTCGCCTTCGTCGACCTGCTTGTGGGTCACGATTCCGGACACCGGCGCCTCGATGGTGAGGTGATCGGAAGCCTCGCCCGATGCCTCGATTTCCTCGATGCGGGACTCCGAGAAACCCCACAGTCTAAGCTTGTCGCGGGCGATGCGGATGGAGTCCGCTTTGCCGAAGCGCTTCGCCGTGAGCAATTCCGACTGGGCCGAGAGAAGTTCGGGGCTGTAGATGGTGGCGAGGTGATCGCCCTGTTCCACCTGGATGCCGGTGTAGTCGACGAAGAGCCGCTCGATCCGGCCGGGAAAACGCGCCGCGATGGTTTTCCGTCGAGTTTCATCGTAGACGACCCGGCCGTAGAGACGCACCTTCGCTTCGGGATGGCGACGCTCGACTTCGGCCGTGACGATGCCGGCGAGAACCTTCGCCTCCTCCGACAGGGAAAATTCTCGTCCTACACCGGCACCGCCCAAGTCGCTCAACGGGATCAGATCCATCGCGCAGATGGGGCACTTGCCCGGCTTCGGCGCCTTCACCTGCGGATGCATCGAGCAGGTCCAGATTTCGCCGGCGGCTTCGTCCCCGCCGGCGGCCTCGGCGGCCGCGTGGTCGTGACCGGCATCCCCGCCGCGGAACGCGATCGCTCCGACAACCACGCCTACCGCGAGAGCGAGCAGAATGGGCAGAATGGGCAGAACCTTTTTCATTTCGACGACTCCAGTCCCGGTTCGGTGAGCGCCCGTATCTTCCAGGCCGCCTTGTGGGCATCGGCCAAGGCGCGGGTTCGCATGAGCCGAAGATCGAGCAGGATGCGCTCGGCTTCGATCAAGTCATTCAGGGAAGTCTTGTCCGTCCGAAAATCCTCTTGTGTCAGATCGACGGCTTGGCGTGCCGCGGGTATCAGTTTGTCGTCGTAGTTGCGAAGCCTCTGCGCCGCTTCCTGCTGCGAGGCGTGCAAGCGGACCGCATCGGCGAGCAATTGTTGTCGCGCCGATGCGAGCGAAGCGTCGGCCTCCCGCGACATGGCCTCGGCCTCGGCGATCTGAGCGCGGTACTTTTCTCGCCGAATCGGCAGTTTCACTCCCAAAGTCACGGCCCCGGCGGTCTCTCCTCCGTCGCCGATGTCGATCGCATTCGCCCCCAATGAGAATGTCGGGCGCTTGCTCGTCTCGGCGAGGCGCCCGCTCTCCCGGGCGCCGTCGATACGGGTCTCGGCCAAAGCGATGCGGGGATGATGGGTCAGAATTTCCTGCTTGGCTCGGTCGAGCGGCATCAGAGGCGGGACGTGTGAGGAAATGGACGGCCAGGGCAAGACCTCTCCAGGTTCCCGTCCGAGCGCGGACTGGAGGCGCGCGTCGAGGCCGGGCCGCTGCTCTCTCAGCGTCTCCACCTCCTGTTCCGCGACGGCGAGTTCCACGTCGAGGCGCAGACTCGTCGCCAGCGATCCCCCGCCCCTCACTTTCTGCTGCACCACCGGTTCGAGTTGGCGGAGCAGCTCGAGATTTTCTCCGGCACGGTTCGTCGCGTTCTTCAGGTAGGCGTATTCGATGAAGGCCAGTCCCACGTTCTCGATCACTTCCCGCCGCTTGATCTCGTAGCGGTGCCACGCGGCGCGGGCCTCCGCGTTGGCGACGTTCCGACGAATCTTCAACACCCCCGGCCAAGGAAGGTTCTGGGACACGGAGAAAATCCGTTCCTGCGGTCCGGTTCGGGTCTCCACGCTGGAAAGAAATTCCGAGTAGCTCACCACCGGCTCGTCCAGCGCCCGGACCTGCGTCCCCCGCTGGGAGGCGGCCACGTAGGACTCGTAGGCGGCGGCGACCTCCGGGTTGGCCCCGAGGGCTTCGACCAGGTAGGATTCCTGGGCTTCGACCGAAACCGCGGCGCAGCCGACCGAGACGGAGCCTAGGCAAGTAAATAGGCGTTTGAAAAAATGCATGAGATCGTGTTTCTGAAAAAGAGTGATGCCACGGGAGGGCGTCGAAGCCGACCTCGAACGGCCGGCACGAACGAGAGTATCACCCGTAGATCAAATCAGAAACACGCAAAGTCGGGCCATTCTTTCCGCCCGGCCCGGGGCCCTCGCCCTGTCCGCCGGGCCGGCCAACGTCAAGACGCCCGCTGCTCCGGCGACGAAGGGAACGTCGCTCGGCTCCAGCCCGGGAAGCCCGTCGGCACCGGTGGCCTCCGGCGCGGCGAGAACCTTGCCGGTTTGACCGAGGACCACTTCCTGCATGCGGTCGCAATGGGGACAGGAGTCGTCGGCGGGCACCGAAGGACCCGACTGCGAGCAGCAGGCCGTCGGCGCTTCTCCGCCGTGATGCTCCGGCGCGCACGGGCAATAGGGAGCCGCCGCCAAAAACAGGCAGAGAGCCACAAGGCTGGCGAAAAACGACTTCATCGAGACGGTAAAAGATTCCCGCCAAGTGGACCAATGTCAATGGTTGCCGTTCAAAGCAGTCCCCACTCTCCAACCGAGCCGATCGCGAAGACCGCCCTCCCCTTTCGTGCGTAACCCTGCGAAAAGAAAACCTCGCGTCCCATGGTGAACGAATCCGTCAAGAAAGAAGAAGAAGATCGCGGCAGCTCGTTCGGCGATTACGTTCCGCTCGTCGTCATCGTCGTCCTGACGCTCCTGGCCGCTTTCGCGAAGCAGTACTTCTACGGCAAGGAGTTCGGCGCGGAATGGGATACCATGGACTGGATGCACGACTGGATGGGCTTCTTCCTCGTCGTTTTCTCCATGTTCAAGTTCTTCGACATGGAGGGGTTCGCCGACGGGTTCCAGATGTACGACCTCCTCGCCAAGCGGGTCCGCCCCTACGCTTTCCTCTACCCTTTTCTCGAACTCGGCCTCGGGCTCGGCTACCTTTCCCACTGGCAACCCACCGCGATCTACATCGCCACCGTCGTCATCATGACCTTCGGCGCGCTGGGGGTGATCTCCGCTCTCAAGAAGGGTCTCGACATCAACTGCGCCTGCATGGGCTCGGTGCTCAAGGTGCCGCTTTCCACGGTCGCGCTGGTGGAAGATCTCGGCATGGCGGCGATGGCTCTCGTCATGCTGATCGCGACGCTGACCTAACAGGGTCGCGATCGACGAGCCGACAGGGTTCGAGCCGACAGGGTTCGAGCCGACAGGGTTCGGGCCGACAGGGTTCGGAACGCTTCGACTTGGCCGCTTCATGAAAATAGTTCCGCGAAGCGGTTCATCTCACAAGCGTTGGCGCTTTCCCTTAGGAACGCCTCAAAAATAATCTGGGCCATTTCACTTGATCTCAACTCCGTCACCTGCGTTCGACATCCCCTTGAGTAGCCCACTACACAAAGGGATGTCTGCCTTGGTGACGAACTTGATCTCGGCGTGCTCTGACCCAACTTATTTCTTCGCCATTCCTTATCGAGATTGAAGCGGGGTCACTCCGAAACCAGCCGCAAGTGCGCTGGCAGACGTTCACGAGAAAAAGCATCAGGGGCACCTCGATGAGCACGCCGACCACCGTGACGAGCGCCGCTCCCGAACTGAGGCCGAAAAGCATCACGGCGGTGGGCGATCTTCAGTCAAAGAGCATCGCGGAGCCGGCAAATGCGCTGGCGCCCACCTCGCGGTGAAAACGCGACAATCCACCTTCGTTTGGAGTCGAATCCACGCGAGTTCCAATTTTCATTGACCTTGGTGGCTCGACCTCGCCTTCGTTTCCGGCGGCGGGCGCGGATGCCCCCACCGTCCGAAGAGCCGAGTCGAGACTTTGTCGGGCCATACGGGATACCGCACCCGGCAAGGCTTGACGGTGCGGTACCGAAACGTTCAAGTCAACCCGACGGGGTGCTTCCCTCGGCTCCATGACCCGTACCGCTTGCCCCCATGGCGAAGACGGAACGACCAGCAAGCCCGCGTTCAATCATAACCTCGCCAAAGAAGACCATGTCGAACCAAAGAACTTCACTGCTGACGGCGTTGCTGCTGACGCTCGGGGCGGCGGCCGGCGCTGCCGACGACCGTCAACCCAACGTCGTCCTGATGGTCTGCGACAATCTCGGATACGGCGACGTGGAGCCGTTCAACCCCGAATGTCTCAACCGCACGCCGAACCTCAACCGGATGGCCGCGGGAGGTCGGCGCTTCACCCACTTCTACTCCACCAGCGGCGTCTGCACGCCCTCGCGCTCCAGCATCATGACCGGGTCCTACCCGCGCCGGATCAACATGGACATGACCGACGGCCGGGTTCTCCGCCCGGCCTCCGCCATCGGACTTCACCCCGACGAGGCCACCCTCGGCAACGTCCTCGAGCAGGCCGGCTACGCCACCGCCGCCATCGGCAAGTGGCACCTCGGCGATCAGGAGCCCTACCTGCCGACCCGCCGCGGCTTCGACTCCTTTTTCGGCCTCCCCTACAGCGACGACATGACGCCGCGCGACGGGAAGGACTGGCCGGATATGCCCCTGCTGCGGGACGAGGAGGTGATCGAGGCGCCGGCCGACCGCAGTCTCCTCACCCAGCGCGAGACGGAAGAGGCGGTCCGCTTCATCCGCGATCACCGCGACGAGCCCTTCTTTCTCTACATGCCCCACAACATGCCCGGCAGCACGCGCGAGTCCTTCGCCAGCGAGGCCTTCAGCGGCCGCTCGGAAAACGGCTCGTGGGGCGACGCCGTCGAAGAACTGGACTGGTCCGCCGGCCGGATCCTGGACGTCCTCGAGGAGCTGGACCTGGCCGAGAACACGCTGGTGATCTGGACCAGCGACAACGGCGCCCCGCCGAGCGGTTCGAACCTTCCGCTGGCGGGACGCGGCTACACCACGGCCGAGGGCGGGCAGCGCATCCCCTTCATCGTCTGGTGGCCCGGCCGCGTGCCGGCCGGCACGACCTGCCACGAGATGGCCAGCACCCTCGACTTCATGCCGACCTTCGCGAAGCTCGCCGGCGGACAGGCACCCGACGACCGCATCCTCGACGGCTTCGACATCCGTCCGCTGCTGTTCGACGAGGACGGAGCCCAGTCGCCCTACGTGGCCTTCTACTACTACGAGGCGGATCATCTCCAAGCGGTCCGCAGCGGACCGTGGAAGCTCTATCTGCCGCGACCGAACTGGGGCAGGCGGCCGCCCAATCCCGCCCTCGTTTCCGGCGAGCCGCTGCTCTTCGACGTGACGGTGGACGCCGCCGAATCCAACGACCTCGCCGCCGAGCATCCGCAGATCGTCGCCAAGCTCGAGGAGCTCGCGGACTTCGCCCGGGAGGATATCGGCGACGGCGACGAGCCCGGCCGCAACCAGCGCCCCCACGGTACCGTCGAAGACCCGAAGCCGCTGGTGAAACAACCGTAGGGGATCAAATGGCCCGCGGTCGAACCGCGCTCACGCCAGGATGTCGTTCACCACCCTGCCGTGCACGTCGGTGAGGCGGAACCTCCGGCCCTGGAACTTGTAGGTGAGCCGCTCGTGATCGATGCCGAGCAGGTGAAGCAGGGTGGCGTGGAAATCGTGTACGTGCACCGGGTTCTCGGTGACGTTGTAGCTGAAGTCGTCGGTGGCACCGTAGGTCATGCCGCCGCGAACGCCCGCGCCGGCCATGAAAAGCGTGAAGCAGCTCGGGTGATGATCCCGCCCGTAGTCCTCGGCGGTGAGCGTCCCCTGGCAGTAGACGGTTCGCCCGAATTCCCCGCCCCAGACAATCAGCGTGTCGTCGAGCAGGCCGCGGCTCTCGAGATCGCGGATCAGGGCGGCGGTGGGCTGGTCGGTGTCGTAGCACTGTCCGGCGAGTTGCTTGGGCAGCCCCTTGTGCTGATCCCAGCCCATGTGGAAAAGCTGGATGAAACGGACGCCGCGCTCGCAGAGACGGCGGGCGAGGATGCAGTTGCCGGCGTAGGAGCCGCGCTTCCGGGATTCCGGACCGTAGGCCTCGAAAACCGAATCGGGCTCGTCGCCGAGATCGGTCAGTTCGGGGACCGACGTCTGCATCCGGTAGGCCAGCTCGTACTGCGCGATGCGGGTGGCGATCTCGGGGTCGCCGAATTCCTCCAGCTTCCGGTCGTTGATGGCCGCGATGTCGTCGAGCATGCGGCGGCGGGTGCCGCGGTCGATCCCGGCCGGGTCGTTCAGATAGAGCACGGGATCGCCCACCCCGCGAAACTTGACGCCCTGGTGCGTGGTCGGAAGAAAACCGCTGCCCCAGAGCCGATCGTAGAGCGGTTGGCCGCCCGGCCGGCCAGTGCCGGTGGAGGTCATGGCGACGAAGGCGGGCAGGTCGCTGTTCTCGGTCCCGAGCCCGTAGCTGAGCCAGCTGCCGATGCTGGGGCGGCCCGCGAGCTGCGCTCCGGTCTGGAAAAAGGTGATGGCGGGATCGTGGTTGATCGCCTCCGTGTGCATCGACTTGATGAAGCACAACTTGTCCGCCACCCCGGAAAGATGCGGCAGCAGTTCGCTCATCCAGGCGCCCGATTGGCCATGCCGATCGAACGCGAACTTCGTCGGGGCGACGGGGAAGCTCTTCTGACCCACCGTCATCCCGGTGAGCCGCTGGCCTTTCCGGATGGAATCCGGCAGCTCCTCGTTGAAGCGCTTCCGCAGTTGCGGCTTGTAGTCGAAGAGGTCGAGTTGCGAAGGCGCCCCGGACTGGAAGAGGTAGATGACCCGCTTCGCCTTCGGCGCGAAGTCGGGGAACCCCCCCGGCAGGCCCCCGTCGCCCGCCTCGAGATCGCGGCCCAGCAGCGAAGAGAGGGCGGCGGCACCGAGACCGGTGGCCGTTTTCCCGAAGAAATGGCGCCGGGTCTGGTGCTGATCGAAGGCTGAGTTGCGGGGGATCATGATGAAAGAAGGGTTACGCTGCGGATCGGAAGATGGCGAGCCAGGGCGGAGTTTCGGTGGCGGTCGCGACGGTCATTCCTTGGTCACGGTTTCGTCCAGATTGAGGATCACGCTGGCCACGGCGGTCAGCGCGGCGAGTTCGGCGGGATCCAGCGAGGGGTCGGGGTCCGACTTGCCGATGCCCGTCAGCGCCTTGGCGGCGGCCTCGTCCTTTTGGTAGACGGTGAGGTAATGGCTGTAGCCCCGGCCGAGGATTTCGCGCACGCCGGAATCCGGCTCCCGGGCGAGGACGAGCCTGTACCCCCAGGGAATTCGGTCGGCCGGCGAGTCCCCTCCCTCCCGCATCATCCGCTCGGCGACGAGGCGGGCCGCCTCGACGTACTGGGGATCGTTCAGGAGGTTCATGGCTTGAAGCGGGGTGTTGGTACGCGTCAGGGTGACCGAGCAAACCTCGCGGTTGGAGCTGTCGAAATTCATCATCGAAGGGGGCGGGACGGTGCGACGCCAGAAGGTGTAGAGACTGCGTCGATAGAGATCCGCCCCGTCGCCGACGACGTACTTCGTCCCCTTGGCGGCGTTTTCCTCCCAGAGGCCCTCGGGCTGGTACGGCATCACCGGCGGGCCGCCGAGGGTGCGGTCCATCCGGCCGCCGACGGCCAGGGCCTGGTCGCGGAGCGCGTAGCCCGATAGCCGAAAGCGGGGGCCGCGGGCGAGCAGGCGATTCTCCGGATCCCGCTCCTGGAGTTCCGGCGTGGTCGCGGATTGCTGGCGGTAGGTCGCGCTGAGCACGATCGTTTTCAGCAGCGCTTTCACGTCCCAGTCGTTCTCGCGAAAATCCGTCGCCAGCCAGTCGAGCAGCTTCGGATGCGTCGGCGGCATGCCCTGCGAACCGAAATCCTCCGACGTTCGCACCAGGCCCGCCCCGAACAGCATCTGCCAGTGGCGGTTCACGGCGACGCGGGCCGTCAGGGGATGTTCCGGAAGCAGCAGCCAGCGGGCCAGTCCCAACCGATTCCGCGGCAGGTCGTCCGGCAGCGGAGGCAGGGCCGAGGGAACGTCCGGATGCAGTTTTTCCGCCTTGTTCGGCTGATCGTAGGCCCCGCGCTCGAGCAGGTAGGTTTCGCGCGGCTCCGGCATCTCCTCCATGACGCTGACGCGGGTGATCTTCGACGCTTCGAAAGCCTTCACGCCGTTCGCGGCCGCCGTGGCGCGTTTCGCGAGCTTCCGGTAACCGGGATCGTGATCCTCCAGGTACGCCTGGACCAGGAAATCATCCTCCGCGGCGGTGCGCTCCGTCGCGCCCGCGAGCAGCGTCAGCGGGTCGAGCCGGTATATGGCCCGAACCTGCTCGCCGTCGAGAGCGGCGGGGTAGACCCGCAGGTCGTCGAGCAGGGTGTTGCCGAGGAGTTCGTCCCGGACGCTCTTTTCCGAAGACGTCTCCGTCTCCGCGCCGACCAGCAGGTCTTCGTCGTGGCGGAAAGTCCCGACGAGGCGATCCCGGCGGACCTCGACCGGCACGGCTTCGCCGTCGATGTATAGGGTCGCGCCCGCCGCCGTGAGGGAACCGTCCCACGTCACCGCGATCTGCGAGAACCGGTTCAGCGGAATCGTCGGCCGGCTCGCCACTTCGACGAACTCGCCGGCGTCTCGGTTCCCCAGCAGACGAAAGGTCACGTGAAAGGAGGCGTCCTTGGCTTCCACCAGGCTGACTTGATACCCGGCGGCGGCGGCGTCCGGCGTCACGCAACTGAACACCGGTCCTTCGGCGCCGCCGACTTCGCGGGTCGGGTTCACCCAGGCGGACCACGACATCGGCTGCTCCGGCGTCACCTCGCCGGCGGCTTCGCCCAGGTCGAGATACCCGCCCTGCAGGAGCTTCACCCCCGATTGATGCTTCGCCTCCTGATTGGTCTGGACGCGGCGGCTGGTTCCCCGGATAAAGGCGGGCTTTCCGCCGGTTCCCAGGTTGCCGAAACGGTCCCTGGCCGACTCGTCCAGCGTCAGGTGAACCTCCGGCGCGGGCAGGTCTCGGAAGGCCGGATCCCGGCGGGCCTTCTCTCCCTGCTTCGCCATCCCGTCCCGAATGGCTTCGCGATTTTTCCGGGCGTAGCCGTCCTGCTCCGCCTTCAAGGCCGCGGCTTTTTTCTCGAGCCCCTCGTGCTCCTCGGGAGTGCCGCCGGTATAGACGGGCATGCTCGGTTCGGGCGCGGTGTCGCCGTCCTTGCCCTTCTCCGGAATATTGTGGAAAAAGGCGTAGAGCTCGTAAAAGTCCCGCTGGGTGACGGGGTCGTACTTGTGATCGTGGCAACGGGCGCAGCCCACCGTGAGCCCCATCCAGACGGTGGCCGTGGTCTCGACCCGGTCGGCCACGTACTCGACGAGAAACTCTTCCGGGATGATGCCCCCTTCGTCGTTGATGCGGTGGTTCCGGTTGAAGGCGGTGGCAAGGCGCTGGTCCTCGGTGGCGTCGGGGAGCAGATCGCCGGCGAGCTGTTCGACGGTGAATCGATCGAACGGCAGGTTGCGGTTGAAGGCCTCGATGACCCAGTCGCGCCACGGCCACTGCGTCTTGCGAACGTCTCCCTGGTAACCGCCGGTGTCCGCGTAACGGGCCGCGTCGAGCCAGGGCAAGGCCATCCGCTCGCCGTAGTGCGGGGATTTCATCAAGCGATCCACCACCGTTTCCCAAGCCGACTCGTCGCCATCGGAGAGAAAAGCGTCCACCTCCTCCGGCGTGGGCGGCAAACCGATCAGATCCAGGGTGACCCGTCGGATCCACTGTTCCTTCGAAGCAGGCGGGGAGGGCTTCAGTCCTTCCGACTCGAGCCGGGCGGCGACGAAATGGTCGATGCCATTGCGGACCCACTCCCGTCCGGCCGGCGAGAGCGCGGGCAGGTCCGGTTTCCCGATCGGCTCCAGCGACCAATGGCGCTCGTAGGGCGCGCCCTCGCGGATCCATTGCTCGAGGGTATCCTTCTGCGCCTCGGTCAAGGCCAGCTTGGCCCTTGGCGGCGGCATGACGTCGTCCGGGTCCTCGCTTCTAATCCGACGATGAATCTCGCTGTCGCCCGGCTTCCCGGGAACCACCGCGAAGTAGCCGCCCAAGTCCGCCCGGAGAGCTTCCTCGGAGTCCATTCGCAGATCGGACTTCTGATTCTCCGCGTCCGGCCCGTGGCACCTGAAACAGTGGTCCGAGAGGATGGGGCGGACGTCGCGACTGAAATCGATCCGGGACTCCGCCGGGGCCTCCGCCGCCAATGCCGACACCGCCATCCCCCCGCCGACGATGGCCGGCAGGATGAAAGCGATTCGAAGAACCGGGGTCTCCAGGGAAATCGTCATCGTCTCCCCACAGTTTCGCGGGAATGGACACGCGAGTCAACGCTCGGCGACGCCCGGTCCGCGCGGGGCGTGTTGACTCGAAAACGGGAAACCGGGGCGGATGGGAGCCACGACGGGGCGGAAAAGCCGCGAAAATCCCTCCACCCTGACTATTCAACTCGTATTACTTCGGATCGGCAGAGAGCAGCCAGAACTCGCCGGTTCCCAGACCGACCCAACTCTCTTATGCCGGGTAGGCGATGGCGCGTTTCCGAGATTTCCTGGACAATCACACGGTGTGGAAGCGGACTACCGGCACTCCGCGACCGAGGCATTCCGTATCAGAGTCGGATTCGTGAGAATCTCGACTTCCGCCAGTTCCGTCCCGTGTCGCAATCGCATCGCCAGCTGGCGTACCGCGAGTTGGCCGATCTCGTAGGCGCCGACGTCGCAGGTCGTCAGTGACGGATGCAGTCCGGCGATCAGGGACGTGTCGTTGTTTCCCGAAACGATGCTGATGTCCTGCCCAACCTTGAGCCCACGCTTGGCGAGCGCCCGGTAGACGAGAACCGCGACGCTGTCGGCGGCGGCGAACAACCCGGTTGGACGGGGATTCGCCGCAATGGCGCGATCGATCAACGTTTCCACGACGCGCACGCCCGCCGGCGCCTGCAGCGGCAGTTCCCAGCCTCCCGCCGGAGACTCGCAGATACTGAGAACCGTCTCGGCCCCGGCACGCCTGGCCTCGGCGCGGAAGCCGTCCTCCCGTCTCCGAAACAGAAGGTGGTCGGGTTTCGGGTTGATGAAAGCGAGCTGTTTATGCCCCGCTTCGAGAAGTGCTCGCGCCGCCATCGCGCCGACTTCGTAGTCGTTGCTTCCGACGACGTCGCCCCAGGCGGCGGCGGGGCGACCGAGAAGCCACACGGTGGGCAGTCGGCGCAACTGTTCGAGAAAGGGATGCCGGCTCCGGCCGATTTCATCGCCTTGCAAGGCGCCGGCGAGAATCAATCCGTCGGGCAACCGGTTCGTCAAAACCGATGGCGGGGATTCCAATTCGGGAACCGTGACGAACAAGGTGCGCGCGCCTTCTTTTGCCAGACTCGTCTCGGCCCCTTCGATCGCGGCGGAGACCGTCGGCAGGGACGTCAAGGAGCGATCCATTCTCAGGCAGATGATCCCGATTTCCGCTCCTTTGAGCGATCCGCCCGCCGCATCGGGGCGGCGGACCTTGTAGTTCAGTTGGTTCGCCGCTTCGCGGATCCGGTCGACCGTCGGACCGCTGATCCCCGGATGTCCGCTCAACGCCCGGCTCGCGGTACTCACCGAAACGTTCGAAACGGCCGCTACTTGCTTGAGAGTCACGCTCATGGAATTACACAGGCCTTTTCCGGTTTTGGGCGAATGAAACGATCACGAAAATCAGGGCGTTCGGAATCAAGCCCCACGCCGCAGCATGTATGGGAAAGACCAGCTTGGCTGTGCCCACCAGCCCCATCAGAGTTGAATCGCCTCCGACGAAAAGAGGGAAAAGCGAGGTAAAGGCGAAAGCGAAGACCAGCCCCACCGCAAGCCCGGAGACCGCACCCGCCCGGGTGCCCCGTTTCACAAAAAGGAGGTCGATCGTGATCGGCAGCAGTTGCACCGAGAAGGCGACCGCGAAGAGCGCCAGTCCCACGATCATCTCCATGAAACCCGCCAGCGAACTTTCCGGTCGACTCCCCGCGATGACCATCACGAGCGAGATCGTCGTGGCGATGATCACGGTCAGGCGGCCCACCCAGAGACGCTCGCGCTCTCCGGCCTTCGGGCGAAAGAGATTCGCGTAGAGATCGCGGGTCACGACGGCGCTCAACGCATGCAGATTGCTGTCCGCCGTGCTCATCGACGCAGCCATCGTCGCGACGATCAGCAAGGTAGCGATGACGAGTCCGATCGTGCTTCCGAATAAAACGGGCAACTGCTCCCGCGCCACCACGACGAGAATCTGGTCGAACACGCCGACTTCCGCAGCGGGGGAGACGCCGTCGGCCGTGATTTGGAGCGGGTACTGCGCCTGCCCGCCCAGCCCCACCGGCATGACTCCGAAAAGAAAGCATCCCGTCAGCACGAAGATGAAGATCAACGCGCTGCGGCGCAAGGCTCTCGGACCGTCGGCGGAATAGAACCGCATCCACTGAGCCGGCTGGAGAATGCCGCCGATCGGCATCAGGAGGCAAACGGAAAGAAGAAACGGAAGTTTCCACAGCCCCGTATTGCCCGGAACGGTGAGAGAACTCTCGGGCAAATCGGCGACTTCTTTCGCGAAGCCCGACGGCCCGCCCATCGCGACCGTCATCGCGATTCCGGCGAGCAGCATTCCCCCCAGCAACAGCACGCACTGCACCGAATCCGTCCACGCCACCGAGCGCATTCCGCCGATCATGATGTAGAGCGCGGTGATCGAGGCGAGAACGACCGCGCCGATCTCGTAGGCATTCTCCTGTCCGCGGAAAAGCACCGCCGCGAGGTCGCCCCCGGCCTTGATCTGCATGATGACATAGGGAAGGACGAACAGCAGACCGGTCAGCGCGACGAGCAGGCGCAGGGCGACGGGGCTTTTGTAGTGGTCGCAGATCATGTCCGCCGGGGTCACGAATCCTCCGTCGCGGCCCGCTTTCCAGATACGGCGGCCCAGCGTGTAGATGCAGAATCCGGCGACGGGGATATTCAGACTGACAAGCGCAAAAACGACGCCTTCCCGATAGACCATGCCCGGCGCTCCCAACAAGGCGAACGAACTCAGGAATGTCGCCATGATCGTCAGCGTGCTGACGAGCCACCGCTGTTTGCGGCCGGCGAGATAATAGTCTTCCTCTCCCGGCTTGTTCGCTCTGTGCCCCATCCATCCGAGCACGAGCAACATGACCAAATAGACGCCGATGACGGTGAAGGCGATGCCGTTCGCGGATTCGACACTGTCGGGGGCGGGGGACATGGGATTTTAGAAGGTGCTTTGCTAGGATTCCGATGAATCGCTTTCGGCATTCTCGGCTTCGGAATCGTCTGCCTCGCATTCCTTTTTCCAAACGAGACGGTCGGTCGCGACCGCGAGAGCGCCGATGACGGCATACCAGGCCACTCCCCAGACATAGATGATCGGAAAGCCGAACATCGTTTCCGGTCGATTGACGATGAGAACTCCGGGGCCTGTCGCGAGGACCATCGCCAGGACCAGTGCGCTCGATAGGACGAACTCGCGTCGTCGCAGCGTCTTGCGGGAGATCGGGTCTGACGTTTTCACGGCTGGAATAAAAGCCAATGAATCGACGGGTTGCAAGCGTTCATGCAAACTTGCACGAAATGTTTCGAAAGATTGTTGCAAAGAAGAATTCGAATTGCGAGCGTCGAAGCTGTCGTCTCAACTCTCTTACATGAATCGAGTCCCTTCCAGCATCGGATTTTTTCTGTTCGCGGCGACATGCTCTTTCGCGCAGTTACCGGACGGAATCGTCGACACGCAGCCGGGGACCGAGGCGCCTCCCACGCCGGAGGAATCGCTCGGAATGATCACCGTGCCGGACGGATTCCACGTTTCGCTTTTCGCGGGCGAGCCCGACGTCGCCCAGCCCGTCGCGATCGAATACGACGACCGCGGTCGCCTCTGGGTGCTGGAGAGTTTTTCCTATATCGAATGGAAACGCACCGGCAAGGACCGGGTTCTCATCTTCGAGGACACCGACAACGACGGTCGCTTCGACACGCGGAAAATATTCTGGGACCAGGGCAATCACACCAGCGGATTCCAGATCGGTCACGGCGGCGTCTGGCTCTGCGACGCGCCGGAGCTTCTTTTCATCCCCGATGCGGATCGCGACGACGTGCCGGATGGGGAACCGGAGGTGGTCCTCGACGGCTGGACGACCGAGGCGGAGCACAATTTTTCAACGGCCTCGTCTGGGGACCGGACGGCTGGCTCTACGGTCGGCACGGGATCAAGAAGGCGTCGAAAGTCGGCAGACCGGGCACCCCCGGCGACGAGCGTGTCGATCTCAGCTGCGGCATCTGGCGCTATCACCCGAAGAAGCGCTTCGAAGTCTGGGCGGACGGAACCATCAATCCATGGGGTCTCGATTGGAACGAGGAGGGCGAGGGATTCATCGTTACGAGCGTGATCGATCACCTCTGGCACCTCGTGCCGGGGGCGCGTTATCGGCGGATGCCGGGTCAGGGAACCGTGTCGCTCAATCCATACGCCTACGACCTGATGGAGCCGACCTCGATTATTTTCTCATCAACGTGCTGTTTCCGTCCGAGGACGTCTCGCCCGACTACCGGCTCGTCACCCTCGGTCTGAAAGACGGGCCCACGTTTCGGCTCGCTCGCTCATGCCCGTTCTTCGCGATCCCGGGGCCATTGTGCGCGACGCTGTATTCTGCGAGAGCAGTCATAACGACGGGTTCAACTACATGGTCCGATCCGGTAGCTTCAAGTGGTTCGTGGAAGGGGAAAAAGAGTATCTATACGATCTGAACTCGGATCCCTACGAGCAGAAAAACCTGGTCGAGTCGGAGAAGCATCGCGCCGCCGCCCAAGGACTCCGCGAACGTCCGCGACGTTTTCTCATAACCGAGCAGTTGGATTATTCCAAAGGATACCGACCGCTGGCGGATCGGGTGAAACGGGAGTGATTCGCGGCAAACGTCCGAATCGAACTCGATCTGATTCACTCGACCGACACTGGCCCCGGAAATCACCGGGCCTTCCCCGGGACGGGAGCGACCGGATCATAGCCATCACGGTTGCCGGCGTCTTTGTTTTCTATTGTGAAAGAGGAACTTCCCCTCCAAACTGAGGTCAACGAATCAGTTTTTCAATTACTCCCCACTTCCGAATTTGATGGTGTGAATGTCACCCCGACATCACCCGTGACGCCGACGATGCCGAGCAGCTTCGTGGGACGACGTATCCGTTCCGCCGCGTGGTGGATCGCGGGTGCCTATGCCGTGTTTGCGACCCTGTGGATCTATTATTCGGACCAGGCGCTCGCTTCGCTCCATTGGGATCCCGAACTTCTTCTCCGGGTGAGTGTCTACAAGGGAATCGGATTCGTCACGGTCACGGCGGTCCTCCTCTTTCTCATGACTCGCTGGACCTTGGGAAAGATCGAGTCCAGCTACGAGGCGCTGAAGCGCAACGAGGTCGAGATCGAGCGGCAGCGGCGCCTCTACGCCGCCTTGAGCCAGATCAACCAGGCCATCGTCTGGACCCGCTCGAGGGACGATCTGTTCACCCGTATCTGTCAGATTCTGATCGATTTCGGAGGACTCCGTCTGGCTACCTTGGTCTGGCCGGGGCCGTCGAACGACACGTGGTCGGTGGCGGCGCGGTCTTCGTCCTTCGAAGTAATCCCGGAGGATCCGATCGATCCTCTGGAAAAGTTCGCCTCGACGAAATCGTGCAACAATCTCCAGGGGGACGAGGTCCCGGCGGACCTGCGGGAAAAGTCCACGGGACTCGGTCTGCAGTCGTGGGCTGCCATTCCGATCCGCCACCGCGAGTGCGCCATCGGAGCGATTCATGTCTATGCGGCGAGCGCGGACTTCTTCCAGGAGCAGGAGATCGCGCTGCTGGAGGAGGCGGCGATGGACATAGCCTTCGCCTCGGAGAACCTCGACCGGGAGGAGGACCTCCAGCGGGCCCTCGCGGTGGCGGAACGCGAAAGGAACTTCTCCGACACGATGATCGACTCGATGCCGGGCATCCTCTATGTCTACGACGAAACGGGGCGGTTTATCAGGTGGAACCAGCGTTTCGAGGAAGTCTCCGGATACTCCAACGAAGAGATCGCCAGGATGCATCCCCTCCAGTTTTTCTCACTGAAAGACCGGGGAACGATCGAGACGCGCATGACCGAGGTCTTTGCGGAAGGCGAGTCGTCGGTGGAGGCGCCTTTCCTGTCGAAATCGGGAGACTCTTCGCCGCACTATTTTACGGGACGGAAAGTCGAGTTCGACGGTCGGCCCTGCCTGGTGGGAGTCGGAATCGACATCAGCAAACGGATCGAGGCCGAGACGGCGCTGAAGCGGAGCGAGGAGCGACATCGAACGACGTTGGACAATATCCTCGAAGGCTGCCAGATCCTGGACTTCGAGTGGACTTACCTCTATCTCAACCGCGCCGCCTCGGTGCAGAACCGGCGGGCGAACGAGGAACTGATCGGGCACCGAATGCCCGAGATTTGGCCGGGGATCGACGAAACGGAGATCTTCGCGCATTCCAAGCGTTGCCTGGAGGAGCGTGTCCCGTATCACGGGGAAACGAAGCTCGTTTTTCCCGACGGAAGCCACGGGTGGTTCGAAGTGTGCGTCCGGCCGGTGAGCGAAGGGATCGTCATCCTCTCCATCGACATCACCGAGCGTCGGGAGGCCGAACGCGCCCTCAACCAACTCAACGAGAGCCTGGAGGCGAAAGTGACGGAGCGAACCACCGAACTGCGCGCCGCCCTCGTGGAGGCGGAGGCGGCCGACCGGCTCAAGTCCGCCTTTCTCGCGACGATGTCCCACGAGCTGCGCACTCCGCTCAACTCGATCATCGGCTTCACCGGCATCGTTCTCCAGAAACTCGCGGGACCGCTCACAGAGGAGCAGGCGAAGCAGCTCGACATGGTCCGGGGAAGCGCCCGGCATCTTCTCGAGCTGATCAACGAGATCCTCGATCTCTCGAAGATCGAAGCGGGGCAGCTCGAGATTCGCTGCGAAGAATTCGATCCGCGAGAGTCGGTTGAGCGGGTCGCCGACACGATACGCCCGCTCGCGGACAAGGGCGGCCTTTCCCTCGCCGTTTCGGTGGTCGACGGCGTTGCCCCGCGGATCTCGGGCGACAACCGGCGGCTCGAGCAGATTCTGCTCAACCTGCTGAACAACGCGGTGAAGTTCACCGAAACAGGCGGCGTGTCGATCGAGGTGGCCCCCGCCACGATCGATGCGGACGGGTCGGGGGCTCCGATGGAGGCAACCCGCTTCCGTGTCGCCGACACCGGCATCGGCATCCGCAAGTCCGATCTCGGGCAGTTGTTCCTGCCCTTCCGCCAGCTCGACAGCGGAATCACGCGGGTCCACGAGGGGACCGGACTCGGTCTCACCATCTGCCGTCGTCTCACCGAGTTGCTCGGCGGGGAGATCGACGTCAGCAGCGAGCAAGGGGAAGGGAGCGTTTTCACCGTCGTGATTCCAAACCAACCCTGCGATAGGTCATGAACAAGACCGTTCTCCTGATCGAGGACAACGAGCAGAACCGCTATCTCGCGACCTTCCTTCTCGAGAGCCGCGGCTTCCGGGTGGTGTCGGCCACGGACGGACTCTCGGGGATCGAGTCGGCGAAGGAATCCCCCCCCGACCTAATCCTGCTCGACATCCAGCTCCCGATCATAGATGGTTACGAGGTCGCGCGAAGACTTCGTGCCGAACCGGGTCTGAGCCGCATTCCCGTCGTCGCGGTCACCTCCTACGCCATGTCCGGAGACCGGGAAAAGGCTCTGCGCGCGGGCTGCGACGGCTACCTCGAGAAGCCGATCAACCCCGAGACCTTCGTTGACGAGGTTTCGCGCTTTTTATTAGAGAATCCCGATGAAGGCACCTGAACCATGAAACGCGTCCTGATCGTCGACGACAAGGAAGAGAATCTCTACTACTTGGAGACGCTGCTCACGGGTCACGGGTTCGAGGTGGAACGGGCGCAGCATGGCGCCGACGCCCTCGTCGTAGCGCGGAATTCGCCGCCCGATCTCGTCGTGTCCGACCTGCTCATGCCGGTGATGGACGGCTACACCCTCCTGAGGCAATGGAAGGCGGACGAGCAACTTCGAAGCATCCCCTTTCTCGTTTACACGGCGACGTACACGGAGGCCGAAGACGAAAGGCTCGCCCTGAGCCTCGGCGCCGACGCCTTCATCTTGAAGCCGACGGAGCCGGACGAATTTCTCAGGCAGATCGAACAGATTCTCGAAAGGGATGCTGCGCTCCCCTCCGATCCACCGCAGGTTCCCATCGAGGACGAGCGGGAAATGCTCAAGGTCTACAGCAAGACCCTCATCCGCAAACTGGAGGAGAAATCTCTGAAGCTCGTCGAAACCAACCGGCGTCTGGAGGAGGATCTCGCCCGCCGCCGCGAGATCGAGATCTCGCTTCGCGCCAGCGAAACAAATCTCGCGGCAGCCCAGCGCATCGCCCATGTCGGAAGCTGGGTGCTCGCCCTGGAGAGGAAGGTCGCCATAGACGACTGCCACTTGACGTGGTCCGACGAGATGCATCGCATCGCAGGCTACAGGCCGGGGGAGGTCGAGGTCGTTCCCGCCCTCTACTTCGGCGCCATTCCGAAGGAAGACCGAGAACGGGTGCGGGAGGCTCTCGCCGGAGCGGTGCGCGATCGGAAGGCCTGCTCCGTCGTGCATGGGATCACGCGTCCCGACGGGCAGGTTTGCATCGTGGACGTGACTGCCGAGGTCGTCTTCGACGCGGAGACCAACCGGCCCGTGCGGATGGTCGGGACGGCGCACGACATCACCGAGTGGCGCAAGGCCGAAGAGGAGCAGCGCTCCCTGATCCGAACTCTCGAGACGGAGAGGGCACGCTTGGTAACGGCGCAGAGGGTTGCGAAAATCGGGAGCTGGGAGACCGATCTCGAGACCCTCGAAATGTATTGGTCCGAGGAGACCCACCGCATCTTCGAGACCGATCCGGCCGTCTTTTCCCCGAATCACGAGAGGTTCCTCGCCATGGTCCACCCGGACGATCGGGCCGCAGTCGAACAAGCTTTCTCGCACTCGTTCTCTTCGCACGAGCCTCAGCAGATCGAACACCGCATCATGACGGAGGACGGGCTGGTCAAGTACGTCTCGGAGCGCTGGCAGATCTTCACCGATCGATCGGGCAAGGCGACCCGCGCCGTCGGAACCTGCCGGGACGTGACGGACCGCGTTCTGGCCGAAAGCAAGATCCGCAGCACGTCGGGACTTCTGAGAGCGGTTGCCGACGGAACTACCGACGCCGTCTTCGTGAAGGATATGCAAGGGCGCTATCTCTTCGCCAACGCCGCCGCGGCGGCGTTCATGGGACGGACGGTCGAGGAAGTGGTAGGGAACGACGACGAGACGATTTTCGACGAGGAAGGAGCCCGAATCATTCGCGAAAACGACAAGCGCGTGATCGCTGCGGAGGAAGCCATCACCGAAGAGGAGAGATTGACGTCGGATGGCGAGACAAAGATCTTCCTTGCCACGAAAGCTCCCTACCGGGATCCCTCGGGACGGATCGTCGGGGTCATCGGCATCTCCCGGGACATCACGGAGAAAAAATCGCTGGAGGCGCAATTCCTGAGGGCGCAGCGCATGGAGAGCATCGGCACTCTCGCCGGAGGCATCGCCCACGACCTCAACAACGTGCTCACCCCGATCATGATGTCGATCGAACTTCTCAAATCCGACGACGACGATCCGGTTCGCGGGGAGATCCTCGACGCCATTGAAACGAGCGCGCAGCGCGGTGCCGACATGGTCAAGCAGGTGCTCTCCTTCGCCCGGGGCGTCGACGGGAGACAGCTCGAGATCGACATCGGAACGGTCGTGGAAGAAGTGAAACGCATCGCGGACGAAACCTTCATGAAGAGCATCACCGTGCTCACCGAAGTCCCCGAGGATCTCGGGACCGTCGTCGGCGATCCCACGCAGATCCACCAGGTGCTGCTGAACCTTTGCGTGAACGCGCGCGACGCCATGCCCGGCGGCGGCGTCCTTTCGATCCGCTCTTCGAACCTGATCATCGACGACCAGTACGCGGCGATGAACCTCGATACGAAGCCCGGATCGTATGTCGTCGTCGAAGTCGCCGACACCGGTTCCGGCATGAAGCCGGAGGTCATCGAGCGGATCTTCGAGCCCTTCTTCACCACCAAGGAACTCGGAAAGGGCACCGGCCTCGGGCTCTCGACCACGATCGCGATCGTCAAGAGCCACGGCGGGTTTGTCAGCGTCAGCAGCGAACTGGGGAAAGGGACGAGCTTCCGCGTCCATCTCCCCGCGTCGACCTCGGTGCCGTCGACGACCGTCACGGCAACGGATCACCTCCTCTCCAAAGGAAAAGGGGAGACGATCCTCGTCGTCGACGACGAGGTCGCGGTGCGGGAGATCACCAAGCAGACTTTGGAGCTTCACGGGTATCGCGTCCTCCTCGCTTGCGACGGAGCGGAGGCCACCGCCCTCTACGCGATGAAAAAGGACGAGATCGACGCCGTCTTCACCGACATGATGATGCCGACGATGGACGGAGTCGCCACCCTTCTCGCGATCAGGCGGATCAATCCCGAGATTCCCCTCATCGCCGCGAGCGGAGTCCACACCGAAGCCATGATCGAGAAGGCCTCGGCCGCCGGAGTCCGCCACTTCCTCCCCAAGCCCTACACCGCCGAGACAATGCTCGGAACCCTCCGGCGTGTCCTCGACGGGGAACCGGTCGAGCCTTCATCCGTCTCGACCGCGGAGGAATAGGACCAAAGACGAAAGCCCCCACCGAGACCGGAAGACGATGAGTCGGCCCAGCGACGCGACTGCCGGCGCATCGCGCCTAGTCCATTTTCGAAGGCAGACGAGGGTAGGGCGAGGCGTCCCTGCCGAGCCGCTCTTGGGCGACGGTTTTCCTTCCGACCGGGCGCAGTCGCCCGGAACGACGGCTCACCGGGACGGTTCGCCCTACCCTGCACCCGTCTCCGGGAGCCGCCCCTCGCCGGCACTCACCCCGAAGCCCGCGGCACGTACATCCCCTCCGTCGAGTCCGTCGTGTCGATCGCCGCGCGTTCCACCTCCTCCGCCAGATCCACCGTCGGGAACGCCCGCAGCCCGCTTCCCGGCGTCGCGTTGACCACCCTCAGCCCCGCCTCGCGCAAGACCGGGTCCAGCTCCGCGAAAAACCCCTCCAGGATCCCGTAGGTCGTCGTGTTGTTGCGGATCGCCTGGTCCGTGCGCCCCTCCGCGAACCAGTAGCGCTCCTCCGCCGACATCCGGAAATCGCAGCCCACCAGCACCACCCGGCGGAAGCCCAGCTCCCACGCGATGCGCAGCGCCACCAGCATCACCGAGCGCCCCCCGCCCCGGCTCTTGTGGTTGCCCCAGTTGAAAGTCGGCTCCCGCAGGAACCGCGCCGCCCGGAACCGGTCGTTGCGCCCGTAGCCCCACACGTTGGGCCGCTCCCGCACCAGAGGCCCCGGCGCGTCCCGAACCGACGACTTGCCGAAAAACTCCACCGGCACGAACTTCGAGATCCGCCCGTCCGCCCAGATCGATTCCATGAACCGGTCCGGCGCATCCACGCACGTCCACAGATCCGGACGGAACCCGTGCCCCCCGTTGTTCACGCAGAACGTCACCACCCCCGGCCGCTCCGCCAGCAGACCCCGCGTGCCCCCGTCGAAAGACGGCCCGTTCAGACAGAGAAACACCGTCCCCCCCGCATACAGCCCCGCCGGAGCCATCGCGCCGCCCGCCGCCGTCCCGACGAATACCCCCGCCCCCCGCGACCCCGCCGCCGCGCTCCCGAACACCTCCACGTCCATGATCTCGTCCGGCACCACCCCCGCCCGGCCCAGCAGCCGTCGCAGCGCCGCCCCGTCCCCGCCCGTCCAGCGTCCCAGATGCAGCTCCGCCGCCACCGCGCCCTCCTGCCACACCCGGAACCCCGTCGTCCCCGACACCCCCAGCACCGAGGCCAGCGCCGCCCCGTCCCGGGGAAAACACACCGATTCGTAGCGCGCGAGCGGGATTCCCTGCATGGACGGCGGCATATCGAGACGAACGAGAAAGCTTGCCCCGAGAATAGCCAAGACGTATAAAGCCAGTCAAACAAAACAACCGCCCGCCCCGTTCCGCACCATCCCGGCCCCGGCAGCCGATGCGCCCGCCCTTCCCGCCGGCCCCGCGCCCCCCGTCCCCATGAAGATCGCCAGCCGCGCCGACCTCCCCGCCCTGCTCGTCCACCGCGACCTGACCCGGCTCGGGATCGAGCTCGGCGTCGCCGGGGGCCGATACTCCGAACACCTGCTGCGGAACACCCCCCTGCGCCGCCTCTACTCCGTCGACATGTGGGCCGGCGACCGCGGGCACGACATCCGCCAATGCGACGCCGCCACCCGCCGCCTGTCCAAATACGGCGCCCGCTCCATCGTCCTGCGCGCCCGCTTCGACGAAGCCCTCGCCCTCTTCGACGACCACGCCCTCGACTTCGCCTACATCGACGGCTACGCCCACACCGGCAACGAGGCGGACGGACCCTCCGCGATTGGTGGCGGAAAATCCGCCCCGGCGGCCTCCTCGCCGGACACGACTACGATCCGGAGAACTGGCCGAAGAACGTCGCCGCAGTCGACGCCTTCCGGGAAGAGGAAAAAGGGCAGATCGCCCAGTTCTTCACGACCGAAGAAGAGAAGAACGCGAGCTGGGTGGCGGTGAAGCGGTGAAAGTTGGCGCGAAACTTCACCTGCCTTCGTGTAGGGGAGTCCGAGTGTTTTAGATCAGCCGCGGCGGCTGGGCGCCGTTGGTTGTAGCGACCGCTATTGATGTGCAATTACCATTGCCTTCGCAGTGGTAGAATAAACCTCTCCCTCCCAGTCAAACTGTAACCGGTCACTCTCAGTGCACTCGAAGTCGTCGAGGGCACCATGAATCGTTTCGACTAGAAGATCACGAGCCCGCTTAAGCTTCCATGAGTCGAAGTAATTGGATTTCTTGACTAGGATTAGAAAAAGACGATTTGACGCATCAAATCTACGCACGCCTTGATTCTCATAAAGCCACCTAATTAAAATTGAAGGATCCTCAGTGACTTCATCCACTAATACATCCCTAAACAATTTAAGGGTGGTTACAAGTTCCCTCGCGGCTTCCGACGGATGATCTTCTGCCTTACTCCACAAATCTTCCAGAAGTCGCGCATCAGGCAAATCCGTTGAAAAATGTATTTTATTCCGTTTGCAAAATTGCTTAAGAAGCGTCAACTCCGGTCGCAACCCATCTTCGCGCCTCCGCCCCTTGATGAACCCTTCGGGAAGATATGTAACCTTCAAATCGAACGGGACACCGTCAATGAAAAAATCCACTTTCTTAATGAGTCCGACTGCGGGTAATACCCGCTCATGGTCTTTGAAGACATCTTCGATTATTATAGATGTCCAGTGGTTAAACCACGAGCAAAGAACGTAAGAGCGCATGCTCGGGTAAAGCCTGTTTTCGATGCTGTCACACAAATCATCATAACCCTTGATCTTTTTAATGTAGCTATCGACAATCGTCTTCTCTAGACTATTTTGGTGCAATCCTCCCCAATCAAACGATTGTAGCCGATAAAGCTCGCTCAAGAGTTGTGGTTCGCCGTCCCTTCTCAAGGATCGCTCCCGCTCGTAAATCCCATTGATAGATTCTTCGATCTGTTGATTGGATATGACTTCATTCTCAAACAAGACTTGCAGAAGTCCACGGGCTGGAGTGCCCTCCAAATTCAGCCCGCATGCTTCAGCAAGTTCCCGCATATATTCACTTCGGGAGAGCGAGCGGAGAGTGAGGAAGCGAAGACCTTGAGGGTCGGCTGCGAGCTCAGCGATTTGATCGCCTTTGAATGCTCGGTTTGCGGCTTGAAAAGAGTATGGCATAGAAAATCAGGATTGAGGGAAATCTGTCGACCAACCTGGAAGACCTTCAAGAGCGGATGGTGGAGTGGAGTGTTGGGAAGGACTATAGATCAGTGCAAAATCTGTTTTCAACGCGCCCTTGCGATTATCTTGAACGATCGACCCAGCAGAATATTTCAGGTCGAACCTTCCAATGAACTTCAATCCCTCAGGGTTTCGCAGAAAGTTCCAATCACCATTTTCTCGACAATTGAAGAGAATACATAGAAAGCCATTCGGCTTAAGCAGGCGGGACGAAGTCTTCATAAACTCCGCCATGTCCTTCGAATATGCTGCGGGCTTTTTTTCGCGCTCGGAAGCATTTGATATGACTACTTCGTTCTCGAAATCGGTTGCCCCATATTGGAGCAATGAGTTCCAAAACTCGGAAAGCTCCAAATAGGGAATTCGGTCACTATGGGGTGGATCAGTTAAAATGAGATCAACAGAATTAGGAGGGGCGTCAGATAATGCGGCTTGATAGGGCGCATTGATTATTGCGCAATCGGAATCGCCGACAAAAAATGGCTTAGCGGAAGCTGCAACCTTACTTTTTACTCTTGTAATAGTCGATCCAAGAGCCTTCTCGAATTTCCGGGCGCGGTTCCTAAAGCAGTTCCAGGCGTTGACCTCGAAGTGCCTTTCCGGGCACCATAACCCGATAGCCCAACTTCCTACCTCTGTTTTTGCGTCGGCTTCGACCGTATCGGTATTTTTACCTCGCTTGTTGATAGCAAAAACAAAATTCGACATCTGCCCTGAAGCCGCAGTCAGCGTTAGCAGAAGGGCTCTGCGAAGCGAGGGCTCCTTGAAACTGAGGATGCCTTCTAAAAGGATGTCGAGATTTGCCAGTGCGCGACGCTTAAAAATATCGCTGAGAGCTAATTCTGGCGTTGCGTTAATTCGTGAATTTGAGAATGTGGTAATCTCCCTAAGGTTCTTCGGAGCGTAATTGGAATAACCGCTTATCTGTTCTAAATCGTGCTCCTCAACTGGACATTCGACGCGACTTCGCCCTTTTCCTGTCGTCCAGACGGATTCTAATTTCTCTCCCTGCCAAAGGTAATGCGAGCCGATTGATCCGTCTGAACGGATGTAAGAGGCGTCAATTTTTTGGCGAACATTCACCTCGAGGGCTTCAAAAGCATTCCTGTAATCGCCAAAGGTTGGCAAATCTACGAACAATCGGCCGAGTTCAGTCGCAACAGGATTAATGTCGATTCCTATAAATTTTCGATTTAGCTCTCGGCAAAGGCGAGAGAGTAAACCTCCGCCCAAAAATGGATCGACAACTGTTCCTCCTTCCGGACTGAGATGTTCGATTAGGAAGCAAAGTGGTTCTAAGGGTTTTTTCCCCCAGTATTTGTGAAATGCGTGCAGACCCTTATATCCTGTAGGGTTAATCACCTGAGTAGAAGACATCGGGGTCTCAGAAGGTGAGAACATTTCAGTTTGGTGCAGCATCAGTGGTGGTTATCAGGTGATCAGGTGATTTTTTGCGCTAACAGTATCGATCAGCGATTTGCGAAGCGAGTTCGCTGCATCGACTGGTCCGGTCGGAGCGCGACTGTAGCGGCCCGCTTCGTCGGGCGTCAAGCCGGTTCTTCGTGTGAAGCGGGGTCGGGAGGACCGGACGTCCCGCGCGTTTCACGTTCCTGCGCGAGCAAGCTCCCCGGCACCCTTCGGCGGCGAGATCGCCCTCGTCGAAGGCTCCTGACGGCCGTTCCGGGCCGGATTCGCCCCACCCAACAGGGTTAAGTCACCCACCCAACCCTGTTGGGCCATACCTCCCGGACCGTCCCGAGGGTCGGGAATGCGTCTGAAATCTCCGCAAGTAGGTTCCCGAGGCTCGCATGCGGCATGCGGGTCAGGCAACATTTCTGGACTTTTACTATCGTCGCGACGTTTGAGTGCGCAAATAGTCAAGAAATGTTGCCTGACCCCACAATGCCCGGCAGGCGAAGCCTTGCCATCGACTCCTTGTGCTGCTTGTGCGTTTGTCTTGAAGGGTAATCTTGTGTATTGCCGCACCCCCGGAGGAAGCCCGAATCAGATCGTCCCGCTGGAGTCCATCCTGTCGATCTCATGAAATATGGGAAAGGTTCACGATCGGATGATGGCAAGAGTGATCTGCGACCACACGTCTTTCGAGGTTTGGGCGGATGAACTCAGTCCTCTGATCGGTATAATGAATCTCCCTCAGCAACGAAAGCATCCCACTTCGCGTCGTCGCTCGGGTTGGGCGCATACTCGCTTGGCGGGCCTTCTAGGTCGCTGGCAAAGATGGTGCGGAAAGTCGCTCCATCCCGAATAAACAGAAACGCATCACCTTCCTGCCGAACTTCATCAGCCCTTTCAATGGACCAATCCTTCTCCGATTTAAGTTTGATTTTATATTCTTTCATATGAGCAAGTTTTCATTATTTAGGCAGAACGTCAAAGAGCAGCCGATCCACTAGCGAAAAGCGCGCTGTCGCTGACAAGGGTGATGTTGGAGTGGGTTTTTGTCACGAGTGCGGACAGGTAGTGGATTGGCCTGCCTCGTCTTGTTGGCGACCCGAAGCACATGTTGTAAACGGTTCTCGAAAGATGGATGATATCATCTCGAAAATAATTCTCTGTATCGTAAGACATCGGCATCGATCACTTCCAGAGAATCTCCTCGAAGCTGACGAGAGACGATTTTGAGAGCAAAAATAACGAAGATGTTACGATTGCGAAAATCCGCGTAGAATTCATTAATTCCGTCCTCTACGGTTTTCATATGTGCATCAGTAATGTAATTCTCGCGTTCGCTCGATTGGCCAAGCATTATTCCAGAATAGATTCCTTTCAGGTAGATCACTTTTTCCATCTCAGAAAATTTGATCCAAGCATTCCCTTGAAGCCCTGCCTTTATTTTATCCGTCTCGGCTTGCGCAAAGTCAGCGAACAAGACGATTGCGAAAAGGAAAGTGAGATATTTCATGGTTTCGTTAATTTTCATCGCCAACAGTATCGATCAGCGATTTGCGAAGCAAGTTCGCTGCATCTGCTGATCCGGTCGGAGGGCGATTGTAGCGGCCCGCTTCGTTGGGCGTCAAGCCCGTTCTTCGTGTGCGAAACCGGCGGGTCGGGAGGATCGGGCGTGCCGCGCGTTTCACGTTCCCGCGCGAGCAAACCCGTTCCCAACACCCTCCGCCAATTCGAAACCCAGATCGCCGCGACCGATTCGCGGATCGACGCTCTCGTCTACGAACTCTACGACCTCGCCGCCGACGAGATCACCCTCGTCGCAACGCATGCGGGTCAGGCAACATTTCTGGACTTTTACTATCGTCGCGACGTTTGAGTGCGCAAATAGTCAAGAAATGTTGCCTGACCCCAAACCACGTGACCCCAAACCGTAATAGTTTAGCCGATTTCGGGGTCATATTGTTTGTTTCTGTTTAGGTATTTA
>JBBDRG010000002.1:0-2264 GCA_040905585.1 Verrucomicrobiales bacterium
CCGCGTTCTTTGATCCAGGCGCGGAGGGAGCGTCCGTAGTCGTTGACCATCCAGACGTTGGGGGCGATGTAGCCCATGCGGCCGTCGGGGTGGAGGAGTTCCACCCCTTTTTCGATGAAGGGCAGGTACATGTCCCAGTTGCCGGAGTCGGCGCTGGCATAGTGATTGGAGATGTAGTCGGAGACCTCTTCCTGGGCTTTGCGGAAATGCTGGAGTTTGATGTAGGGCGGATTGCCGATCACGCAGTCGAAGCCGTCGTGTGCGAACACGTCGGGGAAGGCGTCTTTCCAGTCGAACACGTTGACGCGCTCCTTCTGGTCTTCGTCGAAGAGATCGGACTGCCGGGTGTCGTAGAAGTCGGGGGCGACGAGGCTGTTGCCGCACTGGATGTTGCGGTCGAGGGCGCAGAGGGGTTTGCCGGGGGCGGCGGTGTGCAGCCAGAGGGCGAGTTTGGTGATTTCGACCGACTCGGGATTGATGTCGACCCCGTAAAGGTTGTGGGAGAGGATGGAGCGGAGGATGGCGTCCTGATCGAACAGTTCGGCCTGGCCCTCCAGTCGCTCCTGTTCGCCGGCGATCCAGCGGTATTCGTCCATCAGCCGGTTGAGTGCCTGGATGAGGAAGGCCCCGGAGCCGCAGGCGGGGTCGACCACCCGCAGGGTTTCCAGGCGGCGTCGGTAGTCTTTGAGAAAATCCCGATGCAGTCCGGCGGTCCGGGCGGTGCGGCGCTTGTCTTTTTGAAAGGCGCGGTATTCGGCAACCGCCGTTTCGTCGAGCGGGGGCAGCGCGTCGAATCCGAGATCGGCCTTGATGTCGGCCAGGCGGGTGCCGACGGTGTTCTCGACGATGTAGAAGGTGACCCATTCCGGGGTGTAGTAGACGCCGTCGGTTTTGCGTTTGGTGATTTTGTTGATGGACACCCGCTCGTCGGCCTCGGCCTCCATGATTTCGAGTTCGGTAATGGACTGCTCAAAGATGCGGCCGAGAGTGTAGAGGTTGATCACCCGTTCGCCGGAGCCGTCGCGGTGTCCGAAGTTGTAGGCGGCGGAGAAATAGAGCAGGGTCTCGGGATACTTGGACAGACTTTTGCCGCCTTCCGCGCCCTGTTTGGCGGTACAAAAGACTTTGGTGGGGATATGGAGCCCCTCCAGTTCGGAATCCTCCTCGAACAGGCCGCCGTTGAACTTGTCGATGGCGTGTTCACCAAAGGGGCCGCCGTCACGCATGGCGCGGAACAGGCGTTTCATGTGGTCCCAGCAGGCGGAGTCGTCGGCATGATAATATTTGCTGTTGCTCTCCTCGATGAGCATGTCGCGGAGGAGTTCGGGCGGATAGCGCAGGGTGTGGCCCATGTCCTCGCAGAAGAGGATGAAGATGCAGCGGTCGAGAAAGCGCTGGGTGAGGCGGACCAGTTTACCCCGGGTGCCGGTGAAGCCGGGATTCGCCTCGCGGATGGCGTGGTAAACGGTTTCGCGGTAGGCGCGGTATTCGTGGTAGAAGGTTTTCTCGATGACTTTTTCGCGGGTCACCTGGTCACGGATCAGGTCGTCCAGTGCGGGAGCACCCCGGTCGGCGAGCAGCAGATCGGGCTGAAACATGCGCCAAAACACGAAACGACGGAAGCGGGCGGATTCGCTGTCGCCCAGCAGGGCGGGCACGCGGGGATCGTTAGAATCCGTGAGCACAAAGCGCTGGTACTGGGCCTTGCCTTTGTCGCGGGCGTAGAGGCGGAATTCCCGCATGTCGGTGACCAGGGTCCAGAAGGGAGTGACCAATGCGTCGCGGTTCCGCGAGGCGTAGGCACCCTGGAGGTAGTCGAAAGCCTGGTCAACCGGAGAGCGGGTGTTCCCTTTGCGGTTCTGGCGGGCATCGAGGCCGGAGCGGATGTCCTTGAATTCGCACAGCGCCTGGGGGACACCGTCGGCATCGGGGCCGAAGTGGCCCAGCGCGAGATCGGCAGATCCTTTCCCCCCGGTTTGTCCCGCCTTGGCGATCTCGAACTGCGGGCGGCAACTGTAGTGTCCGTCGGTGTCTCCGCCCTGCGTCCGGTAGCCCCAGGTTTCGACGAAAAAGCGATGGATAAATGCGGCTTCGCTGGAGGTTTCCTTAAGGACTTCACGGGAATTCCAGGCCTGAAGACGTTTCAGCAGGGCATCCGCGTCCGGAGACGCTTTAAACGCCTCGTATTCCCGGTGCCAGTGAGAGGAGAGAAACGCGTCGTCAAGGAGAGGGAGGAAAGCCATGTGGCTGTTATGCGCCATCCG
>JBBDRG010000003.1:157-2263 GCA_040905585.1 Verrucomicrobiales bacterium
GTTCCGACTCGTAGGTCGGTTCCGACTCGTAGGTCGGTTCCGACTCGTAGGTCGGTTCCGACTCGTAGGTCGGGTCGGGTTCCGCGGGTTCGGTTTCGAGGCACGAGTATTCCCCTTCTTCGTAGGCCAAGAGGTCGCCGTTGGCTGTCACGGTGACGGTGTAATTGCCCTGCGCCGTGTTTTGAATGGTCTCCGTGCTGGAAGTTCCCGAAGGCACCGTGTAGGTTTGGCTCCAATCGTTCACCGTGACGATGAAGTCGGTGTCGTCGGGCGAAGCCGAATTGTTCAGTGTGACTTCGTGGGTGCATTTGCTGGCATCCGATTGGATGGAGGCGGAATAGTTTCCCGCAGGCTCGTTCTGTCCCGACGCGATGCCGGGAGGAGTGAGGCTCCAGGAGAGCAGGGCGGCGATCAGGACGAGGGCCGTGCCGGGGTTTCGGAACCTCGGCAGGACGGGGCGGTGGGGGATGTTGCGGTTCATGGAGTCAAGGCGACGGAAGGAGGTGCGGGCAGGATTCAGCGGAACGGTTCTTCAGGCAAAACAACGGCCTAGGCTCCCGCCAGGGCGGCCACGGAAAGGCATGATGCGAGCCGGGGAGTGGCGGCGGGGGCACCAGGAAACCCGCGGGAACGTCGGGGCACCCGCAGGATCGGAGGATCCGTGCTCTTGGGGATCCGCGCTTTCCGCGACAGCGGTTCGCGGCGACGGGCCGCGAACGTTGGGTTCAGGACTCGGAACGTCCCGGGCACATGGAGAATCAGGCGGCTCTGCTGCTCTGCTGCTCTGCTGCTCTGCTGCTCTGCGTGGGTCGGGCAATCATGGGGACGCAGGCTAGCAAGTTCATCTTCTCGGAGTCAACGATTAGTTTTTCTTTTCTTCGCTAACGAGGCGCCTCACCCCAGCAGCGCCTCGAGCAGGTACTCGGAGCGACGGAAATCCTCGGTGACGAGCTTGGGCCGGCCGCCGCGCTTCATGCTCGCGAAGCACTGGTCGAGGCGAAAGTCGCGCACGCGGACGAAGCAAGCGGGCGCGAGCGCAAACGGGATGCCGGGTCAAAGGCAAAACGCCACTGGCTCCACGTGTTTTCGACGGCGAAACGCACGTCCTTCCACATTCGCGCCCTTTGCGGCAAGGCCAAGCGCGGCCACGAAGGAATGAACCTCCCAGGCTGCTCGAACGGACCCTACGCAGACGGGAGGGGTGGTGAATAGTTGCGCTTCAGGATATCCATCAGAACCGGAACCTGGGTCTTGCTGATCGATTCGATCGATTCAGGCGGAAACTCCCACGTGATCCACGGCAACCCGCGTTCGGCCGCCCACGTGCCCATCGACCCCGGCGTCGGGTAGCCGATCTCCGACACGACGGGCAGCCCGGTGCGCGCTCCGATCCAGTGGCCGAGCGGCGAACCGTTGGGATCGTCGACGCAACCGAGCGGTCCGTGGAGCGTCAGAACCTGTTCCGGCTTACAGTCCTCGATCAGGGAAATGAGCGCTTTGCTCTCGGGCTCCGAGGCGGGCTCCGGCCCGGTCGAAATGGGGAGGGCCTCCGCCTCGTCGACGTGCCAGAGGCAGGTCGTCGTCCCCGGCTGCCAGTCCCGCGCGGGGAAGTTGCGGTTGAGATCGACCCCGTTGGCGTTGCCGCGCGTGCCGAGCGCGATCCCGTCCGGGTTGGCGCAAATGACGAGCGCGACGTTCGGACAAATCTCTTCCGGACCGAGCGAGCGGAAGGCCCGGGAAAGCGCGATCGTCGTGTCCGCCTCTTCGCCGTGAATGCCCGCCACGATCAGCAGATCGCAGCGCTCTTTCGGAGGCAGCCAGCGCAGGTCGCTGCCGAGAACGGACCGCCCGTAGAGCGATTGAGGGGCATCGAGCGAAGTGCGCCTGGTCATGCGGCTGTCGGTTTTCCTTGGCTGCGGGCCGGGCCCCTCGGTGCGTGAAATGCCTCGCGGTCGCCTCGACGCCGCCCGCGACGAAAAAACGCTAGCGCGAATAGGACGGAAAAGGGCGCGGATAGGACGGAAAAGGATTTCATGTCGTAGTCTAGTCCTTTTAAGAGACTGTTGAAAAACTCGGCGCGCCGAGCGGCAAGTCATTTTGTTGGCT
>JBBDRG010000004.1:0-2187 GCA_040905585.1 Verrucomicrobiales bacterium
GCCTGTGCGACCGCTCCATTGCTCGCCGATGTCCGAGCACTGAACATCTCCCTGCTTTCCAAACTTCAACCGAAGGCCATCGGTGCCGAGGCGGCGGCCCGTATTGCGCCCCTGATAAATTTTGCGGGCGATCCCCGTTCGGTGCGAACATCGGCCATCGAGGCGTTCGTCGCCGCCGAACTCGAGCGCTACAGGGACTTCTTCGACACCGTCGAAAGCAAGCCGCTGACCCCCGAGCAGCGCCTGTCGGTCGTAGTGGACGAGGACGCAACCCTGGTCCTTGCCGGCGCGGGCTCGGGGAAAACCAGCGTGATCACCGCCAAGGCGGCCTATCTTGTGAAAGCGGGAATCTGTCGACCGGAAGACATCCTGCTCCTGGCGTTCGCGAAGAACGCAGCAGAGGAAATGTCGGAGCGCGTAGAAAGGCGCTCCGGAGTTCCGATCTCGGCCCGGACATTCCACGCCCTGGCCTACGACATCATCGGTCAGGTCGAAGGCTCCAAGCCCGCACTTGCTGAACACGCCTCCGACGATCTGGCGTTCTCAAACTTGATCAAACAGATAATCAAAGACCTCGTCGCCGAGAACTCCGAGGTTTCGAAGACGATAATCCGATGGTTCGCGCACTTCCTGGTCGAGCCGAAATCAGAATGGGATTTCAAGACCAAGCACGAGTTCTACAGTCATCTGGAGAAGCAGGACCTCCGCACCCTGCAGGGCGAGAAGGTCAAAAGCCATGAAGAGCTGCAGATCGCCAACTGGCTCTATCAGAACGGCATCACGTACGAGTACGAGCCGGACTACGAGCATGAGCTCGCCGGTACCGGCAAAAGGAACTACTGCCCCGACTTCCGTTTGACCGAAAGCGGGATCTACATCGAGCATTTCGGCGTCCGGCGGGAGCGGACGGGCGACGGTGGCGAACGGCTCGTCACTGCGCCTTTCGTGAAACGCGAGCCGTATCTTGCCGGAATGGAGTGGAAGCGGAAAGTCCACGCGGAGCATGGAACGACGCTGATCGAAACCTATAGCTACGAGAGGCAGGAAGGGCGTTTGCTGTCGGCGCTAGAGGAGAAGCTGGCGCCCCATGTCCTCCTGACACCCCTCTCTGCGAACTCGGTCTTCGACCGCATCGTCGAGCTGCACCAGATCGACGGCTTTTCCCAGCTGCTCGGCACGTTCCTGCGCAAGTTCAAGAGCGGAGGGTACAGCCTGGAAGACTGCGACGCCAAGGCACGCGGTCTCAAGATGGGCGTCAGGGCGAAGGCGTTTCTCTCGGTTTTCGCTCCGGTCTTCGCCGAATACCAGGAACGGCTCGGCGGGCGGATCGACTTCGAGGACATGATCCTGCGCGCGGCCGGGTACGTCGAGACCGATCGGTACGTAGGCCGGTTCCGCCGCATCCTGGTCGACGAGTTTCAGGACATCTCCCAAGGCCGCGCCAGACTTGTAAAGGCGCTTATGGACCAGAGCTCCGGCACCCGGATATTCGCCGTTGGGGACGACTGGCAGTCCATCTTCCGGTTCGCGGGGTCCGACATCCATCTCATGCGCCATTTCGGGGAGGAGTTCGGCGGGAGCTTCGACGGAGAGAACGGGATTCACCGTGCCGTGGATCTTGGCCGCACCTTTCGGTCGGTCGACCAGATCGCCTATGCGGCGAAGGATTTCGTTCTCCAGAATCCGGCGCAACTTCCCAAGCGCATCGTTTCCGCGGGCACTGCGACCGAGCCCGCGATCGGTATCGTGCCAACCTCCAGGAACGACAGGCAGGAAAAGCTCGCGGAAATCTTGGCCGACATAGCCGCAAAGGTCGGCGTAGAGCCGGCTTCAGTGCTGCTATTGGCACGCTATCGCTTCGTCGAGCCAGACATGCCCGCATTGAGGCGACGGTTTCCGGGCCTTCGCCTAAACTTCAAAACCATCCATGCCTCCAAAGGCCTCGAGGCCGACCATGTCATCCTTTTGAATGCGGATAGCGGACGGATGGGCTTCCCGTCCGAGATCGTGGACGACCCGCTGCTCTCGCTGGTCTCGCCGGAACAGGAGCGGTTCGAGAACGCCGAGGAAAGACGCGTGATGTACGTCGCGATGACAAGAGCGCGTCGCACCCTGACGATCATGGCGTCAAAGAAGCGACCTTCGTCCTTTGCGGAGGAAATCAGGGCCAGCCAACGGCACAACCTA
>JBBDRG010000005.1:0-62989 GCA_040905585.1 Verrucomicrobiales bacterium
TGCGCATGTCGAAGAATTCTTAATCGTTTTTGAGGGTATTCATGCGTAAACCCTGCCGCTCGCCGGCTCTGTACCGCCGAAGGGGCGGCGCGCCCCGGTTCGAATTCCGCCGTCTCCACCTCTCTCAACGGGAGAGCGGAGCAGGTGGTAAGAGACTGGGCAAATTCACCGTCACGCCGCGACCTGAACGAATCTGCGTTTCTACAAGCGCGGCTTCGTGCTGCGTTTTCACCGGTCCCTTCGGGCGCCTATTTCGCTGTCAGCAAGGGATCGCCCGTTTCCTCGCGCCACTCGTCGAGCCGCTTCTTCAAACCCTGGAATCTCTCTTGGTGAGCGGGTTCCTCCGAATCGGCGAGGTTGACCAGTTCGTGGGGATCGGAATTCAGGTCGAAGAGTTGCCAGCGGTCGACCTGCGGGTAGCGAATCAGCTTCCAGCCATCGTCGGTACGGATCATCCGCTGGGTGTCCTTGAAGTAGCCGAAAATCGCGTCGTGTCGAACGTCGTCTTTGCCTCGCAGCGTCGGCGCGAAGCTTTCCGCCGTGACCGATTCGGGAACCTCGATGCCGGCCAGGTCGCAGGTCGTGGGATAGAGTTCGCGGAGATAGATTTGGGCGTCGGTTCGACTGCCCGGCTCGATCCCCGGACCCGCGACCACGAAGGGGACGTTGATGGTGTGTTCGTACTGGTTCTGTTTTCCCTGCAGGCCGTGCGATCCGCTGGCCATGCCGTGATCGCTCGTGAAGACGATGAAGGTGTTCTCCATTTGTCCGGAGCTTTCCAGTGCTTCGAGAATTTTGCCGATCTGGGCGTCCATGTCGTCGATGACCGAGTAGTAGACGCGGAGGAGATCGCGGACGGCCGCTTCGGTGCGCGGCCAGGCGAGAAGGGCTTCGTCGCGCCCGTCGAAGTTTCCGTGATCGAAGGGATGGACGGCGAGGAAGTTCTCGGGAACCGGCATGTCTTCGTCCGCGTACTTGCCCTCGAGCCCGGGCGGGATGAACAGCGGGTCGTGAGGCGCGGTGAAATTGACGTGACAGAACCAGGGCTTGTCCGGTTTGCGCTCGATCAGGGAAACGGCGGCGTCGGCGAACTTCTCGCTGATGTCGGGAGTGACGCCGACACCGAGTTCGGGAAACTTGGTTTTTCCGTCGTCGCTCTGGAAGATCCATCCCCGGTAACCGGTGATGGGAAAGCCCCTCCAATCCACTTGACCTTCTTCCCAGTATTTTGCGCCCCCGCTGGAAAAGTGACCCGCGACGTCGGTATAGCCCCGCGTGGAAGGTCGACCGCTGACATGCCACTTGCCGACATGCCAGGTCTCGTAGCCGCCGTCACGCAACGCTTCGGCCCAGAACGTGATGTCTTTCGCGAAGCGGGATCCGCGTGCTCCGGCGACGCCGTTCTCCCATCCGTGCATGCCGGTGAGCATTTCCGCCCGGCTCACGACGCAGATCGGATAGGAACAGGTCGCTCGCGTGAAGGTCATGCCCCGAGCGACCAGCCGATCGAGATTGGGGGTTTCGATCTCGGGGTTGCCCAACGCCGCAATGGTGTCGGGCCGCATGTCGTCGGCGAGAAGGAAAAGAATGTTGGGAGGTCGGGACGATTGAGCGGCCACGGTCGAGCCGAAGAGCGAAGCGACGAAGAAACAGGAGGCGATCGCTGCGTGGAACAGCGTTCGTCGGGGCTTATCGGGGATTTTCATTCCGCCATTTGAACTCGGCTATCGTGCTCCGCGCAAGCATGCAGTCTCCGCATTGACGGTAGCCATTCCCCTAGCGGGCCCTCCGAAGCCGGATGGTTGCGGTTCCACCGGAAACGCTCAGCGTCGATTCGGCCGACGCCATTTCAGTTTCGCCACCCAGACCCGGTTGTCGGCACCGCGTTCGACGAGCGGAGCGGGGTCGTGATGGTTCGGTGCCGGGGCCTGCATCCATTCGGCGGCGGTGATCCAGGTTTCGTCGGGGCTGACCTCGGTCACGCCGAAGTTGCCCAGCCTCGCCCCTTTTTCCGGCACCAGGACCTGCTCGCTGTCGCGGACGACGTGGAGTTTGTCCGGATCGACCCGGGCGATGAAAAGGGGAGCGCGGTGGCGGAAAACGTGATCGTTGTCCGCGCCGCGCCGCGTGTAGACGAGGAAGAGCGCTTCGTCGTGGACGACCCAGTGCTGCTGCGTGTTGTAGTTTCCGAGGTCGCTCCCGTCGTCGAAGGTCCACCGCTTCGGTTGGGAGAAAGTCAGGCCGTCGTCGCTGGAGGCGACGTAGCCGTGGTCGTCGTTCCGCATCGTCAGAAAGAAGCGGTCGTCCCGTTTCGCCAAGGACGGCTCGTAGAGGCCGCGCTTGACGGGAATCGTCAGTTCGTCGCCGTGCTCTTGGTATTGCAGCGCCTTCCCGTCGAATGAGCAGCGCACCACCGTCACCGAATTCTCGGTGGCGTCGGCGCTTTTGAAGTAGATCGGCAGAAGCACGTCGCCGTTCTCCAAATCGACGCGCTGAACGCTACCTGCCCCGGCGTTTTCGAATTTCGGAACGTCCGGCATCGCGAGAGTTTTCCAGGCCGACCACGAATGTGCTTCGGGATCGTAGACCGCCCAGGCGGTGCGCCGGGGACGCACCTTCATGACCTTGTTGTCTTCGTAGACGACGGTGTGCCCGGTGCCGAGAAGCGTACCCGAGGCGGCGTGCCATTTCGGCGAGAAATCGCAGACGGTGATTTCGAGATCGTCTTTCTCGCCGAAGCGAAAGGATTCCCGGGCGAAGGAGGCGTGTTCTTCCGGCCCGGTCCAAGTCTCCCCGAGATCGGACGTCCGCATGCCGTTCAGAGCGTAGAAAACGTCCGAGCCGGAGAGCTGGAGCTTCTGCAGAGTCATGACGACGAGCGGATCGTCCGCAGGATCGTCAGCCGGATTGGCCGCGGTCCGCGGTGGAATGGTGCCGGCACGGGCGTGAACCCAGCAGGTCTTTTCATCGAATCCCCGTGTCGCGACGGAGAGGTCGATGTCGTAGAGCGGGTCGGCGGCCGGCGAAAGTCCGGAAGCGAGAACAATGCCTCCGATCAGAATCGAACGGAAGCCGGCGAGGAAGGAAGAGTGAAACATGTCCGAGTGGAGCAGACGCCGCCCGTTTTGGCGATAGCGCATCGGCGTCAGTCGCGCTACGCGAAAACTTCAGTGACGACGCGGCCTCCCTCCGGTCCCGTGAGCCGGTGATCGCGTCCGGCGTAGCGGAAGGTCAGGTCGTTGGGCGGGAGGCCCATCAATTCGAGGACGGTGGCGTGAAGGTCGCGGAAATGCACTTTTCCGTCGACGGCGCGGGCACCGGTTTCGTTGGTGGCCCCGTGGACGAAGCCGCCCTTGACGCCTCCGCCCGCCAGCCAGAAAGTGAAGCCCTTGGCGTTGTGGCCGGTTTCGTCCTTTCCGTCGCCCGGAACGAGGCCGGGTCTCCCGAACTCTCCGCCCCACACCACGAGGGTTTCGTCCAACAAGCCGCGTTGCTCGAGATCTTCCAGCAGTGCCGCGACCGGGGCATCCGTGGCGGCACAGTTGGCCTGGAGATCGCGGCGATGGTTCTTGTGCTGGTCCCAACTGCCGTGATTGACTTCGATGAACCGCACTCCAGCTTCGGCGAAGCGCCTCGCCAGAAGGCATTGTCGGCCGAAATCCGTCTGCTGGCACGTGCCCGGGACCGCCTGCTGTCGTCCGACCCGGTAGCGCTCCAGGGTGGCGGCCGATTCCGTGCTTAGATCGAGCAAGTCGGGCGCTGCCGTCTGCATGCGGAAGCCGAGTTCCATCGTCTGAACGGCACTTTCGAGGGCCTCGTCGCCGGGCCGCCGAGCGAGGTGATCGCGATTCAAGGCCTGGACGAAATCCAGTTGCCGTCTCTTCGACGTCGGGGCGAGATGGTCGCCGGTCAGGTTGTCGATGGTGGCTTCCTCCATTTTTTCGCCGTTCGCTCCGATGGCGGTGCCGTTGTAGACGGCCGGCAGAAAGGCACTGGAGTAGGTCGACGGTCGGGACGTGTTCAAGCTGATGAAGCCCGGCAGGTTCTGGTTCTCCGTTCCCAAGCCGTAGTTGATCCACGACCCGATGCTGGGGCGCTCGCGGAGCCGGTCGCCCGTGTGCAGTTGGAGAAACGACTGGGCGTGGATCCCCGTGTCGGCGTGCATTCCATTGAGCAGGCAGAGCTTGTCGGCGTGTTTCGCCGTCTCCGGCATCAACTCGGAGATTCGCAGTCCGCTTTCGCCGTGCCGGTTGAACTTGAAGACGGACCCGGGGTGCGCCTTCTTTCCCGTTTGCGGTTTGTAGTCGAAGGTGTCGAGATGGGAGGGGCCGCCGCTCATGCAGAGAAAAATGACCCGTTTCGCCTTGGCGGGGAGGGCGGCCGGGCGGTCCGAAAGATTGGCGCGGGCCAGGCCGGCGAAGGCGAGATAGCCGAACCCGCAGGAAGCGGTTTGCAGGACGCGGCGGCGGGAGGGGGGCACGTGGAGATTAGTCGACATAACGGAATTCATTGGTGGCGAACAAGGCTTGGGCAAAAGAGGCCCAGGCGGTTGCCTTCGAGCCGGGAGCATCCTCCGTCCTTGCCAGAAGTTCAGTGGATCGAAGAAGTTCCCGGGGCGCGGGATCCCGCTGAAAGACCCGGTGGAACGCGCGGCGAATCTTGGCTTCGTCGTCCGTTTCGGGCTCGTCGAGGAGACTCCGCGCGAAGTGCCGGGCCTGTTCCACGACAAAGAGATTATTGAACAAATAAAGGGCCTGGCCGGGAACGTTGCTCGCCTCGCGCCGGCCCTCGACAGCGAGAAAATCGGGAAGGTCGAAGGCGGCCAGTTCGGGCGGCGGCGAGTTCCTGAGGTAGCAGAGGTAAACGCTGCGGTGGCGGCTCGGCCGGTGCAGGTCGCCGGCCAGGTTCACGAGAATGTCGCGGTGCCGAACGAGGGATCCGTCGGCCGGTTCCGGATTCAATTGGCCGCTTGCCTTGAGGATGCCGTCGCGCAGGGATTCCGCGTCGAGTCGGCGGCGCGGGTGTCGCGTCAACCATCGGTTTTCCGGATCGGCTTCCCTCGACTCGCCCACCGCGATGCTGTCGAGTTGATAGGTGCGACTCGTCGCGATTTCGCGGACGAGGGCTTTGACCGACCAGCCTTCTTCCACGAAGCGGGTGGCCAGGTGATCGAGGAGCTGTGGATGGGAGGGACGCGCCCCGTAGACGCCGAAATCGTCCGGCGTCGCGACGATTCCGGTGCCGAAGAGATGCTGCCAGACGCGGTTGACCATCACCCGGGCCGTCTGCGGATGTCGGGGGGAGGCGATCCAGGCGGCGAGTTGAAGCCGACCGCTCTCGTCGACCTGGATCTCGAGCTCGTTCCCCGTGTCCACGGCGGTTAGGAACCCGCGGGGCACGGCTTCTCCCGGTTTCTCGGCTTCGCCGTTCAGATTGATTTTGCAGTCCGCCGGTTCCTCGCGGTCGCGGACACCCATGGCGAGTGGTGTGCCGGGATCCCACTTCGGCTTCGGGATCTTCTTCGGCTTGCCGGTGGACGATTCCCGCAGGATCACGGTTTCGACGAAATCCGCGGGCGGGGGAACCTTCGGCTTCGTCGCCAAGACATGGAGGTCGGTGGGCGGGGCGGTGAGCTTCTCGTTTCCCGCCAAGCCCCACATCGTCTCGGTGCTGGTGAAAAGTCCGGCCATGGCGTAGTAGTCGCGGGTCGGAATGGGATCGAACTTGTGGTCGTGGCAGCGGGCGCAACCGACGCTCAGCCCGAGGAGACCGGTGGCGACCACGTCGATCTGATCCGCCACCACGTCCATCTCGAAATTCTTGTTCATCGCCTTGGCCGGCTTGGAGCCGACCGCGAGGAAGCCCGTCGCCACGAGAAGCCGGTCCCGCTCCTCCGGCGAATCGGCCGCGAGCAGATCCCCGGCGATCTGTTCGGTGAGAAATCGGTCGTAGGGCAGGTCCCGGTTGAAGGCGTCGATGACGTAGTCCCGATAGCGCCACGCATGGGGAAAGGTGGGGTTGCGGCTCAGGCCGTCGTTTCCGTTGGATTCGGCGTAGCGGGCCACGTCGAGCCAGTGGCGTCCCCATCGCTCGCCGAAGTGCGGGGAGGCGAGCAATTCGTCGACGAGGCGTCCGACCGCTTCCCGGCCGTCTTTCCCGTAATTTTCGACGAACCGGTCCACCTCCGGGTGCGAAGGGGGCAGGCCGATCAGGTCGTAGTGGAGTCGACGGACGAGAACTCGGGGATCGGCGTCTTTCGCAGGCTGCAACCCGCGCGATTCCTGCTCCGCGAGGACGAAGTAGTCGACGAGGTCGCTGGGCCAGCTCGTTTCCTCGACTTCCGGCGGCGGCGGGTCCTCGACCGGCTCGAAGGACCACAGATCTCCCTCACCGTATGCCCGTTCGGCGAGCGCGGCGGGCACATCGGGATCGGTAGGACGCGGGTCGGGAGCGCCCATTTCGATCCATTTAGCGAAGTCGGCGACGACGTTTTCCGGCAGGGGTTTCTCCGGCGGCATCTCGAGGTCGTCCTCGTAGCGGAGAGCGTGAATGAGCAGGCTCTTTTCCGGTTGTCCCGCCACCATGGGGGAGCCGGACTCGCCGCCGGCGCGGAGTTGGCCGGGCGTGTCGAGCAGGAGCTTGGCGCCGATCTTTTCCGCGTCGGCGGAATGGCACTCGTAGCAGCTTTCAACCAGCACCGGTCGGATTCGCTCCTCGAAGAAGCGGCGCTGCTTCTGGTCGATGGTCTCGCTCGCCCCGAGAAAGGTGGGCGCGATCGTGACGAGACAGGCGGAGATGACGGGCAGCGGCTTCATCAACTGCCTGAAGGCTATAGGATTCGCCATGGACGATCAACCGAGATATGGGCGGAATCGCGGCGGCTTTCGAGCGAGATTCGTCGACGGCTCGGCCCGCTTGGTTCTGCCTCGCTGGAGCATTGTCAGCGACTTGTCTTTCACGGTATCGCCTCACCAATGAGCACCGTGGTGGAATATCCTGCGACTGAGTTGGCGGAAACGGATATTCTCACGCCTTCAATCTCGCGGTCTGGGCGAAGCTCGCTAGATCGAAGAGAAAAAGGACCTCTATTTCGAAGGCGACGCTCGCGAAGTCTGGGTGTGCGCGCTGGACCGCCAGCTCTCGTTCTACGACTCTGCCGAGGCCGAGCCCGCGAACCGGTCCCGCCCCGCGGGTGATTTTCCGGCAAGAGTGGAGTGACCGGGGAAGGCCGCTCCGGGTCGAATCGCCAGCACGGGCTTCCCGACAACTCGTCCGTTGCGGCACTTCCGAGAGAGCCGGGAAGGAAACGAAAAGGAAGGGGCCTTCCCGGACCGCGGGAGTCGACCCCGCCGTCCAGGAGCGAAAGGCCCGCCTCTTTCAGTAGTGGTAGCGGCCACCGAGGAGCAGAGCGCTGTCGTAATCCTCGAATTCCCCGGCCACCTTGACGCCGAAGCGATCCGTTACGTGATAGATCAAGCCGGTCGATATGCGCCATCCGTAGGGATCGCTGCTGTATCCGCTGTTGCGAAACCCGTGGGAGATATGGTGCTGGCTGTGATCGCCTTCGCGGTGGAAGTAGAGAGCATTGGCGAACATCTCCAAACGTCCAGAACGCGCCCGGATGCCGGGTCCGACGTAGTAACCCCACGAGTCGTAGTCGCGCCCATACTTTCGTCCGTATTCGACGTCCAGAAACTCCGCGCCGCCTTCGAAGGTCAGATCGATGCATTCGGCGATGGGTCTGCGCACCCCGGCGCCGAGACGATAGCGGTGAGTGTCGGCGGTATCGAAGCAACCGCACCACTTGTCGTCGAATTCACCGAAGGAGAACGATCCGTTGAGGAAGATGGATTCGGTGATCGACTTGGAAAAACCCGCTCCGAAGCCGTGACCCTCCGAGAAGTATCGGCTTCCGAAATCGGTATGAATGTACTCGAGATCGATGAAGTCGTAGGACAGGCAGGCGTCCTCGAATACGACGGGAGGGGCGAGAGGGGCGAGGTTCTTGGACGGCCAGCTCCAGTCCCCGGCTAGGAGGGAGCCGCTGGGCAGGAGAGCAGATGCTGCGAGCAGGAGCGTAGTTTTCTTCATCTCGTTGTTCTAGTAGGTTTGGTAAATGCGGTTGATTGTTTTTAAAATAAATCCCAACCTTTATAAATTGTCAAAGTTTTTATAATTTATTTATGTTTCAAAGATCGAGCTATCCTGATTCTTTGGGTGTTTGAAGGGTTTTGAACTGTTTGCAGAAGAATGGGATTTCCCGAACACGGGTGGTCGACGCGCGGAGCCGAAAGGATCACCTCTGCTAGGAGACTGTCGAAAAACTCTCTTAGGATCGGTGCGCTGAGGGAGCCAGACGGGTCTCGATCGACTCCGGTAAACGGCGGCTTCGCCCCGGCACGACGGTGAACCGCTCTGTCGATGACGCACATGCGGATTGTTCGCTTCCATGGGGTCTGCTAGCTTGTGCAGAGCCTCCGTAAGAATTCTCATGAACGCCGAACCCGAATCCTTCTGCCTGGAATTCCAGCCCTCGCCGGCGACGTTCCGAGGGCGCGTGGCCAAGGGGGCTCTGGCGGTGCTCGGGCTCGGCATGGGCCTGGCGGGGATCGTCGGTCAGACCGCCTTTGCCGAATGGCCTCTGGTTCGCGGCGACGCCGCCCGCAGCGGTTGGACGGCGCAACCTTTGGAGGCCGAATTGACACCGCGCTGGGTCCACCGCCCGCAGCATCCTCCCGAGCCGGCCTGGCCCCGCGAAGAGAGAATGATTTTCGATCGGGCTTTTCACGTCGTCGCCGCCCGCGGACTCGTCTTTTTCGGCAGTTCGTCGGAGGGCACCGTCACCGCCCTCGACGCCGCCACCGGCGACGTTCGCTGGACTTATTTCACCGGCGGCCCGGTTCGCTTCGCTCCTGCCGTCGCGAACGACCGGGTCTTTGTCGTCAGCGACGACGGATTGCTTCGCGCCGTGGCGATCGAGGACGGGCGGCTCCTCCAGCAGTGGCGGGGCGGACCCGAGGCCGACCTTGTCCTCGGGAATCGACGAATCGTGTCCCGCCACCCGGCCCGAGGCGCTCCCGCGATCGTCGACGGAACGCTTTACTACGCGTCCGGGATCTGGCAGTCGGAGGGGATTCATCTCACCGCGATCGATCTGGACACCGGCGAGGTGGCCTGGTCGAACGACTCCGCCGCCACCATCGACATGCCGCAACCGCACGGCGGCGCCGATGCGGAAAGCGGGGTCACCATCCAGGGCTACATCGCGGCGACCGGGACCCAACTATTCGTGCCGACCGGCCGCGCCGTGCCGGCGGCCTTCAACCGCGCCGACGGCGAATTCCAATACTACCACCTGCAGAAATTCGGAAAGCAGGGAGGCAGCGAGGTGATGGCGGCGGGAGAGGAAGTCTTCAACGTCGGAGCGGATTACAAGGGCACCGTCTTTCATGCGTCGACCGGGGATTCCGCGTTGCGCCTCGAGGACGGGGCCTACGCCGCCCTTCCCGACGGCGTGCTGCATGCGGACGGCAAGGGCCTGCGGTTTCTCGAACGAAACCTCGAAACGACCATCGATCGCCGCGGCGGGGAACAATCCGCCGCCACCTACGAACCGGCTTGGAAGATCGACGGCGTGCCCGGAGGACAGTCTCTCATCGTCGCCGGAAACACCGCCGTGTCGGCGGGCGGAGGAAAGCTCGCCACCGTGGACCTCGCCAAACGCGAAGTGGTCTGGACGACGGATCTCGACGGCACTCCCTACGGCCTCGCCGCTGCCGGAGGCCGGCTTTTTGTCAGCCTCGACGACGGCTCGATTCACTGCTTCGCCCCCGGCGGCGAGGGGGATGAAAAGGCCCTGCGGGAAACGCGACCCGATTTCGCGGGATCCAAGGCGCTCCAGCCATCGGCAGAAACCGTGGCCCTGGCGGAGGCCATCCTGGAGCAGTCCGACATAGAGGCCGGTTACTGCGCCGACCTCGGGTGCGGCGACGGGTCCCTCGCGCAGGCGCTGGCGGAGCGCTCCGAGTTGCACATCGTGGCTCTGGATCCCGATCCCGCAACGGTGGCGCAGGCGAGGCTGAATCTCGCCGCCGCCGGACTCTACGGAACGCGGGTCACCGTGCTGCAATCGGATTTGGAGGACACTCGGCTGCCCAAGTTCGTCTTCAATCTGGTCGTTTCCAGCCGCCTCGCCGGAGGCGAAACCCTGTCCGCGTCGGCCGAGGCGGAAGCGGAGCGTCTGCAGCGCCCCTATGGAGGCGTGACCTGTTTGGGGCCGGCCGAGGCCCTTGAGGTTTCCGTGCGGGGAGCCCCGGCCGACGCCGGGGAATGGACTCACCAATACGCCGACAGCGGCAACACCGGCAGCAGCGTCGACGGAATCAAGGGGCCCCTGGAGGTGTTGTGGTACCACGACATCGATCTCGACATTCCGCAGCGGCACGGGCGCGCTCCGGCACCGCTCTTCGCCGGAGGGCGGCTCTTCGTCATGGGCATGGACGAATTGCTTGCGGCGGACGCCTACAACGGGCGCGAACTGTGGCGTTTTCCAGTGCCGGGCGCTCTGCGCGACCTCGATGCGGATCACCTCGCCGGAACCGCCGTGACCGGGAGTCCTTTCTGTCTCGCCGACGGCAGCCTGTACGTGCGACAGGAAGGAGTCGCCCACCGACTCGACGGCGCCACCGGAGAAATTATCCGCACCTTCACCCTTCCCGGGCAAGACGGTCGCGGCGATCCCGTCTGGGGATTCATCGCCTGTCGCGACGGCATTCTCTACGGGAGCGCCGCCAACGCGGATCACGTGGTCGTGCATGGCTGGCGTCCCGCGGACATGAGTTCCCTGTTCTCGGAGTCGAAATCGCTCGTCGCCTTCGATGTGGAGAGCGGCGATCTCCTGTGGCGCTACGACGCGGACGAGTCGATTCGGCACAACTCCATCGCCATCGCCGAGGGACGAGTGTTTCTGATCGACCGGGCTGTCGCCGAAGGCGATCTTCTTTCCAACGCCGAGGCTCGCCGCGGCGAAGAGGCCGAAACCTTCGAACATCCGCCGGGAAAACTTCTCCGTCTCAATGCCCGCACCGGCGAGGAGGAATGGTCGCAGAGCGAAGAGATCTGGGGAACCATGCTGGCCTACAGCGAACCCCGGGACATGCTCCTGATGTCCTACCAATCCACCCGTTTTAAGCTACCGTCCGAGACGGGCGGGCGCCTCGCCGTTTTCCACGGCGAAGAGGGCTACCGCCTGTGGGAACGCGAGGCCAACTACAACACGCGGCCTCTGATCCGGGACGAATCGATCGTGTCGGGTTCCGGGTCGTGGGATTTGCAGTCGGGCGAGGAACTTCCCTTCGACTTCAGTCGCTCGTACGGCTGCGGCCAGATGGCGGCGTCCGAACACCTGCTGCTCTTTCGCTCGGCAACCCTGGGCTATTTCGACACCTCGAGCGAGGAACCGCGCATCGAGAACTTCGGCGGGGTGCGTCCCGGTTGCTGGATCAACGCGCTGCCTGCCGGCGGGCTGGTTCTCCTCCCCGACGCCTCGGCGGGCTGCTCGTGCAGCTACCAGAACCGCTCGTGGATCGCTTTCCAGGGAAGCAACTGACACCAGCCTCCCGACTGAGAGGGAGCGACGGGCGGGCTCGGCTCACGGCCCCGCCGTTTCGGTGCGGTTCCAGAAAATCACGAGACGCTCCTCTGCGAGCAAGTCTTGCCGAACGTGTCGCTAGTTGGCGACGATCGGCTTCGCCGGATCGGCCGAGTGCAGGGCCTGGGCCGCGTCCTCGTTCAGTGGCGTCAGGTCGATGCGGCGTATGAACAGCTCCGCTGCTTCCGACTGCACCTGGATGCGCCCCTTTTGCGGCTTGCAGTCGATGGCCCGGTTCACCTCGGTGCCGTTCAGCAACACGGTGATTTTGCCGCCGTCCGCGATGGCCTCCAGGCGGTTCCATTCACCGACCGGCTTCTCCACATCCTTCTCGCCGCGGAAACCCAGCTCGTCCTTCCATTCCGGGTCGCGCCCCCACCAGTTGATCCGCCCGCCGTTCCTGGTAACCGGCTCGCCGTCGGGGTCGAAGACGGGGGTGCTGCCGTGCATTTCCTCCGCCACGGGCACGGTGAGCTGGAAATCGTCGGTCTTGTTCCCGACCACAATGAAATCGCCGGTGCCGCCCTCGATCATCTGGATCTCGAGGGAGTGCATCCACGTGTCGTTGTAGCCGCCATCCTCGCCGACCGAGTGGATGAGCAGCCCGGAGTCCCGCGTGCGGTCCAGGCGCGGCTCCCAGGTCTTCTCGCCCCACTTGAATTCCAGCACCAGGTGGTAGTTTTCAAACTCCTCGTTGGTGGTGATACAGCCCCACTCCTCGCCCGAGATGCGCAGGATACCGTCTTCCATGGTGAAAACGTTTTTCGGGTCGTTGTCCCGACCCCTTTCCCTGAGCCACGTGTACCAGTGGTCGAGCTTGCCGTCCTCGAGCAGGTCGATGGTGTCGTCGGCCGCGTTGGCGGGGGCGGCGCCAATCAGGGCCAGCGTGAGGCAAAGTGATGGGATGAGTCGATTCATTTCGTTCCGTTTCCGTGTCTGCTGCGATACGGGTAAGACAGAATTCTTCCCTGTCAAGAAAGGCTGGCCTCTGGTGGTCTCGTCTGAAACTTGAGGTTCTCACACCCGGCCGTGTTGCAGCATGCTCCGAGTTTCCATTCAAGTTTTCAACAGTCTCTTAAGGATCCGGCTCACGGCTCCGCCGTTTCGGTGCGGTTCCAGAAAATCACGAGATCGTTCGTGGACCAGGCGGCGGCGGCGAGGTCGGAGCGCCCGTCGCCGTCGAGATCGGCGATTTGCAGGCTCTGGCAGGGCATGGTTCCTTCGTCGATGGAAACGGTCTTCCACTGGGTGGCCTGCCGGTCGAGGGGGATGTAGAGGCGGATGCCGTAGTCCTTCTCCTCCGGGCCGCTGCCCCACCATCCCGCCAGAATCTGGTCGCGTCCCAGTCCAAGGAGGTCGACGCAGTAGAGGGCGTGGGCGGTGACGAGGCTGTCGTCGAGGACCTCCCGACGGCTCCCGAATTCACCGGCGTCGTCGGCCGGGTAGACGACGAGACTGTTGCCGTGCTTGGGTTCGATCGTGGCGAGGAAAGGGCGTTCGCCGACGCGGCCTTCGGCAATCTCCCCGAGACCGGCGTGCCAGGAGCCATCGGTGCGCTGGTTGGGCGGGGTCATGCCCGGCAGAAGGCGGGGGCCGCGTGCTCTCCAGGGCCGGCCGGGAGAATCGTTCATGAACTCGACTCCCTCGATGCCGATGAAGAGCAGTCGCTCGGGTCCGCCGGGGCTCCCGGGAACCACCGCGAGGGAGTGCATGTCGCGCATCGACTCCAGCAGCAGAGTACCCTCGTAGTCCTCGCCCGGTCCGAGGGTGAAGGGGTAGGCGTAGATCTTGGCGAAGTCGTCGCGAGGCAGATCGCGCAGGCGGAGGTGGTTGCGGCGGCCCAGGTTGGGCACCGCGACGAGATGGTCGCGTCCCTCGTGGTCGCGGGCCCACCGGATGCGGTGCTGCTCCGGCTCGCTCGGGATGCGGACGGACGCCCAGCGTTCCGTGGGATCCTCGGGGCGTTTCAGGAAGTAGACCGCGGAATCGGGACCCCGGGTGCAGACCGCGATCTCGACCTGCCCGTCGCCGGTGACGTCGCGAGCGTCGATGCTCATGGCGCCCTGGCCGTCGAGGCGACTGGCCAGCACGAAGCGTTTCCAGTCGCCGTTGCGATACCAGACGAAGTCCTCCACGTCGGCCATGAGGATGTCCGGTCTGCCGTCCCCGTCGACGTCGGCAACGCTGAGTCCGTAGCCCTTGCCGATTTCGGCGATGGTTTCGGGCTCGAATCTCGGGGTCGGCAACTCCTCGGCGGTGCCATCGGAGAGAGCGGCGGCGAGAATAAAAAAGAGAGCGAACGGCAGAGGGCGGGGGAGAAAACGGCAGGGGATCATGCGGGAAAGCGGCTTCGGCGTAGTCGTTGGTCAGGCGAGGATGCCGCGAACCACCCGGCCCGCGACGTCGGTGAGGCGGAAATCGCGCCCGGCGTGACGGTGGGTGAGTTGTTCGTGATGAAGACCGACGAGATGCAGGATGGTGGCGTGGAGGTCGTGGATGTGGACGCCGTCCTCGACGACGTGATACCCGAAGTCGTCGGTGCGACCGTGGACGTGGCCGCCCTTGACGCCGCCGCCCGCCATCCAGATGGAAAAGGCGAAGGGGTGGTGGTCGCGCCCTTCCTCGCCGGGTTTGACGGGCCGTCCGACGTCGAAGTGATCTTCGGCCATGGGAGTGCGGCCGAACTCGCCCGCCCAGATCACGAGGGTGTCGTCGAGAAGACCACGCTGCTTCAGGTCGCGCACGAGAGCGGCGGCGGGCTGGTCGGTCATGAGGCAGTTCCGCTTCAGATTCTGGTCTAGCTTCTTGTGGTCGTCCCAGGTGGAGTGGAAAAGCTGGACGAAGCGAACGCCGCTCTCGACGAGCCGCCGCGCCAGGAGGCAGTTGGTTCCGAAGGCGCGGGTGTCCTCCTGATCGAGCCCGTAGCCGGCGCGGGTCGCGGCGGACTCGCCGGAAAGATCGAGCAGGTCCGGGGCCGCGGCCTGCATGCGAAAGGCCATCTCGTAGGCTTCGATGCGGGAGACGATTTCCTGGTCGCCGGTGGACTCGAGGTGCAGCCGGTTCAGGTCGCGCAGGGTGTCGAGGCGGGCGCGCTGGGCGGCCTCGCCGATTCCGGGCGGGTTTTTCAGAAACAGGATGGGATCGTCGGCGGTGCGAACGGTGACGCCTCGGTAGGTGGAGGGAAGAAACCCGTTCCCGGCGAGGGCGGACCGGGCTTCGACATCCTTGCCCGAATTGAGCACCACGTAGCCGGGCATGTCTTCACTGGGGCTGCCTAGGCCGTAGTTGACCCACGAGCCGAGGCTGGGATGGCCGAAGAGCTGAGTGCCGCAGTTGAACAGCAACTGGGCCGGATCGTGGTTGCCGGAGTCGGTGTGGAGGGAGCGGATCACGCAGAGGTCGTCGGCGAGCGCGCCGGTGTGGGGCAGCAGATCGGAAAACTCCACCCCGCTCCGCCCGCGACGGGTAAAGACGCGCGGACTGGCCATGACGGAGCCGGCCATGATGGTGGGATCGACCATGCCTTCGGGCGCCGGTTTTCCGTCCCACTGCCGCATCTGCGGCTTCGGGTCGAGAAGATCGAGATGGGAGGGGCCTCCCGCCATGAACAGGAAGATGACGTTCTTGGCGCGGGGAGGATGGTGCGGCGATCGCGAGAGAAGCGAGGAGGCGGGGTTCCCGTCTGCGGACGCGGTCCCCGCGCTCCCGAGCAGTTGCGCCAGGGCAATACCGCCAATGCCGCCGGCTTGGCGGGCCAGGAATTCCCGGCGCGACATCGGTGGCAGAGGGAGGTGGTGTCGACGGTTCATGTCCGGTTATTCGCGGTGGATGAATTCGTGCAGGTTCATCAAGACGCTGGCGAGGGTGACCCAGGCGGCGGATGCGGCGGCGGAAGTGTCGGGGAAAGGATCGGGCGCGAGCGTATCGGCGGCCTCGGGGGCCGTTTCGAAAAGAGCCGTTTGCTCGCGGAGGTGGCGGCCCAGCCGTTCGGCTTCTTCCGGGGAAGGCCGACGGGCTAGAGCGAGGACGAAGGCGTGTTCGAGGCGCGCCGATTCGTCGGCTTCGACCTCGCGGCACACGCGCGAGGCGAGACCGTGGGCCGCCTCGACGAAGGCGGGATCGTTGAGCAGGTTCAGGGCCTGCAGGGGCGTGTTGGAGCGCTCGCGCCGGGAGCAGGCGGTGGTGCTGCCCGGCAGGTCGAAGTTGGCGAACTGAACGAAGGGGGTGAGCCGTTGGATGAATGTGTAAAGCCCGCGCCGGTAGCGCGCCTCGCCCTCGTCCGCCTTCCACGGGTTGCGGGTGTTTTCCCGGGTCACGCTTTCCGGCTGCGGCGGCCTTACGCTGGGGCCGCCGACGGTGGGGTTGAGCAGGCCGCCGACGGCGAGGGCGTTGTCGCGAACGCCCTCGGCGGATAGTCGCAGCTTCGCCTGACGGGCGAGAAGGGCGTTGCCCGGATCTTGTTGAGTTCGGCCGTCCGAGGACAGGGCGGACCGGTCGTCCGAGGACTGGCGATAGGTGTCCGAGGTCACCATGACCCGCAGTACTTCCTTCAGGCTCCAGCCCCGTTCGGGGAATTGGGTCGCGAGCCAGTCGAGCAGATCCGGATGGGTGGGGGTTGCCCCTCTGGTTCCGAGGTTGTCAGAGGTCGGCACGAGGCCCGATCCGAACAGTTCCTGCCAGAGGCGGTTCACGGTGACGCGGGCGGTCAGGGGATGATTCGGCGAGACGAGCCACTTCGCGAGATCGAGGCGGGTGGGAGTCGCGGAAGTCTCGGTTTTCAGCGGGGGCAGAACCGCCGGGGTACCGGGAGTGACGGTCTCTCCGGGACGTCGGAAATCCCCCCGCAGGTGGATGCGCGTCACGGGGGGTTCCGGCAACTGCGTCATAGCCTGGGCTCGGCTCAGCGGGGGAACCTCGCGGGCGAGGGTTTCGAGTTCTTTCGACAAGTCGACAATTTTCAGTTTCGCGAAGGCTTCCGGCGCCACCACCCGTCCATTCTTGAGGAAGTAATCCTGGAGTCGCTCCTTCTGCTGCGCGCTCCGCTGGCCGGGCGGCGTTTTGATAATCATGAGTCCCTCGAACTGGCCCTCGCCGCGACCCCGCCCCCAACTGGTCACCAGCAATTCGAAGGCGCGGCCCCAGGCGTGATCGGCGCCGGGATTCCGTTCCGTCCAAAGCATCCGTTCCTCCCACTCCGCCTGCATCTCGTCGAGGCGCGTCGCCAGCGGAGCGATCAATTCGGCGCGCTTCCGTTCGTAGACGCGCCGGGCCGGTCGATGCTTCTCCATCTCGCCCGGCAGCGGGGCATTGATGTTCATCTCCTCCGCTCCGTTGAAAAAAGCGTACAACTGGAAAAAATCCTTCTGGCTGACGGGGTCGAACTTGTGGTCGTGACACTCGGCGCACTCCATCGTCAGGCCCAGCCAGACGGCGCCCACCGTGGAGGTCCGATTCACCACTTGGCGCACGCGGCCCAGTTCGGGATCGGCATTGCCGGTCTGCCTGTCGCTCACGGTGTTGCGCAGGAATCCGGTGGCAAGCCGCTGGGAAACGGACGCGTTGGCAAGCAAGTCGCCGGCCAATTGCCGGATCGTGAACTGGTCGAAGGGAAGATCGTCGTTGAGCGCGTCCACCACCCATTCCCGGAAGCGCCAGGCGTCGGGCCTGGCGTTGTCGAGGCGAATGCCGTCGCTGTCCCCGTAGTGCGCGAGATCCAGCCACCAGCGAGCCCATTTTTCCCCGAAGTGAGGCGAGGCGAGGAGGCGGTCGACGAGATGATCGTAAGCCTTCGGCCGGGTGTCTTCGAGAAAGGCGTCTACCTCCTCGCGCGTCGGAGGGAGGCCGGTGAGATCCAGCGTGACCCGCCGGATCAGGGTGGCGCGCGGAGCCTCGGGGGAGGGGGCGATGCCCTCTTCTTCCAGTCGCGCCAGAACGAAGCGGTCCACGGGATGCGCGGCTCCGGCGATCTTCGGCGGTGCGACCGGGTCGGGAGGCACAAAGGACCAGTGCGGTTCGTAGTCGGCCCCGGCATCGATCCAGCGCCGTAGAGTCTCGATCTGGTCGGCAGTCAGTTGCTGGCCGCTCTCCGGCGGAGGCATGACCTCGTCGGGATCCCCGCTGCCGATCCGTTGCATGAGAAGACTCTCGCCGGCCTCGCCCGGAAGGATCGCGTGGCCGCCCGATTTCCGTTCGGCGAGAGCCTCCTCGCGGCGATCGAGTTGCAAGTTGGCCTTGCGCCCGGCCTTGTCCGGCCCGTGGCAGGTGTAGCAATGCTCGGCGAATATGGGAAGCACGTCGCGATTGAAACGAATTTCGTCCCCGGCCAACGACGCCGGACTCCCCGCCAAACCCAACCCGGCAAGGATGCAGAGGGATGGAAACGTGGCTCTCGGTGGCATGGAAAAGGGCGGCTTTGCCCGGCGGCTGGAGGAACGGTCCGGGGAGATCCCTGGATGTTTTCGATCCTATGGATCGATTGGGGACGGCAACTACCTACTGCACCAATTGGGTTTTTCAACCCGCGGAGTCCCGCCGTTTCCCCGCGCCGGAGGTATTTCTCATATTCGTAAAAACAGTCTCTTAACCGATTATCTAGCTACTTCACCCGGCGGGTCGAAAGGTCAGCCTTCTCCCAACTCGCGAGCGGCCGCTTCCGCCCGCTTCCGGTGTGCTCCGATCGCCTCCTTGTCGGTTGCGACCGCTCGGTACTCCTCCGCGGCCTCCGTTTTTCGGCCCGCCGCTGCCAAGACTTCGGCGCGGGACAGTCGCAGCGATCCGCGCCAGGAGCCGCCCATGCTTTCGGCATCGACGCGCTCCAGCACGGCGAGGGCTTCGTCGTAGTTTTTCTGCCGGGTCAGCACTCGCGCCGCTCCCTGAAGGCCGTAGTAGTAGTCGGCGCCGCCGGTGTGGGTGGTGGAATCGATGATGGCGCGGTAGGCCTCCAACGCGGCCTCGTCGTCCTCGAGCACGCTTTCGCGGTTCTGGCCCATGGCGCGAAGGAGACTCAGGCGGGCGCGGGGATCGGTGGTGAAATCGAGCGCGAGGCGGAAGTCGGTGTCGGCCTCCTCGCCCTGCTTCGCGGCCTGGTGGGCGCGACCGCGGGCGAAGGCGCCGGCGCCGATCTGCCAGAAGGGCCACTGGCGGAGTTCTTCGTCGCCGAAGGACTCGATGACACCGTCCCAGTCGCGTCGGGCGAGGAGGTTCTCCATCTCGGCAGTCTTTTTCACCGCGTCGAGCGGGATGCGGTCGGCGAGCGCGTCGGCGCGGTCGAGGTCGCCGAGCCGCCGGGCGCTGGCGACGGCGTGGCCGAGCGCGGCGGAGCGCTGGAAGTCGGTGAGCCCGTCGGTGTCCGCCAACGCAACCCAGGCGGCGAGCGCCTCCTCGGATCTTCGCTCCCGCTGAAGCTGTTCGGCAAGGCCCTTTTCGACGAGGAAGTCGGTCACGGAGGGATCGACGTCGAAGACGTGGGAGCGACCGTCGTAGAAGTGGGCGAATTTCATCGGCTCGTGGAAGCCGTCGGTGCCGGTGGGGGAAAAGGCGGAATACTCCGAGCCGTTTTCCCGGATGCGCTGGCGGCAGATGTTGAAATGCCAGGGCAGGCTTTGGGAGGGCTTGCGGCCGACGACCTGGTTGAGGGGATCGTTTTCGTCGTCGGTCACGGGGATTCGAATCTCCACGGTCCAGTGATCGTCGGCCACGCGGGTGGCGACTTCGGCCTGGGATTCCCAGCGGAACGCGGCGCTCTTGTCCGCGCCGCGGTCGAGGTCGACGAGAGCCCCGGCGGGATTGACGGCGATCTGGTAGTAGCGGTGCGCATCGGTGTCGAGGTGGATCTCGACGAGATCGCCGTACCAGATGGACTGGTCCTCGTTCTCGGTGGTGGCGATGTTGAGGGCCTCGCCGGGGCGCTCATGGCAACGGATCGCCAGGTAGAGATTGTTTCCGCCGCGGTCCCACCCGGCCATGACCGTGGTACCGAAGACGGGCCGGCGGCCCGTCTGCAATTCGCGCAGGCTGCCGGTCGAGGCGGTGGGGATGTCCTGCCAGTAGGAATCGTCGAGGTCGCCGTCGATGACGATGGGTTCCTTCGGTTCCCACACGGTTCGGAGTTTTGAGACGGGGCCCCGCTTCTGGCTGAGCAGTTCGGCCTTGCTGCGGAGCGCTTCGAGGAAGTCGTCGATCAAACCGATGCGTTTCGCGTGGATCGAGCCGGGTTCGGCCTTGGCCCGGGCGGCGGCGAAGAGTTCCAGCGCGGCGTCGACCTTTTCCGCGTCGTGTTCCATGGCCTGCCAGTGGGGCTCGCAGTAATCGAAGAAGGCCTTCATCTCCGCCGCGGCCGGGCCGTAGAAGAGGCGGCAGTATTCGTCGAGCATGGCCGTCGCGTCCTGCTCTTTGCCGCCCCAGTACATCCGCGCGGTGAAGTAGACTTGGAAGTGATTGAAGCCGATGCCCTCGGTGTCGAAATCGCGGCTCATGCTCAGCCAGATGTCCTCGCCGCTGGAGATGTCCTTGGTCGCGTTGATGCTCTCGCCGAAGGCGCGCGCGGTGAAGGCGGGCAGGTACCAGCCGCGAGCGGTGAAGGGGTAGTTCTCGAAAATCATGAGGGGATTGTCCGTCTTCGTCATCCAGCCCTCGCGCAATTGGCGGATGGGCTCGCGCTGTTCGGGCAGGTTGGCGCGCGGACGCCGTCCCCCCACGATCATGACCTGCACGTTGGGCTCGAGCTTTTCGATGTTGGTTGGCGGATCGGTATTGGCCCCGTAGGCGCAGCAGAGGATCTTTTTGTCGGGGTGCGTCTTGCCGACTTCCTTGGCGATCCGATTGACGAAATCCCAGACGTGGTTCGACAACTTGCCCCGGCTTCCCATTTCGGGGACGTCCTTGCCGTGGCAGAGGTCGCACTGGCAGATGGCGATGTAGGCGTCGGGCGGCATGATGGAGACCGATTCGTAGTCGTAGATGTCGAACTGCGCCCGCGCCCAACGCACGGTGTGCTCGAAGAGTTCCTCGTTCGAGTAACAGAGGTGATTGAGCCGTTTCCCCGGCTCGGTGTCGCGCTTGCCTCCGTAGAGCGCGAACCATTCGGGATGCTCGCGCAGGATGGCTTCGGTGTGGGTCATGCCGTGCATGCCGTGGGCGATCATGAGTCCGTACGGCTGGCGGATGCCGAGTCGCATCATCCAGTACATGGTGTCGTCGCTGGCGGTGGAGAAGCGAACGTTGAACTGGCGGACCGGAAAATCGGGAACGACGGTTTCGTCGATTTCGGGCAGGGGGATCGACGCCATCTCGGGGACGATTTCGCCGATTTCGCCGGGAAGGTACCAGCGGACGCCGAGGCCGCGGAGAAAGCCGCAGACCGCGTTGTAGGAACCGCGCTCGTCGAAGTTCCAGACCTCGAACGGTTCGTCTTCGGTGCGGCCGGCCTCGGGGCGAACGGCCTCGGCGGCCCCATTCGGTTTACCGATGCCGCCGGGGAGGCGCTGGCGGTGTTTGTACATGCCGGCGTTGGGAACTCCCCAGGCGTAGCCGGCGCGTTTCTCCCACTCGGCCTGGAGCTTGCCGCTGACGATTTCGCCGTTGTTGCGCGCCCAGGGCTCGACGGGAACGAAGTCGGTGTCGTCGCCGATGAGAACGAGCCAGTTCTCGCCGGAAGCGATGCGGTAGGCGCCGTGCTCGAGTCCCTCGTCGGTGATGCCGAGGTCCTCGGTGTGCGGGCTCCGGCTCACGTAAACTTGCACGGTTTCGTCGGCGCTAGGCTCGGTCACGATCGGCAGTCGCGCGCCGGAGATTTTCTCGACATAGGTTTGGAGATCCGCAGCCGCCAACCGGGCGCTTCGGGGCGGGTTTTCGGCGACGACGATCTCGGCGCGCGCTTCGCCGTTCTCGACGAGAAAGGGGGCGGCGGCGAGATTGATCGAAGAGGCCAGGGCGAGGCCGAGGAACGCGAGCGGCAAAACGAAGCGATTCATGGAGGAGGATTCAAGCGTATTTCGAATCGCGTGGCAATGGCGCAGTCAGGACGATCGACCGGCAGTCGAGATCGGCGATTTCCCGTTAGCCCGACCTTGACGGCGCGGCAATTCAAGACGCAACTCCTGCTTTACCGAGTCGCCAGGGTTGCGTCTTCGGTCATACCCTGTTGAGTGACTCGGACGACACTATGGTAAAGCACATCGGCATTCTCACGAGCGGCGGCGACTGCCCCGGCCTCAACGCGGCGATCCGCGGCATCGGCAAGGCGGGGATCGAGCATTTCGACATGCAGTTTCTCGGTTTCGTAAACGGCTTCAACGGCCTCTGCAACGACCGCACCATGAAGATCGACCCGGCGATGCTTTCGGGCATCCTCACCAACGGAGGCACCATCCTCGGGACGAGCCGGGACAAGCCCCACAAGATGCCGGTCGGGGGCGGCAAGACCCGGGACATGACGGAGGCGATCGTCGACACCTACGAGCGCCACCATCTCGACGCGCTCGTCTGCCTCGGAGGCGGCGGGACGCAGAAGAACGCTCTGCATTTGAAGGAGGCGGGGCTCAAGGTCGTGACGCTCCCGAAGACGATCGACAACGACGTGGCGGGGACCGACGTCTCGTTCGGTTTCGACACCGCGCTCGTCACCGCGACCGAGGCGATCGACAAGATTCATTCGACCGCGACGAGTCACAGCCGGGTCATCGTCGTCGAGACCATGGGGCACCGCGCTGGGTGGCTCGCCCTCGAATCGGGCGTCGCGGGCGGAGCGGACGTCGTCTTGCTGCCCGAGATTCCTTACGACCCCGCCGTAGTCGCCGAGGCGATCCGGGACCGGGGGCGCAGCGGCAAGCATTTCAGCATCGTCGCGGTCGCGGAGGGCGCCATGACGAAAGACCAGTCCGCCACGATCGGAGACTTGCTGAAGCAAAAGGAAGAGGCTTCGGGCAAGGAGGAGAAGGAAGAGGCTTCGCGTCAGCTGTCGGAGTTCCACGACGAACACATTCGCCACACCCAGGAACTGACTCGGGAGTTGGAGAAACTCACCGGCTGCGAGAGTCGGCTCACCATTCTCGGCCACATCCAGCGCGGCGGCACGCCGTCGCCGGTGGATCGTAGTCTCGCCACCAAACTGGGGGCGTTGTGCGCGGAGTACCTCGCCGACGGCGGTCACGGAGACATGATGGCAGTCCGCGGCCCGGACGTGGTGCCGGTGCCGCTGGAAGAGGTGGCGGGAAAAAAGAAGCTCGTCCCGCCGGATCACCCGCTCGTCAAAGCCGCCCGGCTGGTGGGGACTTCGTTCGGCGATTGAACCGGCCGCTCGCGCGGAGGCCGCCTATTTTACGTAGTCCGCGCCCGTCAAGCTCTCCAGCACCGACTGCTGCCAGTCGCGGAGTTCCTTTTTCATGGAATCCGCGATCTCGGGGTGGCTCTCGGCGAGGTTCTTCTCTTCGGCGGGATCGTCGCGGAGGTCGAAGAGTTCCACCTTCGGGTCGGCGTCTTCCTTGCCGTCGTGGACGACGAGCTTGTGGCGATTCCCGAGCATGGCGCGGGGGCCGCGGTAGTCGGCCTCCCGGATTTCGGGATGACGATAGTTCCGGAAATTGCGGGTGGCGATGTCGCCCATCAGTTTGACTAGCGGGGTGGTGCCCTCCTGCAGCTCGGGATCGATCCAGGGCTCCTCGTCGCCCTGGAGGGCGCCGCGGACGTCGTAGCTCCAGAAGAAGATCGGCTCGGGACGCTCGCTCATGTAGCCGTCGAAGAGCGGGACGAGGCTGAGCCCGTCGAGCGGGCGCTTGGGCAGCGGGCGACGGGCGAGCGCGCAGAGGGTGGGGAGGATGTCGCTGGTGACGGCGTTGGTATCGCTGACGCGAGGCTCGGGAATGCGGGCGGGCCACTCGACGAGGCCGGGAACGCGGATGCCGCCGTCGTAGTTCTGGGCCTTGTGCCCGCGGAGCGGCGAGGCCAGCACGGCGTCGCGCGAAGTGCCGTTGTCGCCGCAGTACCAGACGAGGGTGTCGTCGCGGAGGTCTTCGCTTTCGAGGAAATCCCGCAGCGTGCCGATGGCGCGGTCCATCGCGGTGATTTCGGCGTAGCGCTCCCGGAGCACGTCTCCGAGAGGCCGCTGGACCTGCCGACCGGTTTCGTTGGAGGTCAGGCGGACCGGGTCGCGGTCGGCGTATTTTTCGGGGAGATCGTCGTAGAGGGCGAGGTCGTCGGGCAGGCCGCTGTAGGGTTCGTGGGGCGAGCCGAACCAGACCACGGCGAGGAAGGGTTTTTCCTCGGCCTTGGCTTTCTCGATGAACCGGCGGGTCTCGTCGACGAGGACGGCGGAGCTTTCGCCCTCGTGGATTTCGGGCGGGCCGCCGTTGCGGGAGAGAGGCGGATCGAGTTCGAAGAAGTTGTCGTGGGAGACCCACTCGTCGAAGCCCATCGCGCCGGGGTTGGTGGGGGAGCCGGCCTTGACCGTGCCGACGTGCCATTTGCCGAAATGACCGCGCAGGTAGCCGGCCTCGCCGAGAAGATGGCCGATGGTGATTTCCTCCGGTCGCAGGGAGAAGCCGGCGGAGAAAGTTCCGTAGCGATTGGGATGGCGGCCGGTCAGGACGCTCCCGCGCGTCGGCGAACACACCGCGTGGCCGGAGTAGAAGCGATCGAGTCGCAGGCCGGTGGCGGCCATGTCGTCGAGGACGGGCGTTTTCACGTGGGGGTGGCCGTTGTAGCCGGTTTCCTCCCAGCCGTGGTCGTCGCCCATCAGGAGGATGATGTTCGGTCGGTCGAGTTCGTCGGCCGTCGACGCCGGAGACGGGATCAGGCAGACGAGCAGCGCGCCGAGGGACAGCAGGCCGGGCGCGGCTCTTTGGTTTAGCCGAGTTCGATGGCGGGATGGGATCGCGTTGGTTTTCATGAAGGGATGGGTTTTCGGTGGGTCAGTTCTTTGGCGGCGTGGCCTCGAGGAGTTTCTGTATCGCGCCCATGAGCACGCCTTCGACATCCGGCGCTACCTTGGAGGCGCGCGCGCTGGTCTCGTAGCCGCCCTGGCCGTAGGCGATCTCGGTTCCGATGTAGCCGGGCGCGTAGTCGCCGTAGGCGGCCACGGCTACGAAGAGGTCGGGGCGCAGTTTCTTGGCGGCGAGCTGGTATTCGACGAACAATTCGCCGGGAAGGTGCAGCACCCGCGCCTCGCCCAGCGCGAGGCAGGCGATCGGAATGGGATCGCCGTCCCGGCAGCGGCGCAACCAGACGAGGTTTTTCGCCGCGAAGTAGCGGTCGGACGGGGTCTCCAAGCGGTTGGCCAGTTTCTCCTTCAGCTCGTCCTCGTTCAAGTGTTCGGCCACCGGGAGCACGACCGGCACCACGTTCCAGGCCACGTCCCCGGCGTCCAGCGGGTCCTTTTCGGTGGCCTCCCAGGCTTGTTCCATCCCGGCGGCGACCCGATCGGCCAGCACCTGCCGGTTTTCCTTGGAGCCGTCGTTCCACTTGCCCGCTCCGATGTTGCCTCCGGCGCCGTTGAAGTGGACGTGCGGCACGCCGGTGGTCTCCTGGCGCTGGTTCCGGGCGAGGCCGGGAAAGTCGGGGCTGGCCATGCCGGTGCGGTAGTAACTCTGGGGATGGGTGGCGTAGTAGGTCAGCGCGGCGAGGGCCTCGTCGTCGTTCCAGAAACTGATCAGCATCAGCTCCGGATCGATGGTGCCGACGGGGAGGGCGCGGACTTCGGGGTCCTTCGCCGCCGTCCAGCGGGTGTGCTTCACTTTGCCGTCTTCGCCGAGGAGACGGCGGTTCGAGGCGACTTTCTCCACGGTGCCCGAGCCGAGCCCGAGATGGGTGACGACCCGGGCTTCCGCCAGGGCGACTTTCACGGCGGCGGCGGCGTTCTTCACGACCGAGCGCGCGTGCTCGGGATCGAAGGCCGCGCCGCCGATGCCGTGTTCGGCGAGCAATGCGTCGGCGGAGAAATCGCAGCGCGGCGCGTCGTGCTGATGCAGGACATGCACCGCGACCCGGTCCGGGTCGGTGCCCGCGGCTTCGGCGAGCGCTTCCTTGAACACCGTCTGCCCGCCGTTCCCGATTCCGATCCAGTCCACGGCGCAGAGCACGATGGGCTTGCCGGAGCCAGCGAGGACGATGCCGCGGCAGCTCAGCGGCGTCTGCACTCCCTTGGCCGGGTCGTAGGCCAGCGGGCTGCCTTCGGGCGTGGAGGCGTCGACGTCGAACACGCCCACGCGAACGGGATCGCCGGCATGGAGCACGCCGGTCGAGAGGAGCCAGGCGGCGGCGAGAAGGGAGAGGATTGATTTCATGAGAAGACTGAAGAGCGATCGGCGGCGAGTCTCGGAGATTGTGAAGACAAATTGGGGTCTTGTCACGGGCCGGGAACGCGGTCGGCCACTCGCATCCCCGCGGAACTTGTCAAAGTTCCGACGAACGGCCCTCGGCGGGCGTCTTGGCCGGACGCGGTCCGGAAGATCGACATCGTCCGCGACGCCGGCGCGCGGATACGCCAGAGATTCCCCTTCGGTTCCTTCCGCCGTTCTGGAAGAGTAGCGGCACCGATGCGATTGCCCAACCTTTACTCATTGACCTCCGGCGCGCTGGCCGGGTTACTCCTTTCCTCCCTGCACGCTCAGAGTCCGGACGAGACCGACTACGCCCGGCTGTTGCCGCCCATCCCGCCGCGGGAACCGGCCGAGGCTCTGGAAAGCTTCGCATTGGCCGACGAGGCGCTCCGCATCGAGCTGGTCGCGGCGGAGCCCCTCCTGCGCGACCCGATGGCGCTCGATTTCGACGAGCGGGGACGCCTCTACGTGGTCGAGTTTCCGGAATACAATCAGCGCTACGCGCCGGGCGGCATTCGCGAAGGCGACCACGGGCGGGTGCGGTTGCTTGCCGACACCGACGGCGACGGGCGCATGGACGAGAGCACCGTTTTCGCCGACGAACTCGGATACGCCTCGGCGGTTTTCTGCTGGGACGGCGGGGTTTTCGTCGGGGTGGCGCCGGATATTCTCTATCTCAAGGACACCGACGGAGACGGAAAGGCCGATCATCGCGAGGTGGTGCTGACCGGCTTCGCCCGCGAGGAACACCGGGCCGGGCAGGCGCCGCTGAATTCGTTTCGCTGGGGCTTCGACAACCGGATCCACGTCTCGACCAATTTCTCCGGCGGCGCGATCCGCTCGTCAGCCGATCCCGACGGGGCGCCGGTTAGGATCCGCAACCGCGATATTGCCTTCGATCCCCGGACGGGCGCTTTCGAAGCCACCAGCGGAGGCGGTCAGCACGGGATGAGTTTCGACGACTGGGGTCGGCGATTCGTCTGCCGCAACAGCGAGCCGGTGAAGATGATCTTCTACGACGACCGCTACCTCGCCGGAAACCCGTGGCTGGCCGCTCCCGCGCCGGCGGTGAGCATCGCGAAGCAGGGAAAATACACGCCGCTTTTCTCGATCAGCTCCGAGGAGCCGTGGCGAGTGGTGCGCACCCGGATGCGGTCGGAGGAGGAATTCGCCGGGCCGGTGGAGGGTCCCGACGGAACGGCCAAGGTGTCCGGCTACTTCACCGCCGCGAGCGGGGTCACGGTGTACCGGGGCGACGCCCTGCCCGACGAGTACCGGGGCGACGTGTTCACCGGCGAGGCGGCCAACAATCTCGTCCACCGCGCCCGACTCGCTCCCGACGGCGTGGGACTGGTCGCCGAGCGCGCCGACCCCGACGGCGAGACCGAGTTTCTCGCTTCGACCGACAACTGGTTTCGCCCGGTGCAGATGGCGGGCGGACCGGACGGGGCGCTCTACGTGGCGGACATGTACCGCTTCCTCATCGAGGGCGCGAAATTTCTGCCGCCGGAGGTGCTGAAACATCTCGACCTCCGGGCGGGGGCCGACCGGGGCCGGATCTACCGGATCACCTCGAAAGAGTCCTCGTCGGAAGAGCGGCCGGAGAACCTCGGGGCGCTGGATTCGGCGGAACTGGCCGCCTTGCTGGCGCACCCCAACGGATGGCATCGGGAAACGGCCTCGCGGATTTTGTTTCAACGTCAGGACCAATCGGCGGTCGACGCGGTCCGGGCGGTGGCGAACGACGGAGACGCGACCGCACTGGGTCGAACCCACGCCCGCTACACCCTGCAGGGGCTCGGCGCGCTGGGCGTGGCCGAGGTGAAAGCGGCCTTCGACGAATCCGATGCCGACGCGCTTCCCCACGCCCTGCGGTTGGCCGAATCCTTCGCGGCCGATCATCCCGAAACGAGCGCGAAAATGGTGGCATTGACGGAGCATCCGGAGGCGGCGGTGCGCTACCAGGCGGCGTGGTCGCTCGGCGCGATTGCCGGTGGGGAAGCGAAGACGGACGCGCTGGTCCGGCTGCTATCGGAAGAGCACGGCGATTCCTGGATGCGACTGGCCGCCTTCAGCGCGATTCGCGCCGGGGACGCCGGGCCCATCCTGACCGGGCTGCTGGGGGACGAGGCTTTGCGGAAGTCGAAAGGCGGGACGAAAATGATCGACGACCTGGTCGAGCAGATCGGGCGCTCGAACCACCGCGACGACGCGGGCCTCGCCTCGCGGGCGATCGCCGGCCTTTCCGAAGAGGAGTCCGCCCTGTCGCTCCGGCTCCTGCGCCGCCTCTTGACTCACTGCGACGCGGAGACCCGCGCCTGGCTGATCGAAACGGGCGGCGACGAGCTCGTCGCCGCCTTGGAGGGGATGCTGACGCAGGCCGAGCGAACCGTGGCCGACGACGCCGTCGATCCGTCGAAACGCGCCTCGGCCATCGAGGTGCTCCGCTACGCCGAGGCTTCGGACTTCCTCGAGCGGGCACCGGCCTGGCTCGAGCCGGGGGAGCCGCCCGCCGTTCACCGCGCGGCGATCGAGTCGCTGGGTCACTTTCAGGAAGACGCGGTCGGCGACATTCTCGTCGCGGCGTGGCCGGCTTTGGGTCCGGAGGCGCGATCGCAGGCCCTGGAAACGCTTCTGGCCCGACCGGAGCGGGCCGAACGCTGCCTTGACGCGATCGAGTCCGGCGTCATCGGCCGGGGAGAACTCGGGCCCGCGAGGGTCGCGCTGCTGAGGTCTTTCCCGGAGGAATCCGTTCGGAGCCGAGCCCGGCAATGGTTCGCCGACGGCCCCGGGCAGGATCGCGTCGCCGTGGTCGAGCGCTACCGCGCCGCCCTGGAAAGGGAAGGGGACGCCGAGCGGGGTCGCGCCGTTTTTCGCAAAGCCTGCGTCGCCTGCCATCGCCTCGAGAAGGTCGGCAACGACATCGGGGCGGGGCTACAGGGCATCGGCAAGAGCGGGGCGGAGGCGATCCTGCTCAACATTCTCGATCCGAACCGCGACGTGAAGCCGGAGTATCTCGTCTACACCCTGACCACTGGCGAAGGGCAGAGCCACAGCGGGATGATTCGTTCGGAATCGGCCAACAGCTTCAACCTGCGCCGCCTCGACGGAAGCGATCTCACCATCCTCCGGACCGACGTGGCCGAGCTGAGCGGACTCGGGATTTCCTTCATGCCGGACGGACTCGAAGCGCAGATCTCGGTCGATGAAATGGCCGACCTGCTCGCCTATCTGGAGACCGTGGAGTAGCGTTTCGCGGGGCGGGCGCCCACCTCACGGTGTCGGCCTTCAGCCTTCGCCGGACCCTCCAGTCTTCTTTGGACGAATGGAGGCCAGAGACCACGAGTTTCTGCGAATTCCCGCCTCACTCCGCGCCCTCGGCCCGGTGCAGTAGTGGCTCGGCCCAGACGGCGAGGTTGTGGAGGGGATCGGCGCCCTCGCCGGCGACGGTGCGCAGGGTGAGCGTGACAAAATCTCTGGCGGGCAGGTCCACCTCGATGGCCTCCGGAGGATCGCCGGCCCGGAGAGGGCCGGTGGCATGTAGCGACTCACCGTTGACCTCGATCACGAATTCGATCTCGCCAGTCTCCCCGGCGGCGGGATGCAGGCCGACGCGGCAGGTGAATCTCTCGTAGAGACCGCCCGGCGCCACCGGGAAGGAGAGGGCGAAGGGCGCGCCCATGCCGAAGCCTCTCTCCACTTCCGCTTCGGGCTCCTCCCCGGGGAAGGCGAGCGGATGCAGGGCGCGCTCGGCGTCCATGGCCTGGCCCACGAGGAAGGGCGTCACGTAGTAGGGGTGGGCCGTGCGTCCACCCTCGAAATCGGGCAGCCAGGCGTCGAGGGGTTGCTCGGCGAGGGCCGAGGCCTCGGAGGGCTCGATCCGATCTTCGGCGAGGCAGAGCACGGTGTGGACGAGGTCGGCGACGTGACGGGCATTGCGGAGGGCGGCGCGGGCCCGCACCCGGTCGGCGGCCTCCGCGTCGTCGGTCAGCACCGCCTGCACCAGGGGCACGATGTCGGAGGCGGCGCCCCGCTCGAGGAGACGCTGATGGTGGAAGATCCGCGCCGCCGCCTCCCGTTCATCCGCCCCGAGGAGGCGCGGGCGGTAGTCCTCGTCGGGGATCTCGTAGCGAGCGTGGGACGGGTCGGCGATGCCCCCGTAGCCATAAAGGTAGTTGAGATTCTCCTTCTCCGGCGACCGCGGCAGGAGGATGCGCAGATCGGCCTCGGAAATCGGACTGCTGTGGGCCGAGGGCACGCCGGGGTCCTCGTTCCAGTGGCAGAGCACCCCGAGGAATTTCATGGCTTCGTCGGCTTCCCCGGCGGCGAGGGACTCGGCGATGCGGGCGATGTACCAGCGCGTGACCTCGATACTGGGTTCGGCGGGGTTGACGTCGTGGAGGGAGAGCCGCAGCCCCGGCACCACGCAGTAGGGATCGAGATGCGGGGCCTTCTTCCCGGCGTGTTGATCCTGGAGGGAGGTGTAGGCGGTGGCGAGGTTCGCGAGCGACTCCTCCCCGATCCGTTCCCGCTGCCACTCCGGGAGCCGCTCCACGGCCCAGGCCCGGATGAGCCCGTGGCCCCGCTTCCCCCAGCCCGCGGCTTCGGGGACGACGAGCGAGACACAGGCCGAGAGCAACAGCCAGGCCGGTATTCGGGAGGTGAGGGCGAGGGGCGAAAACCGGATGCGACGGAGTAACCGCTTGTCTTTCATTCCCGCAGTGAAGGAGAAATTCGCCCTCAGGGCAAGTCCAACCGGCGGAACGGCCGGCTTGGGGTGCCTCACGGGGCGGTCTCCACCCGCACGTGAAGCCGGTCCTCGGCGAGCCGGTCGTGCTCGTCGGTGCGCCACACGTGGACGAGGTAGTCGCCCGGCTTTTCGAAGACGTGTTCGACCACCGCGTAGCCATCCTCCGCGAGTTTTTCCACGTTGCCGTCGGAACGCGTTTTTACCACGGGACTGCCGTCGCCGAAATCCCAGGTTTCCTCGCCGTGGGTGGTGCCGAAGGCGCGCGCCTTGAAGGTGACGGGTTCGCCGGGGCGGATTCCGAAGGTGGGGTGGTAGGCGGCGTGCACCCTGGGCGGTGGAACAGGGTCCCCGTTTTCGTCGCGGGAAAACACTTTGACTCGTACGAAATCGTAGTCGGTGCCGCCGTCCGGCCCGGCGACTTCGAGAGTTTCCATGAAAGTGCCGGGTTCCTGGTAGGTCTGGCGGACCTCGGCGCCGGTCGCGGCGGTGCCGTCGGAAAAACGCCATTGGTAGGTGTCGATTTCCCCGTCGCGGCTCCACGAGCGGGAACCGTCGTGAGTGACGGTGTCGCCGACGAAAACCACGTGACCCGGTCGCGCCACGGCCAGAAGTTCCGGATCGAAGCGCTCCCGGTATCCCTGCCACAGAAAAGCGTAGCCGTCCTGGGTGCCCCATTTTCCGGAGGGCTGGCGGCTTTTGATCTCGAAGTGGAGATGGGTCCAGCCGCCGCTGCCGCCCTCCTTGCCGAGCAGGCCGAGGCGCTGGCCTTTCTCCACCTTCGCACCGGCTCGGATCGCGGGGTCGAACGAGTCCAGATGGCTGTAGCGGTAATACCAGCCGCGATCGTCGAGAAGGTAGAGTACGTCGTAGCGTTGTCTCACCGGGGTGTCCCGTTTCGCTTCGTGGCCGGGCAGGACGCGGTTCCCGGCGGAGACCACCAGCGCGTCGGTGGCGGCGACGACCTCGGTCAGCTTCTCGCATCCGCCGATGTCGAGGCCGGCGTGGTAGTAGAGTCGGCCGTCGGGCCGGGGCGCGACCGGTTCGTTGGAAAAGGCAGTGTGGCTGGCGAACCATTTCTGCGCGACCGGATACTCGAAAGTTCCCGGGTCGATCCACGTCGAATCGCCGGGCCAGACGCGGAGCCGGGCATCCTTTTCCAGGCCCCAGTGGTTGATGTGGCTGTTCTCCTTCAGGCCGCCGGTGATGGGGCAGTCGATCTGCACGCCGCCCACCGCGACGGGGAGGCGGTACATGCCCGCGACGATGGTGACCGATTCGCCGTCGACGGAGACGGTGACTTCCGGACGCGAAATCTCGCCCCAGACTTCGCCTTTTGGTTCGCTGACCGAGACCAGCGCGACCCGGGCGCCGGAGGCAGTCTCGACGCTGTCGCCCGTGTCGAGGTCGAAGGTTTCGAAAAGCGGCGGGCGCGAGGCTTCGGTTCCGCTTTCCGATCCGGGGCCGGGTTCCGCGGCGGGCGCGGAAGGGGGGGCGAGAGTCGGCCAGAGGGCGGCGAGAAGGAGTGAAAGTGGCGTTTTCATCGGAGCCCGAAAGACTGCCATGCCCCGAGCGGACGTGGCAAGCCGAGGCTCCGGACGGGATCGCGGTCGACGGTCGATCGCGCGGCTGCGTGGTAGGAGCATCACGCCGATCCGCCTATTGCGGAAGGGGGATGAGTACGGGATGCTGCAGTGTTAGATGACCCTCCTCACTGTCGATTTCAAAGGCCGCTTCCGTGGCTTCGGAAAGTCTCGCATGGCGCGGCTGTCGTTTTTCGCGGCTGCGGCGGGAACCGCAGCACATGTGGCCGCGGCCGACGTGGAGCACGAAGAATTTTTCGAGCGCCGCATCCGTCCGGTGCTGGCGGAGAACTGCTACGAGTGCCACTCCGCCCGGGCCGACAAGCCAAAAGCCGGACTGCGTCTCGATACCCGGCAGGGGTGGGAGAAGGGCGGCGAGAGCGGCCCCGCGATCCGGCCGGGCAACCCCGATCGGAGTCTTCTCGTCCGTGCCGTTCGTCACAGCGATTCGGTGTTGCGGATGCCGCCGCCGGAACACGCCGGAAAGCTCTCCTCCGAAGAGATCGCCGATCTCGCGCAGTGGGTGCGGATGGGCGCTCCGGATCCGAGGGACGAAGAAACCGTCGCGGCCAAGGAGGGAGAGGCCCCGGCCGCCGGTTCCGATCACTGGTCCCTGCAGCCACCCCGCCAGGCGGACCTTCCGCCGGTGAAGGAAGCCGGCTGGCCTGGCAGCGAGATCGACCGGTTTATTCTCGCCGACCTCGAGGCGCACGATTTGGAACCGAACCCCGCGGCCGAACCCCGCGCGCTGATACGGCGACTCTCCTTCGACTTGACCGGGTTGCCTCCCCGGCCGGAGGAAATCGCCGCTTTCGTCGAGGCCGTCGCCGAGGATCGCGAGGCCGCAGTCGGCGCGCTGGTGGATCGTTTGCTGGATTCGCCGCACTTCGGCGAGCGTTGGGCGAGGCACTGGCTGGACGTGGCCCGCTTCGCCGAGTCCAGTGGGCACGAGCGCAATTTCACCTACCCCCACGCATGGCGCTACCGCGACTGGGTCATCGACTCCTTCAACGCGGACAAGCCCTACGACCGTTTCTTGCGCGAACAAATCGCCGGAGACCTGTTGCCCAGCCAAAGCCGGGAGCAGCAGGTCGACCAGACCCTGGGCACGGCCTTTCTCGCGCTCGGATCGAAAAACCATCTCACCGGAGACGCCGACAAGCTCGATCTCGTCGACGACCAGATCGACACCATGAGCAAGGCGGTGCTCGGCCTGACCGTCGGCTGCGCCCGCTGCCACGACCACAAGTACGACCCGATCAGCACGGAGGACTACTACGCCCTCGCCGGAATTTTCAGCAGCACCGAGTCGCTTCACGGCACGATCGAAGGCAAGGGCGCGGGGAGCAACCGGTTGGCCGCCGATCTATTCGTGGTGCGCGGCGACGGGGAAAAGGCGAAAGCGTTGCGCGAGAAGCGGGGCAAGGAACGGGTCGAAGCGACCGGAGAGCTGACACGGGTTCAAAAGGCTCTCGTCGCCATTCCGCGGGACAATCCGACGGAGGAGGAGACTCGGAAGATCGCGGAGTTGAAGAAAGAAAAGGCCGACATCGAGAAGCGGTTGAAGGCCGTGGACGACGCGCCCGAACCCGACGTCGACTACGCCATGGCGGCGAGGAACGCCGAGAAGCCGGTCGACGTGCCCGTCCGGATCAAGGGCGTGGCCGGCAACAAGGGCGAGATCGTCCCGCGCGGAATTCCCGCGGCGCTGATGAACGGCGAAGCGCCGAAGATCGATCCGGAATCCAGCGGCCGCCTCGAGTTGGCCGAGTGGCTTGCGGGGGAGGAGAATCCGCTCACCTCGCGGGTGATGGTCAACCGGATCTGGAAACACCTCTTCGGCCGAGGTCTTGTGTCCACGGTGGACAATTTCGGCGTACTCGGTGCCGAGCCGTCGCACCCGGAGCTGCTCGATTACCTGGCGGTTCGCTTCATGGAGGACGGGTGGTCGACCAAGTCGATGATTCGCCTGATCGCGACGAGCCGGGTTTATCAGCTGTCCTCCGACCATCACGAGGCGAATCACCGGCGGGATCCGGACGCCGTCCGTCTCTGGCGCGTGCCTCCCCGCCGACTTGAGGTCGAGCCGCTGCGAGACGCGATGCTCGCCTTCGGCGGTCGGCTCGAGTTGGGCCCCCCGCCTCAGGGATCCGTCGTTGCCGAACTGGGGGACGGCTGCCTCCAGCGTCAGATCAAGACCGCTCCGCTCGCTGAATCGCGGCGCTGGCGCAGCGTTTACCTTCCCGTGGTTCGCTTTTACGCACCGGAATTCAACGAGGTCTTCGACGGCGCCCCGGCGAGCTTGCCGCTCGGCGACCGGGCCGTCACAACCGTTCCCGGGCAGGCGCTGTTTCTGCTCAACAACGATTTCGTGGTCGAACAGGCCGAGCACGCGGCTCGCCGGCTGCTGGCCTTGGATTTGCCGAACGACGAGGAACGCGTTCGCGTCGCCTTCGAGGGGGCGCTCGGCCGGGAACCCGATTCGGAGGAACTGCGCGAAGCCACGGGGTTCGTGACCGGGTTCCCCGGCAAGAATCGGACCGCCGCCTGGAGCGCGTTCTCCCAAGCCCTTTTCGCCACCGCCGAATTCCGCTACGTATACTGAAGCTTACCGAACCTTGCTCCGCCCCTCCGATGATCTCCACCGACTCCACTCCGTTCAGCCGCCGGCACGCGCTCAAGGAAGCCGCCTGCGGGTTCGGCTATTTGGCCTTCGCCGGTCTCGCCGGAAGAACACCGGCCACGGCCGCCCAGTCCACTCCGCTGATACACCGACCGGCGCACTTTCCGGAACGGGCCAAGCGGGTGATTTTCCTGTTCATGGACGGGGGGCCGTCCCAGATGGACACCTTCGATCCCAAGCCCGAGCTGGCGAAACGGCACGGCGAGGAATGGCGCAAGAGCACGCTTTTCAAGTCGCACTGGGATTTCAAGCAGCACGGCGAGAGCGGACTGTGGGTGTCCGAAATTTTTCCCGAGCTGGCGAAACGCCACGCCGACGACCTCTGCGTCATCAAGAGCATGCACGGCGACACGGCCGCGCATCCCACGGCGGTGCCGTTTTTCCACACCGGGAGTTTCCAGTTCACCCGGCCGTCGATGGGCTCGTGGATTCTCTACGGGCTCGGATCGGAGAACGAGAACCTGCCCGGATTCATCACCATCAACCCGTCCGAGATTCTCGGCGGCGCCCAGAACTACGGTAGCGCCTTCCTCCCGGCCTGCTACCAGGGGACCCGCATCGGGCGCATGGGACAATCGGTCAAGGACGTCACCGTGAAGGACATCGAATCCCCGCATCTGAGCCGGAACCAGCAGCGGCAACAGCTCGATTTCATCCAGCGGCTCAACCGCCGCCACCTCGACCGCCGGCAGCACGATCCCCACGTCGAGGGCGTGATCGGTTCGCTCGAACTCGGCGCCCGGATGCAGGACGCGGTGCCCGCGGTGATGGACCTGAGCGGCGAATCGAAAGCCACCCGCGACCTCTACGGCATCGACGACGGCGACTCCGACAACTTCGGCCGCATGTGCCTGATGGCCCGGCGCTACGCCGAGCGCGGCGTGCGTTTCATCCAGTTGACCCACACGAACTGGGATCAGCACCGCAAGCTGAAGAACGATCTCGAACTCAACGGGCGCCAGACCGACCGGCCCATCGCGGGTCTCCTGACCGATCTGAAAGCGCGTGGATTGCTCGAAGACACGCTGGTCGTCTGGAGCGGGGAATTCGGTCGACTGCCCGAGGTGGAAAACGGCGACGGTCGCAGTCACAATGCGAGCGGGTTCACCACCTGGCTGGCGGGAGGCGGAGTCAAGGGCGGATTTTCCTACGGCGAAACCGACGAGATCGGCTACGAAGCGGTGGAGAATCCGGTGCACGTTCACGATCTCCACGCCACTATTCTGCATCTGCTAGGACTCGACCACAAGGAACTCACCTTTCGTTATTCGGGCCGGGACTTTCGCCTGACCGACGTTCACGGCAACGTTGTGACGGATATTCTGGCGTGAGACCTTAGGCTGCGGCTCCTTCATCCAGGTCCTGAGCGAGTCGCGGAGAAAAGCGATCCCGCGAAAGGCGACGTCGCGATCGGCGTGGCCGTGCTCGAAGCACCAGGGGCCGCGAAAGCCGGCCTCCCAGCCGATCTCGAAGCAGCGTTCCAGGTCGTAGGCTTCGTGCTCTCCGTTCGGACCGAGCGTTTTGGCTTTGAAATCGCAGGTGACGGCGCGCGGGAAGGTCGTTTCGAGCGCCGGGTAGCGGATGGCGTTCGAGTTCCAGTTGCCGGTATCGGGTCCGACCGCGACCCGGTCCGCGCCGATGGCGTCCGCGAGGTCGACGACCGAATCGGGCTTGTCCGCCATCCAGCCGAAATTCTCGATCAGGATGGTGACGCCGCGCTCGCCGGCGTAGTCGATCAGTTCGTCGAAGGCCTCCAGGAGTCGCCCGCGGTGCGGTGACACGGCGCGAGGGAGAGGCCGTGCCCAGTGGCAGCCCAGAATTTGCGCCGCGTCGATGGACGTTTTGTAGACCCGCATGGCTTCGGCGCGCTCGGCGGCATCCTCCGAGGCCAAGTCGACCTTCTGGTTCATCTTCAGGTTGGTGGCGATACAGCCGGCGTTGTCGAGGGCGGTTCGGAGTTTTTCAGCGTAGGCCGGCGCCAGGCTCGGGAAATTCATGGTGTTGAGGTCCGCCACCGTGAGATCGAGTTCGTCGCGCAGGACCCGGGGAAAGTCGAGGAGGCTGAAGCGCTTTTCGGACGGCCGTTCGGAGAAGTGCCGCGAAAGCGAGGCACTGACGAGGCCGAGTTGGCCGGCGAGGTCGGGTATCTGGTCGACTTGGGCGGAAGGGCTCCCAAGGGCGGCAGAGCTGAATCCGAGAGGCGCCGCGGCGGCGGCTTCCAGGAAGTGGCGGCGCGTAAGCATCGGGAACAGGATAGGGAAGCGTCACCGGTCGGGCAATGCCAAAGTCCGCCGCGACAGCGTCTTGGATCGGACCCGCAGTAAGGCACCGTAGCGGTCGGGTGAACTTGAAGATTCGCGCTCCGCCTGCGGAAAGGGTTGCAAAGTCGGTCGCATTTCCGAAAGGTAACGACGTGCCCGACGAATCCACAGCGCTTCCCTATCGCGACCGGAAACCAAAGGGCGCCCCGGATTTCTATTTCGCTGTAAACGCCACCTTCCGCTTCGTTAAGGAGAGATTTGGAGCGAGTGGGCCGAGTTGGGCCGGGACTACATGAGGCCCGTTTGGCAAGGCTGGAAAGCCAACGGTCTCCCGGCCGTCGCGAAGTACTGGCGGGCGTTTTTCGATGCCGAGCCGGGGGCGGAGGTTGCCGTAAAAGAGGAGGACGGCTCGGTCGTTCTCGATGTGGCGGTCTGCCCGGCCATCGCCCATCTTCGAAAGCACGGCCGCGAGATCGTGCCCGAATTCTGCCAACACTGTTATTACGTGTCCGACGCGGCCGCGGAAAAGGCCGGCTTGACGGTGCGCGTCGAAGGCGGCGCCGGGTCCTGCGTCCAGACGTTCCGCCGTCGCGAGAAGACGGACGCACCCCAGGACCTGTCGGCGATACGGTTCAATGGCGACCCGAATGAACCTCGATAAATGACAAACTGACCATGCTCGGCTGCTACGATTTTTGCGCCCACTACGAATGGACCTTTGCCTGGCTCGAGCGCCGCGGAGGCGAGTCGCTCCTCCATGCTTACTGGGAAGATGCTATTCACAAGGATTCCCAGAGCCACGCCCGCGATCTGATTCTGGAAAAAGGCATCGAGGGGATGAAGGAATACTGGGGACACACCCTCCAGGAAGAGGACGCCGACTTCAGCACGACGGCCGTTCCGGGCGTATTTCGAATCGACATGCCGCGTTCTCCATCCAAATGCTTCCTGATCGACAACGGATTGGAGCAACACTCCGATTGCTGCGACCATTGCCTCGGCTGGATTGGGCCGTTGATGAAAGAGGCCGGTTTCGTCGTTCACCACGAGCACAATCACTGCGGGCAGTGCTGGTGGGAGATGCGCGAGGCTGGCAGCGGAGAAGGCCCCTCGGAACCGGGCGAATTGGCCGGCAACCGCGATGTCCGCCTCATGCCCGAATGGGACGACGGAACCACCCCGATTGATCGCTTCGTCGCGGCGAACTCGGTACGCGACAAGGAGAGCAACCCCGACAAATAGGCCGTTTTCGTGCTTTCGCCGGTCGCTCTCCCTCACTCGTCTGCGGCGATTGCGTCCTTGCCGGAGAGCCGGCATTCGCCCAGCATTTCCACATGGCAGGCAAAACGTATTTCTTCGACCGCGCAGTTTCCGTTTCAACGACCGTCGCGGTCGCCTTCGCTTTCTGGGCTGGCGGCCAAGGCTTGGCAACGGCGGAGGCGGCGGAGGCGGAGGAGGCGGAGGCGGCGACGGTCCTCACGCTGGCGCCTTCCGAGGGCAATCCACGCAACAGCGAGGGCGATTTCGTGCGTCTCGAGGACGGACGGGTCCTGTTCGTCTACACCCGTTTCTCCGGCGGCGGCAGCGATCACGACCGAGCCGATCTCGTCAGCCGCGTCTCGGCTGATGGGGGAGTCACCTGGTCGAGCAAAGACGAACTCGTGGTCAAGAACGAGGGCGATTTCAACGTCATGTCGGTGTCGCTGCTGAGGCTCGCCGACAGCCGCATCGCCCTCTTTTACCTGGTCAAGAATTCACTCGACGACTGTCGCCCGGTGGTGCGCTTTTCGACCGACGAGGCCGCCTCGTGGAGCGAGCTGGTCGCCATGATCTCCGACGATGAGATCGGCTACCACGTTCTCAACAACGATCGGGTCGTGCAGCTGGAGAGCGGTCGTCTCGTGGCCCCGGTCGCCCTGCACAACCGTCCCGACTGGGAGGAACCGGACTGGAACGGAGAGGTGACCTGCTACCTTTCGGACGACGGCGGCAAGACGTGGCGTCGGTCGCGGACTCTGCAGAAGGCCCGGGACGCGCAGGGCGGCCGAGTCGTCGCCCAGGAACCGGGAGTGGTCGAACTGAAGGACGGACGGCTTCTCATGTGGGTGCGGACCGGTTCCGGCGTGCAGTTCGGAGCGCACTCCGGCGACGGAGGGGAAACCTGGTCGTCCTTCGAGCCGCTGGGGATCGCCTCGCCCCGCTCGCCGGCGTCCATCGAGAGAATCCCCTCGACCGGCGACTTGGTGATGGCGTGGAACAATCATGCCGACCTCCCCCTCGAGGATCGAAGAAACCGGACGCCGTTCACCGTCGCGGTCTCCAGGGACGACGGACTGAGCTGGGGCCACGTGCGAAATGTGGCTTCTGACCCGGAGGGCTGGTACTGCTACACGGCGATCGACTTCGTCGGCGATCACGTCCTTTTCGGGCACGTCGCCGGCGAGGGGGAGAAAGGGCGGCGTCTCTCCACGACGCGAGTGACGCGGATTCCCGTGACGTCGCTCTACGAGTGAGGTTCTCCGCCCTTCTTTCACGGGATCGCTGCGAGCGCCGAAAGCCGACTCTGCGCACATCTTCTACACGTCCCGGCGCGCGTTTCACGAGGCTGACCGAACCGCGAATCTTTGGATGGGCTTCCGAGTGGTTTTGGAGTTCGGCGGGTCCCGGGCCCGGTAGGCTCTCGTCGGTGGTTGCCGGCCGCTCCTACTCCGCGACGATGGTGAACAGGTCGGCGTCCTGCAGAAAAATCTCCAGGCGAACGACTTTTCCCTCGAACTCGGCCATGGTCCTGCCGCCTTTCCACTCGGCCCGGTGCCGGACGGCGTCGCCGGAAAAGGTCTCGAAGTCGGCGTGATCGTAGCCCTCCTCCGGATCCCGGATCGCGTCGCTCACCCGGACCGAAACCCGCGTGTCCCCGTCGCCGTTGGCGGCCGCGTTCAGGAAGAGGTCGCCGCCGGGCCATCGGATGAGCCGTGTGACCACGACGCCGCCTCCGTTCTCGGGACCGCGCAGACCGACGAGCCGTTCCTTCGGGCAGGTCGCCAGCCCGATCGCGGGCCGACGGTTTTTCGAATTGTGGCCGTCGTCGTGGCCGGCGTAGTAGAACCACCACTCGTCGCCGACCTCGACCCAGTGCGGACCGCCGAAGTTCATCCCATCGTCCCAGCTGCCCTCGGGACCGAGCGGAATCAGCGGCACGCGCTTGGGCGATCGCTTCCAGTGAATGCCGTCCCGGCTGGTGACCAGTTCGGTGTGGATGGGGGCGTTCATCCGGAACACCCAGAGGAATCCCCAGTAGATGCCGGCGTAGTGGTGCACCGGCATGCCGTAGAAAAAATTGTGGTCGGTTTCCGCGTCGATCTCGTCCGGCGTCAGCAGGGCGCGAGGGCTGCCCTCCCACTCCGTCCACAACTCGTCGCTGGTAAGGATGGAGATCCGGCGGGAGGCGCCGGTGTCGATCATGTCTCCCTGGCCCCGCCGATAGCGGTCCTTGGCCCGGCAGGTCATGAGGTAGCGGTCGCGATCGGCGTCGTAGACGATGCTGTTGAGGGTGTCGGAGTGGAGATGTTTCAGTCGCATCTCGCTGTCGGGATCCCAGTGGATGCCGTCGTTCGATCCGATCAATCGCATGCCGTCCTCGTCCTTGCCCGCTCCGCCGGTGCGATAGGTCATGATGTAGTGGAACCCGCGCTTGTCCTCTTCCGGCAGGGTCAGCAGGATCTGCTGCCCGCTGGCCCGGGCGTTCTTGGGGCCGCGAACGACGATGTTGTTCCCGCGCGAGCCCTTCCACTCGAAGAGGCCGAGGTTCGGTGCGGTCCAATCGAGGCCGTCGTCGGATTCCGCATAGGCGATCGCGTAGAGGCTGCTGCTGTCGCCTCCGGGTTTTTCGACCGATTCGTGCACCTGCGTCCAGAGTTGAAATTTCCCCGTCTCGGGATGCCTCGCCACGTTGACATAGCCGCTGTCGCCGTCGTAGACGGGGTTGGCTTCGTGTTTCTCCGGCTGGTGTACCGTGTGAACGACGGCGTTGTTCTTGTATTTGACGGCGAAACGGTTGTCCACGAGCCAGTCGTCGACGAAGAACTGCGGGACGCCGCGTTCGATCTCGATTGGCTCTTCCGGGATCTGGGCGCTCGCCGGCGTCTCGGCGGCAGTTAAGACCAAAAGGAAGACGACGGACGACAAGTGGGTTCTCATTTGGGCATCATTCTAGGATGGGCGGAAAGAGGTGGGAAGATTGCGCTCGGCGTGAACCCGCCATTTTCCGCGATCGTTTGGGAGTGCCGTCGGGACGGAAACATGTAATTCTCGAATCGCGCGTGTGCCGCCACCACGGTTCGAACTCAGAAACCATCCCAACCCGACCCTATGAATCCATCACTCCGAATCCTATTCCTCCTCGCCTTTTTCTTCTCGTGCCCGCTCTCGTTCGGGGCGGAGCCCGGCGACAAAGAGAAACCGCCCAACGTGATCTTCATCCTGACGGACAACCACGGCGCCTGGACGCTGGGGGCCTACGGGAACGAGGACATCCAGACGCCCCACCTCGACCGTATGGCGTCGGAGGGTATGCAGTTCATGCGGGCAATGGCGAGCAACCCGGTTTGCTCGCCGGCCCGGGCGACCTACCTGACAGGGTTGATCCCCTCGCAGCACGGGGTTCACTCGTTCCTGGATCAAAAATACATGATGGGGCCGGAGTCGTACTACGCCTTGGAGGAATTCGAGACCCTGCCGGAAATCCTGCACTCGGAGGGGTACGTGTGCGGGCTCAGCGGCAAGTGGCACCTCGGCGACAACATGAACCCGCAGGATGGATTTTCCTACTGGGCCACCATGGCCCGGGGCGGAACCGGCAACCTCTACACCGACCCGGTCATTCTCGACGGCGAGTTGCTGGACGAGTCGCCGAAGTACATGACCGACCTGTGGACCGAACGCGGGATCGACTTCATCGAGCAGAACAAGGACGGGGAAAAGCCGTTCTTCCTCTACCTGGCCTACAACGGTCCCTACTGCCTGAGCCCGCTGCTGCTGCGTCCCGCAAAAAATCGCTGGGCGGAATACTACGAGGACAAGTTTCTGCCCTCTTTTCCCCGCGATTCGGTCCATCCCTGGCAGTATTCCAATCTCGACTATCACAACAACATCGTCAGCATCCGTCGCGTCGCCGCCGAGGTCAGCGGAGTGGACGACGGGGTGGGGGCCATTTTCGAGACGCTCCGCGAGCACGGACTCGACGAGAACACGCTCGTGATTTTCGCCGGCGACCAGGGGTGGATGGGCGGACAGAACGGGTTCTTCGGAATGGGAGACCACACCAGGCCCATGGCGGCGCACGACATGATGATGCAGGTGCCGATGCTGTTCTGGCATCCGCCGGGCATCGAGCCGGCCCGCAGCGAAGCGATGGTGACAAACTACGACTTCATGCCGAGTCTGCTCGACTACATAGGCCTGAAGGAGCGGATCCCGACCGAGCCGAAACTTCCCGGGCGGAATTTCGCCCCGATCCTGCGCGGCGAGGACATCCCGTGGGAGACGGAAATGATCTACGAAATGGAGAGCTGCCGTTCCCTGCGGACGGAGAAATGGAAGTACGTTGAGCGCCGTTCGCCGGACGGACCGGGGGAACTCTACGACATGGAGATCGATCCGAAGGAGCGGTTCAACCTGTTCGGCCAGGAAGAGCACGCCGAGACGCAGAAGGAAATGGCGCGAAAGCTGATCGAGCTTTTCGACAAGTACGCCGATCCCGAGTACGACATCTGGAACGGCGGACGATCCAAGGCGCGTCGCCACCACGCGCCGAAGGATCATTCCGACTACCGGGAACTGAAGCCGCGTCCCTGGGAGCCCACGGTGGAAAAGGGCGTGTTCGTCGAGTGAGCGATAGGGCCGCCGCCGAAAGTTTAGCCGGTGTCGCGTTTCGGCCCCGGTTTTCCGCCGTAACCTACGCGGCGCGAATGTTGGACAACCGATTCTTCAAGGGTCACCGTGCCGCCGTTCGATCGATTACGACCGCATACGAGCCCCTCTGTTTTCCCGGATCATGGAACCGTTCCATTTGCTGCTCGTCCTCTTTCTGCTGCTGAACGTGGTTGCCGGGCTCCTGCGGATTGTCCGGGGACCCGATCGAGCCGACCGGATGATGGCCGCCCAGCTTTTCGGGACGACGGGACTGGCGATCCTGCTGGTGCTGGCGCAGGCGCTGGACGCTCCGGACCTGCGAAACGTGGCCCTGGTCTTCGCGCTGCTCGCGGCGCTGGCGACCGTCGCGTTCGTGCGGGTTTCCGGGGCGGAGAAAGGCAAGGGAAGCGGCGGGATATGAAGGGGATGCTGGACCTCGCCGGCCTTCTGCTCTGCGCGGTCGGGGCGGTGTTCTTCCTCGCGGGAACCGCGGGCCTGCTCCGCTTTCCCGATACGCTGAGCCGGCTGCACGCGCTGACGAAAGCGGACAATCTCGGGTTGGGATTCATCGTGCTGGGGCTGTCCCTGCAGGGAGGCTCGTGGGCGGTGGCGGGGAAGCTTCTGGTCGTGTGGCTGCTCGCGCTGTTGGCCGGGTCGAGCGCCTGCTATCTCATCGCAAGATCCACGGTGGAGGGAAGGAAAGGCGGTGAGCGGTGATCGGTTCGATTCTCGACATGCTGCTCGCCGCGACGATGCTGGGTCTGGCGTGGCGGGTTCTGGAAACGCCGGATATGTTCGAGGCAGTGGTGGTTTTCATCGTGCTCGGATTGCTGATGGCGGTGGCGTGGGCCCGTCTGTCGGCGCCGGACATCGCCCTGGCGGAAGCGGCGATCAGCGCGGGTCTCGTCGGGGTGCTGCTGCTCGACACGCTCCGGGCGCTGACGGCCGGCGGTGAGGAGGCGTCGCCCTCGTCCGGCGCGGAGGGTGCCGACTGGGTGGCGGCGGCCGCCACGGCGCTGCTTGCGGGAACCTTGGTCGTCGCGGTCATGGCCTTGCCGGCCGGACCGGTGGGGCTGAAGGCAGAGGTCGCGACGGCGCTTCCGGAAAGCGGCGTTTCCCAACCGGTGACGGCGGTGTTGCTGAACTTCCGGGGCTACGATACCTGGTTGGAACTCGGCGTGCTGCTCATCGCGGTGATCGGCGTGCTTTCGCTACGCGGCGCGGTGCGGTTGACGGATCCTCCGCCGGGCGATGCGGGGCCGGTCCTCTCATGGTTGGTTCGGGTACTCGTCCCAACCATGGTGCTCGTGGCCGGTTACCTTCTATGGCTGGGGAAAACGGCGGCGGGCGGGGCGTTCCAGGCGGGCGTCGTGCTGGGGGCGGCCGGAGTGTTGTTGTGGCTGGGCGGTCGGCGGCCTATCGTCAGCGAGGGGCTGTGGAAAGTGCTGCTGCCGCTCGGGTTCTCCGCATTCCTCGCAGTGGCTGTTTCCCTAATGTCGGCGGGTCGCCTCTTTCTGGATTTTCCACCGGAGCAGGCCGGAATCTTGATTTTGTCGATGGAAACCGCCGCCGCTATCTCCATCGGGGCCACCATGACCGCGCTGTTCATCGGCCTGCATTTCCCTCCCGGAAACCAGCCTCCGTCCACCTCATGATGGCCCAAGATCAGATTTATGGAATCGCCGCCGTGCTGCTGTTCTGCACCGGATTGTACGGGGTGGCGGCGCGGCCGGAAACGCTGCGCAGGATCATGGCGCTGAATCTCATGGGGGCGGGCGTATTCCTGTTCTTCGTCAGCGTGGCATGGCGCGAAACGGCGACGGCGGATGCGGTGCCGCACGCGATGGTGCTCACGGGAATCGTGGTGGCGGTGAGCGCCACCTCCTTCGCGCTTGGAATGCTCCGTCGTCTCTCGGGACTGGATCGAAAATCCCGCGAGGAAGAGGACGACCCGACGCGATGATCACGTTCCCGTTGTTGCTGCCGTTCGCGGGGGCGCTGCTGGCGTTTCTCCTGCCGCGCCGGGCAACTCCCGCCGTCGGCATCGCGACGGCATCGGCGACGCTCGTGGCCGTCGGGCGTCTGACGACGGCACTCTTGGAAAACGGGGCGCAGCGGTACTCGTCTGGCGGCTGGCCCGCGCCACTTGGGATCCAGTTCCATGTCGACGGACTGAGCGCAACGATGCTGCTCATGACGGCCGTCGTCGGGACGCTCGTCACCGTCTACGCCGCGAGGCATTTCCGCTCCGATCCGGCGGAACCCTTCTTCTGGCCTCTTTGGCTGTTTCTCTGGGGGGGGCTGAATGCGCTCTACCTTTCCGGCGATCTTTTCAATCTCTACGTTTCGCTCGAAGTCGTGGGGCTCTCCGCCGTGGCGCTCGCGGCGCTCTCCGGCAATCGAGCGGCGCTGAAGGCGGCCCTGGGATACCTGTTCGCGGCGATGGTCGCCTCGTTGGCCTATCTGCTGGGAGTGGGATTGCTCTACGCCAACTACGGGGTGCTCGATCTGGAGACGCTCGGGCCGATGCTCCGCCCGGATCTGCCGACCCACGCCGCCGTGGGACTGACGATGACGGGGCTGCTGGTGAAGACCGCCCTTTTCCCGATGCACTTCTGGCTGCCTTCGGCCCACTCGGCGGCCCCGGCACCGGTGAGCGCCTTGCTTTCGGCTCTGGTGATCAAGGGCAGCTACTATCTGGCGCTTCGCCTGTGGTTTTCAGTCTTCCAGCCGGTCGTCACGTTCGAGGCGGGGCAATTCATCGGCGTGCTGGGATCCGCCGCGATTTTGTGGGGGGCTTTCCAAGCCCTGCGGCAGCGGCGAATGAAGCTGCTCATCGCGCACTCGACGGTCGGGCAGGTGGGTTATCTTTTCCTTTTGTTTCCGCTGGCGACGGTGCCGAGGATGGCCGGGGAGCCTGCTCCCTGGATCAACGAGGCGTGGATGGGGGGGATCTACCAGGCGCTATCGCACGGATTCGCGAAAGCGGCGATCTTCCTCGCGGCGGGCGTCATCCTGAAGGCGGCGGGGAGCGACCGTCTCGCCTCCATGCGCGACATCGCCGGCCGGTTGCCGGTGGTCACCTTCGCTTTCGGCCTGGCGGGGCTGAGTCTAATCGGTCTCCCGCCGAGCGGCGGCTTCGTGGCGAAGTGGATGATGCTGAGAGCGATTCTTGCCAGCGGCCAATGGTGGTGGGCACCGGTGGTGCTGCTGGGCGGCCTTCTCACGGCGGGTTACGTATTCCTGATGATTCGCTACGCTTTCAAGCCGGCCGCGGGCGTGTTGGACCTGAAGCCGACTCCCCGGATCATGCAATGGGTGGCGCTGGTGCTGGCGTTGATCGCGGTGCTGCTGGGATTCAACGTCGAGGGGGTGATGCGGCTGCTCGAGATCGGCTCGCCGTATTCTCCGTCGCTCGGGGAAGGAGGTGAACCGTGAACCTGGAGTTCCTGCTGCCGCTCGTGGTCCTCGCGAGTTCGCTGCTTACCGGGGTGCTGATTTTCTTCGTCGACGAAAAGCACCATTTCCTTCGCACCGCGCTCAACCTGGGCGGCGCGACGCTGAAATTGGTCTTCGTCGGTTACATCTTTTGGTGGACCTTCCAGGGGCGGGAGTTCGAGGCCAGATTCACGCTTGTGCTCGGCTTCGATTTCCTGCTCCGGGTCGATCTGCTGTCGTTGATTTTCGTGACGCTCTCGAGCATTTTGTGGTTCTTCACCACGATCTACGCGGTTGGCTACCTGGAAGGTTCGCCGAATCGCACGCGTTTCTTCGGGTTCTTCAGCCTGTGCGTGACCGCCAGCACCGGGATCGCCCTTGCGGGGAACCTCATCACCTTCTTCATTTTCTACGAGTTCCTGACGGTGGTGACTTATCCACTGGTGGTGCACCGCGGCACCGAGAAGTCGCTGCGTGCCGGTCGGACTTACCTCTGGTACACGATCACGGGGGGGACGGTCCTGTTTCTGGGCGTGGTCTGGATCCACGTGCTTACCGGGCCGATGGATTTCGTCCACGCGGGGGTCCTGATGGATCTTGGGCCCGAGCATCGCGGCACCTTGATCGTAATCTTCGCCATCCTGATCGGCGGGCTCGGGGTGAAGGCGGCCTTGGTGCCGTTGCACGGCTGGCTGCCGGTGGCGATGGTCGCCCCGGCACCGGTGAGCGCGCTGCTGCACGCGGTGGCCGTGGTCAAAGCGGGCGCGTTCGGGATCGTCCGGGTGGTTTACGACGTCTACGGCGTGGAGTTCGCCACGTCGCTCGGCTTGCTGCTGCCCTTGGCCGTCCTCGCGTCGATCACCATCCTCTACGGCTCGTTGCGCGCGCTGGTGCAGGACGATCTGAAGAAGCGGCTCGCCTATTCGACCGTGAGCCAGCTTTCCTACATCGTTCTCGGGGTGACGATGCTCGGCCCGGTCGCCACGGTCGGCGCCCTCGTTCACTTGATCCACCAGGGGATCATGAAGGTCACCTTGTTTTTCTGCGCCGGAAACTTTGCGGAAACCCTCGGCCTTCACCGCGTCAGCGAATTGAACGGAATCGGACGCCGGATGCCGCTGACGATGGCGGCCTTCACCGCGGCCGCCTTCGGCATGATCGGGCTGCCGCCGCTGGCCGGGTTCGTCAGCAAATGGTACCTGGCGCTGGGCGCCATGGAGGCGGGGCATCCGTGGGTCGTCGGGGTGTTGATCGGCAGCAGCGTGCTGAACGCGGCCTATTTTCTGCCGATCGTCCATGCGGCCTGGTTCAAGGAACCCGACGGAGGCTGGCCGGAGAAGATCGGACGCTTCGAGGCGCCCTGGATGCTCCTGCTGCCGCCTCTGACAACCGCCGCCGCGACCATCGGTGTCGGCATTTGGGCAAGCGCGCCATACACGCCAGCGGACCTCGCCCGGCAGGTCGCCGAACTGATGTATTTCACCGAGCCATGATCTGGTTGCTTCCCATACTAGCGCCTTTGGTGGTGGCACTGTTTCTTCCGGTGACGCGGCTTGCCGGATTCGCGACAAAGGTGCTGGTCCCGCTCGCGCCGCTGCCCGCGCTTTGTCTGGCGCTCTTCGGGCCGGCGGACGGCGGCGCGGTTTTCGAATGGTGGATGCTCGGGTCGCGCTTCGGCTTTGGTCCGGCGGGCCAGGTGTTCCTGCTTCTCACCGGCGCGCTCTGGCTGGTCGCCGGGATCTACGGCCGGGGCTATCTCGCCGAGGATCCGCGCGGCGGCAGGTTCCACGGGTTTTTCCTGCTCACCATGGCGGGCAATATCGGCCTGATTCTCGCGAGGGACGTGCCCGCATTCTACACGTTCTTCGCCGTGATGACGTTCGCGGCGTACGGCTTGGTCATCCATGCGGACACGCCCGCGGCCCGGCGGGCGGCGCGGATCTACCTGATCGCCGCCGTAGTCGGGGAAGCGTTGCTGCTCGGGGCGATTTTCCTGGCCGTCCAGACCGCCCAGAGCACCCGGATCACCGACATCGGCCCGGCGGTCGCCGTTTCCGAATCGAGAAATCTCATCATGTTCCTGGCGTTCTTCGGCTTCGGCGTGAAGGCCGGCGCTCTGCCATTTCATTTTTGGCTGCCGCTTGCGCACCCCGTGGCGCCGGCGCCGGCGAGCGCCGTTCTCAGCGGCGCGATGATCAAGGCGGGCCTGCTCGGCTGGCTCCATTTCCTGCCTCTGGGGCAGGGCGAGTTTCCGGCGTGGAGTAGTTTCTGCATCGTCGCGGGGCTGGTGGCGGCGTTCGGGGCGGTCGTGGTCGGCTGCGCTCAGACGGATTCTAAAACGACGCTCGCCTATTCCAGCATCAGCCAGATGGGCGTGATGACGGCGATGGTGGGGGTCGGCCTGGCGGGGGAGGAGGCGTGGGTGGTCACCCTGCCGGTGCTGCTGCTGTACGCGCTGAATCACGGGCTGGCGAAAGGCGCGCTCTTTCTGGGAGCGGGCATGGCGCCTTCCGTCGGCCGCTCCGGGATCGGGCGATGGGTTTTCGTCGCGGGCTTGGCCATGGCGGCGCTTGCCATCGCCGCCGCGCCGTGGACCGGCGGCGCCGTCGCGAAGGACGCCTTGAAGGCTGCGGTGAACGTCGTCGGCGCGGGTGCGTCGGCACCACTGGTCGAGTGGCTGGGCCGGCTCCTGCCGCTGACGACGGCCGCCACCTCCCTGTTGCTGGGGCGTTTCTTCTGGCTGGAGTGGAGGGCTCTGCGGGGGGAAAGGCAAGGCCGCCTTCATCCGTCGATGTGGCTTTCCTGGCTGATCCTGCTGCTCGGACTCACGGTCGCCGTGGGATTTTCAACGTCCCGTTACGGCTTCGACATCCCGGGCTTTTCCGCCTCGGTGCCGACTATATGGAAAGGCCTGTGGCCAATTCTCCTCGGTCTCGCGCTGCTTCTTGTCGGGAGGCGTTTGCTCGCCGGAAAGGCGGATCGGCCGGCCTTTCCCAAGGGCGACGTGGTCGTGTGGTTCGAGGGCCTCGCGGGATGGATGCGGGCGTGGTCGCGCGAATTTCCGGTGCCCGGTCCGTCCCATTGGCACCTGAACTTCGCGGAACCGCTCGAACGGCTCGCGGAAAGCGAACGCCGCAGCGATTTCGCCAACCGGATGGAGCGGAAGCTGCGCTACCGGTCGGTGGCGGGCGTATTGTTCATGCTGCTGCTGCTGGCCTTCGTCGCCCTGCTTGTTTTTGGAAGCTCCGCCCGATGAACCCGAAAATCACTTCGGCATCCCTGGTCGCCCGGTTGCTGGCCTTCGCCGTGCTGTGGATCCTGATCAGCGGAAACGCGTGGTCCGACTGGCCGTTGATCGCCGGTATCGTCGTTGCCGCGACGGCGGCGAGTTTCGTCCTGTGGCCGGTTTCCGCCTGGCGCTGGCGATGGCGTCCCTTTCTTCGGTTTCTCCCGTACTTCCTCGGCGCCTCGCTGGCGGGCGGGATCGATGTGGCGCAGCGGGCCTTGTCCCCGAAGGTGCGGATTGATCCGGCGCTCGAGTGGTTTCCGCTGCGTCTCCGATCGGAAGCGGCGCGGGTTTTCTTCGCCTGGGCCGTGAGCCTGCTTCCGGGCACGGCGAGCGTTCGGCTGGAGGATGCTCGACTCGAGGTGCACGTACTCGATTCGAAACTGCCCGCCATGGAAAAACTGGCTCAGCTCGAGAGCCATGTCGCGGCGATCTTCGGGGAAGGGGACTGACGGTCTCCGGTTCCGGTGGACGGCCTACCCCCGGGCGGTCCGATTCTTCAACCAAGCGGCGAAGATGGCATCGAGATACTCGGCGCGGGTCATGTCGAGAGCCCTCTCGCCGAGGTCCGGGGCGGCTTCGAACAGTCCGGTCGAGACGCTTTTATCTTCCCAGAAGGAAAGGGTCTCGGCATCCATTTTCCGGTCCGGTTCGACGAAGTGATTCGGGAAGAAGGTTTTCCACTGGCCGGTGGAACGGCCGGGCTTTTTCGCTTTTTCACGGTCGTCCGGGCCGATCAGCCCGTGGAAGAATCCCTTTGTGCCAAGAAACTGGATCGCGCGGAAGTGCGGGTCGCGCGGGGGCACGTAGGTGAGGTGAACCGGGAACGTGGTGTCGGGATTGTCCCAGCCGGGCCGGTGGACTTCCCTGGCCTCTCCCAGGTCGGAAACATAGACGGTCTTGGCGCCGAGTTCGTGGAGACGCAGTTGGAGACTGTCGACGTCCACTTCGTCGAGCGGTTTTCCCGACTTCAGGCTCAGGGCGGCGGCGACCCCGGCGGCCTGGCCGAGGCCCATCCAAGTCGGTTCCATGCGGAGGACACCGAAGCCGCCGTGGCTCGAGGAAACGGGCACCGGGGCGAGCAGGCCGTCCCAGTCGCTTTTCGGCAGGATCACTCCGTAGGGTACCTGGAAGGGGCCGGCGATGCTGCGGCCGGCGTGACCGATGGTGGGCTGTCCGTCGCCGGGATCGTAGACGCCGTGGCAGTTGTGGTTGTAGTCGCCCATGGCGATGCTGTCGGGATGAAGCTTGGCGCGGGCGAGGTCGTCCGGGTCCGCCCGGGTATCGTTTTCGGTAAACAGATACGCCCCCTCCATGCGCCGGCCCTCGCGCACGTAGAGCGCCGGGGACCAGTGGTCGTTGTCCGTGAATTCATCCTTGGGGAGTCCCCACTTTTCCATCTCCTCGCGCCAGTCCTCCGGCACCTCGGGGTCGTTGGCGAGAAACCAGAACAGGCCCAGGGAGTGGTCCCGGTAGATGTCGTAGATTCCCTGGCGAACTTCCGCCGAACCCTCCGGCCAAGGATGGTTCACGTTTTCGATGGACAGGCTGACGGGGGACCGCGGGACGTCGTTGAAGTCGGCTTTTCGGTTCGCGATGCGGCGGACTTTCAGGACGGGGCGGGATCCTTGTTCCTGACTGAAGGAATCCACGATGCCCTCTTCGATGTGATCGATCATGGGCGCGAAATCGTCCCGGTCGTAGCCTTCGGGTTTGGGGATGGGGATCCGATTGTCGGGATCTTCCGTCAGGCAGGGGCGGAAGTTGTAGGTCTGGACGTAGTCGTTCGGTTCGTCGAAGTCCCGGGCCAAGTGCTCCTCGAACTCGGAGTAGGCCTCGCATCCAAGCCGGTAGGGAACCCCCGCGGCGGCGACGAGGTCGCCCTCGTAGGTGCCGTCGATGGAGATCTCCGGGGTGATCGCGAGAGCTTCGGCACCGCCGCGCGCGGGTTCGAATTCGAGCGAGGCAACTCGCTTGCGGCCCTTCGATTCGGCGATCTCCGCCTTCGTCAGACGCCGATGCAATTCCACCCGCACGCCGGATTCCCGGAGCATGTCTTCGAAGGCCTTCCCGGCCACGCCCGGTTCGTAGTACCCGCCCAGCATGCAGTCGCGGTGCTCGTCCGAATTTTCTCCGTAGGTCTCCGCGTAGTGCGCCTCCACCCGCTGCGTCAGTTCGCGGAAGGCCCCGCCCAGGGCTTCGTAAGTCTTGAAGTCGGAGTTCGACAAACCGCCGGACGCCAGCCCGCCGAGGTGTCCGTCCTCCTGTACCAGCACGACGTCCAGCCCTTCCCGGGCCGCGTGGACGGCGGCGGCGATCCCGCCCGGCGTAGCGCCGTAGACGACCACATCCGTCTCCACGGTCTCCGCGCGGGCTTCGGTAGCGGCGGTCCAAAGAAACACGAAGGTGACGAGGATTGCGGAGGGGAGGGAAAGTTTCATGGGCCGAGAAGTATCGTTCTGAAGTCGTTCAGGTAACCAGAACGGCAAACGGAAGTCAATGTCCCCGCGCCGCGCATCGGCAACACGGTCGTCTTGCCCGATCCGCACAAAAAAGGCGGTTCCGTCGAGGGAACCGCCTTTTGTCGAAAGGTGACGTCCGGGACGTCGATGCCGGGACTCGCCTAGATCTTGCCAAGAGTCTTCGGCTTCGAGATTTTCTTTTTGGTTTTGGCCTTGGGCTTCATGCCCTTGTCTTCGAGAGCGGCCTGGGCCGCGGCGAGCTTCGCGATGGGAATGCGAAAGGGGCTGCAGCTGACGTAATCGAGCCCGGTGCGGTGAAAGAACTTAACCGACGAAGGATCGCCGCCGTGTTCGCCGCAGATCCCGACCTTCAGTTTCGGCTTTGTCTTGCGGCCCCGCTTCACGCCGAGTTCGACGAGCTGACCGACTCCGGTCTGATCCAGCTGGGCGAAGGGATTGTTGTTCACGACCTCGGCGTCCTGGTAGGCGGGGAGGAAGGAACTCGAATCGTCCCGGCTGAGACCGAGACAAGTCTGGGTGAGATCATTGGTGCCGAAGCTGAAGAACTGGGCGTGTTCGGCGACCGCCTCGGCGGTGAGCGCGGCGCGGGGGATCTCGATCATGGTGCCCACCTGGTATTTCAGCTGGCTGGCTTTGAGACCGTATTTCCGGCGCACTTCCGCGGCGGCTTCGTCGATAACGCCTCTCTGCAACTCGAGTTCCTTGGCGTAGGCCACCAGCGGTACCATGATCTCGGGCAGCACCTTCATGCTCTTGCCTTTTCTCTTCTTCGACTGCACTTCGACGGCGGCCTCGAAAATAGCGGTGGCCTGCATTCTCGTGATCTCGGGGTAGACGATGCCGAGACGGCAACCGCGGTGACCGAGCATGGGGTTCTCCTCGTGGAGTTCGCCGATGCGGCGCTTGATGAAAGCGGGGGTGACGACGAGCTTCTTCGCCAGATCCTTGATCTGCGCGGCGTCCATGGTGCCGATGAACTCGTGGAGAGGGGGATCGAGCAGCCGGATGGTGGCGGGACGGCCCTCGAGGGCTTCGAAGATCCCGACGAAGTCTTCCTTCTGGTAGGGGAGCAGTTTTTTCAGCGCGATGGCCCGGCCTTCGTCGTCCTCGGCGAGGATCATCTGACGGACGGCGTCGATGCGGTCGCCTTCGAAGAACATGTGCTCGGTCCGGGTGAGGCCGATGCCCTCGGCCCCGAAAGCGATGGCGTTCGCGACTTGGCCCGGGGTGTCCGAATTGGTGCGGATGCCGAGCTTGCGGTGCTGGTCGGCCCACTTCATGAGCTGCGCGTATTTCTTGAAGGTGTCGCTCTTCATCGCGTCGACTTTGCCTTCGTGGAGCGCCTGGATAACTTGCGAATGCGCCGTGGGAATCTCGCCGGCGTAGATGTCGCCGACGAAGCCGTTGAGGGAAAGGAAGTCGCCTTCCTTCAGGGTGACTCCGGCTCCGGAAAGCGTCTTCTTCGAGTAGTCGATCTCCATGTCGTGGGCGCCGCAGATGCAGATCTTGCCCATCTGCCGGGCGACGAGCGCGGCGTGGGAGGAGGCGCCTCCCCGGGTGGTGAGGATGCCTTCGGCGGCGATCATGCCGCGCAGATCCTCGGGCGAGGTCTCGCGTCGGGCGAGGATGACTTTCTCGCCTTTCGCCGCCGCGGCGACGGCCGTCTCGGCAGTGAAGTAGATCTTGCCGGAGGCTGCGCCGGGACCGGCCGGGAGACCGCTTCCGACTTTCGTCGCCTTCTTCTCGGCCGCGGCGTCGAAGATGGGGGCGAGGAGGTGGCTCAGATCCTCGGCGGGAATGCGCATGAGCGCTTCGGTTCGACTGATGAGCTTCTCGTTCACCATGTCGACGGCGATGTTGACCGCGGCGAAACCGGTGCGTTTTCCGTTCCGGGTCTGAAGCATCCAGAGCTTGCCTTCTTCCACGGTGAACTCGATGTCCTGCACGTCGTGGAAATGCGCCTCGAGCGTCTTGCGGATCTTGAGAAGTTCCTTGTGGGACGAGGGCAGATCCTTGGCCATCTGCGACACGTGCTTCGGCGTGCGGACGCCGGCGACGACGTCCTCGCCCTGGGCGTCGATGAGGTATTCGCCGTAGAAGACGTTTTCGCCGGTGGCGGGGTCGCGGGTGAAGGCGACGCCGGTTCCGGATTTTCGCCCGGTGTTGCCGAAGACCATGGCCTGGACGTTCACGGCGGTGCCCCATTCGGCGGGAATGTCGTATTTCTGGCGGTAGACCTTGGCGCGGTCGTTCTGCCAGGAACTGAAGACGGCGTTCACGGCCCCGCGGAGCTGTTTCATGGGCTCCTGGGGGAAATCACGTCCGGTCCGCTTCTTGATGAGCGCCTTGAACTGGCTCACGATGTCCTTCATCTGGTCGACGGTGAGATCGGTGTCGACGGCGGTGCCGGCCTTTTCCTTGGCCTTGTCGAGAATGTCTTCGAAGGGATCGTGGTGCTCGTCCTTGCCGGCCTCGACGCCCATGACGACGCCTCCGTACATCTGCAGGAAGCGGCGGTAGCTGTCCCAGGCGAAACGCGCGTTGCCGGTCTTCTCGGTGAGCGCGTTAACGACGTCGTCGTTGATGCCTAGGTTGAGGATGGTGTCCATCATGCCGGGCATGGATTCCCGGGCACCGGAGCGGACCGAGAGAAGCAGGGGATTGTCGAGATCGCCGAACTTTTTGCCCATGACCTTCTCCACTTTGGCGAGGTTCTTCTCGATCTCGCCCTGGAGATTGGCGGGCCACTTGCGGCCGTTCTCGTAGTAGTGGGTGCAGACTTCGGTGGTTATGGTGAAGCCGGCGGGAACGGGCAGACCGATCCGGGCCATCTCGGCGAGGTTGGCACCCTTGCCTCCGAGGAGAGTCTTCTGCTTGCCGCCGCCATCCGCTTTTCCACCACCGAAAAAGTAAACCGGTTTCTTAGTGCCCTTCGCGGCGGGGGCTTTGCTCGATGCCTTTTTCGAGGCGGATTTCTTCGCGGATTTCTTGGTCGCCATACTCGTTGGATAGTTCCTTGGTTGTGGTGTGGAAAGATGGTAGTTGCGTTGGATGCCGGAGGCGTCAGCCAGGGATCGGACCGGCTGACACGGCACGGGGAAAACGCGGCACGACAGCCTCGATGCCGAGGCGGCGCAACTTTACGCGCGGCTATCGAAGTGTCAACCGGGGATGACAGGAGGCGGAACGGATCGACAAAGAAGCTCCCAAGCGGGCGTTTTTCGCCCTCTTGCGTTCCTTGTCAGTGTGCCGCGATGCGCCTGCCTTTCGGCTGGCCGATTTCTTCGAGGAGTGTGGTGAACCAGCCCTCGTCGATGTCGAAGGGCTTGCCTCCCTTGATCCGGCCGAAGTCGATCAGGCTCATCAAATCCGCGTTGTCCTCGTCGAGTCCGGCGACGCCCGACTCTCCGTTCAAGGCGGATTTCGCGGCCTGGGCGCAACTGGCCTTGATCAGCTCCAGATCGTCGTCGTTCGGCGCGGCGCTTCGCGCGAAGTAGCCGCTTTTCTGGACGAGGACCTTTTCGGCTCCGATCTGGTCCTTGAGTTTCGCTGCGAACCATTGCCCGACGTTGACGTCGTCAAGTCGATAGTGGCCGAAGGCATCTTTGTCGGGCTCCTGGCCCTGGGCCTTCATTTCGCCAATGATGTTGTCGAGTCCGGCGCCCTCGCTGAGGAAAATGTTGACGCTGTCGTGCTCGTCCATCTTGGCGTCGAGACGCTCGACTTCCGCTTCCATGTCGATTTCCATTTCCGGTACCCAAACGGCGTCGACGTCCCAGCGGATCTGGTGAAGGAGAGCCTCCGGCAGCCAGTCGAACTGGTGGAGGCTCTCGTGGTAGTCGTAGGCGGATCGACCGGTCAGCCAACCGCAATGGCGGCCCATGACCTCGTGGACGATCAGTTGCCGGGAGCTGGTGGTGTTCTCGTTGGCGACATTGCGGAAAAAGCGCGCGCTCTGATGAGAGGCGGTCCAGGCGCCCAGCGTCTGCTTGATCGGGTAGACGTCGTTGTCGATCGTCTTGGGCAATCCCACGACGGTGAGATCGTAGCCGTTGTCGTGAAGGAACTTGGCGAGGTCGGCCGCGGTGGTGTTGGTGTCGTCGCCTCCGATCGTATGAAGAATGTCGACCTTGTCCGCCTGGAGCCGTTCGGCAGCGACTTCGAGAGGAATTTCGCCGGGCCTGACGAGGCCTCGCTTCAGGCAGTCCTCCACGTTGGTCAGTTTGACGCGACTGTTGCCGATCGGACTGCCGCCGAAATTGTAGAAAATCGCAGCTCGCTCACGGACTTGCCTGGGGAAGTGGTAGGAGTTTCCGAGAAGCAAACCCTGATAGCCGTTGAGATAACCCATGAGGTCGGCGTCCGGGGCGAGCCTGTTGTATTCCTCGATCAGTCCTCCGATGGACGCGGAAAGGCAGGGGGCGATCCCCCCGGCGGTCAGAAAGGCGATTCTCATGAAAGGTGGTAGTGGAAATTGGCTCGGCTCGTGGCGCAGCGGCGAATCTTCCGGCGAATCGGGGAGAAGTCAAGAAGACGCGCCGAGAGTGAAAACTGCTAAAGATGTTTTAATTATTGATATCTATGAAATTTTTGGTAATCTTCTGAAACTAGATTGAGCCTGATGATTCGCGTCCCGATTTCCACCGTTCCGGAAGCCCTCCCCAATTCACCGAGAAACGAACCCCCGGTCTGCGGAAGCGAGCCGGAAAGTGGCGCCAGAAAAGCGGCCGCCATCGAGGCGCGGCTCGATCATCTGGAACTGAGACTCGTCGAACACGCCGAGGGATTCAAAGGCGAGATCCTCGAACGCGTCGAACGAATCCAAGGCCGTTTGGAAAACGCCATGAAGCCGTTCCTGGCGGACGGCGAAACGGGAAACGACGCGGAAAACGTCGTCGAGTTCGACTCCGGGGAGAAGGATCTTCACCATCTCCACGTCAACAACGCCCGGGAAGCTCTCAACGAACTCAACCGAACGCTCCGCCACTCCCTCGAGCATCTCGAGGCTCTCGGGAACAGCGTTGAGCGGATGAAGCGGGCCGTGAAGAGTTGAGGCCCGCCGGGGCAAGCGCTCGAGGGAACCGGGGTTCCCTCCGGCGGGCTCTACTTGCTCGCCGTCGCCGCCTTCTCTAGCTGGTCGAGCGCGGACTTGGTCTCGACGGCGACCGTGGCGGCTTTTTCGGACTCGGCCTTGAGCGCCTCCGCCTTTTTCGTCGCTTCGGCCACGGCTTTGACGGCTGCCTCCAACTCCGCCTTGGCCTGGCTCGCTTCCTTCGAGGTCTTCTCGACTGCGGCTTTCAATTCGTCGAGCGCTTTCTGAAAGGTCGGGTCCGGTTTCTTGGGCTCGGGCTTGGGCGCCGGCTTCTTGGCATCCTTCTTGGGCTCGGGCTTGGGTGCCGGTTTCTTGGGTTCCTTCTTGGGCTCGGGCTTGGGTGCCGGCTTCTTGGCATCCTTCTTGGGCTCGGGCTTCGCTGCCTCTTTCTTGGGTTCCGGCTTGGCCGGCGGCGTTTCCTTCTTGGGCTCGGCCTTCGTGTTCGCGGCGAGTGCGACCGGTTCGACCTCGCTCTCCTTCCACCCCGTGTTGACATCGAGCCCCGGAATGGCGGCCGCCAGCTTCTTGGCGCCAGCCTCGGTAGCCTTGCTCTGCCAGAGGAACAGCTTCTTCAAGCTCTTCGCGCCGGACAGTTTTGCAATGCCGGCATCGGTCACTTTCGTGCCGTAGAGATTGAGATACTCCAGATTGGGCAAAACTTTGATGGCGTCGAGCCCCGCGTCGGTGATTCCGGTGTTCTCCAAGTGAAGGCGGGTCAGGTTCTCCATTCCCGAGAGGTGGCTCAAGCCTTTGTCGGTGACGCCGGTGCGGGCCAGGTCCATCCACTTGATCAGATCGGCAATCGGCTTGAGGGCGGTGAGATCGTCGTCGGTAAAATCCTTGCTGATGTTGAGCGCGCTGTAGCGCAACTCCGGAGTGTTCTGGGCGATCGGCATGAGAGACGCGCCGGTTTCACTGATCCGTCCCACCGTCTCCTCGACGAGTTTTTCCTTGGCCGGGTCGACCTTCGGCACGTCGGCCTTGGCCACGGACTCCGGGACTTCCGGCAGGTTGTCGGCCACATGGGCGATCGCCTTCGCGGTCTCCTCGTCGGGCTTCAGATCGGCCACGGACCCCTTCTCTTTTGCTCCCGACTGGACCCAGAACTCAAGAAGAGCCGTCTCCTGCTCCGTGAGCTGGTCCTTGTCCTCGGGCGGCATGTGGTCGTCGTCGTCGAGGGGAAGATAGACGCGCTGCAGAATCGGACTGTCGTCCGGTTTGCCGGCGACGACGGAGGGACCTTCGTTGCCGCCTTCCAGGATCGCTCCGAAGCTGTCGACCCGGAGCTTGCCTTTCTGCTTGTCCTCGCCGTGGCAACTGGCGCACTTGGCCGCGAGAACCTGGGAAACGAGATCCCCGTAAAGTTGCTTGTCTTGATCGGCGGCACCGACCTTGCCCGACAGGGGCGCGGCAAGGGCAAGGGAGCAGGTAATGGCAGTGAGTCTCATAGGAATGGGATTTTTAAAAACTTTCGGAGCCTAAGTATCCGGACCTCGCGGAAAGAAATCAAGTCACAATCGGGTAGGTGATCGTGTAGGTGACGCGCGGCCTTCCATGCTCGAACGGACGAGAGCCGCGGGCAGGGCTCCCGGCCGGGCGCCCTGCGCAGGACGGATAAATTGATTTGAAACCGCCGCGCCCCGGTAAAACGTTCTATCCATCATGAGAAAACACGACACCGTTCTTCGTTTCTGCCTGGCCGCCGCCGTTGCTCTGATCGCCGGCGCGGGCTCTTCACCCGCTGCCGACGACAAGATCGGGGTCCAATCCGTGAACTACCCGCTCCACTATTTCGCCGGCCGGCTCGCCAGCGAAGCGTTCGATGTCCAGTATCTCGTCCCCGGCAACGTCGATCCCGCGTTCTGGAAACCGGACGACGACGCCGTGGTCGCGTTTCAGGAGGCGGACGTGATTTTGCGCAACGGCGCCGACTACGCCAAATGGATGAAGTCGGTCACCCTTCCGGCGACGATCATGGTCGACACTTCGAAGGCTTTTTCGGAAGAGTTGATCGACGAGGAAGGTCACCAGCACAAGCACGGAGACGGGGACGTGCATTCTCACGGCGGGACCGCGTTCACCACGTGGCTCGATTTTTCCCAGGCGGTCGAGCAGGCGCGCGCGGTGGCGGAGAAATTCAAGCAACTCAGCCCCGGCGAGGCGGAAGCCATCGACGGGAAATTCGCTTCGCTGAAAAAGGATCTGGAGTTCCTCGACGTCGAAATGGAAAAGTTCGGCGACAAGTGGGGAGACAAGCCGCTGACCGCGTCGCACCCCATCTACCAGTATTTCGCCAGAGCTTACGGATTGAAAATCGAAGCTCTGGAGTGGGAGCCGGGCATGGAGTTCACCGCGGAGGCCAAGCGAGATTTGCAGAAGCTCCTCGGCGAACATCCCGCCAAGTGGATGATATGGGAAGACGAACCAACCGACGAACTAATCGAGGGCCTCGCGGAGCTCGGAGTCAAGAGCGTCGTCGTCGACCCCTGCGCGAATCGGCCGGACGCCGGGGACTGGCTCCTGGTGATGAAGCAGAACCTGAAGAACCTCCAGGCCATGTTCGAGGCGGTGCCGGAGTGACTTGGCGGCGAGAGCGGCCGCCTCGGAACTTTCAGTGCTACGTTCGGATGGCGACGCTTTGCTCTATAAAGAGTCGTCTTTTCGAATTACGGGGGTAAAATAATCCGAGACAACGGTTCGGCCGGTGTTATAATTTCCATAACGGAATTTTCGACGCGGACACGCGTCGGGCGAGGGCGCTCTCGGGCGCGCCGAGCCGCACAGACACACAACAGACAGGAATGGTTCGAAGCCTCACTTGCTTCGGCGGGCTTGCGCTCGTCGCGGCGACAGCCATACTCGCGGGTTTGCAGCTGTCCGAAAGAATAGACGTGCTCGGTCTCTTCGGACCGGTCGAGCCTGTCGACGAGGCGTATCAGCGCGGGTTCCGGTCGGACGCGATGGTCCGGATCAACCGGGTCCGGGATTCCTTCGACGTCGAATTGGTTCGCGGGGACGAGGAACTCCAAGCCTATTTGAGGTCTTTCGTCGGTAGCCATCCCGACCCGGGCGATCTGGAGCTCGAGGAGATTTTCTCGATGCTGCAGACGGAGTTCCCCGGAGCGCAGTATTTGGCCGCCAATCTGGTCGTGTCGCCCGACCGGGAGGAATTGCTACGGCAACTGGGGGCTTGGTCGGCGGCGGCGAATCCGGAGTTCGATTCCATCACGACGTCGGTTTTCCGGCAGAATCGGCGCCTTGGTGCCTTGGGCGTCGTCTCCCGGCGCCTCCCCGAATTTTCGCTTGCCCAAGCGAACCAAAAGGGCGGGCGCTTCTACAACACCTGCCCCCACTGCGACGAGGTGCACGCCCTCGAGCTGGGCGGCGGCTCAAGCACGCTGATCCTGTCGTGTCCCTACTGCGATCGGCCGTTCGACGTTCTGGCTGCCGACACGTCCGGCAGGATTCGCCGAGCCACGGAGTTTTTCGATCACGTGGCGCTCGCCGAGCCGACCGGGCCGGAAAACAGGGCCGCTCCGGAGGAACGCATCGTCGGCCTATGGGGCTTGGTCGCGGATCGTTGCGACTACGAGATCGACCAGGATCATTCCGAGGTTCGCGAAGTCTGGAAAAGCTCCCGCGAGACGTGGGAGGAGAAGGCCGGAGACTGCGAGGACACCTCCATTCTGCTCGCCGACGTCTTGATCTCCGCCGGGTTCGACGCCCGCGTCGCCATCGGGTGGAACGGCAACATCGGCCAGCACGCCTGGGTTGTCGTCAGGGTCGGCGAAACGCAGTACGTGCTCGAGTCGACTCTGCAAAACGAGATCGATTCGGACAGTCTCGCCAAGGTGGACGAGGCTTCCGCCTTCTACCAGCCGGAGCAATTGTTCGACCGGGGCCGCCTATACTACACCACCGCCCGTCCCGAAAAGTTCGGCGTCGACTATTTTTCGGACGATTTGTGGAAGCCGGTGCCTTCCGCCCCAAAGGCGAGAGGACTCACTCTCAGGTGATCTGCGTTTGTGGCGACCGTCGGTTGACGAAGGCGTAGCCTGTCGCTACGGTCGCGCCATGAAATTGCTCCGCTTTGGCCCCGCCGGTTCCGAGAAGCCAGGTCTCCAACTCGACGACGACACGCGAATCGACGCGTCGGCCTTCGGGATGGACTGGGACGAGAAGTTCTTCGCGGATCCGTCGAACATGGAGAAGCTTCGCTCCTGGGCCGTCGAGCAGGGTGGTTCCTCGCCCCGGTTGGAGGAGGGAACGCGGTTGGGCCCCGCCGTTTCCCGCCCCGGCAAAATCATCTGCATCGGCCTGAATTTCCTGGACCACGCCAAGGAGTCGGGGGCGGAGCCGCCGGAGGAGCCGATCATTTTCTTCAAGGCGGTCAGCGCGGTCTGCGGTCCGAACGATCCGCTGGTGATTCCGCGGGGCGGCGAGAAGACCGACTGGGAAGTGGAACTGGCCGTGGTCGTCGGTAAAAAGGCCAGCTACGTGACACCCGAGGAGGCGCTCGACCACGTCGCCGGCTACGTGCTGCACAACGACTACAGCGAGCGCGCCTTCCAGCTCGAGCGCGGCGGGCAGTGGGTCAAGGGAAAGAGCTGCGACAGCTTCGCCCCGATCGGTCCCTTCGTGGCGACGCAGGACGAAATCGCCGACATCGACAATTGCCGCATGTGGCTGACGGTGAACGGTGACGCCAAGCAGGACGGAAACACCAGCAACCTGATCTTCGGCGTGCCGCATCTCGTCAGCTACCTAAGCCAGTTCATGACACTGATGCCCGGCGATGTCATCTCGACGGGCACGCCGGCGGGCGTGGGACTCGGCTTCGATCCGCCGCAATATTTGAAGCCAGGCGACGTCGTCGAGCTGGGCATCGACGGGCTCGGGTCGTCCCGGCAGACAGCCGTCGCCTGCGAATAGAGGAGCGGTCAGCCTTTTGTTTTTTCGAGCAAGCGGATTCGGCGTACCACCATCGTCTTGTCGACTGCCTTGCACATGTCGTAGACCGTCATCGCGGCGATGCCGACGGCCGTGAGGGCTTCCATTTCGACGCCGGTTTTCGCGTCGGTCCGGACGGTGGCGAAGATGCCGATGCCGTCGGACTCGAGTTCGAAATCGATCGCCACCTTGGTGAGCGGCAACTGGTGGCAAAGCGGGATGAGGTCCGCCGTCTTCTTGGCGGCCTGGATCCCGGCGATCCGCGCCACCGCGAGCACGTCGCCTTTCGGCAGCCCGCCCTCGGCGACGAGGGAGAGAGTGGACGTTTGCAGTTCGATGAATCCGCCGGCGGTGGCTTCGCGGCGCACCACCGGCTTCTCCGACACGTCGACCATCGCGGCGCTGCCGTCGTCGCGGAGGTGGGTGAGCTTGGGCGGAGGCGCGTCGGACATGGGGGGAAGTTGGATCGGGATCGCGCCCGGCGCAAGGGAGTTGAGTCCGCCGGGGGCGGAGGAAGGGATCGGAAAAAGAGGCGCAGCGATGGCGATGGGTCGATCGATGGGGGTCGGTCAACGATCGATGGGGGTCGGTCAA
>JBBDRG010000006.1:0-62629 GCA_040905585.1 Verrucomicrobiales bacterium
CTATAATTAAAAGTACAAATTATATTTTCATGGCGCTTTCATGCGTAAGCCCTGTCTGCCCGAAGGGAATCCGTTCTCGACTCCGTCACATGCGGCTCCGCCGAAGCGTTCGGCGAGCCCCCCGCCGGGCCTTCAGTTCGGTTCCACCTTCGAGTCGTTGTCGGCCGCGCCAGCGGTCTCCAGTTGCCGCCGCAACTCCGAGGTTTTTTCCGGCATGGCTTCGGCGAGGTCGTGGTCTTCGCCGGGATCCTCGGCAATGCGGAAAAGCTCCACCCGCTCACTCTCTTCGCCTCGATGCACGACCAGCTTCCAGTCGCCGTTGCGGAGAGCCAGAGAGCGGAACCGGGGACCGGCCGAATAGAGCGGGCGGGCTTGCAGATCGGTCTCCCCCGCCAGCGCGGGCCAGAGATTGTCGCCGTCCCATTTTAGCTCTTCGCCATCCGCCTCGCTCCCGGCCAGCGCACAGAAAGTAGGCATCCAGTCGACGACGTGAACCGGCGGTTCGAAGGTCGTTCCGGCTTCCAGCTTCCCGGGCCAGCGGACGATGGTGGGAGCGCGGGTCCCACCTTCGTAGATGTCGCCTTTCTTGCCGCGAAGCGGTTCGTTGTTGCCGGGAAGTTTTCCGTTGGGGCAGTTGTCGTCCGGATACTTGGTATCGTTGTTTTCCGCCGTCGACCCGCCGTTGTCGCTGGTGAAAACCACGAAGGTGTCGTCGGTTTTCCCGGCTTCCTCGACGGCTTCGACGATCCGCCCGACCGCCTCGTCGAGGTGGAGAATGCAGGCGGCGTAGTGACGGGCCACCTCGCTCTCGACGGTTTCGGGCACTTTTTCCAGCCAAGCCTCGGGCTCGCGGATCGGCAGGTGGACGGCAGTGAAGGGCACGAAGAGAAAGAACGGCTTGTCGCCGCCGCGCTCGGCAATCCAGTCGACGGCTTCGTTCGCGAGCAGGTCGGTGACGTGCCCCTCCTCCTCGATCAACTCCCCGTTGCGATGCCAGGTGACCGAGTAGGGGCCTTTCTTGTAACGATGATTGTAGGGAGCGACGCCGCCGGCGAGCGAGCCGTAGCTGTGATCGAAACCGAAATGGTTGGGTCCCCATTCCGGTTTCGAGCCGAGATGCCATTTTCCAACCAGGCAGGTCTCGTAACCGGACTCTCGAAGCGCCCCGGCGAGGGTCGTCGTCTCGAAGGGGAGTCCCCGTTCGTTGATCGGCGTGGTGATCCCGAAGCGGCTCCAGTAGCGTCCGGTCAGGAGTCCGGCCCGGGTCGGGCTGCATATCGGCGCGACGTAGTGCTGCCGCAGCTCGACCCCTTCCGAAAGCAGGCGGTTCAGGTTGGGCGTCGGCACCTTGCCGCCGTTGAATTCGACGTCTGCCCATCCCAGGTCGTCGGCGATGATGAAAACGATGTTCGGCTTCGACTGCGTCGGCATCGACTGCGCTGCCGCCGCGGAGAGGTGGCAGCACAAAACCGAAACGGCGGCCAGAGAAAAGGCGAGAAATCGCAAGTTGGGTCGCATAGGTCGAACTACGCCGGAACCAGGCGGGGTTCAACGGACGCGATCGGGCTTCGACTGGCGGAAGCCGGCAATCTTCCGAAGGATCCGGTTCGACAGGGTGGGGCGGGCGAGGCGACCCTCTTGGATCACCCCCGGGGCACGTTGGCCCGCTCGAAGGCGGCGGCCATGTTCCGGTAGCAGAGCTGCGTCGACGCGACGGGATCGTAGTCGGGATTGTTCCGCCAGATCTGGGAGCTGACTTCGCAGCAGAAGTCGCCGCGGTAGCCGCCTTCGTGGAAAGCGCGGACGATGTCGGCGTGGTCCCAGTTTCGGCTTTCGCCGGCGAGGGCGAAGACGATCTTGCCGTCGCGTTGCACCGCGTCCTTCACGGCCACGTAGTTGGTGTGGGGGAGCGCCGCCGCGACCGTTTCCGCGATGGAGAGAGGCGGTTCCCGAAAGGCGTAGTGGCTGTAGTCGTAGACCGTCCCGAGGCGGTCGGGCGCCCCGAGTTGCTCCACGAGCCAGTTGGCGTGCGCGGGCAAGCTCATGGCGTGGCCGCGATGGGGCTTGATGGAAAGCACGCCCTTGCGATCGGCCGCCAGCTGGAGCCAGTCGGCGAGGCGGTCGCGGAAGAGGTCGCGGGACTCCTCCCAGTTCTTTCCGCCGAGGACCGTTTGGATCAGGGGCGGATTCTCCGGCGCCAGATCGTGGGCGAGTTCGATCAGTTGCTTTAGTTCCTCCAGCTGCTCCCGGTGGGCGTCGTCGTCTTGCTGCGGTTGAAGCCCGGCCATGAGCCCGCCGAGCGACAGTCCGCCGTCCTCGATCGTTTGGCGGATCTCGGCACGCTTGCCGCGGTCCTCGAGCGCGGCGGGGGCGCCGGTCGTGCCTTCGAACGCGGTGATTTCCAAGGCGTCGTAACCGGTCTCGGCGACGACGCGAATCGCCTCGGCCAGCGGCAGCGACTGGAGCCCGTAGGTGCCGATCGCCAGCTTGCATCCGCCGGCCTTCGCCGCGTGGAGAAGGCCGGCGGTCGGAACGAGGGCGGCAGTCTTGAGAAACGTTCGACGGTCGGCAAGCATGGTCCCATTCTGACGGTCCCGGGATTTCCGGCAATCCCGCGATGACGGCGGACGCGGCTTTTTCGGTGGCCGATAGAGACTTTCCCGTCGGCGCCGGGTTAACCTATTCAGCAGCCCAACGACAAACCCATGAAACACCTACTCGCAATCCTTCTACCGACGGCCTTCGTCTTCCTCCATTCCCCGGCCCGGGACGCCGCCGAGGAAACCCCGCGCCGGAATTCCGACGAGCGCTCGAAGCGAATTCTGGAGCGCTTCCCGGAGGTCGACGCCGACGGCGACGGAAAAGTGACCCGCGAAGAAGAAGCCGCCTTTAGGCGCGAACGCGCCCGCCGAAACCGACCCGACGGCGGGGACCGTCAACGCCGGCGCCCCGAGCCGACCCACGCCGACGTCCCCTACGGCGAGCACGAGAAACAGCGCTTCGACCTGTGGCCGGTGCCCGGCGCCGAGTCGCCGACGCCTCTGGTCATTTTCATCCACGGCGGCGGATTCCGGGGCGGCGACAAGCGCGGCTTCTCCCCCGGCGCCCTGAAGAAGTTCCAGGACGCCGGCGTGGCCTTCGCCTCGATGAACTACCGACTCTCCGACGTCGGGCCCTATCCCATCATGATGGAGGACGCCGCGCGCGGCCTGCAGACGATCCGCCACCGGGCCGCGGAGTGGAACATCGACCCGGAGAAGATCGCCTGCTACGGCGGGTCGGCCGGGGCCGGCATTTCCCTTTGGCTCGGCTTCCGCGACGATCTCGCCGATCCCGACAGCGACGACCCCGTCGCCCGCCAGTCCACCCGGATCGTAGCGGCGGGAAGTTCCAACGGACAGCCCACCTACGACCTGAGGACCTTCCGCGACTGGTTCGGCGTTCCCGAACTGGAAGCCCACGCCGCCCTCGTCCCCTTCTACGGAGTCGAGTCCGAGAGCGACTGGGAGTCCGAGCGGGTCGGGAAGCTGATGGAGGAAGCCTCGGCCATCACCTACCTCACGGCCGACGACGTGCCCGTCTACATGACCTACAACCGCCCCGACACGCCGGTTGACGCCGACACCAGCCAAGGGGCCTGGGTTCACCACGTGAAACTTGGCCTGAAGCTGCAGGAGGCGATGGAGGAGCTGGGGCTCGAATGCATCGTGCGCGCGCCCGGCTTGGACCCCGAGGACGATCCCTACGGGTCGATGGAAGATTTCCTGATCGAAAAAGTGACCGAATAGCTCCGCACCTTGTTGGGACGATCCGTCTTCCAGATCGTCTCGCCCGTTTTCTCGTCCAGCGCGACCAGGTAGGCGTCCCCGTCGTGATCGCCGTTGACGATGACCTTTCCGTTCCACAAAACCGGGGACGAACAGTAGCCGTGCGTGCTGGAGAACGAACCGGGCCGGGCTTCCCAGAGCTTTTCGCCCTCGAAATCGTAGGCGGCCACGAACATGCGCTCCCCGTCGAGAAAGCTCGCGAAGATCCGTTTCCCGTCCGTCGCCGGCGTGCTGGAAGCGCGGCTGTTGAGGCGGTGGAGGCTTTCGAAGGGCGACGCCAGAACGACCCGGGTCCAGAGGATCTTCCCCGTTTCGCGGTCCAAGCACAGCAGCGAGCGCGTCTCGGTCTCCGCGTCGGCGGAGACGAGAAAGATCCGGTCCTCCCAGATGACCGGCGAGGCATGTCCTTCCCCCGGAATGTCGGTCGCCCAGACCGCGTCCCGCTCGGCCGAGAATCCGACCGGCAAGCCCTTGGCCTCCGCGGCCGTGCCGTCGCCGCGCGGACCCCGCCAGCCGGGCCAGTTCTCGGCCGCGAAGGCCGCCGTTGAGATAGACGAGAGAAGGCAGGCGGCGAGCAGGAAATACTTCATTTGCCGGAAAGCATCGCTCGAAATCGCCCGGAGGCAACCGGCCCCGTCACAGTGAATGGCGCTGTTTCATCGCGAGATAGGCGAGGTTCGAGACCTCGCGGATCACGTCCGCGCGCTGGGAAATCCACGTTCCGTACGAGGGGCTGCGCCGCGCGCTGTCGATGATGCCGACGACGATGTAGGGGTAAGTGCCGCCGTTGCCGCGTTGGGCCACGAGGATGCCCATGTCGCCGCAACACATCGCGGTGCTCCCGGTCTTGTTGAAAACCCGGGTCCCCTTGGGTACCCGGCGCGCCCTGGTGTAGAGCCGGTTCGTCCCCGGCAGGCCCATGATTCGAAGGATCTCCTCCGAGCGGGGCAGTTGACGTTTCCACAAGGTCGCGAGGAATCGTCCATAGTCGCCCGCCGACCCGCGGTTGCGATAGGTGCGGCCGTTGCTTGGAATGTATTCGACGAGCCGGAGCTGGCGGCACAGGGCCGGGTAGTGGCGCTTCAGGAGGTTCTCGGTGGCGGCCGGGCCTCCCGTATGCCGCATGACCCAGTTGGTCGAGCTGTTGTTGCTCTTCTGAATCATGAGCTCCATGTGCTTGCGACTCTCCGGGCCGTAGATCAGCCGGCCCGCTTCGACCTGGTGGAAAAACGCGAGCGCGAGGTAGGGTTTCACCATGCTCGCCGCCTGGAGGGACAGATCTTCGTTGATGCTGGCGAGCTTGGTTTGCGAGGTCAGATCGTAGACCAGCCAGGCGGTGCGTTCGTGGCCGCGAATGACCCCCCGTCCCCGCAGGCCTTTGATGTAACTGTCGATCTGCGAGTTCAGCGCCAGGGTCGTTCCGGGGTCCGCGGAGGCCGAGTGGTTCCCCGCGAAGAAGGCGAACAGAGCGAAGCAAAGGAAAACGGATCGAATCGGACGGACGTGTCGCGGAAGCAGGTTCATGAAATGGGCAACTCGGGTGAGAGGGGTTTTCCCGGATAATCTACCATTTTTCTAGAATTTCGCACATCTTAAGGTTTTTGGTAATTTCCAAATTGCGCATTGGGTGACGCCTGGCCGGCGGCCCGAAAATTGGAACGACCATAACAACGTCCGGATGGTCGTCGGAGAAATGCCCTCCCCGTTGAGAACCGCTCAAGACAAAGCCCGCTCGCCGATCGAAGCGCTCGACTTTTTCCACTTGCGAAAACGCCAACGCGGGCGGCGATTCCCGTGCGGACGGAAAATCCTTTGCCGCATTGGGATTGACGGCGATGTTGCCTCTTCTCATTTGCCGCTACTCTGGGGCTGTCCCGAACTGTCTGCTTCGGGGTTCCCGGCAAGTGATCGTTCGTCAATGCAACCGAAATCCCCTCCCGTCATTCCCCTGGGCGTCAGCATATCCGGCTCGGACAGAGACTCCGGTGGAGGGTGCTCGCGGGGAAATTCGGATTTCTCCATCTTCGTTCGCGGGCCTGGTGGATCGCGGGAATCTACGCACTCTTCGCCACCCTCTGGATTTATTACTCCGACCGCGCGCTCGGGGCTTTCTCCCCCGATTCGGAACTGATGCTCAAGTGGAGCGTCTACAAGGGCTTCGGGTTCGTTGTGGTTACTTCGCTTCTCCTGCTCCTGCTGATTCGACGGGCATTCGGAAAAATCGAGGATGGCTACATCGAGTTGACGACACACAAAGGGGAGATCGAACGGCTCACTCGATTGTACGCCGCTCTCAGCCAGATCAATCAGGCGATCGTCTGGACTTCGGACCGGGAAAAGCTCTTCGCGAGAATCTGCTCCGTCCTGGTCGAATACGGAGGCTTCCGCATGGCTTGGATCGGGTGGCACGACGAGGAGTCGCGGAGGCTGGCACCGGTCTCGGACTCGTCATCTGCCGCCGGCTCGTCACCCTGCTCGGCGGCGAGATCGCCGTGGAGAGCGAATGGTCGGCGGGAAGCACCTTCACCGTAAGTTTCCCCCTGTCCCACCCCCCGGCGTCATGAAAAACCGTACCGTGCTCCTGATCGAGGACAACGAGCAGAACCGCCCGACACCCATCTTGCGAAAATTCTCGTCGTTCGAGCAGGATAGCCGATGCCGACAGTTCTTTGAAGGCCGACTATGACAGGCAGATGATTCCTCACGCCGAGGTCGCCGTCGCCGGTTTCAACGAATCGTCTTGGCAATGTTCACCGACGGATTGGAGAACGCCTCGCGGAAATACAGCTGGCAGGAGATTGCCGCCACGATCCGCAAGCGGCAACTCGAGAATGCGGGTACGGGGAATCGAACCCCGGTCTCAAGCTTGGGAAGCTCGCGTCCTGCCATTGAACGACACCCGCGGATCGGAAAGGGCGCTTATAGTGCCGCTTCGGAGCCGGCTTATCAAGGAAAACCGGCGGGCGATCGAGGTTCTTGTTCGGGGGGGCCGGCGGGTCGGCTTCCGCTTCGGGGAGGCGCGGGCGAGGGAAATCTTCTTTGCGATTGGCCAACCAATAGTTTGCAATGGTTCGAATTCTGCGGATTCATGCGGTAGATGGAAGAAAATCCTTTTCGCGAAGCGGACCTGACGCTGAGAAGTCATCCGGAGTCGTGCGTGCTGGTCATCTTCGGCGCGACGGGCGATCTCACGCACCGCAAGCTCATTCCGGCGCTCTACAATCTCGCCGCGGACGGCGATTTGCCGGCGGGTCTGGACGTGGTCGGCTTCGCCCGGCGCGACAAATCGGACGAGGAATTCCGGGGCGGGCTCGAGAAGCTCAACAAGGAGGTGTCGCGGCAGGGGCACGACGACGATCTCTGGGCGCAGTTCTCGCAGAGCGTTTTCTACCACCAAAGCGATTTCAACGACCCTGACGGCTACGTTTCCCTGAAGAAGCGGCTCGACGAGATGGAGCGGGACGGCGCGAGTCCCAACCGGCTTTTCTATCTCGCTTCGGCGCCGGAGTTTTTCGACGACATTCTCGAGCAGGTGCGGGCCTCGGGACTGAACCGTTCGGAGAACGGCTGGTGCCGGGCGGTCGTGGAAAAACCTTTCGGCACGGACCTGGCAACGGCCCAGCACCTCAACCAAGTGGTCAACGACACGTTTCCGGAGAAGGACACCTACCGGATCGACCACTACCTCGGCAAGGAGACGGCGCAGAACATCATGGTGCTGCGTTTCGCGAACCAGCTTTTCGAGGTCCTCTGGAACAACCGCTTCATCGACCACGTCCAGATCACCTGCGCCGAGCACCTGGGCATGGAGGGCGGTCGGGGCGGCTACTACGACAAGTCGGGCGCCGTGCGGGACATGGTGCAGAACCACCTCCTGCAGCTGCTCAGTTTGATCGCCATGGAGCCGCCCGCCGATCTTTCCGCCGAGGGGATCCGGGATGAAAAGGTGAAGGTTCTCAAGTCGCTCCGGCGGTTCAAGAGTGCGGAGGAGGTCGGCGAGAACGTGGTTCGCGCTCAGTACACGGCGGGCACGGTCAACGGCGAGGAGGTGGTCGGCTACCGGCGCGAAGACCGCGTCAACCCGGGTTCGATGACGGAGGCGTTCGTCGCCTTGAAGATCATGATCGACAACTGGCGGTGGGCGGGCGTGCCGTTCTACATGCGGATGGGCAAGCGGCTTCCCAAGAAGGGCACCGAGATTTCGATTCACTACAAGGAGGCCCCGAACGTGCTTTTCAACGCGGGCCCCGGGGCCGAAGCGATGCCCGGCAACGTGCTGGTCATCCGCATCCAGCCGAACGAAGGCATCTCCCTGGGCATGCGCTCGAAACGTCCCGGCCCCGCGGCGACCCTGCAGCCGGTGAAGATGGATTTCCGCTACCAGACCAGTTTCGGGAAGAGCAGCCCGGAGGCCTACGAGAGGCTTCTGCTCGACGCCATGGCCGGCGACGCGACGCTTTTCGCGAGAAAGGACGAGGTCGAAACGGCCTGGGGCTACGTCGATCGGATCGAGGACGCGTGGCACCAGTCGACCAATCCTCCGAGAATGGCGGAGTATCCCGCGGGCTCGTGGGGGCCGAAAGAGGCCGACGAACTTCTGGAGCGCGACGGTCACGAGTGGCGGCGGTTGTGACGCTTTCCCGGCGAATCGAGGACCGAGCTTGAGATTCGGTTGTTGGACTGCCGGTGATCGACGACAGTTCTTTTTCGGAAATCTCCGCTATCGAATCCCGAATGAAATTCAAGAGCCGATACCGCCTTCTGCTGATTGAAGACGACGACGAGCAGGCCGAGTCGATTCTTTCGAATCTGCACGACGGAGGCCGCGTCGGGTTCTCCGTCACGAGGGTGAAGACCGAAGAGGAAGGGCTCCGCTTGAAAGGGGACCAGGAGTTCGACGCCATCCTGCTGGATCTCGGTCTTTCCGGCAGGGATCCTCGGAAAACGTTGCGCCAGTATACGGAATGCTATCGAGAGGTGCCGATCGTGGTGCTGACTTCGTCGATCGACGAAAAGCTACTTCGACAGGCGATTTCCTGGGGCGCTCAGGATTTGCTCGAGAAAGCGGAGGTTCGCGGGGGTGTCATCGCCCGCTCCATACGCTATTCGGTCGAACGAAAGCGGGCTCTCCTGCAGCTCGAGCAGAAGAACCAGGATCTCAAGGGTTTCGCCCACACGGTGGCTCACGAGTTGAAAACCCCCCTGCAGAGCATCGTGACCGCCCTCGGCATCGCCAAGGAGACATCCAGCGAACAATTGCCCGACAACGTCCGGCAGTTGTTGTCCATGGGCTTCGAGTCCAGCAACCACCTCAGCAACCTGATCAACGACCTGCTGGCCTTCGCCGAGTCGGATCCCGGCAGTGAAACGACGGGCAAGGTCGACCTGGACTCCCTGGCTCGGAGCGCGATCGCCGAACTGCAAGTCGCCGACGGGGCCGACGGGGCTCGATTTGAAATCGTGGGCCCGCTTCCCGAGGTCAAGGGAGTCCACTCGCGGCTCCGCCAAGTGATGAGGAACCTGATCGCCAACGCCATCAAGTACCGCCGGGAAGAACCTCTGGTGGTGGAAATCAGCAGCGAGTGCCGAAAAGGGGAGTGCACGATCCGAGTAAAGGACAACGGGTTGGGAATCGCTCCGGAAAACCTCGAGCGGATCTTCGAGTCGTTCTACAGGGTCCATTCGCGGGACGAGATTCCCGGCACCGGCATCGGACTGGGATTTGCCAGGGAGGTCGTCGAGCGCCACGGGGGGACCCTGGGAGTGGAATCCGAGGAGGGTGTCGGGAGCACGTTCTATTTTACCTTGCCGACGACTTGATCGCCGGCTCGTCCCCGCGAAAGGGCGCCGCCGGAGAAAGGCGGCGGAAAAAGCCTTTGTGCGACGTGGCGGGGCCGGTTTACGTTCGTCCATGGAAGACCGCGCCCGCCTAGGCCAACTGCTGCTCACCGGAGTTCCCGGACCCGAACTCGACTCGGAGACGGCGGCCCGTTTCCGAAAGCTCCAACCGGGAGGTTTCATCCTGTTCAGCCGGAACATCAAGTCGCCCCGGCAACTGCGGCAGTTGATCGACGACCTCCGTGATCTCAGCGAGATCGAACCGTTCATCACCATCGACCAGGAAGGCGGCCGCGTGTCGCGTCTCCGTCTGATCGGCAGCGAACCGCCGAGCGCCCAGCAACTGCGGGAACGCGGCGACGCCGGCCTCGTCGAGAAGCACGGCCGGCTCACCGGCGAGATCCTCCGCGTGTTCGGCTTCAATCTGGACCTCTGTCCCGTGCTCGACATCTCCTTCGACGACGAAGCCGACAATTCGCTCAAGGGGCGCTGCTGGGGCGGCACGGCGGAAGAGGTCATCGGCAACGCGGCCCTCTTCAACTCGGCGCTCCGCAAAGCGGGCGTGCTCAGCTCGGGGAAGCATTTTCCGGGATACGCGGCAGCGGAGGTCGATCCGCATCACGAGCTTCCCGTGATCGACAAGACGCTGGAGGAGATGGAGGCGGACGAGCTGAAGCCCTTCCGCGCGCTGCTTCCCGATCTCGACAGCATCATGACGTGCCATTCCCACTACCCCTGCTGGGACGCCGGCCGCCCGCGCTGGCCCGCCTCGCTTTCGAAGAACATCATCGGCCAGTTTCTCCGGAACCAACTCGCCTACGAGGGCTTGGTCATGACCGACGACCTCGACATGGGAGCGGTCCTGAACGAGGTGAGTTTCGAAGACACCATCCGGGCCTGCATCGAGGCCGGCAACGACCTCGCCATGATTTGCCATCGGCTCGAGCTGGTGGAGAAGGCGGCCGAAGTGCTCGCGACCCTGCCCGATCCGGTTCTACACGACGCGTTGATCCGCATCGAGAAGACCAAAAAGAAAATGGCGCCACCCTTTGCCTGGTCGATGGAGCGGTTCGAGGAAATCGATTCCGCCATCTGGGATCTCCGAGTCGAAACCCTGGGCGAGGAAGGCGCGAAGCAGCTCTCGGTGGAGGACGGGAAGCGGTCGCCGGTGGAAACCTATTGACCGGCTACTCGGCGAGGCCCTTGCGGCGCGCGTAGGTTCCGGGATCGAGCATCTTTTTCACGTCGTCCATGGTCAGCGAGGCGTTGGCCTTGTAGCCGGCGTTCTGGGGCGCTCCCTGGGCGCGGGGCGCTTCGGCCACGGTCGAGGCGGCCCGGTCCGAGCCGGTCCGGAAGCTTTCGCCGCTCTCGCGATCGGTTCCCGTCTGGTAGGAGGCCAGTTCCGTCGTCGAGCGCGACTTGCTCTTGAACAGTTTCGCCCCCTGTCGATCTCCCGATTTTCCGAAATTCCCCTCCCGGGCGGAGGCTTGGCTCTCCCTCGCTTCCGAGGGTCCCGAAAATTCCTGGCGCACCAGATACTCGGGCGTCTTGAACGTCTTGGTATCGGCCTCCGTCTTCTTGAAGCGCGCCTTCTTCTGGCCGAAGGCCTTGTCCACGCCCCGGGCTTTCTTGTCGGCGTAGAGATCGGGGTTGTCCGCCTTGATGGTGCCGTCGTCCTCGATCTCGTATCCGCGTTCGGCGAACTTGGATCGAATCTCGGCGGAGTCTTCGGCGCCTTGGCCACCCCACATCTTCTTGTCGAAGGTAACGGACGAGCGCGTCGACTTGACCGTTCTCGTGGTCTCGCACTGGCACAGGAGCAGAGCGACCGAAAGCGATGCCGCAACCGTTGTGGTTCTCCGCAGGGTGAAAATCATTCGGCCGTATAGTCCACCATTTCCCGCCCTTCGGCAAGGGCGGTCCGCCATTCCTCCAGGAGGGCCAGCCGACCCGAGGAGAGAAACAGGGCGTCCACCCGCTCTTCCCACTCGTCGAGCTTGCCCCAGGCGGCGTAGAGACGCATCAGGAGTCTAAGGTCGACGCGGATGGATTTTTGAAAGACTTTCGCCAACAGGGACTCCGCCTCCCGGAAGGCCTCGGTTTCGATGAGAAATTCGGCGAAGTCGTCCAGGAAGCGCTGGTCGTTCCACTGGTAGTCGGACAGCGTCTCGTGGTACCGGCGGAAAAGCCTGCCGGCGAGATCTGTTTCTCCGAGAGAGGCCAGCAGCCGCGGAATCGTCCGTCGCGTCGACAAGGTGGGAAACCAGTCCTCCAGTCCGTGCTGATGGAAGAGATCGGAGTCCGCTTCCCGCAGCAGACTCGTGTGAACCTCTATCAAGCGCGGGCGGTCGCCGATTCGGTGAAAGAACATCAACTGGCGCCGGGGATCGTGCGGGAAAAAGGAGACTCCGGGGAGTCTCGAATCGTCGACGATCTCCGCGGCGATCCGTTCGCCTTCCTCGCCGAAGGCGCAGAGAGTCTCCAGAAGGTTCTCCCGTTGCTCCCGGTCGCCGTCGGCGTAGGTCGACGCGGCAACTGCCTCGAGCCTTCCCTCGGCGAATCCCGCGGCCAAGTCCGCGAGCCATTTCGAACCGGGGTCGGCGGCCGTCGATTTCAACACGTCGGGCAGTCCGGTCGTGTCGCGGGTGCTCAGCCACTCGGCAAACCGGAAGGCGTTGGACGAGGGGCTCGGCGTTTCGGCGTCCGCTTCGATGGAGTTTGGCTCCGGTTCGTGGACGAACTCTTGAAAGAAGGTCTCGAGGTCCTCGCCCAGAGCCGACCAGGAAGCACCGGACTCGGCCCGGAGCTTGAGAAGCAGAAGGGAGGTCGACGTGCGACTGCGGCGGTCGGAGGTTCCGCGACGAAGCAGTTTCAGGATTCCCACCGCTTCCTCGGTGGCCCCAGCCTCGGCGGCCCCAGCCTCGGCGGCGCCAGCCCGATGCAGGGTCGCGGCGAGCGAGCGCGTCACGGACGAAGGCTGCTGCCGGAGGCTGTCGCGCGCCAGAGCCACTATCCTGTCCTTGTCCGGGAAGCCGAGCCGTTCGTGAACCTCGGCGGCCTTCGACATGGCCTGCCGCGCGAGATGTGGCTCCGCTCGGTCGGTGCTGGCGGCTTCGAACCATTCCAGGGCTTCTTCCAGGCGATCCGACGACGCGAGAACCTCGCCGCCCAGGAGAAGTTGTTCGTCGCTCGCCTCGTCGCGGCGACGCAGGTCCGAAAGCAGCCGCAGAAGCGAGTCCCGCCGACCCGACTGACGGTAGGCCTCCACGAGGGCGTCTTGGTAGGGCAGATGAGCGTGGCGAGTGACAGGCGCGGAGGCGTCGCCGCTGGAGGGCGCCCGACTTAGCTGAATCAGGCGCTCGACGTCACGGTCGATCAAGAGAAATCGCGCGTGCTGCTCGTTCAGATAGTCGACCGTAAGACCTGGCGGGGCGGAAAACTCCCGCGTGTTGACTCGGTCGATCACGGCGAGGGCCGGGCCCGGCTCGAGCGCTTCGGCGCAGGCGTCGAAGAGCCCCTGCAGGGGCGCGTAGTCGCGATCCTTCTGAAGCGCTTCGGCCTCGTAGACGGGAATGGCCTCGCGATGGAACCCGCGGCTCTCCAGCGTCTTGCCTAGATTCAGGCGACTCTCGGGCTCGATCAAGCGCCGCGCGAGCCGGTCGACGATTTGACGCCGCTCCGGCGCGTTCTTCCATTCGAGCAGGTGGCAGACGCGGTCCACTTCGAACTGCTCGTACTCGGCTACGCCAGACGCTTCCGCGGGGAGAGCCACGGGATCGCCGCCCACGGCGGCCACGAACGCCGGACCGGTCTCGGCGTCCAGGGACAGGCGGTCGCCGTAGAAGCGCAGGAGTTGACTCATTCGCTTCCACCGCTGACTCTGGTCGTAGCGCCGCTTGTCGAGGTCCGCGGTCCGGGGGCGGATGGTCGAAACATGCCTTTCGGAAAGTTCGGCGAGGAGGCGGATCGCTTCGTGACGGCGATTTCCGGCAAGCGCGATGAGGATGCTCCTTTCCAGCCGAGTCGATTCGGGCACTCCGCCGGCAAGGGCCAGTCGGTCGCGCATTTCGTCGAGGAGACGGTGGCGTTCTTCGTCGCTTTCCATAAGACTCAACCTTTCGGTCAGAGCCGTGAAAAAATAGTTCGAGGCCCGCGCTTCCGAATCCGCTTCCATCAGGCCGAGCGAGCGGTCGAGCAGTCGAACCCGGCGCTCAGGACGTCCCGCCCATCCAGCCACCTGCGAAAGGGCGAAAAGAAAGTTCCCGTCCTCGCCCAGGTCGGTCTCGTCCGTGAAAATCTCGCCGACCCGGAAGGCGGTTTCGAATTTCCGGCCTCGCCGAAGCTCGGCGAACATGTGGGTGCCGACGTTCCGGCCGATCTCCAGCCGGGAAAGAACCCGGTAAGCGGTCGAGGGATCGAAAAGCGGATCTTCCTCGTTGTCCTTGAGAAGAAGAAACGACGCCATCGTCAGATGAAGCGAGCGCGGATGCGGCGTTCCCGAAGAGTTGCTTTCGGCTGCGGCCCAGCCGAGGGCGGCTTCGGGATCTCCGGCGAGCAAGCGCATGTAGGCGGCAAAAAGCCTGTCGGCATGCGTTCCGGGCTCGGGAAGCTCTTTGACGAGCCGACCGAGCCCGGCGAGGTCCTCCCCGTGGCGAACCGCCCAGACGCGCTCGAAGAGCGGCCGTTCGTCCGAACGCCATTTCTCGAGGAAGTCCCCGGCCCGTCCCGTCCGGGCGGCGAGGGCGGCGGCTTCCTCCAGCGACCGCAACCGGATGAAATGGGGTTCCTTCGGCAGGTGGTGGAATTCGGGGCGCTTGTCCTGAAGCGTTTCGGCGATTTCGTCCTGCATGTTGCCGCCTTGATAGGGATAGCCCTCGACGGTGAAAACGAAATCGTCCAGTTCCCCGCCGGGACTGGTGCGCTGATCCGGCGGCAGCAAGGAGACGCGGATGAGGGGTAGCAGATCCTTGCCGACCCGCGCGGGGTATTCGGTCTCCTCGGTTCGGGTCAGGATGTCCTCGAAGGTCGCCAGAGCCGCTTCGTTTTTCCCCCGCTCCGACTGGACCAGACCGAGCTGGAACCGGGCTTGGAGATCCCAGGCTCTCAGGGCGACCAGTTTCTCGAGAGTCCTCTCGGCGGCGGCGCCCTGCCCGTTCGCGAGATAGTGGTCGACCAGTTCGCGCAGAAAGTCGGGGTCGCTGCCGAACTTGGTTTCGAGACGCATTCGGAGACGCTCCGCTTCCCCGACGCGGAGATCCTTGTCCAGCATCTCGACGAGGGTGCGCCAGTTGTCGACGTCGTCTCCCTCTTCGCCGGCCAGCAGCTGGCGGCGGTAGTAGATGGCCGACTTGAGATCGCCCAACTTTTCGGCCAGCTTTCCCAGCGCTCCGAGGAGGTTCTCGTTCCGCCCCGACATGTAGTAGGCTCGCTTCATGGCTTCGAACGCTTCCTCGGTGTTTCCGGCGGCGCGGTGGACTTTGGCGAGGGCCTCGGGATAGAACCGGTCGAAGGCGTGCTGCCGGCCCAGCTCGCCGTAGCGGTCCACCAACCAGTCGAGCAGGGAGTGCGAGCGGGCGATGGTGATCTGGGAATCCAGCTGTTTCCGGCGCTGCACGATGTCCGTTTCGCTTTCGAGCAGTTCCAGCTGGGCGTTCAGCGCGTCCTCGGGCTTCCCGTTTTCGACGAGGGCGGTGGAGAGCTGCTTGACGATGCGGCGCTTCTCGAAAACGTTGGCCCGGCGATAGGCCTTTTGCCAGACTTCCACCTGTCGCATCGTTCTGCCCTGGCGCCGATACACCTTCGCCAGGGTGCCGAGAGTGCTCAAGGACGCGTCTGGCATCTCGGCGAGGCGTTCCAGCTCCCGGACCGCTTCGTCTTCGAACCCGAGTTCGAACCGCATCTCGGCCCGACGTCGAAGGTAGTCCTCGGCGTGGTCCGGATCGATTTCGGCGAGAGTCGTGAGATGTCGAACCATCAGCGTCGGGCGTTCGTTCAGTTCCGCGAGATCGAAGAGCATGGTTTCGACTTCCAGCACGGGGGTCCCGGCCTCGGCGTTAGCCTGGGTGAGCTGGCGGTAGCACTCCTGGTAGTCCTGGAGTTTGAACGCCCACCAAGCCGCTCGGTAACGGGTTTCCGTTGTCGGCCGTTCGTCGGCCACTTCCAGAATGTCGCCGAAATATTCGAGCACTTCCTCGGGGGGCGGCTCGTCGCCGGACCTCCCCACCCGCGAGGCGGCGGCGGCCATTCGCCGGTATTGGGCGAGGCTCTGAATGGTTCCGCTGTTGAGAAGGTCCGCGTCCTCGTCCGGTTCGGGTTCGTTGGAATAATGCCCGCGCAGGAGACTGAAGAGTCGTTGATCGATCTCCGCTTTCTCTTCGAGGGTTTCCTCTTCCTTCCAGAGGACTTCGAATTCGCCGATCGCCTCCTCGATTCGGCCGGCCTCGACGTAGAGGTTGGCGCGGGCGGTCAGGAATTCGGGATCCTCGGGCGAGATCTCGAGGGCCTCGTCCATGAATTCGATCGCCCGTTCCGGCTGATCGAGTTCCCGGAGCGCCTCGGCGGCCCGGTGGAGCCGGGAGGCCCTCTGCGAGGTTCCCCCGGTGGCAGCATCGACGTAGGAGCGCAGGGTCTCCACCGCCTGGGCCTCGCGGCCGCGCTCGTGAAGGAAACGCGCCAGCTCGATGGGGGCGGACCCGTCCTCGCTCTCGTCGTCCGTCTCTTCACTGCGGCGGCGCAGCAGGCGCTCGACCAGTTCGTCCATATAGTGATTCCTCGCGAACTCGATGATTTGGCGGATCTCGTCTTCGTTGGCCCCTCGACGTTCCAGATGTTCGTCCAGAAGCGCCTCGGCCTCGGCGCGATTTTGCAGCCGCAGCGCCACCTTCGCCCTCAGCAGAACGAGGTGCAGAGGAGGTTTTCCCCGAGTTTCCAGCATTTCGTCCAGCGTTGCGGCCGCCTCGTCGTAGTGATCGTTGCGCATCCGGATGTCCGTGAGGCGGATGCGGTAGTCGAAATGGTCGGGAAGAATTTCGACGAGCCGTTCCATCGCTTCCTCTTCGGCGTCGGGATCCGCGGTGAGACGGTGGAACTCGGCCAGATCGAAAAGCGAGCGTTCCGTGGGATTCGATTCGTCCACTCCGGCGCGCAATTTTTCCTCGAGTTCGGCCAGCCGTTCAAACCGTTCGTGAATGCGCACGAGACGCGCGAACAAGTCGGCGTACTCGTGGTTCTTGAAGTGAAGCAGGGCGAGGCCCCGACGGGCGGCGTCGACGGCCTCCTCGAAGTCGCCGAGGAACTCGTGGAGCCGAGTCAGCTCGACGAGCGCGTCCAGCCTCCGCCTCGCGTCGCCGGATCCGGCGAATTCCTCGAGAATCTCCTCCGCGGTGCCCGTTTCGCCGGTTTCGAGCAAAAGGGAGACGATCTCGGTCCGCAGCGCGTCCTTGTGGGGAAAGGCTTTCAGCAAGCGGTTCCAGATTTCAACCGCCTCTGCCGTTTGGCCGCGGAGCCGGTGGAGATCCGCCTTTCGCAAGCGAAAGGGCACGCCCTCCTCTTCCTCCGCGGGAATGAGTTCGACGAGCCGGGTGTACAGCGAAAGGGCCTTGGAGGACTGGTTCTGCCGGTCGGCGATCTCGGCGAGCGCGATGAGGGCCGGGAGGTTCTCGGGCTCCGCGTCGAGGACTTCGCCGTAGGCGGTACGGGCCTCGTCGAACTGTTCGTTTTTTCGAAGCAAGTGGGCGTGAATCAGCTTGGCGACCGCCGAACCGCCTTCCGAAGCCCGTCCGAAGTAGTCCAGCAGCAGCGGCGTCTGATCCTTGTTCGCGTAGAGATCCCAGAGCAGATCGAGCACGTTTCCGTAGGCGGGATCCTTCTGCAGCAGCCGAATGTAGTGGTTGGCGAGCCGGGTGTCTGATTCCGTCCACACCGAGGGCGCGATTTCCTCGCTCGACGCCGCGTCCTGGCTGCGGAGGGTGCCGCAAAACAAACCGGTCGACAGCCCGATCGCCAGGTGCAGCGCGGTGACCCGGGAAAATCGACTGGCCTGCGAAGTTTTCAATAGTCCACGGGAAGAGGGGACAACCTGTTCCGCGGAAACGGTAGGCGATCCGACTTCAACCGTCAAATGACCCCGGCCGGACGGGGTCTGTTCAGCGACGGACCGACGGACCGGCCGAACCCTGTCGGATCAACGGTTGAACCCTGTTCGGTTCGGGCCGAGCTTCGGCTGGCCGTCCGGTGACGTCACCCTGCGGGACACTACCCTGCGGGACATCACCCTGCGGGTCATCACCCCTTCGCGAGGTAGGCGGCGGTGCTCTCGTGATTGGCCTGCATCGCTTCGGAACCCTTTTCCCAGTCCATCGGGCAGACTTCTCCGTTTTCCTCGAAATGCTGGAGGGCGTCCACGACGCGGATGGCTTCCTTGATGGACCGGCCCAGGGGCAGGTTGTTGACCAACTGGTGCTGCACGATGCCCTCCTTGTCGATGAGGAAGAGGCCTCGGTAGGCGACCAGTTCGCCGTTCGCGATCAGTTCGCCGAAATCGTCGAAGTCGTAGTCGCCCACCAGCACGTCGTAGGCGGCGGAAATGGTCTTGTTCGTATCGGCGACGATGGGGTAGGTGACCCCCTCGATGCCGCCCTTGGCGCGCGGCACCTGAAGCCAGCCCCAGTGGGACATCTCCGTGTCGGTGGAGCAGCCCACGACCGCCACGTCGCGGCTTTCGAACTCGGCGAGACTGTCCTGGAAGGCGTGCAGTTCGGTGGGGCAGACGAACGTAAAGTCCTTGGGATAGAAAAAAAAGATCACGTATTTCGAACCCCTGAACTGTTCGAGGGAGAAATTCTCGACGACCTGGCCGTCGACGACGGCGTTGGCGTTGAAAGTGGGGGCCGGTTTTCCTACGAGGACGGACATGTTCTTTGGAGCGTGGTTTTCGGGTTCGCGGGCGCAGACTTTCGAGCCTGGCCGAAGAACGGAAAAATGGATCGGTATCCGCCCGAGTCAACCTCCGATCGCGCTCGGGACGGAGCGAATCGGGCTTCGTTGGAAAATTTCTTGACGCTGCGGCCCATGGGGCGTTTGTTGACATTCGCTTAAAGCCGACTAATCCTATCTAGAATAAGTATTTTAGAAGAATGTACGCAGAGCCTATCGACCCCCCTGATTCCCGCACCTCGGTCGAGGAAGTGGCGTCGCGCTACGGGATCGAGGATTTCTCGGAGCGTTCCCGGAAGCTGGAGCATCTGTCGGCAGGGGACAGGATCGACTGGGCGCTGGAGCAGTTCGGGGAGCGCGTCGGGATGTCGTCGAGCTTCGGGGCTCAGTCGGCGGTGCTGCTGCACATGGCGACGCGGAAGCGGCCGGAAATTCCGGTGATACTGATCGATACCGGCTACCTGTTTGCGGAAACCTATCGTTTCGTCGACGAACTGACCGATCGGCTGGATCTGAACCTGAAGGTGTTCCGCGGCCGGCTCTCGCCCGCGTGGCAGGAGGCGCGGTGGGGCAAGCTCTGGGAGGACGGGCTCGAGGGGCTCGAGCGCTACAACCGGATGAACAAGGTGGAGCCGATGGATCGCGCTCTCGAGGCTCTCGACGTCGACGCGATCCTGAGCGGAGTGCGCCGCCAGCAGAGCAGCACCCGGGAGAATTTCACGGTGCTCGCCGCGCAGAAGGGACGGGTGAAAATCCATCCCCTGGTCGACTGGACGGACCAGGATGTCGGCGAATACCTCACGGAGCACGATCTGCCCTACCATCCGCTTTGGGACGAAGGCTACACCTCGATCGGCGACTGGCACACTTCGCACAAGCTGACCGACGGGATGAGTCCGGAGGAGGCCCGCTTCCACGGCCTCAAGCGCGAGTGCGGGCTCAACGAGGAACTGGATTTCGTGATTTGAAAGGTTACCTAGTCCCCGCCCCCATGAATTCGCGTCTCGACCACATCTATCCCGTCTTCGACAAAATGCTTCCTCGCGAGGCCAAGGAGGAGTTGCTCGGCCAGTCGGGCGTCGTCGTCTGGATGTACGGGTTGAGCGGTTCCGGCAAGAGCACCCTGGCCAACTTGCTGGAGCGGCGCCTTCACGAAAAGGGCCGGCTCGTCAAGGTTCTCGACGGAGACAACGTCCGCTCGGGGCTGAACGGCGACCTCGGCTTTTCCGACGAGGACAGGCTCGAGAACATCCGCCGCGTTTCCGAGGTGGCGAAACTCTTCGCCGACAGCGGCGTCATCACCGTCTGTTCTTTCATCACCCCCAACAACGCCCTCCGCGCCCTCGCCCGGGGGATCGTCGGCGACGACGATCTGCTCGAGGTCTACGTGAAGGCCTCCTTCGACACCTGCGCCCGGCGCGATCCGAAAGGGCTCTACGCCAAAGTCGACGCGGGAGAGGTCAAGCAGTTCACCGGGAGGGATTCGGCCTTCGAAGAGCCCGATCGGGCCGATCTCGTCATTGACACGGAGGCGTTCGGCGAAGAGGCATCCGTGGCCCGGTTGCTCGAGGCCGTGTCCGGAAAAGCGGACCTCGCCTGAAACAGGCCGATCGATTTTTTTACCATGGAAGAAGAAATACACTCGTACCGAGTCAACCACCTCGCTCAGCTGGAGTCCGAGGCGATCTTTATCCTGCGTGAAACGGCGGCCCAGTTCGAGCGTCCCGCTCTTCTGTTTTCGGGAGGCAAGGACTCCATCGTGATGGCCTACCTCGCCCGGAAGGCGTTCTATCCCTCGAGGCTCCCGTTTCCGCTGCTGCACGTGGACACCGGCCACAATTTTTCCGAGACAATCGAATACCGTGATCGCTTCGTGGACGAAATCCGCGCCGACCTCACCGTGGCGATGGTCCAGGACTCCATCGACCAGGGACGGGTCCAGGAGGAGAAAGGACCTTTCGCGAGCCGAAACGCGCTCCAGACGGTGACTCTCCTGGACGCGATCGAGATGAAGCAGTTCGACGCCTGCCTCGGCGGGGGGCGCCGCGACGAGGAAAAGGCCCGGGCCAAGGAGCGCTTCTTTTCCCACCGCGACGACTTCGGCCAGTGGGATCCCAAGAATCAGCGTCCCGAGTTGTGGAACATCTTCAACGGACGGAAGCACCACGGCGAGCATTTCCGCATCTTCCCGCTCTCCAATTGGACCGAGATGGACGTGTGGCAGTACATCAAGGTCGAGAAAATTCCCCTGCCGAACCTCTACTTTTCCCATCGGCGCACCGTCGTCCACCGCAACGGGGCCATGCTCGCCACCTCCGACGTGGTCCAGCCCCAGGAGGGCGAGCGGGTCGAGGACGACGCGGTCGTTCGTTTCCGCACCATCGGCGACATGACTTGCACCGGCGCCGTCTATTCCACGGCCTCGGATCTGGACGCGATCATCCAGGAGGTCGCCACCGCCCGCCAGACCGAGCGAGGCACCCGCTCCGACGACAAGCGGTCCGAGACCGCCATGGAGGACCGCAAGAAGGAAGGATATTTCTAGACGAGGGCCCTACCGGTCACCCCGAATCAATTTCAAAGCATGGAACACGAAGTCCCCCTAGACGAAGGCTATCTGAACATGGATCTGCTGCGCTTCACCACGGCCGGCAGCGTGGACGACGGCAAATCCACCCTCATCGGGCGTCTCCTCTACGATTCGAAGAACACCTTCGAAGACCAGATCGAAGCCGTCGAGGCCACCTCGAAGAAGCGCGGCGACGAGCACGTCAACCTGGCGTTGCTCACCGACGGGCTCCGGGCCGAGCGCGAACAGGGCATTACCATCGACGTGGCCTACCGCTACTTCGCCACGCCCAAGCGCAAGTTCATCATCGCCGACACTCCCGGCCACATCCAGTACACGCGGAACATGGTTACCGGCGCCTCGACCGCCAACCTGGCCATCATCCTCGTCGACGCCCGCAGCGGGGTCATCGAGCAGACCTGCCGCCACGCCTTCATCGCCGACCTGTTGCGGATCCGCCACGTCATCCTCGCGGTGAACAAAATGGACCTGGTCGACTACAGCGAGGAGCGGTTCGAGGAAATCACGTCTCAGTTCAAGGAGTTCGCCTCCCGCCTCAACAACATCGTCGACATGGTGTCGATCCCCCTCAGCGCCCTGCACGGGGACAACGTGGTCGACAAGTCGAAGCACATGGACTGGTACGAAGGGCCGACCCTGCTCTACCACCTCGAGTCCGTCTACATCGGTTCCGACCACAACCATGTCGACGCCCGCCTGCCCGTGCAATGGGTGATCCGGCCGCACTCCGACGAACACCACGACTTTCGCGGCTACGCCGGCCGCGTCGCGGGCGGGGTCTTCAAGCCCGGCGACGACGTCGTCGTTCAACCGTCCGGATTCACGTCGAGAATCAAGTCCATCGAGACGCTCCACGGCCCGATCGAGGAAGTTTTCGCGCCGCTTTCCTGCACCGTCACCCTCGAGGACGAGATCGACATCAGCCGGGGGGACATGATCGCCAAGCCGAACAACCCGCCTCACAAGGGGCAGGTGATCGAAGCCATGATCTGCTGGTTTTCGGAGAGCAAGCAACTGACTCCGCGAAACAAGTACCACCTGCGGCACACCACCCAGGAGGTCAAAGCGATCGTCGAGGAGGTCCGCTACAAGGTCAACATCAACACCCTCCACAAGATCGAGGACGACAAAACCTTCAGTCTCAACGAGATCGGCCGCGTCACCATCCGGACGTCCGCGCCCTTGCTCTACGATTCCTACCGCCGCAACCGGACCACCGGAAGTTTCATCCTGATCGATTCCCAGACCAACGAGACCGTCGCGGCCGGCATGATCATCTGATCGGGGAACCCGGGAGCTAAGCGATTGACAGCCAGACCGATCGCGATTTTAATACCGCCCCGCTCCGAAGGGGGTGGGTGCGACGGCGAGGTAGCCAAGTGGTAAGGCCGGGCTCTGCAAAAGCTCTATCGCGGGTTCGATTCCCGCCCTCGCCTCCAACAATCACACGCACAAGGTGTTGATACATGGGCAAGCCCTCCACAGTACCGGAACACGCTAGGCGCGGAGACGACGGTTCGCTCTGGAAAGGCGCTTTCCGAGAGGGACATTTTCGAGGCTTCGTCTCTGGAATAGCCCATCTTTGACTCTCAGCGGCTCGGCGAAGGAAGCGCGGTGGGCCCCGGGCACCAAAGGGGTGAGCGGTCACGCGCGAAGGCAAGGAATTCCGAGAATAGAACGTTGAGCGAGTGGCTGGAAGGCGCACACCCGCGCGCGTCGGAACGAAGCAAAAATTCCTCAGTGGAGTGCGACTTCCAGGAGCGGGTGTCGGGGTTGAACTTGGAGCTGGTGCTGGGACTCGGGATCCGGCAACGACTTCCGCCCGCCGTCGCCTCATGCTTTCCCATGCTCCGGCATGGTCGGCAGCCACGAAGGTGTCTTCTACCACTTCGCCTGTCTACCTGAATTACCCCTTGCCCAAATTTCCTTGCGGTATCTATACTCGACTCGCCATGGATAGTTCCGGAAACATCTCTTAGGCTGGGAGCCGCCTTCCCCCGACGAGCTCCAGCGTCTGCTGCCACAATACGAGATCACCGGCCTTCTCGGTCGGGGCGGGATGGGGGCTGTCTACAAAGGCCGTCAGACTCACCTGGACCGCGCCGTCGCCATCAAGCTGCTGTCGGAGACTTTCACGGAGGGCGCGGACGAGCTGAATTTCGCGTCGCGTTTCAAACAGGAAGCCCGGGCGATGGCGTCGCTGGACCACCCGGCCATCGTCAGCGTCCATGACTTCGGGGAAACCTCCGAGGGTCAGCTCTACTTCGTGATGGAGTTCATCGACGGGATGGACATCCACCAATACCTCCATCATCACGGCGGTGCCCTGCTCCAGGACCACGCCTTGGCTATCGTCTGCCACGTACTCGACGCGCTCGATTACGCCCACGAGCGCGGCATCGTGCACCGCGACATCAAGCCCGCCAACGTCCTGCTCAATCAGGAAGGGCAGGTCAAAATCGCCGACTTCGGTCTGGCCAAGACCATCGCCCAAGCCGCCGGGGACGAACTCGCCGCGCCCGCGCTGACCCTGACGAACATGGCCATGGGCACACCTGACTACGCTGCGCCCGAGATGCTGGAAATCGGGACCACGCCGGATCATCGGGTCGACCTCTACGCGGTGGGGGTGATGCTCTATCAACTTCTCACCGGCAAACTGCCGCGGGGAAATTTTCAGACGCCGAGCGCGTTGCAACCCGCGCTAGACCCGCGTCTCGACGAGATCGTGAGCAAGGCGATGGCGGCGGATCCCGATTCGCGCTACACCCGGGCCTCGGAGATTCGCACGGCGATCGACGAGGTTTTGAGTCAGCCGACGACGCGGCTGGAGAGCGGTGCCGTGAAGAGAAAGACCGCAGCCGCGAAAAGGCCGGCCTCCACCGGGATGTGGTGGGGCTTGGGGATCGGAGGCGTGGCGACCATGGTGGCGGTGGCTCTGATCGTCACGGACGGAGACGAGCCGAAAGCGAGCGGCGAACCCGGCCCCCTGATGGCGACAGCCGAGCCAAAATCCGCCCCGAAGCCGGTCTCAGTCCCCCGGCCAGAACCCGAGCCAGAACTTGAATCCAAGCCAGAACCCGAGCCGTCGTCGCAGCCGGCTCTCGATCCGACATCGACGCCCCGCCCCGCGCCAAGCGAACCTTCCCCGGAGCCGGCCGCGGAGCCGGAGGCAGCCACTCCGGTGGGCCCCCGCCCTGCGGGTTGACGCCGCCGAAACCAACTCGAAGCCGGAATCCAAGCCCGAGTCGCCCGTTTCCGATCCGCCACCCTCCCATCCGAACTCGTCGAGACGTCCGATTCCTCCGCCACCTCCGCCACCGCCGCCATCCCCGGCCTCGAGCCGCGGCTGCGCGGTTTTCTCGGGGCCCGTCGCGAGGCGGTGGAAAAACTTGTCACCGATTACCTGCGCGCCTTGGAAACCCAGCTGAATCGGGCCGCCGACGCCGGGGACCTGACTCTGGCCAAGGCCTGGCGGGAGGAAAAATCCCGCGGCGAGACTTTGAGGCAAGCCCTCGACGCGGAGCCGGAAGACGCCGTTGCCGTGCTCCTGGCGGCCCGGGAGCGCGCCACCCTGTCCGCCCTCCCCGAAGGAGTGCCCGAGGCCTCAAAGACCCTGCGCGCCACTTGGACGGTGGAGCGGGAGAAAATCCGCGTCGATCTGGACGGCAAGCTCCAAACCTCGCTGAAAGCCCTGGAAGCGGAATTGACCAAGGCGAGGGACTTTGAAAAGGCCGACGTGGTGCTGGCCTACCGGGAGTCGTTGGCAACCGCGGCACCTTCCGCCGACACGCTGCCCGTGTCGACGCCGCTCCCGGCAACAGGACCGGCACCCTCCTCGGACCTGGTCCAGGCCAGCAAGGACGCGCCCTTCGAGAACAGCCTCGGCATGAAATTCGTGCCCGTACCCGTGCCGGGCGCCGACGTGCTTTTCTGCATGCACGAAACGCGATGGAGGGACTACGCCGTGTACGCCGACGAAGGCGATTCCGCCGCAGAGAGCTGGAAGAACCAGACCTATGATGGGTTCGCAATCGAGGACTCGCCCGAAGAACATCCCGTTGTCAACATGACCTGGGAGGACGCCAAAGCGTTTTGCGCCTGGCTCTCGGAGAGAGAAGGTCACTCCTACCGTTTGCCGACGGACCGCGAGTGGAGCCTCGCCGTCGGCATCGGGCGCGAGGAGAGATGGCGAAGCGACACCACGCCCGAGACAGTTTCCAAGCCGCAGGATGTTTTCCCCTGGGGCAAGGCTTGGCCGCCAACCGGTGAAGCGGGCAACTACAGCGACCAGAGCCGCAAGTCCATCGTGGCGAATGCCAATGCCCAGTTGCTGAAGGATTACGATGACGGTTTCCCGACCACTGCGCCGGTGATGCGCTTTGCGCCGAATGAGTTCGGCCTGCACGATCTCGGTGGGAACGTGTGGGAATGGTGCGAAGACTGGTATTCCAACGAGCAAGCCGATCACGTGATGAGAGGTGGTTCCTGGACCGACCAGGAAAAGAATCTTCTGCTCTCCTCCGCCCGCCGTCGCACCCACCCGTTCAACGCCGGTCATCTCCGCGGGCGGGGGTTTCGGCTCGTGCTGGAATTATCACGCAAGTAATCCCGGAGACGGAGTCTTCAAACGGTCTCGGTCTCCTCGATTCAAGTATTCGAGAGGCGATCCCTCAACGCACTCGCCCGCCTTTCTTGCCGACAAGGAAGACGCAGGGTTGATTGGGATTGACCTGCGGCGGATTTTTGAGCACGGTTTTCTCAACCGGGCTATGCGACTTCTTCCCATCGCCAACCACACGATGAAAACTCTCCCACTCGTTCTCGTGCTTCTTGGTCTGGGCCTTTTCGCCACGGCCCTTTCCGCGCAAGAGGCGTCCGACATTCCGGAACTGGAGGCTCTCCTCGAGGACTATCGCTCCGGCGAAGTGCAGGAGAAGCTGGATTCCCATGCGAATGCCGTGAAGGAACTCAACGGGAAATACCTTGCCGCCCTGGAACGAACCCTCGAGACCGCCCAGCGCGACGGCTTGCTTGAAGAGGCTTTGGCTCTGAGGGCGGAGAGGGATGCCCTCCTCGACGGACCCTGGCCACCCGATACCAAGCAGGAAGATCTCTCTCCCTCGCTTGCCAAGCTCCGCGGTACTTACGAAGCCGCACTGGCGGGCTTGGAGCGGGAAAGGGATGAAGATCTCGCTCCTCTCTCGAAAAAGCTCGTCCGGGCTCTGGAGAAATTGCAGGTCGGCCTGACGCAGTCCGGCCGTCTCGAAGAGGCGCTTGTCGTCAAAGCGAAACAGGAAGAGATCGCTGCTTCCTTCGACCGCTCCCGCTCGGCTGTCGAACCGGCGCCCCCGACCTCGGAACCGGGGACCACTTCCAAATCGCCTCCGGAAATTCCAAAGGACGCGGTGCGTCACCGCGGCAGTCGATACAAGCTTTTTCTCCTCGACGATCCCCTCACCTGGGAGGAAGCGAGGGAGCGCTGCCGCGAAGCGGGCGGGGATTTAGTCTGGCTGAACTCCACCCGCGACGTCGAAGTGGTGCTGGATTTCATCAAGGAGGTGAACCGGGTCAAAGGTCACGTTCCCATATGGGTGGGAGCGACAAGAGACGACGAAGGCGTTTGGCACTGGGTCAATGGCGAGGAAGTCGATGCCGAATTCTGGTCCAACGAAACCGACAGCGGCCTGTTCCCGGGGCGCGACGTAATGGTCCGCTGGATCGGCTCCTTTAAACCTTCGTCGAACGAAGAGCGCCGTATCGGAGGCTACGTCTGTCGATGGGACTGAGGGTATCGGGGGCGGGCGTGTGAAACGGAGAGTCCCGCCGGTGCGCGTAAACGAGGATGTTCGTGCCGAGCGCGATCATGAAATCCCGGGCCGCTTCGCTCTCACTGTTGGTAGCAGTCGTCGAAGCTACCAATGCACTACAAGCGCGGCGGGTTGAAAGGGCTGGTGGGTACCTTGCCGCTGGCCTTGGCGCGGAGGAGGGGGCGAAGGCGGTCGATGACTTTCCGGTTCTCCGGGGTGGGGTCGAGGGCGAGGTTGCGGAACTCCATGGGGTCGGCCCAGTGGTCGTACAGCTCGACGCCCGATTCGCCTTCGGCCCATTCGGTGAAGCGCCAGCGCTCCGTCCGGACGCTGCAACCCATGACGGGGGTCGGGAGCCGGTCGTCGGCGGGCCGCAGAATCTGGGTCACGGCGTGGCCTTGCCATTCGGCGAGGGGGTCGCGCAGAAGCGGCAGCAGGCTTCGACCGTCGAGCGAGTCCGGCGTCCCGAGGCCCGCGGCGTCGGTGAGCGTGGGGTAGATGTCGACGAACTCGACGACCCGGAGACAGTCCCGTCCGTTCCCTTCCACTCCCGGCACCCGGACGACGAGAGGCGCTGCCGCCGATTGCTCGAAGAGAGTTCGCTTTTGCCAGATGCCGTTGTGTTCGCCGAGGTGGTAGCCGTGGTCGCTCCAGAAGACGACGATGGTGTTGTCGGCGAGGCCGTTTTCGTCGAGCGCGTCGAGAAGGCGTCCGACCTGGGCGTCGACGAACGAGACGCAGGCGTAGTAGGCCTGCAGCGCCTGGAGGAGGACGGGCTCTTCCAAACCGTAGTGGGGCACGGGATTGTTGTGGGCGAAACCCGCCACCGGGATGTCGTCGCGGTCGCCGTCGGGCGCGTAGGGGAGGCGCATGGCCTCGATCGAATAAAGATCGAAGTATTTCGCGGGGGCGACGAAGGGGGTGTGGGGCCGGAAAAATCCGACGCCGAGGAAGAAAGGCTCGTCCTTCCGCTCCTCCATGATCCGGATGGCTTCGGTCGCGATCATGCCGTCGGTCTGTTCCTCGTCGGCACCGTCGGCGGCGTGCCAGCTGAGGGCGGCGCTGATCTTGCGATGCGGCTCCGCGTTGAAGATCAGTTCCTCCTCGTCCTTGTCGCGGCCCTTCGGGTTCACGGTCTCGTGCCAGGAGGGCGGATCGTCGAAGCCGTCGGTCCCGATGCTGGCGGGAACGTTGTAGTGATAGATCTTGCCGACTCTCACCGAGTGGTATCCCGCTTTCATGAACTGCTGGGACAGTGTCACGGCGTCGGGAACCGCTTCGCGAAAGTGGCTGTCGAGGTCGTAGACTTCGATGCGGTCGGGCCGCAGGCCGGTCATGACGCTGGCCCGCGTCGCATTGCACAGGGGAAGCTGGTTGTAGGCCCGGTCGAAGCGCACTCCCGAAGCGGCGAGCCGGTCGACGTGGGGCGTCTTGGCGACGGGGTCGCCGTAGCAGCCGAGGGTGGAGGCGAGATCGTCGACGGCGATGAAGAGGACGTTGGGCTTCTCGGGAAGGCCGAAGGCGACCGGGGCGAAGGCGAGCAGGAGCGCGGCCCACCGGGGTCGGAGGAGGGACCCAAGGGGGGTGGGTCGGGGAGCGAAGGGGGTTGAACGGATCATGGGGGGAAGTGATGCCACGGCGGGGCGGCTTCTTCCAAGCAAAATCCGCTCGCGGTTTCAGAATGTCTCGCGCCACCGGTCGAACTCGGCGGAGAGTTCGGCGAGGGTTTCGGGTTTTTCCTCGGCGAGGTCGGTGGACTCGACGGGGTCGTTGGCGAGGTCGAAGAGCTGCCAGGGATCGTCGGGGTTTTCGCGGACGATCTTCCAGTCGCCGTCGCGGAGGGCGGCGTGGTTGCGGAACTCGAAGTAGAAGGACTCGTGGGGGGACGGGGCGTCCGCGGTCAGGACGGGGAGGATGTTCTTGCCGTCGTAGACGCGGTCTTCGGGCAGGGGGGCGTCGGCGAGTTCGGCGAAGGTCGCGAGAAGGTCGGGCGACCAGCAGGGGGCGTCGACGACGGAGCCGGGCTCGATCTGGCCGGGCCACCGGACGAAGGCGGGGACGCGGAGGCCGCCTTCCCAGCAGGTGACGCCGCCGGACCGGAGCGGGTCGTTGATGCCGACGTCGAGACCTTCGCGGTCGAGTCGGAAGGCGCCGTTGTCGGACATGAAGAAGACGAAGGTGTTGGCGGCGGCGCCGGATTCTTCGAGCGCGTCGAGGACTCGGCCGATGGCTTCGTCCATGGCGAAAACGACGGCGTCGTAGCGCTTTTTCGGATCGGTCTCGTCGGGTGACAGGCCGAGGGCCTCGAAGGCGCGGTCGGGGGCCTGGTAGCGGGTCGGCTCGTCGGAGGTGGGGTGGTTTTTCTTGTTGGGAAAGTGGGGGGCGTTGAACGGCAGGTAGCAGAACCAGGGATCGGCTTTTTCGCTGCGGCGGTCGATGAAATCGATGGCGGAATCGGCGAAGAGGTCGCTGGCGTATTCGCCGTCGCGCACGATGGGTTCGGTGCCGCGGAACAGGTCCCGCTTGCCGACGTAGCGGTGGTAGTAGTAGTCGATGTTGCCGGAGGCGTGGCCGAGGAACTCGTCGAAGCCCCGTTCGGTGGGGCGGGATCCTTCGGCAAATCCGATGTTCCACTTGCCGAAGGCGCCGCTGGCGTAGGGCGCGGGGGCGTCCTTGAGAATCTGCGGTAGGAGGATTTCCTCCTGGTCCAGCCCGACGCCGTAGTTGCCCTCGATACCGGGGAGCTGGTTTTCCAGCCCGTGCCGCTGCGGGATGCGGCCAGTGAGCAGGCAGGCGCGGGAAGTGGTGCAGGTCGGGGAGGCGGTGTAGAACTGGGTGAGCCGGGCGCCCTCGGAGGCGAGCCGGTCGAGGTTGGGGGTGCGGATGGTCGTTTCCTCGTTGTAGGAGGGGAGATCGCCGTAGCCGAGATTGTCGCAGGTGATCAGCAGGACGTTGGGCGCCTCGGCGGCGGCGAGGCCGGCGGGGAGGCAGAAGGCGAGGGCTGTCAGGAAAGTGATGGTGGCGCGTGTCATAGTCTTAGTTTTCAGGGTCCGGTGATCGGAGAAGGGATATTACTGAACCGGAGCGAAAAGGCGAGCCAAACGTGCCATGAATCGGAACGGGAAGCTTTTTTCGCGGTAGTCGTCGGCATCGACCCGGCGGCTGTTGGCGATGTCGTCTTCCAGCATGGCGGCCACCTCCCCGTTGAAACTTTCGTCGCGAACGATGCCGGTGACTTCGAAATTGAGGCGGAAGGAGCGATTGTCGAAGTTGGCCGAGCCGATGGCCGAGATGTCGTGGTCGACGAGCACCACTTTCTGGTGGATAAATCCCTTCGCCGGAGGGCGTGGTTCTGTCGATCTTGATGATGATCCTGCTGGAGCGTCAGCGAGGCTGAGCCTGTCCGCCGGAATGCCCGAACGCGCATTGCAGAATGCCCGGCAAGCGCGGTCAAAAATCAGAACCAAGGTCGCTCGCCAGTGGCGAGCACCCCCGGTCGTGCAGGGTTCGCGGCCCGGGGTGAACAAAAAGGACGGCTTGGTATCCTTGCTGCGTTTCCAAGCTTGCAATGAAACAAAAAATTCTCCTAGCCATGGCAGCCGTCAGCCTCGTCTTCTTCTCTCTTGCGTCCACATCGTGCAGCGCGAGAGCGAGTGGATCGGGCTCGGGTGGAGTCTCCGCCGGAGGGTCCGGCGGAGCCACCGCGTCAGGATCCAGCTCGGCCTCCTCCACCGGTGGAAGCGGAAGCCTTTCCGCCGGCGCCGGAGCGGGCGCGAGGATCCGCTGACGATACGCCGCGACAAAATCTACGTCTGGAATCGGAAAGCGCTCCGGCCCATCGGTCGGGGCGCTTTCTTGTACCGGTTCATTTGAGAAACCGCCTCACCTTCCCGAGCAGGGAACCATAGGGGGGCTTGATCGCGAAGACGTCCTTCCACAGGTAGCGTTTCATGAACGAGCGGGTGTAGGAGAAGGCTTCGAAGCCGGCCCTGCCCCGGTACCGCCCCATGCCGCTGCGGCCCGCGCCTCCGAATGGCAGCTTCAGGTTGGTGACCTGCTTGATGGCGTCGTTGAAGCACACCGTGCCCGAGCGAACCGAGGCGGCCACTAGTTCGAGGGTGTCCCGGTTCCGCGAAAAGGCGTAGAGCGCCAGCGGCGAAGGGAGTCCGCCGACGCGGGACAAGGCTTCGTCCAGATCGCCGTAGGCGAGGACCGGGAGGACGGGACCGAAAATTTCGTCCTGCATCGCCTTGTCGTTCCAGTCGGCCTCGGGAAGGATTCGCGGCGCCAGATAGTTTTCCTCCCGGTCGTCCTCGCCGACCCGGATCGTTTTCCCTTCGACCAGAGAGAGCAAGCGGTCGTAGTGGCTCGCGTTCACGATCCTCGCCAAGTCGGGGCTTTTGCCTTCGCCGTAGAACTGCTTCAACGAAGCCACCGCCTTCTCGACGAAAGACTCGCGAAGCGATTCCGGAACGAGCACGAAGTCGGGAGCGATGCAGGTTTGTCCCGCGTTGAAGAACTTGGCGATGACGATGCGCTCGACCGTTTCGTCCAAGGGGACGTCGGTGTCGACGACGCACGGACATTTTCCGCCCAGCTCCAGGGTGACCGGCGCGAGGTTCTTCGCCGCCGCCGCGGCGTAGAGCCGTCCCACCTTCTCGCTGCCGGTGTAGAACCAGTAGTCGAAAGGCTGCTCCAGGAGAGCTTGCCCCACTTCCGGTCCGCCCTGAACCACCGCGACGTGGCCGGGATCGAAGACGGCGGAAACGACTTCGTCGAGCAGGTTCGCGGTGGCGGGAGCGAGTTCCGAGGGTTTCACAACGACGCAGTTTCCCGCGGCCACGGCGGCCAGGAGCGGGCTGAGCGAAAGCTGCGCCGGGTAGTTCCACGGCGCCACCACGACGACGTTGCCGAAGGGCTCGCGGCGAATTTCGCTCCGGGCCGGGAAGTTGTGGAAAGGCGTGCTCACGCGCTTCGGTTTAGCCCAGCGAGGAAGCTTTTTCGCGAAATACCGGCTCTCCTTGAGCAGATACCAGACTTCCGAGAGATACGACTCGATCGGAGGCTTCCCCAGATCGGCGGCGAGCGCTTCGAGGAAATCGTCGGCGCGTTTTTCAATCTCCTCGGCGAAGCGCGAAAGTCTTTCCCGCCGAAACTCGAGGGGCAATGTCTTTCCGGAGGCGAAGAAGCGCTGCTGGCCTTGCAGCAGCCTTTCGAGATCGAGGACGACCGTGCTTGGGGGATGCTCGTCGTTCATGGTGGGTGCGGGGCCGAACTGGGAAGCGCGATCCACCGATACAGCCGAAGCGGCCCCGAGTCGAAACAATAGTCGCCGCCCCGCCCCGCCGGAAGAGGCCATGCGGAGCCGATTCTCGAAGACAAGCTCGCCGGAGTGACGGTCCGGCGGTCCGGCGATCCGGCGATCCGGCGGAAAGCCTTCTAATCAGTCTTCGTCCGGCTCGGTCGCCGCGGGTTCGGGCTCTTCGTCGTTGCCGGGTTCCGGGCTTTCCGGCGGTTCCTCGGGCGGCTGCAACTCGGCCAGTCGTTGATTCAGCTCGGCGTTCGCCTCCGTGAGAGCGTTGATCTGGTCCTGCAACTGAACGATGTGCTTTTCGTCCTTGGTGAACAGGTCGCCCGAGGCCGTTCGTTTCCAGTGGACACCGTACATCCAACCGCCGATCGCAAGCCCGAGAAGGAGCAGGACCAGAAGCGACTGTCCCGGAGAAAACGATTTCACGGCGAGCCTCCCTCGCAGTTCACTTTCTTTGCTTTCCGCTGAAAAAGCGGCCCAGATTCAGGCCCTTCCGTTTCTCGCTCGAAACTGCCTCCGACTGCGCCTGCGCGGCGACCGGTCGGGAAGAGCCTTCCGATCTCGCCGCCTCGCGGCGTTTCTGGTTGCCGAACGATTTCTGCTGCCGGGCGGCCTCCTCCTCCCCCTGGTTCTCGTCCTCCTGGACGATCACCAGCTTGAGATCTTCCGGCACATTGGCGACGTAGTCCCAGCTGCGGCCGGGAAGCTTCTGCCCGTCCGGAGCGTATTCCTGCACCTTCCGGCGAATCAGGGTCCCGTCCGCGTCGTAGAGTTGCTCCTCCGAGAACCGACCCAGTTGGTCGTAGACTTGGACGCCGCGGTACTTGAAGTCGCCGCGCCCTCCGTAGATCATCACTTCGCTCGGCCGCCCTGATTTGTCGAGCATGACCACTCGCTTCTGCAGGGTGGTGCCGTTCTTGCTCTTGGTCGTCTGCTCGAGGGTGTTCGTTTCGTTGTCCTGCTTCGACTCCGTGTAGGAACCGTCGGAATGGTGGATCGATCTCCCCCAGACTTCCGCGTAGCGAGACTCCATCTCGCCGAGCCGGGCATTGTTCGCGGCGAACGCCTTTTTTTGCGCTTCCGACATGTAGATGGTCGACAGGGCGTTGATACCGACTTCGCTGCCACTCCGCTGAATGCCTGTCGTCTGGAAGCCTCCGGCCCGGGGGCCTCTCGGTTGGGCCGCACTCGGTTGGGCCGCACTCGGTTGGGCCGCACCCGGCTGGACACTGCCCGTCGTCCGGGCGCTGCCTGCCCGCGCGGCTTGCTGATTCACGGCGGTCCCGCCTTTCTCGCTTTTCGCGTGAAACTGCCCGTAGGCGCCGGATGAAAACATCGTCGCCGCCAATCCGCCCATTACCAGTAGTCTCGCCATATCCGTTGCGCTTCGAGGTCGAAGATACAATTTCGAGACGAACCCGCAAGCTTTTCCCGCCGAGGGGCCGCTGTCGCGCGCGTCAAGTTCGCCACCTTTCGAAGAATGGGATGTTTGCTCGCTGCGCTCGAGAATTCGAAGAAGCGCGGAAGGCGTCGCTCTTTCCGTGCGGGACACTAGATCAGTCCTCCATCGAGGCAATGTAGCGCTCGGCGTCAAGCGCGGCCTGGCAACCGTTCCCGGCGGCCGTGATGGCTTGGCGATAGACGTGGTCGGCCACGTCGCCCGCCGAGAAGATGCCGGGAATATTGGAGTGGGTCGAGTGCGCGTCCTGAAGCATGTAGCCATTGTCGTCCAGTTCGACGCCCGATCCTTCGAGGAAAGCCGTGTTCGGATCGTGCCCGATGGCGACGAAGACGCACTTCACTTCCAGCTCGGAGTCTTCGCCGGTCTGATTGTTGCCGATGCGGACGGCCCGCATGTCGCCTTTCTCGTCGGTGAGGTATTCCATCACTTCCGAGTTCCAAATTGGCTCGATCTTCTCGTTGGAAAGGGCGCGTTCCGCCATGATCTGCGAAGCCCGCAGCTCGTCGCGGCGGTGGATCAGATGCACCTTGCTGGCGAACTTGGTGAGAAAGGTCGCTTCTTCGCAGGCCGAGTCTCCCCCGCCGACGACGCAGACGGGAACGTCCGGATAAAAGGCGCCGTCGCAGGTGGCGCAGGAGGTGAGCCCGTGACCGACGAGTTCCTTCTCGTTCGGCAGTTTCAGCCAGCGCGGCGTGGCGCCGGTGGCGACGATGACCGTCCGCGCCTCGTGCTCCGCGCCCCCCGAGGTTTTGACGACCAGGGTGCCGTCGGGCTGGCTTTTCACACTGGTGACGAGGTCGTACTCGACGCGGGTTCCGAACCGCTCCGCCTGCTGCTGCATGCGCATCATCAGATCCGGGCCCATGATTCCTTCGGGGAAACCGGGAAAATTCTCGACCTCGGTCGTGGTCGTCAGCTGGCCGCCGGGCTGTTCGCCGACAATGACGAGAGGGTTCAGGTTGGCCCGGGCGGTGTAGATGGCCGACGTCCAGCCGGCGCAACCGGTCCCGATGATGATCACGTTTTCCATGGGGCGAATGTGTTGGTGGTTCGGTTTTGAATCAATCTCAAATCTCTTTCATTTGCCGCGACGGGGAAGAAAAGGAAAAGGACAAAGAAAAAGGAAAGAGGCGGCTTTACTCCACTTCCGGCAGGGTGAAGGCGAGCAGGCTTCCGGCGATGCCGAGCAGGGCGAAAACCAGAATGACCATCCGCTCGCCCACGGCTTCCGCGAACAGGCCGAAGGAACCGCTCAGCAGCAGCACGACGCCCATGAGCGTATTGCTGACCGCGACGAGACGGGCGCGGTTGTCGGCGTTGGCGTGATCCACCAGGTAGGTCTTTCGCCCCATGCGGATCCCCGTATGGGCAAGAGCGATCAGGAAGAAGAGCCCCCCGTACAGCCAAATCGCGACGACCTCGTTCATCTCGATCCCGGCCAGCCCGGCGGCGAGGCAACCGACGAGGCCCGCGCTCAGCCCGGCGACGGCCAGGGTGACGCGGCTGCTGGCGTCGGCCAGCTTTCCCCAGGTCACCCCGCTCAGGGCGGTGGCGAGACTGCCGGCGACCATGAGGATGCCGAAGCTCGCGATCCTCCCGTCGGTGGCCCGGTGCGCCAGAACCACGTAGAAGGGCATCGACAGCACCGTGCTCGCGAGCAGGGCCCGGGCGACGCAGAAGCGGAGAAACACCGGATCGTCGCGGAGAAAACGGAGGCTCTTCAGCGCGTCGGCGAGTGCTTTGCCGCCATCCGACGCGGCACTCGGTTTCTCGATGAGCGTGCTCATGATCCCGGCCCCGAGGAACCAGAGCGCCCCCGCCGAAAACAGCAGCCCGGCGAAGAGTCCGACCGGCAGTTCCTCCGCCGGGTTCAGCGCGAAGAAGATCCCTACCGCCACCGCGATCCAGCCGGAGACCGAGGACGCCAAGCCACCGAGTCGTCCCCTTCTCGTTTTCGGAATCGTTTTTCCGAGCAGGTCCTTCGAGGTGATCGAGTTGACGCCCCGCGCCAGACTGAAGACAACCAACAGCCCCACAACGGTCCAGCCCGCGGCGGCGCCTTCGAGGAAGAGCGCGGTCAGCCCCATGCCGACCACGGCGGCACCCTGCAGCAGACTGCCGCCGACCCAGAAGCCTTTGCGGATCGGAAACCTCCGGACGACGCCTCCCGCGATCATCTGGGGCAAGAGCGATCCCGACTCCCGCACCGGGACGAGCAGTCCGATCGCGGCCGCGGGCGCTCCCAAGGAGGTGAGCAGCCAGGCCAGAATCAGCCCCGGCTTGCTGAGTTGATCTCCGGTTTTGGAAGCGATGGAGGCCAACACCTGCTTGCCGAAGTTTCGGGGTACGACTTCGCAGGCCTCGTCGGTGATGCCTTTGCAGGGACGAGCATCCTCGTCGTCCGAAACCAGATCGTAGAGTTTTTCCTCCATGGCCGAAGGCGACGGGTGGTGCCCGCCGAGCGGGTCAACTGGCCTCCGACACCGAGGAGAGATTGAACTCTTCCACCACCAGGGGCGGCGCGTGGACCGGCGAGCTGCCTTCGCTTCCGAGGACGCGCTCGGGCTTGCCGCTGGCAACGATGTTCCGGAGGACGTTCACGGGCGATTCGTTGAAGCGGAAATTTTTCACCGGCCCGGCGACCTCGCCGTTCTTGATCGCGAAGGTGCCGTCGCGGGTGAGACCGGTGTAGAGGAGGGTCTGCGGCTGGACCATGCGGAGGTACCAGAGCCGGGTGACGAGCACGCCGTCCTCGACCCGGGCGATCAATTCCTCGTTCGACTCCCCGTCTCCGGGCATGACGAGATTCCCGGGGTGCGGGAGCGGGTCGAGCCCCTGCTTCCGCGCCCAGAAGCGGCCCGCGGCGAGATGCCGGAGCACGCCGTTCTCGATCCACGGCGTGTGGGTTCGCGGCAAGCCGCCGGAATGGGTGCTGCACGGCGCGGGCTCGTAGAGAGGGTCCGAAAAGAGAGTGGCGCGGTCGCCGAAGAGCGACTTGCCCAGCGGGCTTTCGTCTTCGCCTTCGCCGACGAGACCGTTGAGAAAACTGCGGCCCTCGTCGAAATCGCGGCGATCGAGATTCCAGGCGAGCAACCCGAGCAGATCGCGGACGGCGGCGGCTTCGAGCACGACGGTGGTGCGTCCCGGCGCCCGTTCCCGGGCGTTGCGCGAGGCGAGGGCCTTTTCGATGGCGCGCTCGCCGACCGGCGCGAGATCGAGCTCGCCCACGTCGGTCACCTGGGTGCTGGCCCATCCGGAACCGTTGCCCTCGGCGGCCCGGGCGGTGAGGGAAAAATCGACTCGAGTGCTGCGCTGATATTCGAAAAGTCCGCGGCTGTTGGCGAAGGCGTGGCCGCCCACGGAGCGCTCCAGATAACCGGCGCTGTCCACGGCCGCAGTCCGCGCCGACTCGATGACGGGCCGCACTTGCGCGAGGGCGTCCTCCGGCCTCATGGCGGCGGTCGCTTCCGAGAAGGTAAGCGGCTCGGCGTAGTCCCGAGGCTCGACCGGCGGCATGTGCTCGGGATCCTCGGGCGCGAGCTTCGCCATGGCCTGCACTTTTTCCACGGCCTCGCGGAGGGTGGCGCCGTCGGTCTGGTTCACCGAGATCGAGGCCGAGCGCTTGCCGTAGCTGACCGACAGGTTGATCCGCACCCGGTCGACGAGACCGTTCGTGGTAATGTCGTTGTTGGCGTAGCGAATTTGGAGATCTTCGCTGTCGCCGATCCGCAACTCGGCGTCGTCGGCTTCGACGAGACCGAGGATGCGTTCGCTGAGCGATTCGATTTCCGTCCTGGTCAAGCCCATGACTTGCCTCCTCCGCTGCAACCGCACTCGTCGGATCTTCCGGAACGCTCCAGAAAAGCCGTCTTTTTCCCCGACTCGTCGGCGGTGTTCAATACGTTGATCCGCCGGAACCTCGCCGGCACGGCCCCGTGCGAGACGGGCGCGACCTGGCCGGGCTGGCCCTTGCCGCAGTTGAAAGCGCCGCCGAGTTCGTAGGTCGGCTTTCCCCCGAGCCCGTCGCAGGCATTCCAGAAGTCGACCGAATTGCCCTGGTAGGCGACGTCGCGGAACATGCCGTCGAGCTTGCCGTTGCGGATGCGGTGAAAGACCTGCCCGGTGAATTGGAAGTTGTAGCGCTGCTGGTCGATGCTCCAGCTGCCGCTGCCGTCGATGTAGATGCCGTCCTCGACGTCGGCGACGAGGCTTTCGGCGGTGGCCGAATCGTCTTGGCCAGGCTGCAGGGAAATGTTCGGCATCCGCTGGATGGGAAAGGCGTCGAAGCCGTCGGCGTAGGCGCAGCCGTTGGACCCGCCGTCGAGACCGGCGAGGGCGGCCTGCCCCAAAGACGTCTGGTAGTTCCGGAACACGCCGTCCTCCACGATGGGGAATTCCTTGCCGCGGGTCTCCACGCCGTCGTCGTCCCAGCGCACCGTGGCGAGTCCGTTCTCGGCGGTGCGGTCCGCGAAGATATTCACGATGCCGCTGCCGTACTGGAGCGAGTTCAGTTTCTCCGGGGTGCAGAAGGAGGTGCCCGCGTAGTTCGCCTCGTAGCCGAGCGCCCGATCCAGTTCCGTGGGGTGGCCGACCGTTTCGTGGATGGTGAGCCAGAGATTGCCGGGGGCGATGACGAGATCCATCTTCCCCGGCGTCACGGACGGGGCGGCCATTTTCTCCCGGGCCTGCTCCACCGCGAGGGCGGCCTCGTCGGCGGCGCCCCAGTCGCGGAGATGCTCGTAGCCCGCGCCGCGCGGCGGCAGGGTGCTGTCGCGGGAGGCGAACTCGCCGCTCTTCCGGTCGACGACGGTCACGCTGAAGGCGGGATGAATCCGGACCCGCGACTGTTCCGTCCGGCTCCCGAAGGTGTTTGCCAGCCACTTGCGTTCGCGCACCGCGGTGACGCGGGAATGGCAGAAATTCGCTCCCTTGCCGAGCGCGGCGCGGTTGATGTCGAGGAGACGTTCCACCTTTTCCCCCAGCGACACCGTGAAAGGATCGACCTCGACGGGAAGCTCCCAGCGACCCGTGTGCGCCGGGAGCGTTTCGATTTCGACCCGGCGTTCGCGCCAGCCCGCCTGGCCTTTCGCCGTGGCCACGGCCGCTTCGACGAGCGCCGCGATCCGCTTTTCCGTGATCTCTTCGCTGGCGGCGAAGCCCCAGGCGCCGTCGACCAGCACCCGCACCGAGCAACCGAGCGTCGAGCCGGCGTCCACGCCCTGGACCATTTCCTCCCGCACGAAAAGCGACTCCTGGTCCGTCTGCATGACGTGGAAGTCGGCGAAGGAAGCACCCAGTGCCGTCGCTTTCGCCAGCGCCGCCTCCGCGAGCCCCGGAAAGCGATTCGAGAGATCGTCGGCCTCCGCGGCCGTCAGGGCCCAGCGGCCCGGAACGAGCGCCAGTCCGGCGGCGGATGTTCCCTTGAGCCAGTCGCGTCGATGCATGGAGAAACGCTAAGGGGTGTCTGCCGGGGAGGCAACCGGGTTCGGTCGGCGACCCTTGGCCGACCTCCGCCCGCACGGCTCGCTCAGTCGATCACGTCCACTCCGCGGAGCCCGAAAAGCGGAGCCGCTTCCAGAAAGCGCTTGTCGTGGGAGTAGACTTCCCTGAACCCGTGTTCCGCCGCGCAGGCGAGATGGAGAGCGTCGGCGACCCTCAGATTCGTCGTCTCGGGAGCGAAGTAGAACACCTCTTCCAGCTTGGCCACGACCGGCTCCGTGAGGTCGAGCAGCACGAGGATCCCCTGGTCGCGATCTTCCTGGAACTGCAGCGCCACCCCCTTCGCCACCACCTTGTCGAAGGTCTTCTCCCACCGCTTCCGCAGCAGGATCGAAGCGAACTCGGCGCGGGCGTGCCAGCCGGAAACGACCGTCTCGGCCTCGTGGAGCAGTTCCCGCACCGCCTCGTGCCCCGGTTCCGAAGCGTAGAGGCGGAACAGGTAGCTGGTGTCAAAGTAGAGCGTCTTCACGGGAATCGCGTTCTTCGGATACGATCTGGGCGGAGTCGGTGCCGGCGCCGAACACGCCCGACGCCAGCAGGTTCCGGAATTCGGGCCGCAGCGTGCGCCTTTGGTGGAACGATTTCTTCGGTTTCGCCCTTTCCTCCGCCTCCGCCTGGACCAAGAACCTCTCCAGCGCCTCGAGCACCGTCTGGCGAAGCGTGCGCCCTCGTTCGACGGAGCGGATCTTCGCCCGCCGATAGAGAGGCTCCGGGATGTCGATTGTCGTCTTCACGCCCCCACTATACAGCAATACGGATTTCCTTCAATCCTTCTCCGGCTTCTTGTTCGTCGGACGCTTCGAAGTCCAATCAGGCCCGGGGCGCGGACAGGCGTCCCCAGAGAGCATCGTCAACGGCCCGTCGCGACCTCTTGCGCGGCGGCGGAAATCGGGTAGCTTGCGGTCATTCGCGCGTCGGGAATCCCGCGGCGCGGAAGACGGTTCCGGGGCATTAGCTCAGTTGGTAGAGCATCTCGTTCGCAATGAGATGCTGATGCTGGAAACCCCATTGTTACGTGGTGAAAACCCCTCGAAACGGGGTTTTAATGGCGATAAACATGTTTTTAGTGGCACCGCTTAGTGGCGATTTAATGGCACTGCCACTCACGCCTCTGCCTCGAAACGCGGGACAGCAAGACTGCCGAATTGGACACTTGAGAAGCTCAGTATTCCCACCTCGTCTCGAAGGTCCAGGACCGCTTCTCCCGATCCCAGATCTGCTCGATGACGACCTTCTTCCACGCCATCGGCTGCCAGAAGACCGCGTAAGCCATCTGCAACTCGGCCACCTTGTCGACGATTTCTTTGGGCGCTCCGCCGCGCTGGCGGTTGCTGACGCGGTCTCCGAAAGACACCTGAACCCGGAATGGTCCCGCGACGGCGGTTTGCACGATCTCGGCCTCGAACCGATACCCCTCCCACTCGGGCGGGCGGTCGGCGGCCAGGGCGGTGGCGACCTCCTTCCACCGCGGCTCCACGGCGGCGTAGAAGCGCTGTTTCTCGTCGGCGGGGGGCTCGGCCCGGGGATCCATGTCGCCAGCATGGCAGGATTTCCGGTTCGGTTCATTCCTCGGGGTCAGTGTCTCGGTTCCGCGAATTCCACCGGGCATGCGAAGACGTCGAGAGCTACCGGTACCCATGGCAAAACCGAAGACCGTCACCCGGGAGAAACTCTACGAAGGTGACGGCGCCCGAGTTCGGACGTCGCCGGCTCGATGACTTCTCTCTCGAGAAAGTCGAAGTCCGACCTTCGGCTGAAGGCGTCTCCCATGGCGGAGACGGACAGGGCTGGGCAGACCGTCGATCCACGGGCGGTCCGGAGCGGTGGTTCCGAGCAGATCCCGCCACTGGGCCGCCGCCGCGACCCGTCCCTCGTAGCGGGTGATCCGCTCGAAGGTCGGCGCGTAGCCGGAGTTCACATCTCGATTCGGATCGAGGAGGCTGTGCCCCCTCTTCAGGTGGTCCTTCGCTGCGTAGCAGGTGATCTCCCGCTCGATCACGGCCTCGGCCGCCCCGGTCTCTTCGGGCCCGTGCAGCTCGCGCACCTGGTCGAGAAACTGCTTGCGCAGGTGCCAGAGGTTAGTTGGTGGTCGTGACCGTATTGTGGTGCCCCTCCGTCGGCTCCTCGATGGCGGCGTAGGCTTCCTTGACGAGAGCCTGGAAGGCCTGCTTCGCGTCTCCCTTCCTCCATCCGGGCACCGTTTCGGCGATCGCGCGGTCCAACGGACCCAGCACTTTTCCGAGGGAGGTGGGGAACAGCTCGCAGCCGGCGCAGCCCATGATGGGGTTCACCGTGCTGTCGCACCACTGGATCTTGGTTTTTTCGGACATGAGGATGCAGGTCGGGAGAAGGATTCAAGAAATGTAATTCACAGCGCCAGGGCGTCCCTCTTCGCCATCTTCAGCAGCGAGAAGAAGTCACCTGTCTCGATGGCGCTGGTGATTGAGTCGCCGTCGATGGGGACGATCAGCAATTTTTCACGAGAACCGCGGAGCATTTCTTTCGTGACTGTTTCCGCAAATCCCTTCCAAGAGATTAGAAAAGCGAGGCTGCAGCGGTGCCCACGATTTTCCGCTTTTTTCTGCAGGAGGACGAATTCATTCTTGCCGCAGTTGGTCGACCAATTCTTGCACTCCACAAGAACGATCTCTCCGTCCTGACGGAAAGGGCCACGCTCGTTCTCGTTCTCAATCCAGAGATCGATTTCTTCGGTTTGAGTTGAGATGTTCTGAAGGACGGTGAATCCCGGGACCGACCCGAAAAGAGCAACCATCAGATCTTCGAGTGAGTCCCCCTTTTCTTGGTTGGTCTCGGCCCTTTCGACAGCATCAAGTAACTCCTGAAATTGGCGTCTCGTCTCAGCACTGATTACCGGCTCGGAGTTGTGTGAGAGCTTGACGTGCTCGATTTCGCCTGTCTCATGAAGGGCCGAGATCATCTGGTGATGAATTCGTTCCAGCGCAGCGGGGTCATCCATTCGAACGGGCACCCTGATTGAAGCGCTGATCTCGATGAGGGCCTCCTCTACCTTCGGGTCGCTTCTGAGACCTTGCAGCAGGTCGTCTAGGATCTTTTCGAACGCGTCGAAGATCGCCCGTCGATCTTCATCTGGCCAGTTTTCGAAGGAGGTCCACGGGATATCGAACCAATTCCCGGCTACTTCTGTTCCGTCGTCTTGTTGGATCGCGATGCCAGTCACGATGGGAAAATAGGCCTCCTTCTTTTCGGAGTCTGCGATCATCGGGTGGATCTCCAAGATGGCGATCACGCGCAGCTTCAAGTCGTCGACTGTGATTGGAATGGCGACCAACGGCTCTTGAATTGCCTCGATCTGAGAGTAGGCGGATGAAGGTATGGGGTCCCCCCCGTCGATGTCTCCGTAGTCGATAGAGCCTGCGCCGAAGGAGCACGGCCTCATAACCTGCTCAAGTTGCTTCTTTCGCTCTTCGGTATCGTCGATCTTTTCCAGTTCCTCGATGATCTCGATCGGGAGAACCGGAATGTGGTTGTCTCCCCGCTTTTCGAAGGCGGTCCCGTTCACCATCTCTTGAAGGCCCAAGATCTCGTGTTGTTTCACCGCAATCCTGGTAAGTGCTTTGACGACTGCCTCCTTGGTCTCCATATCTTCCGCAGAGAGTGAACCGAAGGTGACCGTGAAAGGTGGAGTCTCGGAATCTTCGGATTGCCAATCACAATCGACGGGGAAATGCAGTTCCACGAAGGGATTTGCCCACGTGATTTCTTCTTCTGAGTCTGACTCGATCAAGTGTCGGAGCGATTGAAGTGACCAGCTTAGATGCCACAGAACTACCTCCGAGCGCATGTTGGGATGCGATTTCTCCAGGGATTCATGGAGGCCGGGAAGGAGGTCCAAGTAGGACTGGATCTTCTCCTGGAGGTCGTGGTCCATTCTCAATTCGTGGGAGTATTGGGTTATCGGAGTTCTTGGACAAGGCGAATCGAGCCATCAACCCGATCCCCCATGAATCACGAAAGGGGGAAGCCTAGATAGGAAGGGTGATCACCGCAAGGGTTGAACGGGCTCCTGCGCCGGTGTAGGTCTTCCCATGCATGCGGCAGCCGATCTCCTGGGACCACTCGACCTGCCGCCGGCATTGGACTTCAAGGCGTTGGATTTCGAGATTGGCCAATTCCGACTTGGGGAGATCCACAGGTTCTACGTGAGAGAAAGAACTCGATTGTGTAGCCCATACCAAGTCCTGGATCTTTGGCTTCCGGCACCCTACTGCCCGGAGTGTACCGCGAATCACCTTTGCGCAAGTTTCGCAGTCCCATCACCGGATGTCTCACCGGACACATGGCAACTGGATTTGTTGATCCATGTCGGGCCGGAGTTGCTGGAGCGAACCGAGCGTCAACTTTTTGGCGACCGGGCTTTCGCATTTTCGTGCAAAGCCTGCTCGATCGAATTGAGACCGTGGAATGGCGATGAAATGTGCATCTTCCAGGAACACATGGAAGAGGCGAACGGGATTCCGACGGAGGAGGAGAGCCGACGTAAACTATCCAAGAGGCTGAGGCGCCTGATCGAGAATCTCTACGGGAGAAAATGTTTTGGGTGCGGTGCCGCGGAAGATCTTCACATGGATCACATCATCCCCCAGAGTAGGGGAGGGACTTCGGCGTTTCGAAACCTTCAACCTCTCTGCGAGCGCTGCGGTCAGGAAAAGGGAGACTCGATGCCCGAAGTGATCGAGGCAATGTCGCTGGTCTACTTCGAACCGGGGCCCCCGGACGCCGGCGAAGCACTTTTCTGCTGAAAAACGGCGAATTCGCCCCCGCAGTGATCCGCCGCTTGGAGTGAGAGAGGGGTGGAGCATCCATGGAATCTGCCGCTCTCCGGATTCGAGAAATGACGGACAAGGCCGACAGCCTCAGTCTGCCACGTAGTCGACTTCCTTCGGCAATCGCAGCTTTTTGTAGATGTCCTCGCCGATCTTCCGGGCGACGACCTTCCCGAAATCCTCCTCGTTGAGCACCTTCGCGGCGATGTCCTCGTTCTGTTCCATCCGGTCGATCACGAGGGACTGGAGAACTTGCTGGAAGAGCAGCTGAAACTTGTCGAGAGGGTTGGCGTTGGCGGCCTGCTGGAGTTCCTCCCGTTCGACCGCCTCCTCGGCGAGCTGATCGAAGAAGAGCTGGTCCGCCTCGGTAAAGTCGGTTCCGAAACGCTCGTTCAGCATCCCGATGAGCTGGGAAAGCTCGATCTCATCTTCCCGGACCTTGCCGGTCCCTACCTCGGTCGGTCCCTTCAGTCGCTGGGCCTCGCCCCCGCCGAGGTGGATCGATCCCTCCGCGATCTTCTGGAGGCGGTAATACTCCAGCCGCACCTCGTCGTCGAAGCTGAACTGGTCTCCGCTCTTGCGTTTCGGCAAGCGGGCGCTCAGGAAGCGCAGGAAGGTGTAGAGCTTCTCGAGGTCGGAGTCCTGGAAGGGGATGATCTGGCTGAGATAGCCGTAGAGACTCCGGAAACTGGCGATCTTGCTGCGGAGTTCCTCGGCCGCGTCCGTGTCGTCGTTCTCTTCGTCGTCGGCCTGCAACTGCTTGAAACGATCCGCGGCCGGCTTGAGCGCGACATCCATCTTCCGGTGATCGCCCGGACTGGGCTTGCGCTTCGCCTGGAAGAACACCCGGCAGAACCGTTCCATCTCCTCGTGCAGGTAGAGTCCGGATTCGTCGAGGTCCGCCTGCAGCTCGTAGAGTCGGCTCGGTTCCGGTTCCTCCCCGATCTCCGCCCCCTCGTAGTAGTCCTTGAAGGAGTGAAAGATCTCCTCGCGATCGTTGCGGAAATCGAGCACGAAGGTGTCCTCCTTGAGCGGATGCATCCGGTTGAGCCGCGACAGCGTCTGCACGGCCTGGATGCCCGAGAGGCGCTTGTCGACATACATCGTGTGGAGCAGCGGCTGATCGAATCCGGTCTGGTATTTTTCGGCGACGAGCAGCACCTGGTATTCCGGCGTGGCGAATTTCTCCGGCAGTTCCTTCTCTTTCACGCCCTGGTTCATCTCGACCTCGGTGTAGGTCTTGTCCGGGATCTCGTCGTCCTGGACCACCCCGGAGAATGCCACCAGCGATTTCACGTCGGTGTATCCCTTCTCGCCGATGTATTTGTCGAAGGCCTGCTTGTAGCGCACCGCCGCGAGCCGGGAATCCGTCACCACCATGGCCTTGGCCTTCCCCCCGATCCGGTGACGCACCTGTTCCCGGAAGTGCTCGACCATCACCTCGGTCTTCTGGGAGATATTGTGGGGGTGCAGCCGGAGAAATTTCGCCAGCTCACGCGCCGCCGCCTTCCGAGGCACGTTCGGATCATCTTCGCAGGCTTTCAGCAGCCGGTAGTAAGCCGAATAGGTCGTGTAGTTCTTCAGCACGTCCATGATGAATCCCTCCTCGATGGCCTGACGCATCGTGTAGAGATGAAAGGGGCGCCCTTCTCGACCGAATACTCCGTAGGTCTTGTGCTTGGGTGTGGCCGTGAAGGCGAAAAAGCTGATGTGCTCCTGCTTCCCGCGCCGCGCCGCCGCCCGCACCACCTCGCGCTCCACCATGTCCTGGGCATCCTCCAGCTCCTCGGCGACTCTCTCCTTCAGCGCCTGCCCTCCGAGGACTCCCTTCATCTCGGCGGCTCCTTCGCCGCTCTGAGAACTGTGCGCCTCGTCGATCAGCACGGCATACTTCCGGGCGGCGAGCGTGCCGTCCGTTTCCTTGCCGCGTTCCTCGGCCATGCGCACGAGGTGCTGGGTGACGAAGGGGAACTTCTGCAAGGTCGTGATCACGATGGGGACGCCGCTGTCAAGAGCCTCCGCCAACTGCCGGGAATCCTTGTCGATCTTTTGCACTACGCCCTGCTTGTGCTCGAACTGGTAGATGGTGTCCTGCAGCTGCCGGTCCAGCACCGTGCGATCGGTGATCACCACCACGCAGTCGAAGGTCCGCTCGTCGGCCTCGTCGTGCAGATTCGAGAGCCGGTGGGCTAGCCAGGCGATGGTGTTGCTCTTGCCGCTTCCGGCGGAGTGCTCTACGAGGTAGTTGTGCCCGGGCCCTTCTTCGCGAGCCGTCGCCACCATCTTCCGCACCGCATCGAGTTGGTGATACCGGGGGAAGATCATCGTCTCCTTCCGGATCTTCTTGCCGTCGTCGGTGCGTTTCTCCTCCACCTGCAGGTGCATGAAACGGCCGAGGATGTCCATCCAGCTGTCCCGCTGCCAGACATCCTTCCACAGGTAGGCTGTGGGGTAGTCGTCCGATACATCGGTGGGCGGGTTGCCGCCTCCGCCGTGGTCGCCGCGATTGAAGGGCAGGAAGAAGGTCGAGCCCTTCGCCGGCTTCGTCGTCATGAAGACCTGCTCGGTATCCACCGCGAAGTGGACCAACGCCCGGGCCTTGAACGCGAAGATCTTCTCCCGAGGATCGCGATCCTGTCGATACTGGTGTTTCGCGTGCTCGACGGTCGTCCCCGTCATTGGATTCTTCAGCTCCGCCGTCGCCACCGGGATCCCGTTCACGCTCAGGGTCAGGTCCAGCTCGTTGTCGTTCGCCGTGCTGTAGCGCAGTTGGCGCGTCACGCAGAGGCGGTTGGCCTCGTAGAGAGTCTCCGCTTCCGGATTAAGGCCGTGAGCCGGGCGGAAGAAGGCGATCTTCAGCAGTTGGCCGTAGCACTTGAATCCATGCCGCAGCACCGTCAGACAGCCCTGCTTGTCCATCCAGCGGCACAGCTCCTGCAAAATCGTGTCACCCGTGTTGTCCCCGTGGAGAGCCTGCAGCTTGCTCCAGGCCTTCGGCTGGGTCTCCTCGATGAAGGCAAGCACCGTCTCCGGGAAGATCGCCCGCTCCCGGTCGAATGCTTCCGGGGAGAGGGCGGACCACCCCTTCCCGAGCAGGTGGTCGGCGATGGCGATTTCGAAAGGTTCCTCGGTATGGGCGGCGGGCGGCATCCGGGAGATCATACAGGGTCTGTTCGCCGAGTAAACCCTGTTGGATTCCCCGATCAGGCCGCTATGGTCGCCGTGTCCGTGATCGCCATGGGACGGAAGGTCCGCAAGGTAGCATCGAACGCCTTTTCCACTTCCTCAAGGTGTTCGCAGGCCTGCTCTTGCTTCGGAGAGATTCGTTTCTTCAACTGGGATACCTCTCGCTTCAGTTTCCGGGTGGCCGCCAGGTCTTCCGGGAGAGACTGTGAGAGGAACGCCTCCGTAGTTCCTGACACTAGCGCGAGGGCGAGAGGGCGAGAGGTAGAGACCGAGGCTGACATTCAAGAGGTGCGCGCACTGGTCGAGACGCCGGGCGATGATCAGCGGAAGAGTCTCCGCCACATCCGATCACAGTGTCACCTCATGACAAAAGTAGGCGCGGATCAAACTTGCCGTAGCGGCGCCCAACCCTGTATTTTTCCCGAAACTGAGTTATCTTTTCTCAGTTATTAAAATTAGATTTTTCGTAATAATTGCAAATGGCAACTGGCCCACAGATCAAAGCGATGCTCGAGAGTCACGCGGAAGGCGATGATGCTCGTTTCTACGCTGTCGCGAGCCAGGTTGCTGCTTCGGAGGCACGGAAAGGCCATGATAAGCTTGCCTCCGAGATCCGTGCGATGATAGATGCGGAGCGAAAACGGGCTAAGCTGCCTCAGCCCAAGTCCTTGTCCGACTCGGTGATCTCGATCAGCCGTCCCGAGGGAGAAGCGGCAGATCTGATTGCGCCCACGACCACCGACCAGAAACTCGACGACCTCATCGTCGATGACTCGGTCAAAGGAGCGTTGAAACGCGGCATTGAGGAGCAATCGCACCTCTCCGAGATCATGTCTCAGGGGTTGAGGCCCCAGAGGACGTTCCTCTTTACCGGCCCCCCTGGCTGCGGCAAGACGATGGCGGCGTCCGTGATCGCGAATGCATTGCATCTCCCGCTCTTCACGGTCCGTCTCGACGCCATCATCACTCGTTATCTGGGAGAGTCCTCCCAGAAGCTCCGCGCCGTCTTCACTGCCATCGAACAGTCCAGAGCAGTCTACCTGTTCGACGAGTTCGATTCCCTCGGGCTGGAGCGGGGCTCCGCCCAGGATGTCGCGGAAATGCGACGAGTGCTGAATTCGTTTCTGGTCTTCGTCGAGAGCTTTGGCGGCAACAGTCTCGTGGTGGCGGCCACCAATCATGCGGAATCCCTCGACTTCGCCCTGTTCCGCAGGTTCGACGCCCTGATCGAGTTCGAGATGCCGACCGCCGAGCAGTGCCTGCTCGCACTTCAGTCCCGGCTGAAGGGCGTGCAAACGCCGAAGTCAGTGGATCTCGAAGAGGTGGCCGACGCTGCCCATGGCTTGAGTTTTGCCGACTTGGCCAGGGTCGTAGACGACTCGTTGAAATGGGTCATCATTGGTCATTCAAAGACGCTTTCCACGTCTCTCCTTTTGGAGGCGGTGAACCGGAGAAAGGACTTCCTTTCAAAGAATCGGCGGGTATGATCCGTTAAAGATTCTTGATATTCGCGATGCCCGAAGGAGACCAGTCTCGCACCCCCATTCAGATCGAGAACGCCTCGGCCCGTCTTCCCTATCAATGGAACGACGGCGGCGGTGATTCCAGCGACAAGCACGAGACGTTCCAAGGCAGTCGAAAGGCACACGGCGAGCGCCTGCTGGGACAGTTGCGACAGGCCGAGACGGAAGCGGTGGAAACTCAGTTCACCGCGCTTGGCGAAGACTATCTGGCGGAGAGGGGCTTTCTCCTCACCTTCACGATCAATCCCCATTTCAAACGTCAACTGGAGACGCTCGACTCCATCACGCGGGGTGTGGAGCTGCTCAACGTCAGGATGGTCGAAACCGGGGAGGACACGTATCGATCCGAAGCCACCGTGTTCGTCGAGCACGGCTCGCTCCAGTATTTCGTCGGGCGCCTGGAGAAATATATCCAGAAGGAGACGAACAAGGATTTCGTCGATCCGATCGAGCAGATCGGTCTGGCAAGCCTGGCTTCCCTGTGGACGACGGACAAACCTCTGCCGAAGTCCGGAAAAGCGATCTGGTGGGAAGTCTGGATTCGTCGCGGAAAGAGTGAGGAGACGCGCCAAACGAACGTGAGCGCGGTCAGGAGTGAATGTGAGAAGAACGGTTTCGCGCTTCAGAGGCCGAGCCTGAAGCTGCCCGAGCACACGGTCCTGCTCCTTCAGGCGGACAAGGATGCCCTGGCCCGATCGTTTGGGATCCTCAATTGCCTCGCCGAGATTCGCGAGCCGGTCCGAGCCACGCTGGCAAGTGGAGCGACGCACGGGACCCCCGATCTTGCCGCCTCCGAGATTCCACCGCCATCGCCTCCGCCCGCGGACGCCCCCTCCGTCTGCATCCTCGACACGGGGATGAACCGCGAGCACCCGCTCCTGAGACCTCTATGTCGGAAAGCGGATTGCCAGTCGTGGGACGAGGATTGGGGACCGGCCGACGACGACGGACACGGAACCGAAATGGGTGGGCTGGCCGCCTACGGCGATTTGAGACCAGCCACCGACGGCAATCCGCTGCCGCCCCGAACCCACTGGGTCGAGTCGGTGAAGCTGCTCCATTTCTCCGAGTCCCACGAACCGAAGAACTACGGGGCCGTGACCCAGGAGTGCATGGCGCGGATCGAGCAGAAGCAAAAGGATCGGTCGAATCGTGTCTTCTCCATGGCGGTCACCGCGGAGGATGCGCCGGATTTTCCCGATCTGGCGCCCGATGGTCTGCCCACCTCCTGGTCGGCCGCGATCGACGAGGCTACGGTGTCCTATCTGGACGAGGACCAGCCGCGAAGGCTCTTCGTCGTGTCGGGCGGAAACGTTCTTGATCCCACGTCCTATCCCAAGGACAACCACGATGCCGCCTTTCAGGATCCGGCACAGAGTTGGAATGCCCTCTCCGTCGGGGCCAACACCCACTACACCGACCCCCGAGAAGAATGTGTTGCGCCGGCGGGCGGTTTGTCGCCCTACTCGCGAACCACGCGAAAGTGGGTGGAGTTCGGAGCTTCGGACTGTCCCCTGAAGCCGGAAATCGTGTTCGAGGGAGGGAACGACTACACCGATCGCACCCAGAGTTCCGATCCTCTTCTACCCTTGTCGCTGCACCACGAATTTCTCAGCAAAGGGCAATTCGCGGTGACCGGAGCGACGAGCGCCGCCACGGCTGCCGTCGCCCGGATGGCGGCGCGGATCCACGCCGAGTCTCCCGAGCTTTGGCCGGAAACGGTTCGGGCTCTCCTCGTGAATTCCGCCCGGTGGACACCGGCCATGCTGGAGGGCGTCAATCTCAGGAAGAAGGGAGACGTCACCAATTTGGTGCGCACCGTCGGGTTCGGCGAGCCCAGCCTGGAGCGAGCTGTCTCGTGCAGCCGGTCGCGGGCCACCTTTTTCTTCCAGGAGGAGATCCAACCCTTCGGGAAAGTGGAGGACGGGTCGGACATCGAGACGAGAGAGATGGTCTTGCTTCCGCTGCCTGTCCCGAAATCGGTTCTCGAGGAAATGGGCACGAGTAAGGTCAGGCTCGTTGTGACGCTTTCCTACTTCATCGAGCCGAATCCGGGGCGACGTGGGCTCGCGAAATCCAAATTCCGATACGCGAACTGTGGACTGCGTTTCGACCTGAAGACGTCCACCGAGAGCATCGACACCTTCGTCGCGAACCGGTCGAAAAAGATTCACGACAAGCTGGGCCGGAGGAGGAAAGGGGACCGGGGAAACGCTTCCAAGGGTTGGATCGTCGGCTCCAACAATCAGGACCGTGGCTCGCTTCACCACGATATCTGGGAGGGGAAAGCGATCGATCTTGCTTCCCGGGACGCCCTCGTGGTGTATCCGGTCAACGGATGGTGGAAGCTGCGCAAACAGCTCGGGCGCTGGGACAGCAGGCAGCGGTTCGCTCTCGCGATGACGATCGAAGCGGACGGCGCCGAGCATGACCTCTACACGGCCGTGGAGCAGGAGATTCCGTCCTTGGCTATTCCACAGCGCGTTCGGGAGATCGCCGCGATGTTCGAGACCGAGGTGGAGGTCTCGGCTTGAGCGACCGGCTTGCATCCCATACCCGGCAGTCTACAGGCGCTTTCAGCCTTTTCGTGGAGTCGATGAGGAATGCGTCGTCGGGTGGAATCACGCACGGGGAGCATCCGAACGCGGCACCTCGGAGGCTCGCATGCGAATCTCTCGCCCCAGCTGGCCCATCAGTTCCACCATCCGCGTGACATCGGCCTCGGCCACGACGAGGCGCTGACCGACCGCGTAGGTGGTATCTCCCGACTTCCTCGCGTAATCCTCGTCGACGATCCCTTCCTGGTGAGCCAGGAGGTGCCGACGCTGGTAGAAGATCTTCAATTCCCGGAGTTCATCGGCCGTCAGCCAGTTCTCGTAGCCTTCTCCCAGCTTGTCGCGCCAGAGGTTGGAAGCGTCGCCGAGGCGTTGGAAGACATTGCGGCGAATCTTCTCTACGGGAGAAATTCTCTCGTAGACCTGTTCGCAGAAACGCTGAAAAGCCCCCACGCATTCTCCGAGACCGCTCTCCACCAGGGATCGGGAGAGGAGGGCCGACGCATCCTTTCCCTGGGTCTCCTCCACGACCGATCGCAGTCCGGGCAGAGAGTCGATCTTGATGAGCACTTTCTTCAGGGCGTCGTCGAACATCCGGTCCGCCGAGTTGTCACCGCAACATGGACAGAAGAAGGCGGCCCCGATGACGGCGAATCGGGCGCCGCAATCTTCGCAGGCTACCTCCAGCATCAGCGCTTCCGCCGCGCTGGCGGGCAGGACGAAGGAACGAGGTCGCGATCCGGTGACCTGCAGGGACATCGTGATCAGGGAATCCCTCCGTTGTCCGCGGTTGAAAGACCAGGCCATGTCCCGAAGCGCGTCGTGGAGGCTTCCCTTCGCCTGGTTCAGCGCTTCTCGTCGAAGGTGTTCCACCTGGTCCTTGGAGAACCATTGATTCGAGGGAGCTTCGTGTCGGCACTGCGGACAGTAGACGGCTTCGTCCCGGAAGAGATTCAACCAGTCGTCCTCGTGGACCTTGAAGGGGAATTCACAGTGGGGAGCCGCCGGGCACTCGCGGTCGATGTAGCCTTGGTCGTCGGATTCGAGAGGGACGGAGATTTTCATGCGAAACATTTCGGATCACGAGGGGTGGTCCTGGTGAAAGTTGCTCAGCATCTGGATGGTTTCCTCCGGAGTCAGCGGTCTCCGCTCCTTTCCGTTTCGCAGCACGTAGCGGAGCGGCACCACCCGCTCCTCGTGCTCCGGGGAGGGGGGAGTCATCAGCGTTCTCAGGTAATCGCTGTCCTTTCGGGCGCAGATGCCGAGATGCTCCTGCCCCGGGAGGCAATGGTGCGACCACACCAGCACGCCGTCGACGGCGTCATTCTTGGCCAGGAACTCCTCGGCGGCGACGGCCAGCTCCCGATCGAGAGGGGCGAAGGTGGAGATGCAGGCCAGGTTCAGAGCCGAGCCGTCCCCGTGACGAGAGAATTTTCCCTCGAATCCCTCGAAATACCAATTGAAGCCGTCGCGGACGAAGTCGGTCCCGTCGACTCGCGCCACCCAGTCCCGGCGCTTGAACTTCACCTCGAGGTTGAGCGGTTGACCGGGGAGTCCAGGGCCCAGCTCGCCGGCGCGGAGCATCCAATCCACGTCTTTCGCTCGGGCGGAATCGAGTTTCACGTTCGGGACCACGCCAGCGACCCCGTGGAATCGACCCAACCACCAGATCTCCTCGAGTAGATCCAGGTGACCTTGCGGGTTCCGCAGGGCTTTTTTGTTCCGGCTCCACCAGTCTTTCCCGAGATGGCGGTCCGCGAGCACGCAGCACTCGGAGAGTTTCACCAGGTCTCCATCGCTCAACCCGGGCCCCTCCACGGCGAAAACCGGAGCCTGTGGTTTGTCCAGATCAAAGCGGGGATCGGCAATCCGGTAGGCGGGGTAGCGCCCCTCAATTTCTTTTGGCAGAGGGAAAGGCACTACACGTGGTTCAAGCTTGAACCCGGCATCGCACACGGCACGAGTCACCAGAGTCGTTCGTGTCAGGGCTTCTTCAGACGACAGCAACGGGCTTCCGTCGAGCCGTGTCGCGAACTTCAGGCATTCGAGGGTGCGGCGGTAGAGGTCCACGAGCCACCATACACCCTTATTGACAATCAATGGCTCCTAATAGGCCTCGAGGGTGATTCCCTCGATGGAGAGCAGCTTCTCCAGTGCCTCCTTCAAGGCGGCACATCTCGTCTCGGAGTGAATCGTTCGGAGCGTATCGGCCATCGGATGGTGAAGGCAGTAGCTTACCATCCAGCCGAACTCCAATGGGCCGTTCATCCAGTCGGAAAGAGGGCCGATCCCGCGAAGAACTTCGGGAGTTTCCTCGAAAATCTGGGCCTGCAAACGGTGACACGCGAGGTCGATTCCTCGTTCCAGTTCGCTCTGGAGGCTGGGGACGACATCGAAATTGAGGTCAGGATGGCGAGTTGGATCGAAATGGTAGTGCATGCGGTCCGCCGTGAAGTCGCGCCCCGGTCGCAGCACGTAGTTTTCAGCGAACCATTCTGTCTCTCGGGGGCGATCCACCGCCGATATGAGAAGAGCCCTGTCGTTTTCTGGAATGAATCCCGTAGCGAAGAGATGGAATGCACTGGTGTCGGTCTTGAACTTTTTCATTGATGGAGTTGGATTGAGTTTCTCGAATACATACTCCGTGGACTTGGCGAAGAAGGGCGTTCTCGGGAAGCGCCGTTGGAGAGGACTTCAGATTTTGATCTGGCCGGTGACGGCGGCGGTGATAAGGGCAGAGCGTCGCTCCTTGAGAAGCTTGATCGAATTCCTTAGCTCGCTGGCAAGTTCCGAGGATCTCTGTCTCTCGGTTTCGAGTTTATCGACGATTCGTTTCTGTTCGGGAACCGGGGGAAGGGGGACTTTGAAAGTTGTGAGAAGATCCGTTCGGAGGCAGCGTGTTCCGTGAGCAGACTCCTCAACCACCGTCATCAACGGGGCCTGCAAGCCATCGAACAGGATCTTCAAGAACTCAGGCAACACGGTGGACGGATCCGTTCTCAGAGCTTTTAGATCCTGATTCACAGTCAGTGGGACGGAGGTGAGGGAAGTTGGGATTCGCTTCGCGAGAATCATGCCTCTCACGACGAGGAGGATGACCGGAGGATCGATTAGCCGCAATGTAGATTGGGCAACCGCCTCTTCGGACACATGGTCGATTGTGTCAGCAAGAACAGGGCGCTTGATGTCCTTGGGAGATGCCCAAGGGATTTCGCCGCTCCAGTATTCGTCGTTTGCTTTCGACGGAGTGCACCCGCCTTGCATCGTGAAGAGATAGCCGAGACGCCTTGTCTCCCAATGCTCCGGGATCTCACCCAACCAGTCGAGGCCGGAGGGCTTCAGGGGGGAGGCGGGATCGAGGCCGCGGGTCACGGCGCGGCTGATGAGGGCGGCCCGCTTCTCCTCCAGCAGTGCCAGCATCTTCTCCTTCTCCGCTGCCAACTCGTCGATTCGCGCGGTCTCCCGGTCCAGGAAGTCGGCGATGCGTTGTTGCTGGTCGAGGGGTGGAGCAGGATATCGAACGAGTCGGAGTTTCTCCGAAGGAAGATGCTTGATGGTAGCCGCCTGGCTTACTTGAAGGATTCCAGTCTCGACGAGTGCTGCCATCGCATAGACAAAGAAACGCGGTTCATCGGCTCTTGTTCGAGGACGCAACCGATGTAGCGCCTTCTGGTAGTAGCACTCGTCCAGTTCGCCTTTCCATTGTGCGCAGCGTCCGATTTCGCCTCCCTCGCACATCAGGACGTCATCTTGGCGCAAGGCGAATCGCAATCGATCCGACTCATTGAAATCCATTTCGGGAAGAACTCTTACGTTGATTCTTCCCCACTGGACGTCGGTGTTCCTCAGATAGGGAGCGAGGTCGTCGCCTTTGATCTTCTTCTCATCTAACATCTTGCCCAACTGAACCTCATATCGGGCACATACGGGGGGCATCCCCCAATCTTCTGGAAGACTCTTGAGCCAAATTTTGTCGAGCGATTCCATCACTCCGTCACTTCCTCCAGCAACTCCAGAATCCGCTTCTCCACCTTCTCCAGATCCGTGTCGATCTCCTCCAGATCCCGCGGCGGCTCGTAGCGGAAGAAGAAGCGGTTGAAGTTGATCTCGTAGCCGACCTTCCCGACTTCGCCGTCCTGTTCGTCGACGACGTTCTCGTTGATCCAAGCGTCGGGGCGATAGGGCAGCACCTCGCGGGCGAAGTAGTCCTCGACCTCCTCCTTCAGCGGCACGTTCTCGAAATCCCGGAGATCGCCGTCCGCCTCGTATTCCACGGAGCCGTCTTTGTGTCGCTTTTTCACCACCGGCTCGGCCCCGGGGTCGGTCGAGAAGAAGCGGCCGTGGAAGAGGGCCTTCCAGCCCTTGTCCGTCTCGATCACCTTCAGGTGGGGCTTCAGGTCGTCGGCGATCTCGTTGTAGTCGGTGTGGCGCTCAAAGCCGAAGCCCGCCTCGATCGCGTCGAGGGCTCCCATCAGCGAGAGGGAATACTCGTGGTCCTCGAAGAGTTTCCGCATCTCTTCCTTCCCTTCCCTCGTGAATTCGAACACCCGCCGCAACGGCCTTTCCACCGTGATGCGCCGGTAGCCGAAATCCTCGTTGTCGAAGAGCTTGCAGGTGTCGGTCTCGCCGAACTCTCCGTGCTCGCGGGTGACGGTCTCGATGTCGTCCTCGGTCAGGTAGCGGCGCTTGTCCCCGAGGCTGCGGCGCATGGGCTTCCACCGCTCGCGAGCGTCGATCAGCTGGACCTTGCCCCGGCGGCGGGTGGCTTTCCGGTTCGTCACGATCCAGACGAAGGTGCCGATCCCGGTGTTGTAGAACATCTGCTCGGGCAGGGCGACGATGGCCTCGAGCCAGTCGTTCTCGAGGATCCAGCGGCGGATCTCGCTTTCGCCCGATCCGGCCCCGCCGGTGAAGAGGGGAGAGCCGTTGAAGACGATGGCGACGCGGCTACCGTATTTGCCCTTTTTCTCATCCACGTCCTCGAACTTGTCGATCATGTGAAGAAGGAAGAGCAGGGCACCGTCGTTCACGCGAGGCAGCTTCGGTCCGAAGCGTCCGCCGAATCCGAGGGACTCGTGTTCGCGCTTTACCTCTTTCTGCTCGGCTTTCCAATCGACTCCGAAGGGGGGATTCGCCAGCAGGTAGTCGAAGCGCTCGCCTGAAAACTGGTCGTCGGTCAAGGTGTTGCCGAACTCGATCCGGCTCTCCTGGTGTCCCTTGATCAGCATGTCCGAGGCGGCGACGGCGTAGGAGCGGGGATTGTAGTCCTGCCCGAAGACCAGCAGCTTGGCGTCCGGATTGTGCTCTCGCAGCCAGCCCTGCGCCTCGGCCAGCATCCCCCCGGTTCCGCAGGCGGGGTCGCAGACTTTCTTGATGATGCCCGGCTTGGTCAGGAGGTCGTCGTCCGGCTCCAGTAGCAGGTTCACCATCAGGCGGATGACCTCGCGCGGGGTGAAGTGGTCACCCGCCGTCTCGTTGGCAGCCTCGTTGAACCGCCGGATCAGATCCTCGAACACCAGGCCCATCTGAATGTTGTCGACCCGGTCGGGGTGCAGGTCGATGTCGCAGAATTTCGAGATTACCAGGAAGAGGCGGTTAGCCTGCTCCAGCTTCTGGATCTCCTGCTCGAACTCGAAATACTCGAAGATCCGCCGCACGTTCTCGGAAAATCCGTTGATGTAGCTGACCAGGTTCAGCGCGATCTGGTCGGGATCGCCCTTCAGCTTCCAGAAGTCGAGCTTGCTGTGGTTGTGGAAGCCGATGTCCTTCCCGTCGCCGGCGACCTTGTTCAGGATGGGGTCGAGATTCCGGACCTTGCCTCCCTCCAGCTTCGCATACCGAGCCAGCACGGCTTCCTTGGTCGGCTCCAGCACGCAGTCGAAGCGCCGCAGCACCGTCAGCGGCAGCATGACCCGTTCGTATTGAGGCGGGCGATACGGGCCGCGCAGTAGGTCGGCGACAGACCAGATGAAGTTCGAGAGTTCGGAGTGGGTGGCCATGGACGGTGGAGTGCGGCGACGGTAGCAGAGGGAGGAGCGCCTGCGCAACCTCTGGAAGTTTCCGTGAATGGCCGGTGGAGCCGCGAATCGCGAAAGTCGGGTTGGGATCGAGGACGGTCCTACCAAGCCGTGCATTTCACCACTACACCTCTGTCGTCCGAGATATTCTCGCCGTCGATCACCAACTCAGTGTTTTTGGTTGAGGCTCAACGGAGATTCGGTCCGCATGGTCAGCATCGATCTCGACCGGCCCTGTCCGAAGATCAAGAAGAGCCTCGTCGGGATCTTTGCCGGATGAGCGTTTCTGCAAGGCCGTGCTCAAGCATGGTTTCAGCCAGTTCACGATTCCCGGCCACCACGAAACTCCTCCCACATCCGCACCATCGCGAGCGTGTCCAGGTGGCAGTAGGCCAGCAGCTCTCTTTCGATCTCCGCTCGCCTTTCTTCCGTCGTCGAAGGGGCAATCGCCTCGCGGAACGCGGTGGAGGCCATTTCCCCATCAGCCACTCCCTCGAGTTCCCCGTAGGAGAGATCCGGCATCAGGCAGGGCAGCACGGCCTTGATGCTCCAGCTGCCGTGTTGGTCGGGATGGTAGTAGCGGTTCCGTGCAACGGGCAGGAGGTCGACGAGACGGTCGATAATTCCTTCCAGACCGGCTGCGTGTTGGGGAATTCGATCCGTCAGCTTGCGCATGACGCCTCGCTCAAAGGGGGCGTTGTAGACGAAGACGGGACCGGTGTCGCCGCACTGATCAACCAGAGACCGTGCAAACGCTTCCTCGGGATCCTCGCCCGAGAGATCGAGGAAAGCCTCGTGGCTCAACGCCCCTGACGCATCGACCCGGTGCAGACTGTATTGAAAAGGCAACTGCTGGTAGGGCCGCGTTCCCGCCCAGACCGGCACCGGAAAGGAAACCGTCTCGAAGTCGAGGAACCATGCCGGGAACCCGTGTGGGGCCAGATCCGTCGCGGCGCCTTCACGATCAAACCACGCTTCCCCGGAAACGGAGACCGTCTTGACCCGGCGCTGCTGATCGTTCAGGGCCTCGTCGGGAAGGTCGCGAAGATCGAAGACACCCTCGGATTCCCACTGTTCCCGGGCGACCGCACGAAAGCGAGGAAGCGATGTCAGAGGATACTCCACCTCCACCTGGCCCCGATTGCAGTAGGCGAGAAATGGACAATCGAACGGGTCCGCGCAGTGCGATCCGGTGTCGATGGCGGGCTCCTCCCGGCGTGCCGCAACGATCTGCGCTTCCCGGATCCAGACAGCAGCCTCCTCTCGCCTTGCCAGCGCCTCCTCGGTGAGATCCTCCTCATGGAACAGCCCGCGATAGTCTCCGTTGCCCGGGTAGACGAAGGTATTGTCGATGTGGGCGAGTGCCACCGAGGCCAGTTCGATGCCGGCCGCAGAGGCAATGCAGCTCTGCACGGCAACGTCGTCCCGGTGGTAGTCCTTCACCGAAGTCGAGGATTTCACCTCGATCATGTGCCAGCGCGGAGGTGCCGCGGTCCCATCCGGAAGCATGACGTCGGCAAAGGCGAGTCCACCCCCGCCGCGGAAGCCCGCTTCGAACACGGGCACCTGGCCTGCGGCGAGCAGCTCATCGCTCCGTGCGAAGATCTCGGCGAACCCGATCTCGTCGAGGTCGAGAAAGACGCCGTTTCCATTCTCGTCATACACCTGACGGGCGACATCTCCCACCTCGTTCCCGATGGCGAACACCGCCTGCGCCCCGGAGTCATCCCGGAGTTCGGGGCGATTAACCTCGAGCCAGAGCCGTTTCGGACATTGGCGGTAGGCGATGATCTTCGACTTGGAGAGATGGCACATGGGGTCAGGTGGCGGTGATGAAATCCTCGGCATCTTCGTGCACGGTCAGGATGGCTTCGAGCTGACACCGCTCTGCGGCGCTGCACTGATTTCGGATGGACTCCTCACCCAGCAGATAGGGCAAAGCGTGGAACAGCTTCCGGTGGCGCTGACCGATCTCCTGCCGCTTCTCGATATCCCCGCTTGCGCCTCCTCTGCACACGAGAGCCTGGAACTCCGGATCCTTCAGCATCGGTGCCAGCGACAGAATCTTTCCCTCGAACCCTTCTGGCGGTAGCTCCCCGGCCTTGGCCAGCGCGTCCCAGGTGTATTCCGTCCGGCATCGGTTGATCATGTATTGCTCCTCGAAAGGTCTGACCAACGGCGATGACCAGTAGGTCCAGCCGCCGACATCGTAGTAGCGGACAACGAGATCGAAGAAGTGTCCGTCGTAGCCATGATCCCGGATGAAGGCGCGGGCGGCTGCGAAAGCAGCTGGGTCGCCAAGTTCCTCCTCCACCAGGTAGAAGTGGGGCCAATTCGGGATGCTCTTGGCGAAGGTCCAGTCGACCCGGGCTACGAACTGCTGGAATTCCTCCTCGGTCATGGGGCCACTGATCTTCATCCGTGCACAATTCCCAGCAACTGCTTCGCCCGGCTCGCTCCCATAAAGTAGGTGTATTGGCTATCCGCGTGCCGGGTCTTCTGGAACGGCCACACGCCCACAAGGATGACGGCGAGCGAGTCGAGTCCCTTGGCCCGGTTGATCGACAGGTGACGGATGCATTTCCGGGTGGAGTCGGGCGGCGTTCCATATTCGACCAGCGGCAAGCCACCGAGCGATTCACGGGAGCCGAGAGCGCTGTCCTCCAGCCGGGTCCGGGCGTGGAGGATGAGGATGTCCTCGGCCTGACAGTAACCGTCCTCGACCCAACTGCGGATGATCTCCTCGACAGCCTCTTGCACGACATCGGCCGAAGGATCCTCCAGTTCTACCGAAACGACCTCGGGGCCTTCCGGCAGGTCGTCGGGCTCGCAGAGCTGTCCGACCAGGCGCTCGGTCCCTGGGGCATTGAGCGTAAGCAGAAAATCGTAGACCGGCTGCGTGTAGCGCAGGGCGTGCGGGAGACGGGCGAAGGCCGGCTGGCTGAGGTGACCGGCGAGCACGTCGGCCTCGAAGCCGCCCGAACCACGAAAGGGTGGCCTCTGCGCCCGGTCGTAGAACAACGATATGGGAGCTTTCGTGCCATCGCGGAGCAGTGCGAAGTAGATGGACCACCAGCCGCACCGAGCGTCGGTCCGATCGGCATGCGGGCCCTCGTCATCGAGCGCTTCCGGGAAGGCGGTGTCGTGATCCTGGGCCTCGTCCACGACGAGCGCGTCGAACTTCGGCAACCGCTCGGCGAATCCCTCTTCGCGCACACACTCGAGGAGCAGGCCCGGGAGATCCTGCTCGTAATAGCGGATCTTCTCCTCTGCCGGAGCATCCGGAGCCGGAGCTTCGTTCTCCATTCCACAGGCGGCGAGGAGGTGATCCGCCAGCTCTTCCCACTGGAAGACGGAAATGCTCCCCCGCTCCAGCTTCCGCCGCCCGACGAGGTCGCGAAGGAAACGGCCGAGGGCGATGTTGTAGCAAAGCAGGAGCACGTCGGAGCCTTCGCCCGCTTCGGCCAGGCGAGCCGCCTTTTCCACGGCGTTCCAGGTCTTGCCCGTTCCCGCGCCGCCCTCCACGAAGAGCTGACGGTTGTCCTCGAGGATGTCGAGCAGGTGATAATGGCGAGTGAGCTGCTTGCGGAAGATGGCCTCGTTGTGATCGATGAAATGCTTCATTTCCTCCGGACGCCCGCCTTTTCCGTAGGCCTGCAGGAACACGTCGCGATGCTGCTGGATGTTCCGCGGCTGCTTTCCCTGGAAGAACCGACCGAAAACGGAGTCGATTTTTTCCAGGTCGCGACCGTCCACGATCAACTCCCGGGGGATGCTCTGGTAGCTCGTCTGGCCCTCGGGAATGACCTCGTTGGGCAAGCAGAGCGCCTTGGCCACGGGACGCCAGCCCGGCTGCACTTCCTCCAACGCCCGGATCACCGCCGAGAACTCCTGGTCCAGCTGGAACAGCGGATGGTCCTTGTTCTTCGTCGGGTCGCCCTCCCACTTCCCGGTGGGGGCGAATCCCCGCAGCCGGAACCCCTTCACCTCCAGGACGAGCAGGCCGTGGAGGGGATCGAAGATCAGGAAGTCCCCCTCCCGGCGCACGCCCTTGTTGTCCTCGTAGTAGAATCCCCACCGGATGATCCACCGCTTGCTGAGGCGCCGCAGCTTCGTGGCGACTTTCACCTCGGACTCGTCGCAGCATTCCTGGGGGCGGTTGTAGAACCAGCGGGCCATGGTTTTCGGTCGATTACTGGTCCAGGAATCCCGCGTTCGGACCGCAGGTCAGTTGTCCGTCATCAACTCGCTCGACCACCTCGAGATCCGACAGCAGGTCGAGAAAGGCGTCGAGGCGATCCGCCATCCAGGGAGCCTCCCCCTGTCCAAGGTATTTCTGGGAGGATCTCGTGGGCACGATCCCCTCGTCGCCGAGCAGGAAGCGTAGGCGCTGGATTCGCCCGTCGAAGCGGGAGAGTGCCGTGCGGAGATGTTGGCTGAAAACCAGCTCCGAGAAGATCTCCTCAAGGAAGGTGTCGAGCCGCTGATCCATCCGCTTCTCGAGCCAGGGAATAAACCAGGCGATGGAGGCCCGGTTCGCGCCGTCCCAGTGCAGCTGGGCGTGTCGCCGGTAGGTTTCCGGCCAGGATCGCGTCCGGAGGAACCATCGAGCGAGCATGCGAAGCGCCCGACTGGGCTCGTCCTCCGGCGCCCCGGCATCGACCCATTCGTAGTGGGATTCGTTGCCACTGACCTTCTCGTTCCAGTATCGGCTGGCGCTATCGAAATCCTCCGGACTGCCGGCCGCGAGCGCCTCATCCCTCACCAGCTCACCGAAGTTAGCGGAGGAGAGCCCGCCGATGTCCTTGGCATGTCGTTGAGCCCACGCAACGATGGTCTCGATCGACCGACAGTGGTCCGCGAGGGCCAGCTCGAAGACACGCAGGAAGGTTTCCAGCACGTAGCGCTGCAGCTGCCGCGCCTGGAAGATGGCCCAGCATTCGCGCTGTTCCTCGACCCCGGCATCAGCGAGATCGAGGGCGCGTCCGGACTCGATCAGCCCGGTGTGCCAGATCTGGCGGAGATGCCCGGAGGTAACGCCAGGCACCTGTTCGATGGTATCGCGGATGAGCCGGGCGGTGAGCCAGCGACGATTGGGAGATTCGTCGATTGGCGGTTCGAAAAGCTTATGAGCAAAGGCCTCCTTTACGGACTTCGGGGCCGTGCGATAAAAGGGCGGGTTCAGTCCGTGGACGCAGAGATCCGCGACCTCCTTCAGGCCAGGGCTTACGCATGAAAGCGCCATGAAAATATAATTTGTACTTTTAATTAT
>JBBDRG010000007.1:0-61909 GCA_040905585.1 Verrucomicrobiales bacterium
TTTGCCGCTACGAAGACGTTCTGGCCGGGAAAGAAAGCTGGCTGGAACGCTTTGCACAGTTTACCGGCGTCGACTACACCCCGGCCTCCCTCCGGTTTTGGGAATTCGAACATCATCCGGTGATGGGGAATCAAGGCACGATCAGTCTTCTCAAGTTTGCCGAGGGAATTCGCATTCCCGAGGGTAACCGGGACAAGAAATTCTACGAAGAACAGTACCGCCGTTCGGTGGAGAACCAGGGTTTCGATGGCAATCGATGGGAGCGGGAGCTTCGGCAGGAAGACCGGTTTCTAGTGGACTTGTGTGTCGGACGCTATCAGGAAGCGCTCGGGTATCCGCGGGACCGCTTCGATCCGGAATTCGTCCGTCGGCAAGTGGAGCGTCTGGATGCTCTGCCGCAGAAGCGTCCCTACGTTACCGGGGCATTGAAAGGTCTCAGGCGTGGATTGGCCGGAACGGTGGAGAGCGGGGAAGAGGTCCTCCTTCCCGTGGAGCAGAAGGCCGTATCTCCCGGACGGTTCCTGGGACGCTCGTTCCGGCAATGGGCGCTATTGGTGAATCGCATCTGCCCGGACCGGGTGCTGCGACTTCTGCCGACCGGCTTGAAGCGGAGAATCCTGGCCCGGTTGCGTGGCGAATGATTCCAACCGAAATGAATATGTCATCGACGAATACTGAAACATCCGGCGGTCCCGCCCCGAAGTTCCGTCCATACGAGGTGCGGGACTCGGGCAAGTGCGTGGAGGAGATCTGGGACCTGGTGAACGCAACGGTCTTCTACGGTCACTGCCAGCCGGATTCGGTGGTCAAGATCGATGCGCAGAAAGCCTATGGTGACCTGCTGGATGCGCTGAACGAGGCCGGGATCGAGACCCGGACCTTCGCCGAAATCGATTTCTCCGAGCCGCCCCCGGCAGACAAGGTGACTGGCATGATGTCGACATCGATATTGTGAGCGCTTTGCGAACCGCCCGGATGGAAGCCGACTGCGGGATTCGTTCTTCCTGGTATATCCTGCACACTTCTCCCTACTACGGAAATTGGAAGGAGGACGTCTTCTTGCGGCATTCCTGCATGAGACACATCTACCGGCAGATCGAGGACATGGGCCACGAAATCGGTCTGCACACGGACGGGCTGCACGTATACCAAGGCTGGGGCGCGGACGGCGCCGCGGCGGTGAGGGAAGAAATCGAGTGGCTCCGGGAAGCCGGGCTGAAGATCGAGGGTACGACGGCCCACAACTCGGTGGGAGCCTACGGCGCGTGCAACTACGCCATTTTCAAAGGCCGCCAAAAGGCGCTCTGGGATAAACCGGGAGAATGCCCGGACTCGATGACGTTCCAAGGGAAGACAGCCCTTCTCCAGCAACTGGATGAAAAGGAACTCGGTCTTCGCTACGAATGCAACGAGCTCTTCTGGCAGGATCATTCGAGCGTGGGCTACGGCTGCATCATGGCCTCGGACAACTGGCATTGGGAGGAGGAGAAGGCCAATGCCCGGATTCTCGTGCAAATGCGCGAAGGGACCCATCGAGAATCGGAAAGCCTCACTGCGGAAAAGCTCCTTCAGACGCTGGCCGATGTTCCCAAGGGGACCTTTCTCAACCTGGTGGTCCATCCGGTCTACTACGGGTGGAGGCACGTGGCGAATTCCGAACCGGCGCGCAGTTGAGCGGCTAGGAATTCTCGTTTAAGGGCTTCTCAACAGTCTCCCGGGAGCCGCAGCCAGAAATTAGGCGAACATGTGGAAAAGAAAAGACAGACGATGGAACCGGCACGTGCGAACCGTAATTGATATGGAGGCGCGGGAAATTTTGTCTGCTGCCTCCGCGAGGGTCGAGGAGGCCTACCGTTCCGCCGGGAGCTTGCGCATCGGATCGCCGCTGCGTTCCTATGCCGAGCTTCTCGAAGATCTCGCGGGAGTCGAAACGGTCCGCTTTCGATCAGTGCGAGAGTTTCTTCGAAGTCCCTCAAGATCGGGAATAACTATCATCGTTAGGCACGACGTGGACTGCGATATCGAGACGGCCCTTTATCTTGCCCAGCTTGAGCATCGATTCGGAGTGTCTTCTGCCTATTACCTGTTGCATTCCGCAGCATACTACTCTTGCATTGAGGGAAGCAAACTGGAGACCTATTCCGGAATCATTCAAATCGCAAAAGCCCTGCAGGCCCTTGGGCATGAGATAGGAATACACAATGATGCTCTGAAGTTTTGCCTGGAAAATCGATGGGACGGCATCAGGATTCTCAAATCGGAGGTGAAATGGCTGCAAAAAAATGGTATTGAAGTTGCGGGAAGTGCTACGCATAACAGCGAGGATAGCTACGGAGCGGCAAATTGGGAGATCTTCAGAGATGTCCAGGTCCCGTACCGGCCGCGAGAGATTGAGGGCTGCGTTCGCGAGGGAGGAAAGGTCACTTTTCAATCGGTGCATCTCCCGGTCGGAGAAGAGACGCTGCGGAGCTGCGGCCTCGAATACGATGCCGAGACGTTGCGGTTGGAACGGAAGCTCCACTTCGAGGCATGGCTGTGGGGCCGTGACCAGTGGAGTTGGTGGGAACTTGACGAAGTGGTGGATACGAAGCGTCCGTGGAATTACGTCGATGTCACTCACGCGGAACTCCTGAATCGGATTCGTAGCCTGCCGAATGGATCCGTCGTGACACTGATGGTCCATCCGGTGTACTACTGCGAATATTCCGCCGACGATCTCGACTCCTTGGGGTTGTCAAGCAGCACGGAGCTTGTGGAGAAAGAATACCGGTAGGAGGTCACGAGGTCTTGACGCTGTGGGGGAAAGAGACGATGTAGAAATTTGCTATGAAACGGGCTATACTCTGGACTATAGGCTTACTTTTGATCGCCGGAGGGACGACCGGCACTTATCTGCTGTTGAATATTTTGCACCCGTTTGAGTTAAATCTCACAGCGGCGGAGGATTGGCTCAAGGCAAATGAAAGGGAACAACAGCGCGACATGCACCTGCTTGAGGTAAAGCTCACAGCGGCGGAGGATCGGCTCAAGGCAATTGAAAGGGAACAACAGCGCGATGTGTACCGAGCACGGGCAAAACTATTTGTGCCGGATTTTGACGACATCGATCTTCTGAGCATAGACGAAGCCACGACGGACGCGCTCAAGCTTGTCTATTACCCAAAGCCTTTTGTCCGGGAGCCGTCCTGGCCGAAGAAGATCGCCGCTGAAGGAGTGCCTTTCGCCCGCTATGTAGGGAATGACGGAAGCGTCGTGGAGGCGACCTCCACAGTAAATGCGCCTGAGATCGAGATAGCTGGCGGTCTCTACCCGTCTGTGCGACTTGCCCCAGCCAGTGATCTCGACGGGCGCGAGGCCTTTTACTACTTTGAGTTCGATACGGTTCCGACCTTCGATAGCCCGAACTTTTGGCGCTACCCTGCGCTCAGCCCTTCCGAGCACGTGCCCGATATCACGAGTCGCCAGGGACTGAAGTTTTGGCTGTTGAGAACGCCACACCGAGAGACCGACGGGCACCAGAATGTCGTGAAATTTCCGTTTCGCGTTTCGGCAATGCGGTTGCCGCAGTGGAACGATCTGGACTTCGAAGAACTTGAGCGCCAAGCACGCGCTTTGAGCTATGGGCTCAATAGCGAGGATGCCATTCGCGAGGTCTTCAACTATACCCGCCAGATATATTTTTGGGCGAGTGATACGAAACACCGCCACGTAATCGATACGTTTCTGGCAGGTCTTGGCGAATGCGGGCATGTAAACGATCTCAGCGGCGCGCTGCTTGAGATGAACGGCATCCGGTGTCGTGGTGTAAGTGGCTTCGATCCCAAAGCGCGCGCGCTCATGGGAAGGGGCGGCGGGCATAGTGCAATGGAGGTTTTGAATCCCGCGACTGGCCAGTGGAGTTATTTCGACCCGTACCTCGACCTGTTAGCCATAAACACGCAGGCGCGTGATCTATCTAAGACGGCGCTCGGGCAGACACTGGTCTACAGCCTGCCGAGTGTCGGCTCCGACTATGAAGTGACATTGGCGAAACTCTTCGGCTTTCGACGTTATTGGGACAAGAGAGGCCGGGCTTTGACCATGAGTATGCTCCAGCTTCGTGGTCAAAGCGACGGCTACGGAATGGGTTGGCCGCTGAATGTCGCATCCGAGTTCAAACTTGGCGACCTTTTCGCCGATGAGGTCACGATTTATGTGCGCGCCCGCTACGGCTTTTCCAAGGAGGAGATGCAGCGCAGCGGGAGTATCAATCCGACCTCTGGGGAAATCGAAATATCGCCCTGGGCCGAGGCCAGTTTCACCATCAGCCCACGCGACCTACTCAAATGATCGTCGCTGAGCCAGGTCCGTTGAATAGGATGTCGCTGAGACGGGCCGTTGAATGGCGTTCCAGCCCGAAAACCTGCGGGGCTTAGAATTCGGAATTAGTTCTACCTCGTTAAAACCTAAAATTTCCTGAAAGCCTTAGGAGACTGTTGAAAAACCCCACAACGGTAAATCTATGAGGTTTTCGGTTATAGGAATAGCGGCTTCGCCGGTAAGGTTTGTTGACCGACCCGTTGGGCTGCGGCCCTTTTGTTTACTGGCGTCGTTGCTCCTCGGGCGTGGGGGATACCCCACTTCCTCGAAGCGCCTATCCAGTAAACAAAATGTCTCGCAGTTTTCCATTCCCGGGATTTTCAACAGTCTCTTAGACGTATTTTCGTTGCCGGCGAGCGATGTCCCCATACCGAACTCGGTGGCGTTCTTTGGTGGCTTCGACCCGTTCGACTGTCGTGGGGAACGACTTGAACGGTAACATTTCTCAGGAAGGCCGCACTCGCTGTGCGCGGTTGGGGAGACCTCCAGTTGGAGACGGGCCTAGAGTCTGAACACGGACAACTGTCGCGGGCTGCGTTCGCGAGAAAGGAAAAATCACTTTTCAATCGGTGTGTACTACTGCGAATATTCCGCCGACGATCTCGACTCCTTGGGGTTGTCAAGCAGCACGGAGCTTGTGGAGAAAGAATACCGGTAGGAGGTCACGAGGTCTTGACGCTGTGGGGAAGGGTATGGCGTGGCGTCGGCAGGAGGGCGAGCGACGTGAGTGACCCTCCGCGGGTTGCGATATCTCGGAAGTGCGATCAACGCCGAGGTCAAGAAGTCCCGCTCCGAGGGAAATGAAAGTATAAAGTGCAATTCCGGCTGAAGGGAGCAATATGCCGCGTACGGCGAAATCAGAAAATCGGGAGGCTGAGCCGACAGTTGTTACCGGGGCGAGGGGGATGCTGGGAGAGGCAATCTGCAGACATCTTCACCGGGAAGGCATTCCGGTAATCGGTATCGACAGGAGAAGCGGGGAAAGCGAGAAGCCCTTTCGATATGTGGAAGCGGACCTGACGGCGAAAGATCTGGACGAATTGGTGGGCATAGATGGGAAATACCAAATTGTTCATTGTGCTGCTGTGTTACCGGTCGGGGGACGGAGCGCCGAGGACTGCAGGGTGATGAACCGTGAGATCGACCGAGCGATTATTTCGAGTTTGAAACAGAGGCGGGGAGTAAGACTAATCTACATGTCGGGTACCAGTGTCTACGGGATGGATGAGGAATGGAAGACCGAGGATTCGCCCGTTCGACCACCCGACGCCTACGTGAGGGGAAAACTCGAGTCCGAACGTTCGTTGCTCGCTCGGGATGTTAGAGAGGTTTGCCTTCGGGTCACGGCTCCCTACGCCCCCGGGCAGAGTGCTTCCACGGTGCTGAAAGTCTTCATTGAGCGCGCAACGAAGGGTGCGGAACTGATTTACCATGGATCGGGAACCCGGTGCCAGGACTTTACGCACGTGGATGATGTCGCCGCCGCAGTGCTTGCGTGTATCCGAAGGCGAAACGTAGGGGGAATCTTCAACATTTCCGGCGGGAAACCGAGAAGCATGATCGATCTCGCGCACCTCGTGAAGAATCTTGTTCCGGGATGCGAGTCGCCGATTCGCCCGTCCGGGAAGCCGGATCCCCAAGAACATTACCGAGCTCGCTTTCGGATCGGGAAAGCAAGAAAGGAATTGGGGTGGAGCCCACGGATTCCCTTGGAAGATGGAATTTCGGAGTGGGTCGAGGAGGTTAGGCGGATGAGTGCGGATTTTCGCTGAGGAGTACTTCCCGCTTTTCGGAACGCACTTGAAATTTTCAAAAGAGGAATGCCAAAGCGCTCAAGCCGTAGGAAAGACGTGAACACGCATGGAGAATGGATCGGCGATCTCAGGTCGTATTCGTCGATGGACGCCAACATGCGGAAGGACGAATACCGGAAGGATCCGGAGACGGAGATCTTTCTGGATGACCTGAACGAATCGTTGAAGGATCTCGAGGGACGGTTGAAGTCAAAGCGGACCGGATCGGGCACGGCGAGTTTCCCTTCTGTCATCATGATCGGAGCACCGCGGTGCGGATCGACTTTTTTCACACAGTGCGTCGCAAGCAGACTCGACCTGGCGTATCCATCGAATCTGATGGCGCGGTTCTACGGAGCTCCTCTGACCGGAGCGATGCTGCAGAAAATCTTCGTGCGAAACGAGATGCTCGCGCATCGCGATTTCCACAGCGAGCACGGCGTCACCAGCGGCATCGAGGAGCCGCACGAGTTCGGTTATTTTTGGGCGCGTTACCACAACACCGGAACCGATGTGCACCAGCCCATTTCCGGAGGGAATTCTGGCACAGATGAGATCAGAGCACTCGGCGAAACGTTGGAGGACATTTCGAAGATTTTTGAAAAACCGGTTCTCTATAAGAATTCGCTCGGATGCTTTTTCATGTCGGTATGGGAACGACTGGAAAACACCCTTCTCGTTCACTTGCGGAGGGATCCAGTCGAGAATATCGCATCGATCCTGCGAGCGAGGGAACGGCGCTTGGGCGATGCAGAAAAGTGGTGGAGCCTGAGGCCGGCCAACTATCACGAATTGAGGGGCTTGGATCCGATCGGGCAGGTGGCCGAGCAATACCGGGAAATCGAGTCTTCCATCGACGAAGGATGGGATCGGATTCCGTTCCTCCGAAAGATACGGCTCTCCTTCGAGGATCTGTTGGAGAATCCGGAAGAAACCGTTCAAACCCTGAAGAAGGCGATCGAGGGGGCTTTCCCGGTTTCCGTGGAAACGGTCGGAACCGAATTGCGACGTTTCGAAAAGCCGGTCTCCGGCCTTGAGGATTCGACGCGGGACGCCATCCGAGCCAAGTGGCAGAGCACCTGAGAACGGGAGAAGGAGTGGAGCCGGGCCGGGTTGAGGGAGGCAGCTATCTAGAAGTATTCGTAAGATGAGAGAGAAAAGGAATCTACCTGCTGACGAAGAGGGCGTGGAGCCGTGCCTCTGCAACGGGAAATTTTCAGGATGAAGACTGGAAGCCAACCCAGATGGAAGTCGGACGCAGCGGCTTTTTTCTCGCTTCGTGCCCATGGTGTTAGAGGAGTCCCCGGGTGGGATGAGTTGTGTTACACGAGTGGTCGGCATCCGGGCCTGTGGGGAGAGAAGGCGTTGCGCGACGATCTCGTCGCCTCGGTGGTGGAGCAACTCCGAATCGGAAAGGATGCGAAGTTGCTCGAGGTGGGGTGCGCTTCCGGCTTTCTCGCCAAGGCGATCGCTCCCTCGGTCGGAGAGTACGTGGGGATCGACGTGTCGGGTCCGGCAGTCGCCGTGGCGCGTCGATTGGAACTGTCCAACGGCAAGTTTGAGGTCACCGACGGGCAGCGTATCGATCTTCCGTGCGATTCCTTCGATGCGGTTCTATGCTACGACGTGATCACGAATTTTCCTTCCGTGGAGGAATTTGCATCGTTGCTTGAGGAGATGATCCGGGTCGTGAAACCCGGGGGGCGGGTGATGGTCGGCTCGATTCCGGACGAAGAAAAAAAGGCCGATGCCGCGCGGCTCGGGGAAAAAGTCATCGAAGAATACGGGGCCTTCGAACAGCCGGAGGAGAGCTTGAGGCAGAGGTTCTATCGATGGATCAGCCGTAGATTGAAAGAAGCGGAAATTCAAATCATCTGCTACACGTTCGACAAGGACGCGGTGCGGAATCTCCTTGACGGCTCTCTCGCTACTGTCGAGATCCGGGACATTCACGAAAAGAATCCCTATTTCGGAACGCGGTTCAATGCGATCTGGACGAAGACGTCATGACTCGAAAATGATACGCGGCTACCAAGAAATCGAGCGCCAACGGTGGGACGAATTCGTGAGCGAGTCTGACGAAGCCTGGTTTTTCCATCGGCAGGAATGGGTGGAGTGGGCTGGGGAGGAATGCGAAGAAAATCATTCGGTCGCATTCACGGAGGGAGACGCTCTGCTTGCGATTTTACCGCTTTATCTTTCTACGCTGGGTATGGGGCATTTTTCCGAGGTGACTCTCCACACCGGCCTTCATCGATCCGCTGGGCTGGCGGTCCGAAACGGACTGAATGGCGCCGACCGCAAAAGAATCGAGCGCGAGGTTTTCGAGTACATCGACACAGTGGCGGCTCGAAATTGTGTTGATCGTGTCCACCTTTCGGAACCGGTCATTGCCCCGAGGTTTTTCGTGGATCCCGCATCGCCGAGGTTCTGGGATGACACAGAAGGGTATAGCGACGGAGTCTATTACGGCGACTTGGGCCTGCGGCCTTTTCCGGGAGGGGTCACGGCGGCAGATGATCAGATTTTCGACTTATCGGTTCCAAGAAGCGAGGAAGATATCGACCGTGCCATTCCCTCCCCTGTGCGCCGGGCGGTGCGAAAGGCGAAGCGCGGGGGTCTCGAACTTGAAGTTCGGCGGCCCTCGATCCCGCTGGGAGAAGAATATTGGCGGCTGGCACAAGCGTCTGCCGAGAGGACAGGCGAAACGCTGGCACCGAAAGAACGCGTGCTCGCTGAATTCGAAAAATGGAAGGACCACTATCTTTTCTTTCTGGCGCGCCGTCAGGGCGATCTCATCGCGGCGGTCACGGTTTTGGTTTTCAAGGGATTTTGTTCTTTCCGGACGGGCATCTCCGATCCTGAGACTCTGCATCTCAGGCCCAATGACTTCCTGCATTACGAAATCATTCGCTGGGGATTTCATAAGGGCCTGCAGGGATACCGGCTCGGCCCTTACTTTCGCGAGTCGTGGCCAGGAACGCCGATTCGCAACATGCCGGCCTTCAAGCGGAAATTCGCGAATACCACGAGACGGTCTAGGGAAGCCAACCGGTTCTTTGGAAACCCCTTTTACGAGTGCGGTGCCGTTCAAGAGATTCGATTGCGGACTTTGCGTGACTCGCTGGCTCGTCGAGAGCGGAATTCGAGTCCGATCGAGGAGGCGCTTGCCCCGTACGGACTGAGAAGTCGCCTGAGCCGAGAGATGTGCGATTTCGTCGAAGAAGAATTCGCCAACAGTTTCGCCTGCGAATTTGCTGGGGGAAAAAGATTTGCGGAGTGGATCACGGAACGTCTTCACGGCAGCAGGGCGGAACTGGAGAAGGCAGCCCGTCGGGACGGTTGGGGCTTCCCGAACGAGCGTTCTGTATTTCTTTACGAGCCTCTCTTGGAAAGGGAGCGAAAGGCAAAATTCGAAGGGGCCGCGTGCGACGAGATCTGCATGAGAATTGCCACCCGGTTGGCGGAGAAGTTTTCCTTGGCGCTGCTGGCGCCTCTGCCCCGGAATGCCAAGGGAATCGTTCTGCTGACGGGCGACGACGATCAAGCCGAGTTGGACAAGTATGATTCCCAGCTAGCGCTGCTCAACGACCTCCCGATGACGTATTTCCTGGTTCCGCAGACCCGGCACGACAGCGAGTCCCTGTCCCGGCTGAAGGGGTCGGTGGAGTTCGGACTTCATCCCGATGCACTTGACGATCCCGCGAATTACGATGCGATTTGCGAGGAGCAGAAAGGAATCGTAGAAGAGATCACGGGAACGAAAATGGGAACAGTGAGAAACCACGGGTTCCTCTCAGACGGATACTGGGGCCACCTTCGGACATGGGAGCGACTCGGATTGGCTTACGATTCGAATCTTCCGGGACTCGACGGCACGGCACTGTGCGGAACGTATTTGCCGTTTCGGGTGAGAAGAGAACAGGGTTCGCGGTCGGATCATTTCAGCCTGCTGACGACATTCGGAGACGGAATGTACTTCGCGATGAAAATGACCGATCAGGAGATTGCGAAGCGAATTGCCGAAGTGGTTCGAAAGATCGAAAAATCCTGTCCTGGAGTGATCGTTTTCAACCTGCATCCCCAGAACGTGGAAACATGTCGGGGAATGCACAAAGAGGCGGTGAAACTGGCTCGGCGAACGGGTTGGATCTCTCTATCATTCCGGGAATATATGAAATGGAATTACGCTTCCAGAGGCGTTGTGATTGAACGCTTTTCCGGAGGGGAAATTTGTCTTTACGCGCCCGAGCCGGTGCGGGACCTGACCATCCGTTCGTGCCGCAATGGGGAGTGGTGCGAGTTGGAGCTGGAAGAGGCCAGTGGCTTCGTCGAAATGAATTGTAGAAGGTGACTCCGCGTTGCCGTGCCCATTGGCGAAAATCTAAAACATGAAATATTGCTAGGGCGGAGGAGTTCGTGGTTCTTGGAAAAGGGTTGCAGCAGGTGAACGGCACCGTTGCGACTGAGAGAAATTTAGATTTTCCTGGGATTCCTGAGGGGGGATATAAGGTGAGAAATCCTATATATCGATTTTTCCTCAAATGCACGTAAAACCGGGATTATCGGGGCAAGTCGTTCACGTTCGTCAATTTTGATTGGTATCATCCTCGCTACACCTATCGATATGAAACTTTTGGCGGTGGAAGACTGGTATCGAGACTGCGGGCTGGAAATCAAACGAACGGGTTCCCTCCCCCCTCAACATTATCTAGTAGGACGTCTTCCGGAGTGAAACTTGGCTTTCTGTCGGATGCACACGGAAACCCGGCCGCGCTGGAGGCCGGGCTCGATGCGCTTGCCAAGCGCGGTGTAACAAAGACATGGTTTCTCGGGGATGCATTCGGATATGTGCCTGGGGATGAAGTGCTGCGAGTGCTGAAGAAATGGGAGCTACCTTGGATTCTTGGCAATCACGACGCGCTGACGGTGGGAATCTGCGCTCCGGGAGAAAATGCCGAAATCTACAACCATCCGGTGCTGGACGAGAAGATCCAGGACGAGCTTCGGAGCCTGCCGGACCAGTTGCATCTCGATGTGGATGGGAGAAGGTTTCTTTTGGTGCACGGCAGTCCGGCCGATCCCACGTTCGGCTACGTTTACGAGGACACCAATCTGAAACAGTTCGGCGCGCGCGACGAGGATTTTGTCGTCATGGGGCATACCCATCGTCCGTTCGTCCGGCCCTGTGGTAAGACCGTCTATGTGAACGCCGGCAGTTGCGCCATGCCGAGAGATGGAGACTTACGAGGCGCGGCAGCGGTTGTCGAAACTCGTACAATGCGTGCTGAGATTATTCGCTTCGAGATAGGCGACGCGATTCGGAAGGCCCTTTCTCGAGGAGATCTTCATCCGGTCGTGCGCAAGGCCCTGGAACGGCTCGTGATTTAGATTCTGGCGAGAAAATGAAGAGGAGATTGAGTAAGACGACGAAAGTTCTTGTCACCGCGGTGGGTGGCGGAGGCCACGGGGAGCAGATTCTGAAGGCTCTCCTGCACGCGAGCGATTCACGACTTGAGATCAGCGCGGCTGACATGAGCGAAACCTGTCCGCAGCTTAACTGGGTTCAAAAAAAGTTTCGACTTCCCCCGGCAACTGCCTCCGGATACCTTGAGGAACTTCTCGCCATTTGCGATGAGGAGGACATTAACGCGCTCTTTCACGGGTGTGAACCGGAGCTTCGCCTCTTCAGCAGGGAAAGAAAAGCGATCGAGGACGCGAAAATTTTCCTGCCCATCAATCCAGCCTCGGTCATCGAAACGGGACTGAACAAGGCGAGGACGTCTAGGTTTCTTGAGCAGAACGGTTTCGAGCCGCCGGTCTGGACCGAGTGCGAAAATCGGGGAGACATCTTCAAGGTCGAGCGGTTTCCAGTGGTTGTGAAGCCGAGTGTCGGGGGAGGGGGATCGGCAAACTGTTTCATCGCGCAGGACAGGCGGGAACTGGAGGCTCTCGCCGACTATCTTCATCTGGAAGAGGAGCCGCAGAGTTTCATTCTTCAGGAATACGTGGGGCGGCCTGATCAGGAATACACGGTGGGAGTCCTTCACGACCTCAACGGAAACTTTTTGAATTCCATCGCAGTGAAGAGAGATCTATTGGGTTCGCTAGGCACGAAAATACGGGTGAAGAACCGGACGGAGCGAACCGATCTCGGCGAAAATCTCGTGATCAGCACCGGGATTAGCCAAGGCATCATCGGGCATTTTCCCGAAGTGACTGAGACGTGCGAACGGATTGCCGCACGGCTCGACGTTCGCGGTGCAATCAACATCCAGTGCAGGTTGGTCGATGGTGTAGTGAAAGTGTTCGAAATAAATCCGCGGTTTTCGGGGACGACGTCGCTTCGGGCCATGGTAGGCTACAACGAACCCCATCTGCTCATAAGGAGGCACTTATTTGGAGAAGATATTAAGCCTCGCTTTGATTACAAGGAGGGGCGGATCGCTAGAGGTCTCTACGAGGAGTTTCTACCGGAACCAGTGTGAGAAAATTAAAATAAGTGTGATGTTGCCGATAAATTCTACAGCCGACGAAACCCCGTGGGAACACCCTTTCCTGCGAAGCGCGAGTTTCGAGAAGTTCGGAGAATACAGTGAAAAGATCAGGCAATGGGCGATCAGACGGTCCAGAGATCTTCCCCCAAGCGAACGAGTGAGTTGTTGTGGAAACATCGCTCAGAATAGCTATCGGTTCGCCCGGATGTTGAACCGAGCAGGGATGGAGGCGGAGGTTTCACTTAACCCGATGGACCGGAACGCGATCAGTTCGCCGAAATGGGAGGAGCTGGACGGGGAATATGGAGATATTTTCGATGACGAAGAGCTAGAGAGGACCGTCTCCAATTCAACGTTGGCAGTCCGTTGCCGGACCGCGGAGCTGATCGGCGGAGAGGTGGCTGACGCCTACCACGCATTCCAGTCAGGTGATAGGAGACGGTTTCTCGAAATGATGGCGGGAGCGGATGGGGCCAAAATTCTGATGTTGGCGTTTCCTGAACTCCTCCCCTATGGTGCCTGGGCGGAACAGCTGGCCGAGAACTCCGTGATTTGCTGTTGCAACAACCCGATACCCGCTCTGTTCTCGGGCGTTCCTTATTGTGCCTACGGGATCGGAGGTGACTATCAGACGGATTGCGGGCGGGGCGATGGATTCGGTGTGGCGATGAGTCTTGCTTTTCGACGAGCGTATCGAATATTCGCCTTCAATCCCCACATAGCCGGCCATTGTCGGCGTCTTGGATTTTCGAATGCAGTCTTTCTACCTTATCCGATCGAAGATTCAGTATACTGTCCCGGCGAGGGAAAGTACACGGCGCTCTGGAAAGAGGAGGTGGGGGGGGAGGTCTTCGCGCTGTGTACGGCGCGAATTGATTTCGGAGTGAAAGGGAACGGACGAACGTTGATTTCAGAGTTGAGGGAGGTTTCCCGCCGTGTTCCGAACGCCCGTTTCGTGTTTATGCGCTGGGGTGGCGACGTGGAGCGGTTCGAGCAGGAGCTGAGCGACGCAGGAATCCGGGACCTTTGTCTCCTGTTGACGCCTGTCGGGAAACGGAGACTGATCGACTATTATAGATCGGCCGATCTTTTGATTGACCAACTGGTTTACGGTTACTACGGGTCGACGGCACTGGAAGCGGGCTGCATCGGGCTCCCGGTAGTATTGAAATTCCGCGAGTGCCAGTATCGCGTCTTTTATGGCGAAGAACCGCCGCCATTCATCGGGATCGAACCGGGCGAGGATCTCGTTTCCGAGGTGGCCAGGCTTCTGAACGACGAGAAGAGTCGACGCGAAGAAGGAAATGAGTTGCGCGACTGGATCGAGCGAAGGCATGGGGAACGGGCCTCGACACAGATTATGGAAGCGTTTTTCCGCCTCGCGGTGGAGGGTGTGACAATACCCTTTGAGGATGAAAACCCCCTTAGGGAGGCGTTGACAGATGAAGAGCGGAGCTATCACCAGGAGAAAGCAGGAGATCAATGAAATACGCTATCACAAACCCATCCTTCAACGAGGAGGAATTAATGCGCGTCAGCAAAGTGCTCCAATCCGGGTGGGTCACGCAGGGGCCGGAGTGTGGTCTATTCGAGGACATCTTTGCGGCGCGTCACCAAGTCGAGCACGCTCTCGCAACGACGTCATGCACGGCGGCGCTCCATCTCGCGACGATGGCTCTGGAACTCGGACCTGGTGACGAAGTAATTGTCCCCGCGCTTACTTGGGTGACATCGGCTCATTCGGTGGAATACGTCGGAGCGAAGGCCGTGTTCACGGACGTGGACCTGGAAACGTTCAACCTTGACCCTCGTTTGCTCGAGAAGGCGCTCACCCCCCGGACGAAGGCGATCATGGCGGTTCACCTATTTGGCCTCGCTGCGGACATGGAACCGATCCTACGGTTTGCAGCCGATAACAACTTGCGGGTCATCGAGGACGCCGCTTGCGCAATCGGAACTTCTTACGGTGAGCAACCCGTCGGTGGACTGGGAACGATCGGGTGCTTCTCTTTCCATCCGCGAAAGGCCATAACCACGGGAGAGGGAGGAATGGTGACTACCAAGGACGAACTTCTGGCAAACAGGGTCGCGAGCCTGCGAAATCACGGAGCAAGCCCGTTCCTTCACGACGAGTCTTCCGAAACCCGGTCAAAACCATGGCACATGGCGCCATTCGACTTGCTCGGCTACAACCTGCGTCTGTCCGACATCCAGGCAGCAGTAGGTGTCGCGCAGATGGAGAAGCTCGACGCAATTCTGACGGAACGAAAGCGGATCGCTGTCCGCTATCACGAAATGCTCGGGGAAGTGGACGAACTGGCGCTTCCCCTTGAACCGGAAGGCTGCGGGCACACCTACCAGTCCTACGTGGTCCGGCTTCGGAGCGGGGATCGAGAGCGGCGCAACAAAGCCATGGAGCACATGGCGGAAAAGGGAATCCAGACCCGGCCGGGAACGCACGCTGTTCACCGCCTGGGATACTATCGGGAAAAGTACGGGCTTCGTCCGGAGGAGTTTCCGAATGCCTGTCTTGGCGAGGACGCTACCATCACCCTGCCGAATTTCCCTGGGATGAGCGAAGAGGACCAGGGTTTCATCGTTCAGGCGTTCGCGGAAGGACTGCGCGCGAGAGGGTGAAGAAGATTTTCGGTCATGCGCATCCTCCACATCGGCAACATCGCCAACAACGCCTGGCAGAACGCCAAGCTGATGGACAAGGCGGAAGGCTGCGAGAATTTCGTGCTTTGCTACGACTACTATCACACAATGGGAACGCCGGAGTGGGAGGAGGCCGACTTCGATGCCGCGGAAATCGACGATCACTTCTTTCCGAAGTGGTCCGGCGTCGATCTGCACGGGTTCCGGAGGCCGGAGTCGTTCGTGCAGGGGCCGCGGAAGCTCTCGCTGCGCTACCTCGACCTCGTTGGCATGGAATTCGAGCGACCCGGCAAGACGGGCAGGAGACGGAGAGATCTCCTGCGAGCCCGGAGATCGCTGGAACTGGCGAATGGTCTTCGTAGCGGGCGGTCGCTCGTCGAGCAGGTGGAGATTGCCGGGTTCTGGTGCCGGCGGAAGCTCGTTCGGTTTTTGGTAATGCTGGCGAACGTGTTTCGTTTCCTTCCGGGGAGGTTCATGTCACTGCTCCGATGGGCGATGATCAGGACGATGGGCCGGGCAAGAAGCAGGGCGATGTTCCGGGCGATGTTCCGGGCGAGGGAGGGTAAGGACCTGGTTCTCGAGCCGAGGATTTCTCTCGGTTGGATCCTGCGTCGTCGGGCTTACTCCGTCTCGACGAAACTGGTCGATTTCGCCTTCGCGGCGGGCGCCGTAGTGCTGGTGGCTCCTACGCTGCTGGGAACCGTGGTGCTCCATGCCGCCGGAAAGATCGGGGCCGCGGGGAAGACCGTCGCGCCCGGAACTCTGAGGGAGCATCGGAAAGCGGCGGGGCGGCGTCAGAGGCATCTGTTCCAGGCGTCGAAGCGCAAAGTCAAGCGGTGGATCAAGCGGACTCTGGGATTGAGCCTCCGTCCGCATCAGAGAGTGCAGTTTCAGGAATTCGTCACCGAGTTCGGCGCGAGGTTTCCCACCCGGTCCGATCAGCTGTCCGTGGAGGATTGCCAGATGTGGGCGACCCTCGGAGAAGAATTCCAACCGATACTGAAACGCTGGGACATCGTGCAGGCCTACTCGACGGATCCGATCATTCCGATGGTTGCCGAGGTTCCCTATTTCGCATTCGAACACGGGACGCTCCGCGAAATCCCGTTCGAAGATTCGTCGCGCGGACGGATGACAGCGCTCGCTTACGCGAGGGCGCAACACGTTTTCGTGACGAACTTCGACTGTCTGGAGAAGGCTCACCAGCTCACCGGGGATCCGGATCGGGTGACCTTCATCAATCACCCTTTCGACGAGAATGATCTACCCTCGTCCGACGAAGCGGAATCGCTCAGGGGGCGGCTCCTCGTCGAGCTCGACTGCGAGCACCTCGTCTTCTTTCCCACGCGGCACGACTGGGTGGAAGGCAAGGGCTACAACGACAAGGCGAACGATCACCTCCTGCGGGCGATCGGGGACCTGTGGCAGGGCGACGGGCCGGCGACGGGGCTCGTTCTGTGCGACTGGGGTCACAATGTGAAAGAGAGTCGGCAACTGATCCGGGAACTCGGCTACGAGCGGCACACCAAATGGCTCGCTCCGCAGGCGACAAAACGGTTCATGAAGACCTGCATGGCCTGCGACGTGGTGGCCGACCAGTTCAAGCTGGGAAGCTTCGGGGGAATCCTCTTTAAGGCCATGGCGACCGGGACTCCGATATGCACCTTTCTCCAAGAAGAAAATCTGCTCCGGATCTACCCGGAAGTTCCTCCGGTGATCAACGTGCGGACGCGGGAGGAGATCCGGGATCGTCTGGGCGCCGCCCTCGAAGACGGCGAGAAGCTCGCGGAGATCGGCGAAGCCGGCAGAAGATGGATCGAGAATCACCACAGCGGCGCCGAGACGATGGAGAGGCAATTCGCCCAGTATCGCGAATTTCTCGCCCGCGAGGTCGGGTGTCACCCGGGTAGGAACCACCCCAGGAACCACCCCCTCACCCCAACCCATTCTGAATGATAACACGACTGCTATGAAGACCACAGACAAGACGAAGCGGAGTTTCAGCGACAAGTGGCACAAGAACCGGGATTTGGCGTTCTCCGAAACGCTCCGAGAAGATTCCGACTTTCATAGGTGGATTCTGGAGCGAAACGGATTCGAGACCCCGGCCGCGCTGCGCGAACATCTGGCAGGAAGGAAACGCATCCTAGATGCGGGATGCGGCAACGGCCGGGTGACGGCGCTGTTGCGCGAATACAGCGACCCGGAGACGACGGAAGTCGCGGGTGTCGACTTGACCGCGGCCGACGTCGCGGAGGAGAATCTCCGGAGCGCCGGGTACGAGAATTGCGCCGTCCATTCCGGAGATCTGCTGGGCGACTTGGAATTCCTGGGGGAGTTCGATTTCATCTACTGCCAGGAAGTTCTGCACCATACCGGAGACGCCAGGGCCGGATTCCTCAATCTCGTCGGGAGACTGCAGAAGGGAGGCGAAATCGCCATTTACGTATACAAGGAGAAGGCGCCAGTACGCGAATTCGTGGATGATTTCATCCGCGAAGAAATCGAGAATATGCCATACGAGGAGGCGATGGCGGTGTGCGAGCAGGTGACCGAACTGGGTAGGAGATTGAGCGAACTCAAGGTCGAGTTCGAAGCGCCCCAGGTCGACGTGCTGGGAATCGAGGAAGGCCGCCACGACATCCAGCGATTCTTCTATCACTTCTTCATGAAGTGCTACTGGAATCCCCAACTGTCCTTCAAGGACAATGCGGTGATCAACTACGACTGGTATCATCCGCAGGACTGCACGCGCCACACGCTCGAGGAGGTGTTGGGCTGGTTCGACGAGGCCGGTTTGGATGTGGTCCACCGGAACGTCGATCCCTACGGAATCACGGTGCGTGGAACTAAAGCGTGATTTTTCCGGCGGTTTTCGAAGCAGTTCACGTTTACAGGCGGGAAGTAATCGAGGTGGCCCGGGCGCCGAATTATGAGAGAGATGTTGCACACCGTGGCGGGCTTCGTTCTGGGGATCGTTCTGCTGCCCGTCCTGATTTCGGCAGGTCTCGGAGGGAGGATTCGGGGCCGGTCGATCATAGCGGTGGGGCCCGAGCCGCTGATCAGTAACGTCTACAACGTTCTCGCCCTCCGGAAAATCGGCTACGAAGCGGTGAGCTTCGTGACTCATACGTATTTCATTACGGATCAGTTTGATCGGAACTTTTTCCGGAGACGGTCCGGGTGGCGGACGCTCGACCGCCTTCTTTCGTCGATTCTCGCGCAGTGTTGGGTTCTCTGGAACGCGCGGACCGTCTATTTTTTCTTCAACGGGGGGCCATTCGGGAGAATCCCAGTTCTGCGGAGCGTGGAGCCGGCGCTCTATCGGCTTGCGGGAGTGAAGACCGTGGTGATGCCCTACGGGGGGGACGTCCAGGACCTCACTCGGAGCCGCAATCTCCTCTTCAAGCACGCGATGGCGATTGACTATCCGGCTTCACGCTTCGAGCGGAAGAGGGTCGCGGAGCGGATCGATCGGTGGATCCGGCATGCCGACGCCGTCGTCGCCGGAGTCGAGTGGGTCGACTACCTGTATTTCTGGAGTCATCTTTCGGTCGCCTACTTCTCGATCGATCTCGACCGGATCGATGTCATCCGAAACGGCTGCGAAAAGCGGGAAGGAGACGCGAAACGAATCCGTGTACTGCACGCGCCAAATCACCGGGCGATCAAGGGAACCGAGGCGATCGTGAAAGTCGTGGGCGAATTGAATGGCGAGGGGATCGACGTGGAGCTTGTACTTATAGAAAAGGTATCCAACGCTGAGTTGCTGGAGCGGATCGCCGAATGCGACATCGTCGCGGACCAGTTGATTATCGGGTGGTACGCCATGTTCGCGATCGAGGGAATGGCCATGGAAAAGCCGGTTGTTTGTCACGTTCGCGAAGACTTGGAGCAGTTCTACCAGGATGCGTCGGTCTTGGAGGAAGGAGACCTTCCGCTGGTGAAGGCTTCGCCTTCGACGGTGAAAGAAGAACTGCGAAAACTCTGCGAAATGTCCGGAGAACACCGACGGGAAATTGGTCGGGCGGGCAGGAGATACGTGGAGAAGTACCATTCTCTCGATGGGGTTGGGAAGTTTTTCGCGGGAGTCAACTCGGATATCGGAATAGAACCTGTAGCGGAAGGGAAATGAAATTGTTGCCGGCAGGGGATTGAAAGTGGAACACGCGCCGGGGAACAAGTCGACCGGTTGGAACAGTTGAAATGTCAGGGGCGATTCCTCGGCGATTAATTTGCAATGGTATAGTAAAATGGCAGGAAAGAATATCGTGGTGACAGGTGCGGGTGGCCTCGTGGGGCGTCATCTGGTGGATTATGCTTCCGATGAGGACGAGGTCTGGGCCGTGACGCGTTCGGCGGGTAGCGCCACCCGCGGCTGCGGAGTGCAAGAGGTCCAGATCGACTTGGAATCGGAGTGGGACAAACGTTCTGCGGGACTGCCGGACCGCTGCGATTCCGTGGTGTACCTGGCCCAATCGAAGGCCTATCGCTTCCTTCCGGAACGCGCCGATTCGCTCTTCCAGGTCAATCTGGTAGGACTTGCTAGATTCCTAGAATACGCGAAAGTCGCGGGCGCACGTTCGTTCGTCTACGCATCCACGGGAAGCGTCTACCGCAATTCGGGCCGGACGATCTCCGAGGATTCCGAACTGATGGACGACGGGGCGGGGCGGAACCTCTATCCCTGGTCCAAGCTGACCGGCGAGGCGTTGGTGCGATCGTATTCCGAACACTTCTCCACGGCGATCCTGCGCTGCTTCTTCGTTTACGGTTCGGGTGGCGATCCGGGGATGCTCATTCCCCGCCTCGTCGAGCGGATTTGCGCAGGAGAGTCCGTGGGATTGCACGGAGAAGAGGGCCTCGTCTTTCCGCCGCTCTACGCGGGCGACGCGGCGCGAGCGTTCCGCTCGGCGGTCGATCTCGAGGGGGTGAACTTGATCAACATCGCCGGGCCCGACTCGGTGAGCCTGCGGGACTTTTCAATGAAGGCGGGCGAGGTTCTGGGGCGGGAGCCAATCTTCCACCGGATGGATGGGGTCCCGACCGATTTTCGGGTCGATATCACGAAAATGGAAGAGCGTTTGCGCGTCTATCCGATTCCCGTTCAATGTGGCTTGAGGGAATGGTTCCCGGAAGGATCGTCGAATTAAGTCGAATGAGCCGAATCCGGGTCATTCATGCTCCCGAAGCCGTGGCAGGTCAGAGCGCAGAACTCGCGGCGGCCGAGAGAAGGGCGGGACTGGACAGCGAGGCGATTTCTCTCCGTCCCCATCCCTTCGGCTATGGGGGGATCCGTGTTTTCGGGAAGAGCACCCTCAAGCCCCCGGAAGTCTTTGCGGCGTGGTTTCGCATGTTCTTCCACGTCCTTCGTCACTGCGACGTGCTGCATCTGAACTTCGGCAGGTCGATTTTCGATCCGGGACCTAACATGCTAAGCCGGATTCCGCGCTGGAGTGGGCTGCGTCTCTTTTTTTTTCTCCTCCAGCGGCTGGAATTCCTGTGTTATCGCGTTCGTGGGATCGTCGTCTTCGTGACCTACCAAGGGGACGACGTCAGGCAGGGGGACAGACAGTCGAATGGAGAGGGACCCTCAATGAGCAGTCGTGTGGAAACGGGCTACTACACGAAAGAATCGGACGCCATCAAGCGGTGTCGGATCCGCTTTTTCGCGCGGCAGGCCCGGCGGATTTACTACCTCAACCCAGATCTAGCGCGGGTGACGGAGGGCAAGGCCGAGTTTCTGCCATACGCCAGCGTGAATCTGCGTGAGTGGGGTGCTGTGGCTCCGGACGCAAGCGAACCGTGTCATCTCGTCCACGCACCCAGTCATCGCGGCGCCAAGGGAACCGAGTTCGTCCTCGAGGCGGTCCAGCGACTGCGGGACGAGGGGATTCCGTTCCGTTTCTCCCTAGTGGAAGGAAAGACGAGGCAAGAGGCCCGCGCGATCTACGAGAGCGCGCACCTCGTGGTGGACCAACTTCTAGCGGGTTGGTACGGGGGACTGGCGGTTGAGTGCATGGCGCTCGGCCGGCCCGTAATCGCCCGGATCCGCGAGGAGGATCTGGATGCCATTCCTCCGGAAATGAGGCGGGAGCTGCCGCTGGTCCGAGCCACTCCCGACACGTTGGGTGAAGTGCTGCGAGAGTGGTTGCGGAAGCCCGCCGAAGCGTTGCGGGAGCGCGGCGACGCGAGCCGGAAATTCGTGGAGAAGTGGCACGATCCCGATGCGATCGCGATCCGGATGAAGAAGGATTACGAGGAGGCGCTGGAAGGATGCCGGAGCTGGCGGCACTGATCGCATCCCTGTCATGTGCGGAATACTCGCAGTCATCGGGCGCGACCCCGGAAGGGTGGACGTCGAACGTCTCCGGCGGTCGAACGACCTGGTGAAACACCGGGGTCCGGACGGTTCCGGCGTCTGGGTCGGGAAGCAGAACGGGGTCGGTCTCGCTCATCGACGGCTCGCTATTCTCGACCTGTCGGATCAGGGGGCTCAACCGATGGTCGGCCAGTGGGAGGGGGCGGCGGCCGCGGAGCGCGGAGATGAGTGCGTCATCACCTACAACGGCGAGGTCTTCAACTATCGCGAGCTACGCAGCGAACTGGAAGGGCTCGGCCATCGCTTTCGCAGCGAGACCGACACCGAAGTGGTGCTCGCCGCCTACCGACAGTGGGGAGTCGACTGCGTCAACCGTTTCAACGGGATGTGGGCCTTCGCCATCTACGATACGAAGAGGGAAATCGTCTTCGCCAGCCGGGACCGTTTCGGGATCAAGCCGCTCTATTTCCACCGTTCCGGCGAGTCGCTCGTTCTTTCGTCCGAGATCCGGCAGATCCTACCCTGGCTGGGAAGTCGGCGCGTCGATGGCGTCGTTCTGTTCGAATATCTCCTCGCGGGATTCCTTGAGCACCGAGAGAATACCTTTTTCGAGGGTGTCCGAAAGATCGAGGCCGGACACCGGCTCGTGCACGATCTCCGTAGCGGGGAGACGAAGGTGGAGCGATGGTACCGGTTGCGGGACGAGCCGGAAGAAGGGAACATTTCGCTCGATGCCGCCGCGCGGAGAGTGCGGACCGTACTTGAGTCTTCCGTTCGCCTACGACTCCGGTCGGACGTGAAAGCGGGCACTTGCCTGAGCGGCGGAATTGACAGCTCTGCGATCGCCTCCCTCGCCTCCGAAACCTACCGCCGGGAGACAGGGGAACCCTTCTGCGCCATCCACGCGACGGGCGGAGACGCGGAGAGCGACGAGTCGGCCTACGCGCGGCAGGTTGCGGAAGCCCGCGGCTTGGAGTTGCACCTCGTCGAGCCGCGCTACGAGGATTTCCTCGAGTCGCTCGAGGCGGTAGTGGAGTCGCAGGAGGAGCCGTTCGGGAGCACCTCCGTCTTCATGCAGTATTTCGTGATGCGGAAAGCGCGCGAGATCGGGTGCCTGGTGATGCTCGACGGTCAGGGCGGGGACGAGGTGTTTCTGGGCTACGAGAAGTATTTCCCGGCCGGGTTTCTCGCCATCGCCAGGCGGAATCCTCTGCGTGCCTGGAGCGAGATGAGGATGGCAATGCGGAATAACGCCGGAATGTCGCTCCGGGGCGTCGCCCGCTATTCGCTGGGGTCTTTTTTCGGAAACGCACGTTATCGCGTTCATCGGTGGCAGGCCCCGTTTCTCCGGAGCGCGGAAAAGGGAATCCCCCTACTCGGGGAGATCTCCCGGGCCTATCGGGATCCCTTCGCCATCCAGCGCCTCGAGGTCGAGCGTTCCAACCTCCCGGTCCTGCTTCGCTACGAAGACCGGAATTCCATGGCCCACTCCGTGGAGGCGCGGGTTCCGTTTCTCGATCACCGGCTGGTGGAACTGGCCGCGAATTTGCCTTTCGACTACAAGCTGCATCGCGGGTGGGCAAAGTACGTCTTCCGCAAGGCGATCGAGGACATCGTTCCCGCCGAAAATCTGTGGAGACGGGAAAAATTCGGCTTTAATTCACCCCACGAGGACTGGATGAGACGACACCGAGATCGGGCGTTGGATGAAATCGGCGATTCGACCCTGCTTCGATCCTGCTGCGACATGGATGTGCTTAGAAACCGGTTCGACGAACTCGATCCCCGGATGCGGTGGCGTCTCTACAACACCGCCTTGTGGGAGCGCATCTTCGCAATGAAGCCTGGAAACCTATGAAAATTCTGACCGTCGTTGGAAATCGCCCCCAATTCATCAAGGCCGTACCTGTGAGTCGCGCCCTTCAGCAACACGGAATCGACGAGGACTTGCTGCATACCGGCCAGCACTACGATCCCTTGATGTCGGAGGTGTTCTTTACCGAGCTTGAGCTGCCTCGTCCGGCTTATTGCTTGAAAACTGGCTCTGGTCCCCATGGGCGACAGACGGGCGAAATGCTCGCGGCGATCGAGGAAGTGCTGCAACGAGCGGAGCATGACGCTGTCATCGTCTACGGTGACACGAACTCGACCTTGGCAGGCGCGCTCGCCGCATCGAAGCTGCGAATCCCCGTCGCTCACGTGGAGGCGGGTCTGCGCTCGCGCAATCGGGACATGCCGGAAGAGATCAACCGCATCGTAACGGACCACGTCTCGGAATGGTTCTTCTGCCCAACAAGTCTCGCCGTTCGCAATCTCCGCCACGAGGGCATCACAAGGAACGTGAACCGGGTCGGCGACGTCATGCTGGACGCGTCCCTGCTCTTTGGCGACGTTTCCGCACGGTGCAGCCGCGTGATGGTGGAGCTGGAACTGGAACGGAAAGGGTTCGTGCTCGTGACGCTGCACCGGGCAGGCAATACCGACGAGAAGGACAAGCTCGCCGCCTTTGCCGACAATCTCGCGGCACTGGCGAAAGTCGAGCCGGTCGTCTTCGTGGTTCATCCCCGGACGCGAGCGCGGCTCGAGGAATTCGGCCTGAGTTCCCGCCTTGGCGCGGCGCGCCTGATCGAGCCGCTCTCGTTCCTCGACATGATCCAGGCGGTGCGGCAGGCCCGTGTCGTCCTGACCGATTCCGGCGGGCTGCAGAAGGAAGCCTATTTTCACCGGACCCCGTGTGTCACTCTGCGCTCGGAGACGGAGTGGGAGGAGACGGTCGAAGCTGGCTGGAACCGGCTGCTGGATCCGGCGGATGCCGGGTTCGTTGAGGCGGTCGTGACCGCGCGGGACGGCGGGGGCACGATCGACGAGTACGGCGACGGACATGCCGCATCCAGAATCGCCGAGATTCTCGCGGCGACGTAGCCAAATGGAGGAGGGCAGTGTCAGCGAATCTCCAACGGTGTGGTTGATCAACCACTACGGCGGGCTGCCGGGCGAGGTGCGGTCTGAGAGATCGTGGCGGACCGCGAGGAGTTTTGCCGCCTGCGGATTTCGCACCTTCTGTTTCTCGGCCTCCTTCCACCACATCCAGCTCGAGTCGGTCGCGGAGGAAAGGGTGGGAAGAGCCTTCGTGACGGAGGACGGCTACCGGCACGTTGCGGTGAAGACCCGACCCTATCGGGGTAATGGTCCGAGCCGGTTGTTCAACATGATCGATCTCCACCGTGGGCTGTGCCATCAATTGGACGAAGGGCGGATTCCAGCTCCCGATCTGGTGGTGGCGTCTTCGCCTCATCCGTTCACCTATCTCTTCGCCGGTCGCGCCCGGCGAAGGACCGGGTGCCGGGTCATCCTGGAGGAGCGGGACATTTGGCCCCTCAGCCTGGTGGAGCTGGCCGACACGCCGCGCTGGCATCCGATCGTGTTTCTCTTTGCCCGCATGGCGCGGCGAGCCTACCGAAAATGCGACGCTCTGGTATCCCTTCTCCCGAATGCCGAACCCTATTTCCGGTCCCAGGGGCTCGGGGCGGGAAAGTTCCACTACATCCCGAACGGCGTGGGCGATTCGGGCTCGAAAGAAGCTTCCGTCCCGCTGCCGGACGTCCTTTCGAAAAGCGTCGAATCGGCCCGGGACGAAGGGAAGCTGGTGGTCGTCTACACGGGAGCGATGGGTCCGCCCAATGCGCTCGACCAGCTTTTCGCGCTCGCGGAGATCGGCGAGGCCGCGAAGCCCTACCGCATCCTCTGCATCGGCGAGGGAGTGCAAAGAGAGTCCTTGACTTTGCGTGCCGAGCGGGAGGGCTTGGAGTGGCTTGAGTTCCATCCACCGGTTCCGCGTTCCGTCGTTCGGCGGCTTGTCGACGAGGCGGATGCCGGATTCATCAGTTTGCGGCCTTCTTCCGTCTTCGAATACGGCGTCAGCCCCAACAAGCTCTTCGAGTACATGGCCGCGGGCAAGCCGGTAGTCTTCTCGGTGAACAGCTCGAATAACCCGGTGAAGGAAGCCGGCGGCGGCTATACCGTGACGCCCTGCGACGCGGCGGAACTGGATGGGGCTCTCTCCCGCCTCGCCGGAATGACTCCCCCGGAGCGCGCCTCGCTGGGCGAAAAGGGGAAGGCGTGGGTGGATGCTCACCACCATTGGAATGAGCTGGGCGATCGATACGCGGCGCTCTGCCGGGAGGTTCTCGCCGGGAAGCGGGAAAACGGCGGAGGTGGTTATCCCGGAAAGAGGCTTTTCGACGGCGTTGGGGCATTGGCGGGCCTTCTGGTGCTGGCGCCGGTCATTTGCGCTCTGGCAGTGCTCGTCCGATTCAAGCTGGGAAGTCTCGTGTTCTTCCGGCAGGAAAGGCCCGGAAGGGACGGCGAACTGTTCCAGCTGGTAAAGTTTCGCTCCATGTCCGACGAGACGGATGAAAAGGGGGAACCGCTCCCCGACGAGGAGCGACTGGGAAAGTTCGGAGCTTGGCTGCGCCGGACCAGTTTGGACGAATTGCCGGAACTTTGGAACGTGCTCTGCGGCGACATGAGCTTGGTGGGGCCGCGCCCGCTTTTGGCAGAGTACTTGCCCCTCTACGACAAGCGCCAAGCCCGCCGTCATGAGGTTCGCCCCGGACTCACGGGGTGGGCTCAGGTTAACGGTCGCAATGCCACCTCCTGGGAGGACCGCTTGGAGATGGACGTTTGGTATGTTGAAAACGAAAGCCTTTGGCTCGACGTCAAGATACTCTGGATGACCCTTCAAACGGTGTTGCGGAAAGAAGGCATCGAGGCGAAAGGACATGCCACGATGCCGCGGTTCCGCGGATCGCAGGATTCGATGTCCGCCAATCAAGATGAGTAGATTCGAAAACTGGAAGGCGCCGGAGATTCGCCACAACGAGATGACCTGCTACAACTGGCTGGTTCAATATCCAGACGGCTTCGTGCTTGGACATGGCTCGGATATCGGTGCCTTCACCTACATCAATGCGAGGCGCGGGGTCGACATCGGGGCGGGTGCTCAGATCGGATCCCACTGTTCCCTGTATTCCGTATCGACGATAGACGGCAAGGAGGGCAAGATCGTGATCGGCGAGAATTCTTGTATCGGCAGCCATTCGACAGTGATGCCCGGGGTGACTATCGGTAGAAACGCCGTGGTCGGCGCGCACAGTTTCGTGAACTGTGACATCCCGGACGGGGCGATGGCCTACGGGATTCCGGCCCGAGTCCGCAGACGATAAATTCACCTTTGCCCTTGCGCCCGTATGTCTGACCCGAAGCCGAATCGCATTTTCCTCTCTCCTCCGCATGTGTCGGAAAGGGAGCGGGAGGCGCTATTGGAGGCCTTCGACTCCAACTACATCGCCCCGGCCGGGCCGCATCTCGATGCCTTCGAGAAGTCCTTTCTCGAGAAAACCGGTTTCAAACACTGTGTGGCGGTGTCCAGCGGAACAGCGGCAATGCATCTGGCGCTGCGGCATCTGGAGGTTTCTCCCGGGGATGTCGTCATCGCCTCATCTCTCACCTTTATCGGTAGCGTTTCTCCCATCCTTTTCCAGGGGGCGACCCCTCTTTTCGTGGATTCCGACCCCGAGACTTGGAACATGGACACCAGTCTGCTGGCCGAGGCGCTGGAGCGATGCCGCAAGGAAGGGCGGCGGGTCGCCGCGGTGGTGCCAACCGACCTCTACGGCCAGAGCTGCGACCAAGAGAAGATCCGGACCCTTTGTGACTCTCACGCGACCCCGTTCGTAGTCGACTCAGCCGAGTCCCTTGGAGCGACTTACCGGGGGGCAAGCACGGGGCGCACGGCGGACGCTGCTGTCTTTTCCTTTAACGGAAATAAGATCCTCACTACTTCCGGAGGCGGGATCCTGGCGAGCGATGAGCGGGAAATGATCGATCAGGCCCGGCACCTTGCGACCCAGGCTCGTGAGCCCGTTGCTCACTTCGAACATCGGGAGTTGGGATACAACTACCGGCTCAGCAATCTTTGTGCCGCAGTCGGTTGGGCCCAGCTCCAGTCTCTTGAAGACCGCGTGGTTCGGAAACGGGAGATTTTTCAAATCTACGAGGAGGAACTCGGCGACTTGCCGGGGATATCATTGATGCCTCAATCCCCCAAGGGCGAATCGAACTGCTGGCTCACCGTCATCTTGATCGACCCGGCTGAATTCGGCGCTTCCCGCGAAGAGGTACGGTTGGCTCTGGAGGAGGAGAACATCGAGTCGCGTCCCATGTGGAAGCCCATGCACGCCCAACCGGTCTTCGAAAAGTGCGAATATCTGGGCCGCGGGATAGCCGACGAACTCTTCGAAAAGGGCCTTTGTCTTCCCTCCGGAACGGCCATGAACGGTGTTGACCTGGCGAGGATTACCGCTATCATCATAGGCCAATGTCGATCCCGTTAGCGCCGCCCGAAGGCCACCGGGTGCGAATGAAAGCGTCGGACAAGCGGGGAGAAGAGCCGAACGAAAGGCTGAAGGACGGGTGAATAGCCGCCGCCTGCCGTGGGAGTGCGGGGGGATCACGAATCGCTCAATCTCGGAAATGACCTCCACTTTCCTTCACACTCAAGGCGACCCCCGGTTTGCTGAATCCAGCGTGATTTTAAGGCCCTAAGGGTTCCGGATACGGATGAATTTCTTCTCCCTCTTTCGAAACAGCTTGATCATCCGGCGGAGCCTTGGCTTCATCTTCCATCTGGTCGGGATGGTGGCCTGTTATTATCTCGCGTTCCTGATTCGGTTCGATTTTCAGTTGGAGGAGCAGTTTGCCAGATCCTTTCGAGAGACGCTTGGGGTCGTGGTGATTGTCTTCCTCATCCTGATAGTGGTTTTCAAGCTGTACCAGGGACTATGGAGATTTTTCACTTTTCGGGATTGCGTGGTTACGGCGGCAGTGCTGGCCTTGGGCACCCTGCTCGTGATGGGGGTGGTTTTTCTGCGGACCGGTGGGGAATTTCTCCACTATCCCCGTTCGGTGCCGTTGATTTTTTTCCTTCTCTTCCTAGGATGGGAAATTGGAGGCAGGGGCATTGTCAGGTTGTTTCGGGAATGGCGGATAGCGAGGATTCGAGGCCGGAGGAGAGAGGGAGGCGCTAGGAAAAAGACCATCATCGTCGGGGATACGGCGGAATCCGATCAGGTGATTCGTGCCCTCGAGCGTCAGGCTGGGGAGACGGGACGCGTGGTGGCGGTGTTCGCCCATTCCAAAGCGCACGTCGGCGGCAAGATCCACGGCGTTCCCATATACGGGGATCACGACAACCTCGGAACGGCGGTGGAGAGCCTGGGGGCGGACAGCATCGTCATTCTTCCTCCCTTCACCGCTCCCCGCTGCATCAAACGGATAGTTGACTCGGTGGCCTCCGCTAAGAGGCAATGCGAGTTTCGCGTGATCCCATCCTATGACGATATCGCGGCGGGACGGATCGATGTGGAGCGGATCAGGCGCGTCGAAATTTCCGACTTGCTGGAGCGTTTGGCCTACGAGGTGGATTACCATCACCTACAGTCCTTTGTCACGGGGAAACGGGTGCTCGTGACCGGTGCCGGCGGGAGCATCGGAGCCGAGATTTGTCGTCAGGTCATTCAACTCAGGCCGGCCGCTCTGCTGCTGTTTGAAATGTCGGAATTTCTCCTCTTCGAGATTGAACGGGAATTGCGGTCTTTGACCATGGATGTTCCAGTGCTGGCCTGCGCAGGAGATGTGAGAAATCGGGATCAGATAAAGCGCGCCATGGACCAGGTCGATGGAGTTGAAGTCGTGTTTCACGCTGCGGCTTACAAGCATGTCGATCTGATGGAACGCAATCCCGAGGCGTGTTTTCTCAACAATGTCATCGGCACCGTGACAATGGCGGAGATGGCAGAACTACATGGGGTGGAGGATTTTGTTCTCGTCTCCACGGATAAGGCTGTGCGACCGACCAGTTTGATGGGGGCTAGCAAGAGACTGGCCGAGCGTTGCATCATGGAGCGGCCCGAATCGAAGACTCGCTTCAAGGCGGTGCGCTTCGGCAATGTTCTGGGGAGCAGCGGGAGCGTCGTGCCGATCTTTAAAGAACAGATTGCCAAAGGCGGGCCTGTCACCGTGACCGGCAAAAACGTGACACGCTTTTTCATGACGATTCCGGAAGCGGTGGAACTCGTTATCCTCGCCGGATCCCAGGCGGTGGACCGCCGGATCTTTGTTCTCGAAATGGGTAAGGCGGTTAGAATTGATTCGATGGCACGGCGCATGATCGAACTTTCCGGGTTTGTTCCCGACGTGGACATCGCGGTGGTTTACACAGGACTGAAAAAGGGGGAGAAAGAGTACGAAGAGTTGCTGACCGACGATGAAGACGTGGTCGCGACCGATCTTGATCGTATCTGGGTGGTCAAGAAAAATGCGAAGGAAGGCAGTGAGCCGGTCGATCTGGGGCATCTCCTCGAGTTGATCGATGACGGCGACGAAAACGCCCTTCGCGAGTACGCTCATTCGCTGATTCCGGGTTCGCGCCTCCTCAATCTGACTGCTCCACCGAGGAAGGAGCAGCATGCGTTCTGATGAGAGGTGAAGGAATCACCAGTCACTGCGAATTGTCTTCGCGACGTTGCGTTGGTCTTCTGGCAGCAGGATTGTTCTGTCTAGTCCTGGGAATTTTTCTGGGCGGTCAGCTCGTTGCAGCCGGTCACGTTATCCTGCTGATCGGCCTGTTCGCTGCATTTTTGAACCGGGCGGGCATTGGCGTGAACTGGAAGTTGATGCCGGCGAGCGGATGGTGGCTCGTGGGTTTTGTTCTGGCCTCCGCGATTTCGATTGTAGCGAACTGGACAATCATAGAATCTCATCTAGGCCATTTTAAGCGCCTCCGCTATCCGCTGATTTCGCTGGCTCTGCTCGTGACCTCGGTTTTAGCCACTGCGGTTGTGAGAGAAAAGTGGCGGAGAGATGTCCTTGTCATTGCTTGGTTGTCCTCGATGGCCCTGGCGATCCTAGTCGGATTCATCACTTGGCGGACCGGCGTTCATCCGTTCCGGTACATCGACCCGATTTATACGACACGGCTGTCGGGTCTGCTGGGGCATACGATGACGTTTGCCTATACCCTGCAGTTTTCTGTTGTGGCATTGGCGGGGTTTGTCCTCATGCCGGGCGTATGGAAAAAAGTCACCCGCATCCCATGGCCGGTAGCGGTGTCCGCTCTGCTTCTTGCGGGCGGGGCGATGTATTTGACCTACACCCGGGGAGCCATGCTAGGGGTGACAGCCGGTTTCGTCACTCTTGCGATGATGCGATCCTTCAAACTGCTGGTAGCGATCGCGGCCATCGGTGTGATTGCAGGAACCTACGCTTATTTCGAGAGTTCACGGTATTTTCAATTTGAGGACCCGGTGAGGCTGAACCAATGGAGTGCCGCCGCGCTGAGCTGGGTTGAACATCCCGTTTTCGGCCTGGGATTCCGGAACTTCGAGATCTATTCCGTCGAATTGAAGGAGCGCTTTGGTTTTGAGAAAGATACCGTGGACGCTTCGGGAGAACCCGTTTTTTTTAAAGGCCACGCCCACAACAACTATCTCGAGGCGTTCGCCTCGACCGGTGTTCTGGGCGGAATCGCTTTTCTCGGGTTCTGCTTCTGCTGGCTTCGGGAAGCGTGGCGGAGCGAGCACGCCGCGATCTTCGTGCCCTTGATAGCGGCCTTCCTGGTCTCGGGATTTTTCGAGAACACGTTTTTCGATTCGGAGGTGCTGAACTGCATCCTTCTGATCTATCTTTTCTCCCAAATCGTCTTCAACCGCGAGGCCGAACGCGCCGGCGATCACTCTTCTTCTTCCGTCTCCTCCCCCTCGGCGGGGACGATCACCACGGAGACCTGAGTGTCCTCGCCCAGGAATTCCTTCGCCAGGTCGTTCACTTCGTCGACGGTGATGTTCCGGTAGTCCTCGACGAAGGTCCGCGCCCAGTCGAGGCGCTGGGGATACTCCTGGCTCGACTCCAGAACGCTGCCCATCCAGTAGCGATTGGTGCGCCGCATCTCCTCGATCGAGGTGACCCGGGGCTTCTTGGCCCGGTCGAGCTCGTCCTCGGTGATGCTTTCGCCGGTGGCGAGTTCTTCCGCGATCTGCGAAATCACCTGGGTCACGGACTCGGCCTGGTCGGGGTCGATCGTGACCGAGGCGAACAGGTAGCCGTAGTCGGTCCAGGTGTCGCTCGGCAGATTGTGCGAGAAGGGACTGTAGGCGTCGCCGAGTTCTTCGCGCAGCTTGACGCGAAGCCGGTCGTCCAGGATCGCCCCCAGCATGCCGAGTCGGCGGCTCTTCCGGATGTCGTAGATGTCGGTGGTGGGCCAGTGGACCACGGCCATCGCCTTGGGAATTTCCGAGTCGAACTCGAACTTCTTCTCCGTCGACTCGGGGAACTCGACCAGACGCTCTTCGGAGTAGTCTGGTTTTTTTGCGTCCCGCTCCGGAAGATTCCCGAAGGTGGTGGCGAGCAGATCGATGGCTTCCTCCTTGTCGAAACTCCCGACCAGGGTGATTTCGCAGTAGGCGGAATCGAGAGCGGGTTCGACCCATTCACGGGCCTGTTCGATCGTCAATTGCTCGACGTCCTCGCGGGGGGGGTAGCCGAAACGAGGGTCGCCGGAGTGGAGGAACTGCGCCACTTCGTCCTGGGCGTAGCCGCCCGGCGTTCTCTCCAGCTGCTGGTAGAGGTGGTCGAGCCCCCGGCGGAACTCGATGGCGGCTTCCTCGCGGAAACCGGGGTGGGCGACGTAGGCCCGCATCAGCTTGAGCTGGTTCTCCAGATCGCCGGGGGTGGTCTGGCCGGAAAGGGTGAAGGCGTCGTCGTCGACATTGAACCGGACGTCGACGGAGGCCCCGGCGAAGAGCTGCTTCAGCACGTCGTCGCTGTGGGCTTCGAGACCGCCTTTCTTGAAGGTGCTGGAAAGGAAAAACGACAGCCCCGGCTCGGGCTCGGTGATCAGTCCGGGACCGATCCTGATCTTCGCGTAGACGGTGTCGTCCTCGAAATCGGTCACTTTGAGATTCGCCCTGACATGGTTCTCGAATTTCAGCTGGGTCACCTCGAGGTCTTCCACGTCCTTGCGCTCGGCGATCGCTCCAGGGGCGGGAAGCTCGTCGTAGGCGAACTCTTCGAGTTCCACGTCTTCGGGGGGGGCGACCGCGGCCGAGCGGCTCTCCAAGTAGACGGCCTCGATGGCGGTCGAGGGATCCTCGATGGTCGCGTTGCCGGAAACGAGAACGAGCGTTTCGTCGGCGGTCGTCCAGAGTTCGTTAAGCACCGCCCGGCAATCTTCCGTCGTGATCTCGTCGAGCACCGCTTCGACCCTGGGGAGGTCGTCCGCCGGGCTGGTGAAGATACGGCGCTTACCGACGCGGCTGGCGATCTGGTTCGCCAGGTCCCGCGATTTCCTCGTGGCCATCTGGTTGGCGGCTTCCCGGTAGCGCTTTCTGACGTTGGCGGTGGCCTCGGCCAGTTCCGACTCGGTGAATCCGAACTCGAGAGCGCTGCGCAGTTCCTGTTCGATCAGTGTCAGGGCCTCTTCCCAGTTCTCGGGGGTGCAGTCGGCGTCGATGGAGCTGTAGAGGGCGAAACCGAGGTCGAAGAAATCGCCCGTGTGCACGGTGGCGGAGCTGATGGGCGAATCGTTCTGTCGGGCGATCCGCTCGAGCCGCCGGCCGATGATCTGGCTGGCGAGCATGAGCCGCAGGTCCTCGGCGCGGCGTTCCCGGTTGTCGGGCGGATCGACGCGGGACTTGAGCGCCTCGATGGAAACGGAGGTTTCCCCGGCCTCGCTTTCATGGTGGTAGTGGGTGGCGAACTCCCTCTCGGCGATGCCGCCCGCTTCAGGCTCCGGCCGCTTCTGGCGTGCCGGCATGTCGCCGAAGTGTTCCTCCAGGAGGGACTCGATGGCGTCGACATCGACCTCTCCGACGACGATCACGGCCATCCGGTTCGGCGTGTACCAGTTCTCGTAGAATTCGACGAAGCGCTCGCGGGGGGCGCCGGCGATGACTTCCTCGGTTCCGATCGGCATCCGCTTGCTGATGCGGTGTTCGGGAAAGGCGAACTTCATTTGTTCGACGAAGGTCCGCCAGCCCACCGAGTCGCGGCTTCGCTTCTCGCTGAGGATGACGCCGCGCTCGTCGTCGATTTCGTCGGGCAGCAGGAGCATGCGGTCCGCGTAGTCGCGCAGCAGCTGCATGCCTTCGTCGAGCATGTCCGGTTCCGCGCTGGGCAATTCGAGTTTGTAGACGGTTTCGTTGAAGGAGGTGTGGGCGTTGGTGTGGCTGCCGAATCCCATGCCGAGCCGCTGGAAATACTCCACCATTTCGCCGGCGGGGAAGTTCTCGGTGCCGTTGAAGGCCATGTGCTCGAGAAAATGGGCGAGCCCCTGCTGGTCGTCGGCTTCCACGAGGGAGCCGGCGTCGACGTAGAGGCGCATGCTGACGCGGTCGGGCGGCTCCTGGTTCGGAAGGATGGCGTAGCGCAGGCCGTTGTCGAAAACGCCCCAGGTCACGGCGGGATCTGGATCGATGTCGCTGTCCTCCTGGGGCAGGGGAATGGGATCGTTCGGCGCTTCTTCCTGCGACTTGACCGGGAGTCCCGTGAAGAGAAGCGAGGCGAAGAGAAAGAGGCGAAATACGGCTAGTTTGGTCATCGATATGAAGCGTCGGCAGTCGGAGTTTCTGTTCAGAGGGTATCGGATGAAGGGAACGATCATGACCGCGTGGCGGTCACCGCGTGGCGTTGAATCGCACGCAGTCGGAATAGCATACGCCGCTACCTCCGAAAATGTCGAGGGCGCTGCCGATCGTGAGATCGACGGCTCCACCGCTCACGTCGGCGACGAGGGCGAGATCGTCAAGCGAGGACGCGCCGCCGGCGTAGGTCACGGGGCGCTTGCCCCAGTCGCCCAGCAGGGAAACCAGATCGCGGTCGACCCCTTCGCACTTTCCCTCGACGTCGGCGGCGTGGACCAGGAACTCCGCGCAGGAATCGGCGAGAAAATCCAGGGTCGCCGCGTCGACGCTCAATTCGGTGAGGGTTTGCCAGCGGTTCATGGCCACGGTCCATCCGTCGCCCCGCCTTCGGCAACTGAGGTCGATCACCAGATGCTCGGTCCCGACTTCGCCGACGAGCGCGTCGAGTCGGGATTCCCGGAAGCGGCCGGACGCGTCGAACAGGCAGGACGTCGCGATGACGTGGGAAGCACCGCGTTTCAACCAATCGGAGGCCGTTTCCGGCACGATGCCGCCGCCGATCTGGAGTCCGCCGGGATAGGCGGCCAGTGCGCTCCGGGCCGCGGCGTCGTTTCCGGGACCGAGCTTGACGACGTGGCCGCCCCGCAATTGGTCCTTCGCGTAGAGCCGGGCGTACCACTCGGCGTCGCGGTCGCTGACGAAATTGGTTTGCAAGGCCTCCGACCCGGAATCCAGGGTGCCGCCGACGATCTGCTTCACCTTTCCTTCGTGAAGGTCGATGCAGGGGCGGAAACGGGTTTGTCGGTCCATGCGGCGGCGGGGCCCGGGCGGGCGGAGGAGAGGTTATCACCTACGCGACGGAGAAAAAGTCCAATCCCTCGACGAAACCGAAGGATTGCGCCAGTTGCGCGACGCGACGCCGGCCGCCGGGTTGGCCGACCGCTCCGAGGACGACCGCTTTTTCCCGGTAGGCGACCAGTCCTCCGGATCCCACCACCGGCGTCCCGGCGATGCGGTTGCCGATCTGGCGTTCGTTCACCTCGGCGAAGGCGTGGACGGTCACGCCGTTTCGTTTCAGAAGCGAGGCCATCCGTTTGCCGATCGGACCGGCCCCGCAGATCGCCACGCCGGACTCCTTCACCCGCGGCATCCGGGAGAGATAGTGGGCCTTGGCCTCCTGGAATCGACTCGCCGAATAGCGCTCCAGACGGCGCGTCGCCCGCGACTCGCCGTCGTACCAGTCGAGCAGGCGCAGAGGCACTTTTCCGAGCCGGTAGCCCGCCTCGAGCAGCCTGAGCCAGAGATCGTAATCCTCCGCCCAGGCCGGATCCCGGTAGCCACCGACGGCCTCGAGGGCGCTTCGCCGGATCATGGTGCTGGGGTTGGGGAGGGGACTGTCGACGAAACGCTGCGCGGCGATTTCCGCCGGTTCGACGATCGAATTGATCCACGTTTCGTAGCGCCGGTAGCCTCCGTCCGCAGGCGCCGTATCCCCTCCTGGAGTCCGCTTCAGGATATTGACGAGCGTGCCGCAGGCGGCCAGATCCGGACGACCCTCGAGGTATTCGACCTGGCAGCCGATGCGGTCCTCCCGGGCGACGTCGTCGCTGTCCATGCGGGCAATCAACGCGCCTCGCGCCTGTCGCCACGCGAGGTTGGCCGCCTCGACGAAAGTTCCTTTCCCGCGAAAGACGCGGATTCTCGCGTCCTGCTGCGCCGCCTTGTCCATCATGGCGGGGGATTCGTCCGAGGAGTCGTGGTCGACCAGCACGATCTCCAAGTCGCGGAAGTCCTGGGCGCGGAGGCTGTCGATGGCTTCGACCAAGGTCGCGGCCGCGTTCCGCACCGGCATGACCACGGAAACGGCCGGCCGGCTATCGGATGATTTCGCCATGGAACAAAAAAGCCCCGGCTTTCACCGAGGCTCGTGAAAAAGTGGGGGCTGCATCCGCCGGGATCAGTCGCCCGAACCGCCGGATTCCTCGCCGGCCTCTTCGCCCTCGCCTTCGGCACCCTCTTCGCCGACGACGGCCGGCTCCCCGGCGGCTTCCCCGGCGGCCTCGGCTTCGGCGGCTTCCTCTTCGGCTGTGATCAGGCGGGGCTGAGCCACCACCGCGACGAGGACGTCGCCGTCCATTCTCACGGTTACGCCTTCGGGAAGGTTGAGTTCGCTCACCTTGAGGCTGTCCCCCAGCTTCAGGCTCTCGATGTCGTTGTCGATCGCGTCGGGAAGATTGCCGGGGCGGCAGAGAACTTCGATCTCGTGCAGGAGTTGTTCGAGAATGCCGCCGCCCTTCACTCCCTCCGGTTCGCCGTGGAGGGCGATCGGAACCGTGGCGTGAATGGTCTCGTTTTCGCTGACGGCGCGGAAGTCGACGTGAATGAGCTGCCCGCTCAGCGGGTCGCGCTGGATGTCCTGGACGATCGCGAGCTTGGACTTCTCCTCGGCCCCTTCGATTTCGAGAGTGACCAGAAAGTTCTGGCTGCCCTGCTGCTTGGCGAGGTCGAAGAAGGCCTTGGAGTCCAGCTGGATCGTGTATTCGCGCTGGCTGGACCCGTAGATCACGGCCGGGACGATGCCGGTCCGGCGAAGGCGCTTGGAAGCGGTCGTGCCTTTGACTTCGCGTTTTTCGGCTTGGAGCGTTTCTTGTTTGGCCATTTTCCGGGTCTGTAAAGTTTGTCGGTGCCCCCCGGCGAAAGGGGCCGGATCGAGGGCGCGAAAGCTACGCGACCGGCCCCGAGATGTCAAAGAGAGATGTGACCGATTCCCCGAGGTGAATTCGACGTATCGCTTCGCCGAGTATCTCCGCCACGCTGACGACCTGAACCTTCTCGCCGACCGCGAACGGCGTGCTGTTGGTGGAGATGAGCGCCTCGATGTCCGACTCGGCGATCCGCTGCCGTCCCTGGTCGCTGAGGACGGCGTGGGACACGCCGGCGAAGATCCGTTTCGCGCCCTTTTCGCGCAACAGCCGGGTGGCCGAAACCAGGGTGCCCGCACTCTCCGAAATGTCGTCGACCAGGAGCACGTCGCGCCCCTCGACTTCGCCGATGAGGCTGATGGCTTCGACTTCCGTGGCGCTGACGCGGTTCTTGGCCACGATGGCCAGCGGCACCCCGAGCGTCTTGGAGTAGGCGTGCGCCATTTTCATGCCTCCCACGTCGGGAGAAACCACGACCAGGTTCTCGGACAGGCCTTGCTCGCGCAGGTAGCGGATCAGCACGGGCATGGCGTAGAGATGATCCACCGGAATGTCGAAGAACCCCTGGATCTGGCCGGCGTGAAGATCCATGGTGAGCACGCGCGAAACGCCGGCGGCGGTCAGCAGGTTGGCCACCAGCTTGGCCGTGATGGGGACCCGGGGCTGGTCTTTTCGATCCTGGCGGGCGTACCCGAAGAACGGAATCACCGCGGTGATGCTTTCGGCGCTGGCGCGCCTCGCCGCGTCCACCATGATGAGCAACTCCATCAGGTTCTGGTTGGTCGGCGGGCAGGTTGGCTGCACGATGAAGATATCGCGCTTGCGAATGTTCTCGTTGATCTTCACGAAGGTCTCGCCGTCCGGAAAATGCTTCACGGTGGCGTTGGTGCGGGTCGCACCTAGATAGCTTGCGATTTCGTCCGCCAGGACGGGGTGGGCGGTGCCGCTGAGAATGCGTAGATCGAGATCCATGGGCGACCATCCTCGCGAAATCGTCGGGAAACGCCAGTGAAATATCCCGCGGACCGCCCTTTCGAGCGCCGGACGGTCCCCTCAGGAACTCAGGGCGACCGTCTCGGTTTCGGGGGCGCGCAGGGAGTCGATCCGGGTCCGCAGGCTGTGGATGTCGATCGGCTTGGTGAGGACGTCCTCCATTCCCGCGGCGAGACATTTCCGGCGGTCCTGGTCGGTGGCCAGTCCGGTCATGGCGAGGATGGGCGTTTCGGCGTTGGCGTGCTCGAGTTCGCGTATCGAGGAGGCGGCCGCTAACCCGTCCATGACCGGCATGTTCACGTCCATGCAGATGAGATCGAAATCGACGGGCCCGTCGGCGAGATCGACGGCCTCCTTCCCGTTGCGGGCGACGGTGACTTCGCAACCGAGCTTCTGCAGCGTGAGAGCGGCGACTTTCTGGTTGATCTTGCTGTCTTCGGCCAGAAGCACGCGAACCTTGTGCCCCGCCCGGGCGCCGCCGGAGGAACGATCCAGCCTCCCGCGATTGACGAAATCGGGTTCGTCGTCCTTCCGCTCGCTCGGAAGTTGGTAGTCCACCGTGAAAAAAAAGGTCGTCCCGCCGCCCGTTTCGCTTTCGAACCAGATCCGCCCGCCCATCAACTCGACGAAATTCTTCGAAATGGCGAGACCGAGGCCGGTACCCTCGTAGCGCCGGTCGTCGCCCGGCTCGATTTGGCGAAAGGGGGAGAACAAGGTTTCCGCCGCTTTTTCCCTGATCCCGACGCCCGTGTCCTCGACGCGGAAAAGCAACTGGCGGCGCCCGGGCTTCATGACTCCCTGGACCGTCACGTTGACGTGGCCTTCGTCGGTGAACTTGACCGCGTTGCTGACCAGATTCGACAGGACCTGCTTCAAGCGCAGATCGTCCGCGACGCAGCAGTCGGGCAGGGAGTCGCAGATGGTGGCCGAAATCTCGACCCCTTTCGCGTCGGCCGTCGGCTTGTAGACCCAGAGCGCGTCGCGGATCAGTTTGTTGAGATCGAAGGCGCGAGGCCTCAGCTTCATCTGCTTGGCGTTGAGCTTCGCGTAGTCGAGGATGTCGTCGAGAATATTGAGCAGCGATTCGCTCGAGCTCTGGATGGTTTCGAGATAGTCGCGTTGCTCGGGATCGAGGTCCTTGTCGAGCAGCAAATTCACCATTCCGAAAATCCCGTTCAGGGGCGTGCGCACCTCGTGGCTCATGTTGGCCAGAAAGCGTTCCTTTTCTTTCGCCGCCTCCACGACTTCGGCGTTGAGCTTTTCGAGCTGTTCCTGCTTGGTCGCCATGGAGGCCGCCATCGAGCGGACGAACGCGATCAGGGCGTTCTCGCCGGGGCGGATCGAGGCGACCCGCTGGGTGTGGGTGGGGTACTCGACCATGAACTCCGAAACGACCTTCTCCAGTTGCTTCAAGGTCTCCTCCGCGTTGGAAGACTGGCGTTCGACGGCCCTGGATGGCTCTTCCGCGCCGGGCGAGGGTGACGCCTCGACCGGAGCGGCCGCGGCGGGCGGGGCAGCCTTGGTTCGCCGGGCGGCTTGTCTCAGTCCCATGCGGGTGCGATGCGGTTTCATTGCTTGCGTATAAATACCATACATACCATAGATACGCAAGCCGGTGCCGATTTGGTCGCCGTATCGGACCGAACCGGCGATTTTTTCCGAGTCCGCGACTCGGGCTCGGAAACGGCTGAAAAACTCGGGGATGGAAAACGGCGAGTCTCCTAAGCCTTCGCGAGGCAACGCCGCGAGATCAGCATCAAGGTGTAGCCCACGGCCGCGATCAGGACGATGACGGGTCCGGTCGGCATTTCGGCGACGTAGCTGACGGCGAGGCCCGAGACGGTGTAGACCAGCGAGAGCGCCACGGCGAAGATCATGATGATCCAGAGGCGCTTCGCCATTTTGGAGGCCGTCGCCGCCGGGAGAACGATCAGCGCGATCGCCAGGATGATCCCCGTCAGCCGAACCAGCAACACCACGCTGACGGCGAGCAGCACCAGCAGCAGCAGAAAATAGGCGCCGGAACGCACGCCCCGGAGACGGGCGAATTCCTCGTCGAAGCAGACCGCCACGAGCTTGTGGTAGAAGAGAGCCGTCACCGCGAGGACGACCAGGCTGAGGATGGCCGTGGCGTGGACGTCGCTTTCCCCGGTCAGGAGAATGTTGCCGAAGATGTAGCTCTCCAGGTTGGCGCCGGGACCGGGCGCGTAGTGCATGAAGATGAGACCCGTGGCCATCCCGATTGTCCAGATGGCGCCGATGATGGTGTCTTCCCTCTCCCGGGCCCGCAGGGACACGAGTCCGATGACGAGCGCGGAAACCAGGGCGGCGATAAATGCTCCGACCATGGGGGTGAGCCACTGGAGGTCGAAGGTCCGGCTGAAGAAAATCGCCGCGCCGATGCCGCCGAGAATGCTGTGGGCGATGGCGGCCGCGATGTAGCCGATCCGCCGGGTCACCACGAAACTCCCCACCACGCCGAAGGCGAAGCTCGAGAAAATTCCCGCCAGCAGCGCGTAGCGCAGCAGGGGAACCGCTTGGAGTGCTTCGAAAAACTCAATCATGGTCGCAGGCCGAGTGGTCGCCGTGGGCGTGGCGGGAACGCCGGTCGTGTTCGACTCGGTGGCGCCCGCGGAAGATGTCCGCGATCGTATCCGGTTGCAGCGGGAGCGAGTGCCGGTGGACGCGGCGGTTCACGCAGAGAACCGACTCGCCGACTTTGGAAACGACGTCGAGGTCGTGGGTGACGAGGAGCACGGTCATCGACTCCCGGAGTCGGGCGAGGCTGTCGAGGAATTGCGCCTCGATCGACAGATCGATGTTCGCCGTCGGTTCGTCGAGAAGCAGCATTTCCGGCGAACTGGCCAGCGCTCGCGCGATCAGCACCCGCTGGCGCTGCCCTCCCGAGAGTTCCGCGAAAGGATCGTTCTCGCAGTCCTTGAGGTCCATCTGGGCCATCGCGTCGCGGGCGGCCTCCCGGCATTTTTTGGAATAGGTGCCGAAGCGGAGCCGGTCGAGCCGTCCCATCAGGACGATGTCGAGAGCGGAAATGGGAAAGAGCGGGTCGAAGCGGATCGACTGGGGAACGTAGCCGACGCGGGGACTGGCTTCGCGCGGCGACGTTCCGAGAACCCGCACCGTTCCCTCCGTGGGCTCGAGCAGTCCGAGAATGATCTTCAGCAGCGTCGACTTTCCCCCTCCGTTGGGGCCGATGGCGCAGAGCGATTCGCCTTCGTTGATGGTGAGGCACACGTCGTCGAGGACGAGCGATTTGCCGTAGCGGTGAAAAACGTGGTCGAGGCGGAGGATTTCCCGTTCTGAGTTCATGGTCGGCGTCCGAGTCGGACAGGGTAGGGTCGGCGGCTCGACCCTGTCCATCGGCGATTGGTTTTACTCGCTGCTCAGTTTGGCGGCGATGTCGCGAAGGTTTCCGAGAATATCCTTGGCCAGCGGGTCGATTGGCACGACGCGTCCGCCGATCGCTTCGGCCAGGTTCCTGGCGCTGGTGGTGTCGAACTGCGGCTGCACGAAAATAACGGTGACGCCGTCTCGTTTCGCTTTCTCGACGAGGGAGGCGAGTTTCTTCGGCCCCGGCCCGCGTCCGCCCAGTTCCACGGTTTCCTGAACGAGGCCGTAGGCTTGCGCGAAGTAGCCGAAGGCGCCGTGATAGACGTAGAAGGTCTTGCCGCGCAGCGGAGCGAGCGTGCCGACGAGCTCCTTGTCCAGAGACGTGAGGTCGAAGATGAGCCCAAGGGCGTTTTCCGAGAGAAGCTCCCTGTCCTCCGGGCTGTCGACGACGTCGGCCAGCGCGTTTTCGATTCGGTTGATCTGCTCGATGAGCAAGGAGGGCGACAACCACACGTGGGGGTCGAGTTCCTCTTCGTCGTGGTCGTGTTCCTCGTCGTGATCGTGCTCCTCGTCGTGATCGTGCTCCTCGTCGTGATCGTGCTCCTCGTCGTGATCGTGCTCGTGATCGTGGTCGTGGTCGTGCTCGCCTTCGGCGAAGGCTCGCCGGTCGAGATTTTCGACGAGGTTGACGATCTCGAGACGACCCTCCGTCTTTTCGAGCGTTTCGAGTAGTCGGGTCTCGAAGGGCATACCGGCGGAAAAGTAGATGTCCGCGGAAACCAGCGAGGCCACCGCCTTCGGCGTGGGCGAGAAGGAGTGCGGATCGTCGGTTTCCGCCACCAGCGTCACGACGTCGACCGCGTCGCCGGCGATTCTCTCGACCAGCCCGGCGTAGGGGGCGATGGGGACGAAGACGACGGGCTTTCCGCCCGCTTCGCGATTCGCGGGTTCGTCTTCGTTGCACGAGGGGAACAGCAGGCAGGCCAGGGCGAAAAAATGGATGGGGCGCATGAGGGGTAGATGCAAATTCCTTGCAATAGATAATTGGTCGGCGGGAATGTCAAGTGGCTGTCCGCGCCGGGTAGCGTGGCGCGGTTCGCTTAGGAACGCCTCAAAAATAATCTGGGCCATTTCACTTGATCTCAAGTCCGTCACCTGCGTTCGACATCCCCTTGAGTAGCCCACTACACAAAGGGATGTCTGCCTTGGTGACGAACTTGATCTCGGCGTGCTCCGACCCAACTTATTTCTTCGCCATTCCTTACTCCCGCTCGATTTCGCCGATCACGCCGATGGCCTTGCCGTCGAGTTCGAATATTTCGAGACTGACGGGAAGAGCGGTTCGGCGAAATTCCTCGACCAGAGCGGGCCCGAACTCCTCGAGTTTGCCGCCGGTCGCGGGGAACAGATAAATCCGGTGGCGGTCGACGACGACGGCATGGATTCGGTCGCCGAGGGTCTCGCGAAAACGCTCGTAAAACTTGTTCGAGAGCAGCGCGCCGGTGAGAAACGGATCCTCGTCGTGCACGAGAACGTATTCGACGACCTCGCGGTGATCGCGAACCAGTCGGGGCTCGATTTTTTCGGCGATCGCGTCGCCGACCCGACGGGCGATGGTCAGGAAGGCGTCCCATTCGAACCCGCGCTCGGCCCAGAGTTTCCGCGAAAACGAGCGCACGCCGTAGTCCCATTCGTAGGTGGCCACGAGCTGCGTTTTCCGGGCGCCTTCCGGGAGTCTCGAAACCTCGGCGCTTTCGAAGGTGCCCTCGAAGACGATGCCGACTCGGCGCGCGGACTCGTCCGCCGTCTCCTCGCAAACGGCAATCGAGGCGGCCGAGACGAAAGCGACGGCCGCGGCGAAGGCGGTGGCGACTGGAAATAAATTTGCCATGCGGCGGGGAAGGAGTTGGGTGAACCTTGAGAGACCGTTGAATTAACCTCGATGATCACGTTTTTACAAGGAACCCTGGAAGAGAGTTGGCCCGGTCGACTGGTCATCAACGCGAACGGCGTCGGCTACGAAGTCATCATTCCGTTGCTGGGAGACGAGATTTTCGGCCGGATCGGCGAGAAGGTCAAAGTCCTGACCCACCACCACATCCGCGAACAGGAGCAGACCCTCTACGGTTTCGCCAGCGACGAGGCGCGGGATCTGTTTCGCCTTCTCATCAATCGGGTGACCGGAATCGGCCCGAAGGTGGCCATGTCCATCCTCAGCGGCATGACGGCCGACAGCTTCAAGAAGGCCGTGGTGGCGGGCGACATCGCGAACATCGCCAAGATCAAGGGGCTCGGCAAAAAGACGGCCGAGCGGGTCGTCCTCGAACTGGGGGACAAGGTCGGGGTCAAGGAGGCGTGGCTTGCCCAGTCCTCCTCGGCCACGCTGACCGAGGACCAGGTGGCGAAGAACGACACGCTTCTCGCCCTGATTTCCCTCGGCTACAAACAAAGCGATGCGCAGAAGGCGGTGGAGAAGCTTCCGGCCGAACTTTCGCAATCGAATGAAATGTTGAGGGCCGCTCTGCGACTGTTACAGGGATGAGAGACCCGACGAGCGTCGTCGCCGAGGACCAGCGCGTCCGGAAGGCGAAGGATATTCAGGCGGCTTTGCCTGAAAACGGGCTCTTTGCGCAAAAGGCTTGGCGCGTCTCGCCCGAGCCGTTTCCGCTCGATCGAAAGACGGTTCGGGCGATCGAGCAACTCGGACCGCTCCTGCTGCGGTTCCAGCGGGCCTGCGACGTGATCTATCGCCGCAGCCGCAAGGGGACCCTTCCGGCGTGGATTGCCGCCTACCTCGATCGAGGCAAGCCGGAGTCCCTTCTCGAACTCGGGCTGGGCTCGGCGGTCGTGGAAAAGACGCCGCGGGTCATCAGGCCCGACCTGATCTTGACGGAGGACGGATTCGTCGCGACCGAACTCGACTCGGTGCCCGGCGGCATCGGACTGACGGGCTGGCTGGGCGAAGTGTACGGCGAGCGCGATCCGGACTGCGAACTCGTCGGGGGATCCCGGGGAATGATCGACGGGTTCGCCTCTCTGTTTTCGGACGACGGCGCCGACATCGTCGTGTCCGAGGAATCGGGCGACTACCGGCCGGAAATGGAATGGCTCGTTTCGAAGCTGGCGGGAGACTGGCGAGTGGCGTCGGCCGAGGACTACCAACCGAGCGGACGCGACGTCTACCGGTTCTTCGAACTCTTCGATCTGCCCAATCTCCCCGGGGGACAGGCGATCGGCGAAACGGCGGCGGCGGGCGAGATCGACGTGACCAGTCCGTACAAGCCCTGGCTGGAGGAGAAGCTGTGGTCCGCCCTGTTCTGGTCCCATCCCTTGAAGGACGTCTGGCGCCGGGAACTCCGGGAAGCCAACTGGAAACGACTCCAGAGTATTTTTCCGCGGAGCTGGGTGGTGGATCCGGCCGAGGTGCCGCATCACGCGACGATTCCGGGGCTTGGCATCCAGCATTTCTCCGAAATGTCCGACTTCTCCCAGCGCGAGCGGGACCTGGTCCTGAAACTGAGCGGCTTCAACGAGAGAGCCTGGGGAAGCCGCAGCGTGACGATCGGGCAGGACGTGTCGCAGTCCGGCTGGGAAGCGGCCGTCGACGAGGCCCTCGGGTCCTTCGAATCGTCGCCCTACGTTTTGCAGAGGTTCCACGGAGGGCGTCTCGTCTCCCATCCCTGGTTCAATCCCGAGACGGGGAAGATCGAGGAAATGGAGGGGCGGGTGAGGCTCTGTCCCTACTACTTCGCGACTCCTTCGGGCGACAACGTTTCCCTCGGGGGCGTGCTGGCGACGATCTGTCCGTCGGACAAAAAGGTTCTACACGGAATGCGCGAAGCCATCCTGGTGCCGTGTCTTCTGGAAGACGGCTGAGACCTCCGACGGAAAGCCGTGTCGGAACGGGCCGGGTATTCGAGCGTCTGCCGCCGCGGCAATGTCGCTCCGCGAAGGCGGTCTCCATCCCGCGGTGGCGAGCCGATCCCGGAGCGGCGTTCATTGTTTTTATAAATTCCGGGTTTGTTTCGCAATCCTGAAAGTCAAAAGAAGGTTATTTTTAAAATATGCGAAACAAAATTTGCATGTTTGGGTTCCAATGTTAAGATTTCCCGACTTCGCCCCGCCGGGTGTCGGAGCCGACCCCCTCAATTCTGTCTAATCCCCAACCTCGGCCGAACGTCTGTTTATCTCATAGGTGTAGACAGGAGCGGGTTACCTTCTCAGTGCTGAACCAAAAAAAGAGGCGAGACGTGAAAAAGATAAAATTCTCCTGTTCGAACTGCGAAGCGAAGCTCCGGGTTCCGACCCATTTGGCGGGGGTTTCCGCGCCGTGTCCGAAGTGCGGCCACACCATCACCGCTCCGAGCAACATCGACGACGCGGTGATCGAGGAAGTGGTTTCCAAACCCCGGGCAGCCGCGAGGTCGAAACCGAGCCAGGCGGCGTCCGCGGCTTCGGCGTCGACCGGAGCCGCCACCGCCGTGGCCGATGCGCCGCCCATGACGAGCGAGTCCGCCGAGCGCCTTCGCGCCGAACGCCTTCGCGCCGAGAACACGCCCGCGGTCGACGAGCCGTCGACGCCGCGCCCCCCGGAGAATCTTCCGGCGCCTTCCGAATCGGCCGCGCCTCCGCTCGCTCCCTGGATCGGCGAGCCCGCCCACCAGCCGGAGGCCCCCGAGCAACCATCCGCGAGCCCGGAGACGCCCGCTCCCCCGGCGCCGAGTTTCGACGAGACCTTCGGCGACACCTTCGGCGACACCCCGCCGCAAACCTCGGACGACGCGAGTCCGCCGACCGCCTCCCCGCCGCCGGTTGAAGAGGAGTCCGTCCCGATTTACGGAGAGCCGCTGGACGAGATGCCGCCGCCGTTGCGGGATTTCGACGAGCCCGCGCCGGATCCGGTCGCGGACGGGCATACGCAGCCGATTCGCACCATCCAGAGACCGGACGAACTGCCGGCTCGCCGCGACGAAAATCAAGGCGGCCCCGGCGAACTGCCCCGTCTCGACGTCAGTCTGGCGGGGAACGACGATTCCGACACCACCGCCTGGACTCCCGAGGGCGCGAGCCAAGGCAGGACGCGCGTCCGGCTGCCTCGACCGGGCGAGGAGACCCACCAGTTTTCGCCGGCCGACTTTATCGCTCCCGCACCGGGACCGGAACCTCCCGCCGCCGGCCCCGCGCCGCCGACCGAGCCCGAAGAATTTTCTCCCTTGCCCGACCCGGGCGAGGTCGACGAGTCCTACACGCTCGTCGAACCCGAAGCGCCGTGGGAAGCCTCTCCGGAAACCGCATCTCCGACCGCCTACGCCCCCCCGGAGCCGACGGAAACGCCGGAGCCCGAAGAGTTGTCCGCCCCCGCCGAAACGGAGGAGGTTCCAGGGGCGGCATCCGGGGCGGGGGAGCCGTCGGATCCGTTTCCCGCGCATTGGGATGCCGATCGGGGCCGGTCCGAATCGCCGGACGAGCCTTCGGACATCGAAGGGCGGGAGAGCTTGGAGGAGGGATCTTTCGAGAAGCTTTTCGCGCAGCAACAAGCTCCGGAGGTTCCCTACGAAGCGCCCCGAGGAGTGGAATCGGGCCGGGAACCGAAGATCGAAACGCCCCGGGCTCCCGAATATCTCGACTCGCTCCCGCCGGCGCCGCGAACGCAGAGTTCGGCGGCGACGCCGACCGCCGGGCTGGAGCCCCAACCGATCGTGAGAGAGGAAACCCGAAGCGATGCCGACGTTCTCGAGGAGATGTTCGGGAATTCGCGCAAGCGAAAACGGCCCGGGAAGTTCACGATGCTGATGCTCTGCGTGATTCCCGCGCTGGCGGTGATCGCGGTCACGATGATCATTTTCGCGGGCAGCGCGCTGGGCTTCTGGGGGTCGGGGCCTTCGGCGGCGGATCCCGTTGAATCCCGCGACGGGGCGGAAGAGTCCTCTCGAAATCCCGCAGAGCAGGCGAGCGCCGCCGGCGAGCGTTCGACTGGCGAGCCTCCCGAGAGGATCGATCCGGCTACCGAGGATCGCGCCGAGGAGGAAGCTCGGGCGGCCCGCAGCACGACGACGCTTCCGGGAGACACGGAGAAGCCGGTTCTGATCGTCGACAACGACTCCCCTCCGACCGTTGACGTTTCCGAAAGCGGCGACGGAGTCGCGGAAAGCGAAAACTCCCGTCCCGCCGGGGCGGCGAGCCCGCCTTCGCGCCTAGCGGCCGAAGAACAAGCGTCCGAGGAACAAGCGTCCGAGGAACAACCCGAGCCCGAAAGCGCCCCTTCGGTCGGGCGGGAAAGCGCGGCGGACGAGCCCGAAGCGCTCTCGTTCGACGAGCGCGTCCAGCGCATCGTCAACGGTCACGGTCTCAACCCCGACGCCTCGTCGCCGGTGGACGAGCCGTTCCCGGCCGTTGCCGCGGTACCCGTGGAGACGTCCTTTACGGCAGGCGAAGACCAGCCCTCGCTCGGTCTCGCCGAGGATCCCGGAAGCATGGCTTCCGAGCCCGCCAATGTTCCGGAGAGCAACGAGTCGACGAGCCTTTCCGACGACGCCGGCTCGACGTCCCATCCGACGACCGAGTCTCCGAACCGGCCACGGAAAATCGAGAACTACAACCCGCCCGATAGCTTCGACGCCCCGGGCCCGAACGACGGGGCTCTCGGAAGAACCCACGACGTCATCGACGCTTTTCTGCGAGCGCCGGACTGGAAAGCCCGAGCCAAATACGCCTATCAGAACGAGAGCCTCGCCCCGGCAATGGAGGAGTACTACAAGAAGTGGCCCGACGACGGACTCGACCGTTATTCTCTGCAATTGTTCCGGGTCGAGGACGACAGCAGCCTGGGAGGGCCCTACTGGGTCTATCTCGTGTCGACGAGCGATCAGGATCCCGGGTTTCCCCTCATCATCCGGGTGGAAGACGGCAAACTGAAAGTCGACTGGGAGATCCACGCAGAATTCTTCGACCAGCATTTCGTGAAGTTCCAGGAAGGGGCGATCGCCGCTCCGCACACCTTTCGTCTCGTGATAGAGCGGATGTCGGACTACTACGGCAGCGACCGGGAAGCCTTCTCCGGCCTGGAAGACTACTACGTCTACCAGATCAATCCGCCCTACGGCAACCTCAACGAGTTTTCCCAGTACGCTTTCGTGAAGAAGGACTCCGAGGTGGCCCGGCAGCTCGAGAAGGTCGTCGGGCTCGGCGAGGATCCGTTGGCGGTGATTCTGACACTGGACTACGAGACGTTTCCGCACGGCGAGAGGCACTTGGTGGTCACCGACTACGTGACCGAAGGTTGGTTTCGGTAAAAGGCGGCGATGGAGCGTGAAATCGACCGGTTTGTCAGGTTCTTGGCGGTCGAGAAGGGACTTTCGGAAAACTATCAGCTTTCCGTCCGGCGATCACTGGATTTCTTCCGGGAATGGCTGCGGAAGGAACACGGCGTCGAGACCGTCGACGGTATCTCCGTGGAGCACCTCACGGCCTTCCTCGGTCACCGACGGGTCCAGGACCGGCTGGCCGCTTCGAGTCTGCGCATCCAGCTGATCGCCCTGAAGGTCTTCTTTCGCCATCTCGCCGCCAAGGGCGTGGTGACCGAGGATATCGCGGAGGGGATCGATTCCCCCAGGCTCGGAACCCATCTGCCGGATACGCTGAACGAGCCGACGGTGCGGCAGTTGTTGGAATCGGTGGACGATTCGCGGCCGCTGGGCCGTCGCGACCGGGCGATCCTCGAGCTTCTCTACGCCAGCGGGCTGAGGGTCTCCGAACTGACGAACGCCCGGCTGGAGAACCTTTTTCTGGAAGAGGCCGCCGTGCGCGTCACCGGCAAAGGCAACAAGACGCGCGTGGTTCCCGTGGGCACCGCCGCCCGCGAAGCACTCACCGACTATCTCGAAGGCGAACGCCCGAGCCTGGTCAGCCGCCACACCGGAAGCGAGGTCTTCCTTTCGAGGTGGGGAAAGAAACTCACCACCACCCGCATCTGGCAGATCGTGAAGGAACGGGCGAAATTGGCGGGAATCGAATCGAACGTCTACCCGCATCTGCTCCGGCATTCGTTCGCCACCCATCTGCTCGGCAACGGCGCGGATCTGCGGGTCATCCAGGAGTTGTTGGGGCACGCGGACATTTCGACGACCCAGATCTACACCCACGTCGACCAGAAGCATCTTCGCGACGTGCATCGACGATTCCACCCTCGGGGGTGAGACGGCGGGGGGCGGAAAGCGGCGATTCAGTCGTCGTCCGCCTGCTTCCACCAGTCGGCGGAGCGCTCCCAGGGATCGAGCGATTCGGACCGTTGCTCGTCCATCGAATTTTCTTCGACGAAAAGGGCGTCGTCTTCCTCGGCTTCCCGGGCGAGTTCGTCGAAGAGCGCTTCAATCTCGTCGGGGTCTTCGTTGTATTTCCTCTCTCTCCAGACGAGGTAAGCGAAGAAAATGGCGATACCGAAAACCGTTCCGGCGACCAGGCCGACAAGGAACACGGCCATGAGGCTGTCGGCCGCGACCCATTGATGCTGACCGAATCCGTAGTCCGGCAACGCGGATTTGCCGTACTGAATCAAACCGTCGATGACCATGAGCGCGAGGATGGAAGCTCCGATGACGAGGGCTAGGCGATTCAAAGAAAATTTCATGGGTCTCGCGCGTTCGTTTCGCAGCGCTGCGAAGCAAGCGTGCAAAGTATATCAAAACTACCATTCCTAACAACTGTAAATCCCGATTTTCGTCGATTTTCGGAGAATTCTCGCAATTGTGAGAAACAATTCGGCAAAAATCCCACGCAGAAGGCGGAATCGCAGGGCGAACGCGGCGGTTTGGAGGAAACCCCCTAGTTCTGGCACTCGCCGCAGCGACCGTAGAACTCGAGCTCGTGCTCGATGTCGGAGAAACCGCTCGTCGTCTCGATTTGCTGCTCGAGGTGCTCGACCGGGCAGGCGATGTCGAGCACGGCCACCGAACCGCAGTCCCGACATACCAGATAGTCTTGATGGTTGCTTTCGCGCAGGCAGTAGTGCGCCGCGCGGCTGTGAAAACCGATCCGTCTCACGATGCGCCGTTCCTCGAGACGCGTCACCAGGCGGTAGAGCGTGGCCGGATCGCACGACACGCGAAACAGCGGGCTGGCCGCGATCTGTTGGAGGGTGACGGGCTGCTCCGCTTCCGCAAGGACCCGGAGGCAAGCCTCGAGAGCCGCCGTTCTGCGCAGACCCGCCGCCGAACATTCCTCGAGCAGAGCCTGAAGATCCTTGGTTTCGGTGTTCATTTCGAAAGAGGAAACCATAGGACCGTTTGCGCGCATCCGCAATGCCGCCGCGTCTCCCCGTTGCCACCGCTGCCACGGGCGTGATAAGGGATGCGTCCCATGAACGTACTTTTCCGTCTCGCCACGATCGGCTTGGTCCTGATCGCCACCGTCGGTCGCGTGCCGGCGGACGATAGACCGAACCTGGTTTTCCTGCTGACCGACGATCAAGCCACTTATTCGCTGGGTTGCTACGGAAATCCCGACGTTCGAACTCCGAACATCGATCGTCTTGCGGCGGAGGGAATGGTTTTCGACAGGCACTACGACACTACCGCCATCTGCATGGCAAGCCGGGCGAGCATCTTCACGGGACTGCACGAGTACCGGACCGGCTGCAATTTCGAGCACGGCAACCTCGTCCAGGAGAAGTGGGACCGAAGCTATCCCGTGCTGCTTCGGAAGGCGGGATACCGCACGGCGCTCGCCGGGAAGTTCGGGGTGGAAATTTCGCCGCGACCGGACGCGGAGGGCCGACTGCCGATAGAGGACTTCAACCGGTGGGGCGGGGGGCCCGGCCAGACGCACTACGCGACGAAGAAGAACGAATCGATGGTCGAGTACGCGGACGAGTATCCGCATTCGACCCTGGCCTACGGGGCCTTCGGCCGCGATTTCATCCGCGAGTCCACCAAGGGAGACGAGCCGTTCTGCCTGTCGATCAGCTTCAAGGCGCCCCACCGACCGACGACGCCCGATCCCCGCTTCGACGATGTCTACGCGGGCAAGACCTTCGCGAAACCGGCGAACTACGGTCGGGAGCACGGGCGGCATTTTTCCGAGCAGAGCCGCCAGGGGCGACAGTACGTGCGCTTCGAGGAATGGGGCTACGCCGACAACTACGACGCAGTCATGGCGACCTACCACCAGCAGGTCCACGGCATCGACGCGGCGGTCGGAATGATTCGCGACGCGATCGCCGACAGCGGGGCGCAAGAGAACACCGTTGTCGTCTTCACGTCCGACAACGGCTTCCTTTGCGGATCGCACGGCTACGGTTCGAAAGTGCTGCCCTACGAAGAGGCTTCCCGCGTTCCCCTGATCCTCTATCTGCCCGGGCGCGAGAACACCGGCAAGGGCCTGCGCTGCGGCGCGCTGACCGGAAACGTCGATTTTCATCCGACCCTGCTCGAACTCGCCGGGATCGCGCCGCCCGAGGGGATCGACGGGAGAAGCCTCTTGCCGCTCTACCACGATCCGTCCGCTTCCATCCGGGAGCAACTGCCGCTGATAAACGTCTACGGACCGAAAGAGACGCACAGCCTCGCCGTGGTGACCGCGGACTGGAAATACGTGCATTGGCCGTACGACGAAGGCGCGTTCGAAGCGACCGAAGAGTTGTATTTCATCGGCGAGGATCCGCTCGAACTGGAGAATCTCGCCGCCGACCCCGCGCACCGTTCGCAGCTCGATCGGATGCGCAAGCGCTACGACCGGGAAGTCGGCTCGTGGCGGGAACGGGCCGTTCCCTTTCACGGCTACCACCCCTACGGCGCCTGGTTTCGCCGGAAGGGCGAGTGAGCGGGGAAGCGAACGGATCGGACAGAGGTGCCGCCTTCGAACGCGGTCCGTCGGAACTTTGGCAAGTTCCGGGAGTGGCGGAAGAACCGCGTAGCGGAAGATGTGAATCTTCCGGGCGGAAGACCGGCACCCCTTCTGCCTTTGTGCCTTCTCCCTTTTCGAGAAGGGTTGGCCAATGCCGCCTTTGAACGCGGTCCGTCGGAACTTTGACAAGTTCCGGGAGTGGCGGAAGAACCGCGTAGCGGAAGATGTGAATCTCCCTGGAGGAAGACCGGCACCCCCTTCTGCCTTCTCCCTCGGTGCCTTCTCCCTGTCCCCCTTCAATAAACGTCGCGCTGATAGCGCTTGGCCTTGCGGAGGGCGTCGACGTAGGCCTTGGCGTCCTCGGGCGATTTGCCGCCGTGCTCCGCCACGATGTCCATGAGGGTCTGGTGGACGTCCTTGGCCATTCGCGAGGCGTCGCCGCACACGTAGAAGTTCGCGCCGTTCTCCAGCCAGTCGTAGACCTTCTTGCCGTTTTCCCGGAGGCGGTGCTGGACGTAGATTTTTTCCTTCTGGTCGCGCGAGAATGCGAGGGAGATGTCGTGGAGCGCGCCTTCCTTTCGGAAATCGAGCCATTCCAGCTGGTAGAGAAAGTCGTAGGTGAAGTGCTGGTCGCCGAAGAACAGCCAGTTCTTGCCGTTGGCGTTGCGCGAGACGCGCTCCTCGACGAAGGCGCGGAAGGGGGCGATCCCAGTGCCGGGTCCGACCATGATGATGGGGGTGTCGTCGCTCTCGGGAAGCCGGAAATTCTTGTTGCTGTGAAAAAAGACTCGGGTCTTGTCGCCGATCTGGAGGTCGTCGGCCACGTAGCAGGAACAGACCCCGACGCGGTCGCGACCGTGCGTGCAATAGCGGACCGCGGCGATGGTGAGATGGACTTGGTTCTCGTGCTTCTTGAGGCTCGAGGCGATGGAGTAAAGCCTCGGGTTGAGTTTGCGGAGGATGCCGGTGAAGGTTTCCGGCGTCCAGTTCTGGTTCGGAAAGGTCTCCACCAGATCGATCAACTGCCGTCCGTAGATCCATTCCTTGAGTTCCTCTTTCTTGTCCTTGGCGAGGAGATGTTCGAGTTCTTCGCTGCCGACGATCTTGTTGTACTTCAGTGCGACGGCCGGGCTCAGGGTCGTGATGTCGAAGTCGGTGCGGAGGGCGTCGGCGAGAGTCTTGTCACCGAGCTTGGCGTTGGCCTTCAGGCCGGTCGCGGCGAGAATGGCGTCGATGTCGGCCGACCGGTTTTCCGGATAGATCCCGAGCGAGTCGCCCGGCTCGTAGGTGAGGCCGGAGCCCTCCAGCGACAATTCCACGTGCAGCACTTCCTTGCTGGAGCCGGTGCCGTTGAGGACGAATTTCTCGAGCACTTCGGCTTGGTAGGGATTCTTTTTGTCGTAGACCACTTCCGCGGGAACGGCCCCAGTTGCGGCCACGGCGGTCGCGATGGCCTCGGGCTTGGGGAAAGCCGCCAGAGCGCCGGAGAGCCACTTGTCGAACGCTTCCTGGAAGTCGACGTCGCAGTCGGCGCGGTCGCAGATGCGTTCGCCTCCGAGATCCAGGAGGCGCTTGTCGAAGTCTTTTCCGATCTTGCAGAATTCTTCGTAGCTGGTGTCGCCGAGCGCGCAGACGGAATATTTCAGGTTGGCGAGCTGGGGCATCGTCTTGCTCATGAACCCCTCGTAGAAGCTGGTGGCCCCGTCGGGCGGATCGCCTTCGCCCCACGTGCTGACGATGACGAGCAGACTTTCGACCTTGGCGAGATCGCTCGGTCTGGCGTCGGCCATGTCGAGCGTCCTCGCTTTGAAATTCTGCTTGTCGGCCTGCTTGCGGGCGTCGTCGGCGAGTTTTTCGGAATTGCCGGATTCGGTACCGTAGAGGATGGTGAGTTCCCGCGGCTGGTCCGGTGCCGTGGTGGCGGAAGCGGCATCGCCGGAAGCGATTCCGGCGAAGTATCCGGAGAGCCAGAACGCCTGGTCGCGGTCGAGGCCGCTCGCGAGTTTCCGGGCAAGCTGCTGGTGCTCCGGCGGCAGCGGGGTCAGGTCGGGGAAACTCATGCTGGGTAAAGGCTTTTCGCTTTGGGCTTGGTAGGTGGGAATTCGGTCAGACCGCCAACTCGGGCTGGACGAAGTCGGCGTGGAAATCGCGACCGTTTTCCGTCTTGGCCACGTAGCCGGCCCGGACGACGAAATCGCCGAAACGCTCGCCGTCTTCGCGGTTCTTCGCGTAGTCGTGAATGATAGGCTTGAGAATGGAGGGAACTTCCTCGCTCTTGACCGAGGGCGCATAGAGCTTGTTGAGCCGGTCGCCCACGAAGCCTCCTCCGAGGTAGAGGTTGTATTTTCCCGGCGCTCTTCCCACCAGACCGATCTCCGCGACGTAGGGGCGGGCGCAGCCGTTGGGGCAGCCGGTCATGCGGATGGTGATGGCGTCGTGGCGGAGGCCGGCCTCCTCGACGATTTCGTCGATTTCGGTGATCAGGCTCGGCAGGTAGCGCTGCGCCTCGGCGAGCGCGAGGCCGCAGGTCGGCAGCGCGACGCAGGCCATGGAGTTCAGCCGCAGGGCGGTGCGCTCGTGGGCGTCGATCATCTTGTGCTCTTCGAGCAGCTTGGTGATGGTCTCCTTCTGCTCCGACGGGATGTTCGCGATGATGAGGTTCTGGTTCGCAGTGAGGCGGAAGTCTCCGCAGTGGATTCCCGCGATCTTGCGCAGCCCCGTCATAAGGGGATAGGCGTCGGTGTCGAGCACCCGACCGTTTTCGACGAAAAGGGTGAAATGCCAATTGCCGCCGGCGTCCTCGACCCATCCGTAGCGGTCGCCGTTGCCGTCGAAATGGAATTCGCGGGGCTCTTCCAGTTCGAACCCGAGAAGTTTCTCCACTTCGTCGCGGAAGGAATCCAATCCCATCCGCTCGATGGTGTACTTGAGCCGCGCGTTCGTCCGATCCTCGCGGTTGCCGCGGTCGCGCTGCACCCGCACGACGGCTTCCGCCACGGCGACGGCCTGGTCCGGCGAGCAGAAGCCGAGAACGTCCGCGAGGCGGGGAAAGGTTTCTTCCTTGCCGTGGGTCATTCCCATTCCGCCGCCGACGGTGACGTTGTATCCGGCAATCTCATCGTCGCCGTCGACGATGGCGATGAACCCGAGATCGTGGACGAAAATATCGACGTCGTTGCTGGGCGGCACCGCGACGACAATCTTGAATTTCCGCGGCAGGTAGTACTTGCCGTAGATCGGTTCTTCACCGTCGGCCGGTTCGCCGACCAGCGGCGGATCGGAGGTGACCTTGACCTTCTCGCCGCTGCCGTCGTCGAGCCAGATCTCGTGATAGGCCGCCGTGCGCGGGCTGAGGTGATTCGAGATGTTCGTAGCCAGTTCCAGCACCTCTCCGTGAACGCCGGACTGGTTCGGGTTCGGGTTGCACATGACGTTGCGGTTCACGTCGCCGCAGGCGGCCAGGGTGTCGAGGAGCGCTTCGTTGATCTCGGCGACGGTGGTCTTTAGGTTGCTCTTGATGACCCCGTGGAACTGGAATGCCTGCCGCGTGGTCAGCTTGATGGCGCCGTTGGCGTGCTCGCGGGCGATGCCGTCCATGTCCAGCCACTGCTGCGGCGAGCAGACGCCGCCGGGCACGCGCACGCGAATCATGAAGGCGTAGGCCGGCTCGAGCTTCTTCTTGCGGCGTTCCTTGCGGAGGTCGCGGTCGTCCTGCTGGTAGATGCCGTGGAACTTGGTGAGCTGCTGGTCGGTTTTCGACAGCGATCCGGTCACGGGATCGGCCAGTCCGTCGAGGATGGTCCCGCGCAGGTAATTGCTGGCGTCCTTGATGTCTTCGTTTGCTGCCTTGGCCATGGAATCCGGGATTCTGAAAGGAGGTGAATCAGAAAGGTTTTAAAGTTGCGTAGTTTACTAATGTATCGTATTGGCTTTATCGCAAGCGATTTTTAAGATGCGCCTCCCTCTGAAGACAGAATATGCCTGCCAGGTCCTGGCGCAACTCGCCCTTACCTACTCCACGGAGGCGGTGCGGCAAGTGGAAGATCTCGCTGCGAAAGAGGCGTTGTCGCCGAATTATCTCGTCCAGATCCTCACCGCCCTGCGGCAGGCCGGGCTCGTCGTCAGCCGTCGGGGCAAGAACGGCGGCTACCTGCTGGCGCGGCATCCGGACGAAATCACGCTCGACGAGATCGCGATCGCCATGGAAGGGGATCGGCTTGTGGAAAGCAGTCCCGGCAACGGAGGGATGTCCGCCGGTTCGGTCCATGCCGCCTGGCTGAAGGTCAACGAGGGAATGATGGACAGTTGCCGGGAGATCAAACTCTCCGAACTGCTTCCCGCGCCCAGCGAAAACCCGGGCGGAGACTGGATGATTTGAATCGTCGGCTTGGAATTCTTCAACTCCGCGGCGTGTAGTCGAACACGAAGACTTTTTCCAGGTGGGGTTTCAGCATCGTCTTGAACTCCTTTTCCTGCGAAACCCTTTGCCATCCGGTTCTGCCTGTCGAACATAAAAACACGCCATGAACAACTGGGAGACCTATCAGCATTCCGTCATCCGATATCCCGATCTCGGATTCTCGCTCGATTTCAGCAGGATGGACGCGCCCGACGTCGATTCGCCCGCGGAGTGGCCTCCGGGAATGGAGCAGAAAATTCACCGGGCCTATCGCGACCGGAAAGCGATCGAAGCCGGCGAGATCATGAATCCGGACGAGGGAAGGGCGGTGGGCCACTACTGGTTGAGGAATCCGGACCTCGCTCCTCGGGAAGAGGGCCAGTGGATTCGCGATGTCCGCGGACAGGTGGAATCCTTCGCCGGGAAGGTCTTGCGCGGCGAGATCGTCGCTCCCAACGAGCGGGCCTTCCGGCACATTCTGCTGATCGGGATAGGCGGGTCGGCTCTCGGTCCGCAACTGGTAGCGAAGGCCTTGCTGCCTCCCAATCCGCCCATCGACATTCAATTTTTCGACAACACCGATCCGGGAGGAATGGACGACGTCTTCGCCGCTCTCGGCGACGGTCTTGCCGAGACTCTCGTGATCGTGATTTCCAAATCGGGCGGCACCGCCGAGACGCGGAACGGCATGCTGGAAACCGAAGCCCGCTACGAGAACCTCGGTCTCGACTTTGCCAAGCACGCCGTGGCGGTGACCGGAGACGGCAGCAAGCTCGACGACTACGCGAAGTCGAAGGGATGGATCGCGCGCCTTCCCATGGCCGACTGGATAGGAGGCAGGACCTCGATCATGAGCGCGGTGGGGCTGCTTCCGGCGGCGTTGCTGGGATTGAACATCGGGGATTTTCTCGACGGAGCGGCGGCGATGGACGAGAAAACCCGCTCGGAGAAGACTTCCGAAAACGCGTCCATGGCTCTCGCCCTGATGTGGTATCACGCCGGAGACGGGCGGGGGAAGAAGGACATGGTCATCCTGCCCTACTGCGACCGGCTCGAGTTGATGAGCAAGTACCTGCAGCAGCTCGTGATGGAGTCGATCGGGAAAGAGCACGATCTCGACGGCAAGGTGGTTCATCAGGGGCTCGCCGTGTACGGCAACAAGGGCTCCACCGACCAGCACGCCTACGTGCAGCAGCTCCGCGACGGGCTCGCCAACTTTTTCGCGACCTTCATCGAGGTCCGGCAAACGCGGGACTCGGCCTCCTTCGCCGTCGACGACAAGGGATCGACCACCGGGGACTACCTCCAGGGCTTTCTACGGGGGACCCGCGACGCGTTGTACGAGAGCGGACGCCAGTCGACCACCGTCTCGCTCGACCGTCTCGACGCCCGCTCCGTGGGAATGCTGATCGCCCTCTACGAGCGCGCCGTCTCGTTCTATGCGAGCCTCGTCAACATCAACGCCTACCACCAGCCCGGCGTCGAAGCCGGCAAGAAGGCTTCCGGCGCCTTTCTCGATCTGCTGTACCGGGTGAAGCGTCACCTCGCCGAAAGCGAATCCGGCGGCGCGACGGCGGACGCCGTGGCCTCGAACCTGGGGGAGTCGGACGTCGAGGCCGTCTACCACTGCCTCAACCGCCTGGCGGCCACGGGATTCTGCGAGCGGATCCAAGGCCCGGGTCCGGCGCAGGACGAATTTCGGTATTAGCGCACCACTCCCGCCGCGGGCGGCCTCACCGGGATCCCGTGGCGGGCGAGGTAGTCTTTCACCTCGCCGACGGTGAATTCGCCGAAGTGGAAAATGCTGGCGGCGAGAACCGCGTCGGCTTTGCCCTGGTCCAGCACCTCGACCATGTGATCGAGATTGCCGGCGCCGCCGCTGGCGATGACGGGGATGGCTACCGATCCGGCGATGGCGGCGGTCAGTTCGATGTCGTAGCCGGCCTTCGTCCCGTCGGCGTCCATGCTGGTCAGCAGGATTTCTCCCGCCCCGCGGTCGCGGACTTCGCGCGCCCAGGCGACGGCGTCTCGGCCCGTCGGAGTCCGTCCCCCGTGCGTGTAGACTTCCCACCCGTTGCCGTCCTTCTTCCGCTTGGCGTCGATGGCGACGACGATGCACTGGGCGCCGAAGGCCTTCGACCCCGCGGACACGAGGTCCGGGTCGTTCACCGCCGCGGTATTGATCCCGACCTTGTCCGCTCCGGCGAGCAGCATGGCGCGCATGTCGGCCACGGTACGGATTCCGCCCCCGACCGTAACCGGCATGAAGCAGCGCTCGGACGTTTTCCGGACCACCTCCACCATGGTCTGGCGTTGGTCCGAGGAGGCGGTGATGTCGAGGAAGACCAACTCGTCGGCGCCCTGGCGGTTGTACTCCACCGCGCAGTCGACCGGATCCCCGGCGTCGCGAAGGTTCACGAAATTGGTTCCCTTGACCACCCGCCCGGCGGTCACGTCGAGGCAGGGAATGATGCGCTTCGTCAGCATGGCGGCACGATAACAGGAGACGAAAAAGACGCCTTGGAAAAAGCGCGGTTAAAAAAATTAACAATTTTCTAAAAACTTCTGGTAATTCGAAAGGCTTAATGTTTAACTTCCCTTAACCATCCATCCGCCCATGCCAGCCGTTGCCCACGATCAATCCAGCGAACCCGAACTGTTCTTCGACGACTCCTTTGTCGTGATTCCGCGTAACTGCGACACGGCGGTCGTATACTGGAACCTGAACAGCGAACGCCAGCCCTTTCACTCGAAAGTGCGACTGAGCCTGCAAGTCAACGGCACGGAGTCCGACGCCGAAGAGACGATTATTCTCCATCGGGAATCGGGGCACTTCATCGTTCCGCTGCTCGCCGACGACCGGGAATACCGGATTGCTCTCGGCTGGTCGGACGTGAACGGGTTCAGCGCGCTTTTCGAGCAGACGGTTCGCCTCCCCGAATTTCCCCGATCGACCGTCGGTGCCATGAGCACGTCGCTCAGTTTCCGCGGGGCGCATTTCTGGCCGAAGGGCTACGGTTCCTCGGTCAACTGAGCGAACCCTCCTTCCCTCCCCGCCCGTGTCCGAACCCACGCCTCCCGGAAACGCCCAACTGGACGCGTTTCTCGAGTACCTCTCGGTGGAGAAGAACTGCTCCCACCGGACCCTGGCGAACTACCACCACGCCATTGTCCGTTTCCGGACTTGGCATCCGCGGTTTCGGAATTGGGAGAAAGTCGACGCGGAAGATTTCCGCGATTACTTGTTCGACTGCATGAAGGAGGGGCGGGCGCGCTCCACCGTGAGGCTGCATTTCGCCGCGCTGCGCAGTTTCTACAAGTACCTGACCCGGCGGGAAGGCCTGGCGGTGAATCCGGTTCTCGAGGTGCAACTTCCCAAGGCGGAAAAAAAACTGCCCATCGTTCTCAACCAGAAGCAGGTCGCGGAGCTGTTGGAACTTCCGTTGAAAATCGAGCAGCCGAAGCAGGCGCCGCCGTGGACCGCGCAGCGGGACGCCGCGATTCTCGAGCTCTTCTACAGCTCCGGAGTGCGCCTGGCGGAATTGGCGGCCATGAACGTCGAGGACTTCGATCTTCACGAGGAGTGCGTGCGCGTTCTCGGGAAGGGGAACAAGGAACGGATCTGCCCGGTGGGAACCCCGGCGGCGGAGGCGATCCACGCCTACCGCAACAAGGCGCGCGTGATGGCGGGGGCGCTGTTCGTCAGCAAGCTGCGCCGCCGGCTCACGATGCGGGCCGTTTCGGACATTTTCAAAAAGTACCACGCACTGTCCGACATTCCCCAGAACGTGAGCCCGCACAAGTTGCGCCACAGTTTCGCCACCCATCTGCTCGACCACGGCGCCGATCTCAGGAGCGTCCAGTCGCTGCTGGGCCACGCGAGCCTGTCCACCACCCAGATCTACACCCACGTCTCCATCGAACGGATGAAACGGGTCTACGAGCAGACCCACCCGAGGGCCTGATTTCTTCCGACGACGCGCCGGCCGCGGGAAAGCGGTCAGTCTTTCGCTTCGTCCCGGGGAACGAAGCGCAGAGCCGCCGAATTGATGCAGTAGCGCAGGCCGGTCGGCTCGGGACCGTCGGGAAACACGTGGCCGAGGTGAAGATCCCCCGTCTTCGAGCGGACCTCGACGCGCCGCATCCCGTGGCTGAAATCCTCCACCTCGACGACTTCTTCGGGATCGATCGGTTCGTAGAAGCTCGGCCAGCCGGTGCCGCTGTCGAACTTGGCCTCGGAAGAAAAGAGGGGCTTGCCGCTGACGACGTCCACGTAGATTCCGGGCGCCTTGTTGTCCCAGTAGGCGTTGTCGAAGGGTGGCTCGGTGCCGCCCTCGCAGGCCACGTGGTATTGGATGTCGGTTAGTCGCCGGCGGAGATCGTCTGGGGTTTCGGACATGGAATGGTCTGGCTGATTGGAGAAAGGCTCGGAACGAGCCGACTGCATGGGGAAGTTACGCCGGATCGAGGCATGCCGCCCCGGAAAATCCACGGCCGATCCAACCCCCCTTGGGGGCTCCGTCGAACCCTGTCGGTTCCGGAAAAGTCGGAAACTTTCGTCTTTATCCGCCTTCGTTCTCGTATATAAGTATCATTGTTATGAAGTTTCTCAATTTCGCAATTCCTCTCTGGTTTGGTTTGGGTGTTTTTGCCGCGCAGGGTGACGACGGGATTCACGACTTCGAGAAACTTTCGACGACGGAGGGCACGGTCTACCGGGAGATTTTAGTGGTCGACGCGGACGGCCACGGGCTCTTGTTTCGGCACCGGGACGGCATCGCGAAGCTTCCGTTCGCAAGCCTGCCGACGAATTTGCGGATGCTCTACGAGACGGTGGAACCGGTCGAGGAGGTTCCCGAGGAAGCCGCATCCGAAGGGGCCGGAGACTTTTCCCTCGTTTTCACGGTGAGGACGAGAGTTTATCCGCAGGCTTTCGCCGCGTCTCCGTGGGCCGGAGGGTGCGCACCGGTTCCGTGGAAGTCGCACTGGCCCCGCTATCATCCTGTCCATTCGTTGGTCAATCCCTACTGTCGCGAGTTGGCGACCCGGGATTTTCTATACAGCGCCGGGCTGCTGCCGACGCCGCTGGGGGTCGCGACCTTCCCCTTGCCCCGTCATCGCCTCCACGGGCACTTCTGAATCGGGCGCCGTTTCGGGCCCGCCCCGGACTTTTCGTCGCGTTCCGGGCCTCTCCTCGTCCCGACCGCCGAGACGCCGGAACCTTCGGATGGCCGACAGTCTTCTATGAGACTGTTGAAAAACTCGGCGCGCCGAGCGGCAAGTCATTTTGTTGGCTGGCAC
>JBBDRG010000008.1:0-12775 GCA_040905585.1 Verrucomicrobiales bacterium
GATCAACCCTGGTCCGACCGAGCGCGAGAAGAATCACTGGGTACGCCGCGTAGGTGTACAAAAGCAAGCCACACGCACCGACCACCACGCCTGTCGCGATCAGTTGCACGGCAAGCCCGTGATGAAGAGCGGGTCAACAGGGAGTCCACCAGAAATCCGCCTCACGCTCGCCGACTCCTCCTCCGTGCCAGCATTTGCTTTCTTCGAGCTGCGCGGTCTTCACTATCCTGAAGATCCGGCTTCGCCCCACCTTCCGCCAGGTGGTCCGTTAGCGCCCGGATGGTGGGGAAGCGGTACAGGTCCACCAACGACGGAGGCGTGTCTAGAACCTTCGTGAGCTCCCGGTGCAACCGCACCACGAGGAGCGAGTGCCCCCCGATATCGAAGAAGTTGTCCTGCACGCCAACCTGGTCCAATACCAAGGTGGATCGCCAGCACGCCGCGATCGCCTCCTCGAGATCGGTCGAGGGTGCGACATACTCGGCTTGCCGTTCCGGACCCTGCTTCCCGATGTCGGGAAGGGCTTTTCGGTCGATTTTCCGATTCGGCGTCAGCGGCATGGCGTCGAGCGACACGATGTGGCTCGGCACCATGTACTCCGGCAAACTTTTCCGCAGCCATGCCTTGAGTTCCGAAGCCTGAGGGCTCGAGCCGTGAGGGACGACATAGCCGACGAGACTTTGGTCGCCAGGCGCCTCGCCTCTGGAGATCACGGCGGCGGAGAGAATCGCGTCATGGCTGGTCAGGGCCGCTTCAATCTCACCCAGCTCGATTCGATAGCCCCGAATCTTGATCTGGTGGTCCGCACGCCCGAGATAGCCAAGCGTGCCATCAGGCTGGAACCGTGCAAGGTCTCCGGTCCGGTACATGCGCGATCCGTCCGGTCCGAACGGATCAGGAACGAAGCGCTCGGCGGTGAGCTCCGGACGCTCATGGTAACCCCTCGTGACTCCGCGACCTCCGATGTACAGCTCTCCGGCGCTGCCCACGGGGAGGGGTTGGCGGTATTGGTCAAGCACGTAGAGCTGCGTATTCGCGATCGGACGGCCGATCGGGATGTCCGAAGCCGGGTCGTCAACCTCGTGAGTAGAAGACCAGATGGTCGTCTCCGTGGGTCCATACATGTTCGTGATCGTCGCATCGGTTGCCTGCGACAGATCGCGAGCCAGCGCGGGGGGGAAAGCCTCGCCGCCAATCATCAGATGCCGAATCAGGCCCAAGGCCTCTCGTGACTCCCCGTCCGCCATCAGGAGTTGAGCCATCGACGGCGTGCACTGCAGATGCGTCACGCCGTTGCGCCGAACCTGAGCGCCAAGAGACTGATCCAGCGCATCGGACGATCCGACCACATGCTCGTTCGCCTCGTCCCTCACTGTCTTCAGCAACGGCAAGCTCTCGAGCACCAGGTCGGTGTCGACACCGAAGTCCAGCAGGCAGGCGATTTCGTCGACCCCAATGCGCTTACAGCGATCGACCATCACACCACAGGTCTGGGGCGTGCCGAAGAGGCCGCTCGTCTCGAAGTATCGTTCGAACGCAAAATCGAGAATCGCTTCTGTCTCTTCCTCGGATAGGGTCGACAAATCCACATCTTCGACCTGCGCGTCCGCGCCACCGGGTCGCTTGAACGCGGGGAAGGACCAAGCGAATCCCAGGACCAGCTTCATCGACGACCGTAGATAGTCCTTCATCGGCTCGCGGACGATCTCCTTCACGCGCTCGTCGTCTTCCCCGACGAACGTGTGAAGCATCAGCGTGACGGTGCCGCCATCCGGATCGAACCCGGCCTCGGCACGGGCCTCTCGATAGGCCGCGATCTTTCCGCCGACTTCGTCTACCGTCTGACCGAGGAGGTGTGTCAGAACATTCGCCCCCATAGCCCCCGCAGCACGGTACGAATCGGGATTCCCCGCAGTCGTGATCCAGAACGGGAGCTCCGCCTGGACTGGGCGCGGCAACGTCATTACCGGGACCATCTGACCCTTCGGGTTCTCGAACTCTACCTTCTCTCCCCTCCAAAGCCGCCGAACCACATCGATCTGGTCGCGCATCACTTGCTTGTTGTTCTCGAAACCCTCCGGCCGAATCACGAAGTCGTTCGGCTGCCATCCCGCGGCGAACGCGAGCCCGACGCGTCCGTTCGACAGGTTGTCCACGACAGCCCATTCTTCGGCGATCCGGATGGGATGGTGCAGCGGCGAAACACAGCTCCCGGAACGGATCTCGAGGCGCTCGGTCACCGCGGCCAACGCTGCACCCGTCACGGAAGGATTCGGGAAGGGGCCGCCGAAGGCATGGAAATGCCGCTCGGGGGTCCACGCCGAATCGAAGCCATTCTGGTCGAAGAACTTGGCGCCCTCGAGCATCAACCGGTACTTGCTCGGACCCGGACCGTCGTCGTTACCCCACATGAACAGCCCGAAATCCATCCCTCGTCGGGCGAGTCGCGGATCGCGGGCGTCGCCCTCGGCTCCATCGTATTGCTTGGTGCGATCGCGGTAGATGACGACCTCGAACCCACGCGCCAAGGTCCAGAAGAGCTCCAACACCGAGATGTCGAACGACAGGCTCGTGACCGCCATCCAGACTCCCGGAGGATCGTGCCGCACCACCGCATCCATGCCGGTGAAGAAGTTCACGACGTTTCCGTGCTCGACCAGCACCCCCTTCGGCTTGCCGGTGCTCCCGGAGGTGTAGATCGCATACGCCAGGTTCGACGGACGCACATCTACGTGTAGTCGCTCTGCATTCTGAGCCCCCACCGCTCCGTCCGGAGCATCGAGCTCGACGACCTCGGCGGACGTCTCGGGGAGTTGGTCCGCGATGCTCTTTTGTGTGATCAGGATCTTCGCACCCGAATCTTCGACCATGAGCGCCAGTCGATCCGGGGGAAAGTCCGGGTCCAGAGGGACATAGGCCCCTCCGGCCTTCATGACTCCGAGCGTGGCGACCATGAGATCCAGTGACCGGACCACGTGGACGCCCACCAGGGAATCGGGCCCCACGCCGCGATCGATGAGCAGCCGCGCGAGCCTGTTCGCCCGCTCGTCCAACGCACGATACGTGAGCGACGCCCCTTCGAACGTTACGGCGACAGCGTCTGGTGTCCGGTCGACTTGTGCCTCGAAAAGCTCGTGGACACAACGGCGGTCGTCGTACGACGCCTGAGTCTGATTGAACCCCTCGACGGACCGGGCCAACTCCTCGGCGCCTAAGAGATCGAGTTCGGTCCACGGCCGCGCCGGGTCCGCAGCCGCGGCCGCCAGGCAAGTTGCGACACTCGAGCAAAGACTCTCGGCCGCAGCGGAGGTGAGCCACTGATCGTCGTACATCAGGTGAGCAGACCGACCACCCTCCGAGATCACGAGCGACATGAGGGAGCCGGGCAGCTCCCCGCCGGCTGGCCCCGAACCGTCCGTGACGATGCCGACAGGGAGCAGGCGGCCCGGACCCCCGGCGAGTGCCACGAGCGCGGGCTCGCGAAGCAATAGGTCGCGCGGGAAGCCGCCGCGTCGGCCCAGACGCTCCTGCTCCTCCGAAACGGCGTCCATCGCTTCGGCGAATGTCCACGTCGGATCGAGATCAATCTCCATCGGCACATGTTCCGCATACCAATGGCGAGCCCCGTGCGACCCCGTGGGGTCAGGGAACAACGCTGGAGAGCCGAGATGGAAGCGCTCCTTCCGCCCTGTCCGCACCAAATACGTCGAGAAGGCGGCCAAGACGGCTGTGGCGGTACGATCACCGAAGCGCGTGGCAGCCGACCCCAGCGAGATCGACGCGGTCGCCCAAGCACCCGTTCCCCCCGGCGAACTCGCAGGTGACACGTCGGGAGACTCGAGTCGGCTGAGTCGATCGACCCAGAAATCCTCGTGTCGACGCGATTCCTGGTCCCATTCGCCAAGCGTTGTCGACAACTCCGACTGTCCGGAATCGAGACTCTCGCCGACGGCGAGCCCGAACGCCTCGGCAAGCTCTTGCGGTCCGAGTTCGCGACCCGACAGGGACTGTGCCCTGTCGATGGCGAAGGAGCCCTCACCCGTGGAGACCACAACCGCCTCGTCCGACACCTGGACGATGCTACCGGGCGGCTGGTCCGACGGAGCTTCGCGGTCAGAGACCTTGCCGGACATCACGACGAAGAGCTCCCCTCCGCCGGAGAGGCATGTCTTCGGCACCCCGACTGGATTCGGGTAGGGACCGAAGGTTAGAGCTCGCACGAAAGCGTCGATCTCGGACGCATTCTGCGACCAATCGACCATGCAGCCGTTCGGCGGCCTGTCGAATTTTCCGAAGTACGACCGCTGGCTGAGATCCTGCTCCGTTCGGGTTTCAGTTCCCGAAGCGAGTTCGTCGACGAGCTCCTCGAACGTCTGAACCGCCGTCGCGAGGCACTTCGTGTTGAGGGAGAGCGCAGTTTCATCGGGGGCGACGGAGAAGGTCTCTTGTTTCAACACATCGCCCTTGTCCACCCCGCTCGTGAGCAGATGCCACGAGATCCCGAACTCCGGCTCGCCGTTGATCAGGGCCCAGACCGGCGCGTTCAAGCCTGCATAGCGAGGCAGCGGCCCGTCATGGAAGTTGATGGCTGCCTCGGTCGGCAACTCCAACACATCCGACGGAATGATCGCCAGATGCGTGATCGAGAACAGATAGTCGAAGTCCTCTCCTTCGAGGGCCGACCGATAGTCTCTGTCGGCATCGATGACCGAGATCCCGTGCGCGAGGCACCAGCTCGAAATCCGGGGCTCGGAAGTGATCACGAAGCGAACCTCGTGCCCCTTCTCGAGGAGGATGTCACCACACTCCCTCAGAAGCGTATCGGAGCCGATCAGAACACTGCTAAAGGACTTCGGTGCCATCATGAGCCTCTCAAAACATGCAGGAGAGTCATCACGAGACCGTGATGACCGAGGGATTCGTCGCGGGCTTGAAGCGCGCCGCCCAGGAGCGAAGGTCCGTCAGGAAAGCCGCTTGGTGCGCCAGGTCGGACACCAGGTGTGTGGCCTCTCCAATGTGGAAGACGTGCGCCCGGCTACCGAGATCCAACTCGGGGAAGGTCTCTTCATGCTGGTTCGCGTATCCATACTCTTCGAGACCGCCCGTGAAAAAGAAGTAGAGACCGACGCCACGCTCGAGCAGCGCTCCGAGTCCCTCGCCGACCACTTCTTTGGGTGGAAAAACGCGGCGGTACTCTGGCTTGACGAACACGTCGCCCGTTTCTTCGGCTTCGGATTCTGACGACTTCGTAAGGCGAACCCGAACGGAATGGACCCAGGCCTTGGGGTTGAGAAGCTTCGGTCCGTAGCGCCGAATCTGGTACCCGAGCGTCTTGTAGCAGAATCCGTCGATCTGCCAGATGCCCACGACGCGCTCGTCGTCGAGTCCGGCCCAGAACGCCCCATCGGCACCCGAACACAAGCCTCCGACGATGAATCGGTCCGATCCCGTCACGGTCTCGAGGTAATCCATCGCCTCCCGGGTCTCGAGCGTGAATCGTTGCTCGATCGGGATCGAATCCCGCCGGACCTCCGAGTCGCCGATACCGGAGAAGTCGAATCGAAGGCTGGAGAATCCGTCCTCCGCGAGCCCGCGCGCCACCTGGACGTACAAACGACTGGCCCCGGCGCGATGCATGATCCCGGAGTTCAGGATGACGACCACGGGGGCATCTGGTACGGCCACGTCCGGATCCGGCTCCGTGAGAATCCCAACGAGATTCGCCGGGCCGAATGTCAAGGCTTTCTCCCTCATGACACCACCTGTGTCTGTAGTCGATCCACGATTGCCTGAATGATTTGCTGCGGGATCAACGCGTCTCCGAACGGGTCCGCCTGAGCCCAGTCCCCGGAAGACACCGCGACCTCGAAATCCGATGAGCCGGCGACGCGATCCAACGTCGACTTCAGCGCTCGATATTCCGGACGGTCTTCCGCGACGACCAACGCCACGGCGGGTTTCACTGCGTCGAGATTCGCCACCAGATCGACACCATCCATGGCTTCTCGAAGGACCTGGGAAAAAGGAAATCCCTCGATGCCGATGGTGCCCGTCGGTCGTGTCTCCCCGAGATGCGCATCCAGATAAGCCCGACCAGAGACGATCGGGTCCCACATGATGAGGCGATCCACATCTTCCCTGTCCCGGCAGGCCTGCACGGCAAGAGTCGCGCCCCAGCGAAGGCCCACGACGTCGACGGTGTCGACCATCGAGTTGTCCTTCAACTCGTCGATAGCGACGCCGATATCGGAGAGCCAGTCCCCGTAGGTCGCTTCGGTCCCGTCGCCACCGGAATCCCCCGTGCATGAATAGTCGAATCTCAGGACGTTCATTCCGGCCCGGTTCAACAGCGTATTCAACTGGCGAAAAGCTCGGTGAGCCCGCATGTACTCCGGCCCCGCCGGATAGCAGAGCAACACGGAGCGGGCCGCCGGCGCACCAGCACGCGCCGGTGTGTAGAGGCCGAACAGGGGCCGATCCGCACGGCCGAAGAAGAAAGGGTTCATCGGTCTGAGAACACCTTTCGAACGCGAGAGATGATGCCGCCTCGAGCCGAGGCTTCTTCCTTGTCCGGATCGGACGGACTCGTCCCGTTGGGGGCGGACGCTCCGACCGTCGCCTGGTCCTCGGACGCTTCGGCTGGCGCGGTGCCCCCGCCCAACCGGTCGATGTCGGCCGCAAGCTGCTCGAGCGTCTGCATGGTCAGAGCATTCGCCTCGAGGCGAACCCCGGTGGCCTGCTGGATCCTCAACAACACGCGAATCCCGACAAGCGAGTGCCCCCCCACATCCAGGAAATTGTCGTGGATGCCCACGCGCTCCAGCCCGAGAAGCTCCGACCAGATCGAGGCGATGGCCTCTTCGCTCGCAGTCCGCGGCGCGACGAAGTCATCCGTAACCGCGAACGGGTCCCTCAACTCCTCGACGGCGATCTCACCATCAGGGCCACGCGGGAGCGCCATCATCTCGACGAAGTTCTGCGGCACCAGCCGGATCTCGAGTCGTTCACGCATGAAGCGTCGAAGCTCGCTGACCGTGGCATGCGCACCGGACTCGTATGCCACGAAGGCGACGACCCGCGCGACGTCCGCGTCGCCGGCATCCCCGATGGCGGCAGCCTCGTTCACGGCCTCGTGCGACTCCAACGTCCGCGCGACGTCGGGAAGGGCCGCACGCGCAGGGCCCTTCCGGGCCGGGGAACCCCTCTGGGTCTGGGCCGGCGCACGGTTCAAATCAGCCAGCAGGTCTCCTACGCTCCGCGTGGCGACCAGAACATGAGGCGCCGTCCGATGACTGAGAACCCGCCGCAGAACGTCCCGGCCTTCGCGAGGCGCGATCGCGTCCTGGAGCCACTGTGGTCCGCCGGCTCCGGGTTGCCGCAGCGAGAACGCTTCGGTCGACACCCGGATCATGGTGAAGTCCCGAACTGCGACAGCCACCTCCCCCGAGTCGTCGTAGATGGTCACGTCGAAGGAAGCCAGCGTTCCGTCTCCGTCCGAGTGCCGCAAGCGCACGTGACTCTTCAGCTCGGTGCCCAAGGGAGCGTGCATCCGCAGGCTACCGTATCCCGCCGGGACGAAGAAGTCGCTCGCCGGGTCGATGCCTGGAATGAGATGCTGGGCACCGGCCGTCGCCATATCCAACAAGGCGGGGTGCAAGGGCACCGTGGCGATATCATCCACGAATTCCGGCGCCAACGAGTGGACCAGCAAAGCCTCTCCGTCGACCGTGGCCGAAGTCGTGATGTTGCTCCAGCGGGGACCGAAATCCATGACCGGATGCGGAGGGCGGTCGACGTCCGCGGGAGTGCCTACTCGACCCACGACGTTGTCGAGGGTCTCGTAGCTCTCGGTCTCGAAGACGTGCGTCCCGACTCGGGCGGTGGCATGTTCGACCCAGGTGTCGGAAGCGTTGGCGCGGCCCAGCACGGCTACGTCCCACCCTTTCCCATTGGAGGTGAGGCTCACCTCCAACTCTCGCGATTCCTCGTTGTCCAGAGCGAAGGGTTGCAGGAAAACCAGGTCGGCCAGCTGGAACTCAGCGTCCGGCTCCACCTCGCGGCTCGCCGCTCGGATGAGCTCGACGTATCCCGACCCCGGCAGCACCCACTCTCCGTCCCTGACCCGGTGCTCGGCAATCATCCAATGACGGTCCTTGGTGAGCCGGACGCGGAAAGCCCGCTCTCCCTCTCCCCGACTTACCGCACCATCGAACAACGGATGCTCGAACTCGCGGACATCCTCTCCGTCGACATCAGCGGCAGACCGGTCGTAACGGGTTTCCCCGGCGAGCTCAGCCGCCATTCCGACGTCCTTCCAGGCCCCCCAGGCGAGCGAGAGAACACGTGATCCGGTAGACTCGGAGCGCGCCCGCGCAAACGCGTCGAGGAAGGCGTTCGCCGCCGCGTAGTCGATCTGGCCCGGGGCTCCGAGAACCGCGCTCACGGACGAGAAGAGCAGAAGGAAGTCGAGCGGGATTTCTTCGAGAGCCGCATCGAGGGCGAGCGCACCTCGGATCTTCGGATCCAGGACACGAGCCGACTGTTCGCGGTCGCGTGCGAGAAGAGGCCCGTCATCGAGAATCCCAGCCGCGTGGACGACACCGTGGACCCCGCCGAATCGATCTACGGCAGTCGCGACGACCTGCCTCATCTGGTCGATATCCGTCGTGTCGCCGCGGAGCACCAAAACCTCCGAGCCCACCGCCTCCAACGCTTCGATCTCTCTGATGGCGCGAGCCTTCTTGTCCGCTTCAGGGTGGCGATCGAGCCACTCCGACCACTCCTCACGAGGCGGAAGCCCGCTCCGACTCACGAGAACCAGCCGCGCCCTGACCGATTCGGCCAGCTCTCGTGCTACCACGAGCCCGATTCCGCCCAAACCGCCCGTGATCAAGTAGACGCCCTGCTCACGCAAGCCACGGCCCGGCTCGCCTTCCGCGAGAGGAACGCTCGTGAATCGCTCGCTCAGGCGGTCCGATCCGCGGTACGCCACGACGACATCATCAGAGGGGGCGGCGACTTCGGCCATGAGCTGATCGAGCAAGCGCGACATGCGATCCGGATGCTCCGGCACCGAACCGATATCCACCAGACGCGTCTGGACGGATGGGATCTCGCGGCGTGCGACGCGAATCGGTCCCATGAGCGTGGCTCGACCCGGAACGAGCCGTTCGTTGCCAGCCACCGCCACGACGCCCGACGTCACAGCCGCGAGGCGAACTGCGTGTCCCGGAGCCACCCCCTCCAAAGCCTGGAGCAGATGGAGCGGAGCAAAGAACCCGTCGTCGACGACCGAATCGACGTCCGCCGAAGCGTCGTCGCCCAAAGACCAAGCGTGGACGATCAGCCCCGGCAAGGCTCCTTCGGCCGCGAGTGACTCCGCCAGGGCCCGCCAATCTTCCGGAGCTCCAGGCCGAACATGGTACGTCGTTTCCTTGCCGCTTCCCGCGAACGCGGTTCCTCGGCGGACCCGAACCACCGTGCGACCATCCTCCGCGAGGCGATCGGCCATCAGATCGCCGAACGCACCCGATTCCGACAGGACGAGCGCGGGCGGTTGCTCTTCGCCCTGCGCGGGCGATTCCGGAAGAGGCGTGGGGACCCAGCTCACCTGCTGGAACCAGTCCGCCGGATCGTCACTTCTGGCAGCAGCTACGGGCTCGACGTCTCGGGCCTCCGTCGGCGCCGGTGGCGCCACGAAGTAGGACTCCCGGTCGAACGGATACCCTGGCAGGGGAATACGCCGCCGATCTTCTTCACCGCCGAAGCCGTCCCAGTCGGGGTTCACGCCATGGGCCCAAAGGGCGCCCAAGGCAGCCAACTGAAACGCCTGAGCATCCGACGGCTCAGACGGATGCGGCAAAGACGAGAGCGACGGCTGATCGGGCGTCCAGTCTGGCTGCATTCTCACGAGGGTGGCCAGGGTACGCCCGGGGCCGACCTCCAGAATCACAGGCCCGTCGGGCCGTACCAGCTTCCGGACGCCATCCGAGAACTGCACCGTCTCCCTGAGGTGCCGAACCCAGTAGTCGGCCGTCGCGACCTCAGGACCGGCAAAGTCCCCGGTGAGGTTCGAGATCACCGGAATCGTCGGCGGTGACAACGACAAGGATTCGAGATGCTCACGGAACGGCTCGAGTATGCCGTCCAGCATGGACGAGTGAGCCGCGACATCGATGCGTACCCGGCGGCAATCGATGTCGCTCTCCTCGAGCCTGTGCTGTAGATCGTCGATGGCCGGCACGGGCCCCGCGGCAACCACGACATCCGGAGCGTTGATCGCCGCGATCGAAACATCCGTTCCGATCATCGGGCGCAGAGACGTCTCGTCCGTGTTCACGCTCAGCATCGCCCCCGGCGGAACGGTCTCGAAGAGGCGCCCCCGGAGCGTGACGAGAGAGAGTGCCTCTTCCATGCTGAATACGCCAGCGAGGCAGGCTGCCGTGTACTCGCCCATCGAATGGCCAATCATGGACGTCGGCTCTATGCCCCAAGACATCCAGAGTCGGGCCTGCGCATACTGAATTGTGAACAGCGCGGGGAGCGCGAGCGAAGGCCGCTGGAGGGCGAGCGCCGCCTCGTCTTCATTCCCACCGTCAGGGAACAGGCTGGCACGTAGATCCAGCCCTTCACGCGCTTGTAGATACTCGAGACAGGCGTCCACGATGTCGCGGAACGACGGCTCGTTCTGATAGAGCTCTCCGCCCATGTGCGGATATTGTGCCCCACCGCCCGCGAAGAGAAAAGCGACGTCACGCCGGTCTCGTGATTCGGTGACGTTCGTAAGCCCTGCTCCCTGGCCGAGCGCGAGCGTATCGACTGCTTCCTCGGTGGAAGAGCACACGAGCGCCCGGCGGTGCTCGAAGCGCCGGCGCCCCCGCCGCAGTGTGTACGACACATCGGCCAACGCCGTGTCCGCGTGCGTCTCGAGGAACTCCACGAGCTCACGGGAAGCGTCTTCCAGAATCGTGGAAGAGCGGCCCGACAGCGTCAGGAGCTGCCAGGGGCGCGAGGGACCCGATGGCGCCATGGCCGGCGCCTCTTCGAGCACGACATGCGCGTTCGTGCCGCCGACCCCCAGCGAATTCACCACAGCCCGCCTCGGCGTGCTCCCCTCGGGCCACGGCCGAGCCTCGGCATTCACGTAGAATGGGCTGGTATCGAGCTCCAGCAGAGGGTTCGGCCGCTCAAAATGCACGGTGGGCGGGATTTCTGCATGCTTGAGGGCCAGTACCGCCTTGATGAAGCTGGCTACGCCCGCCGCGGTATCCAGATGCCCGATATTCGACTTGACCGACCCGAGCGCGCAGTAGCCCACCTTCTCGGTGTGCGCTCGAAACGCCTGCGTCAGCGCCGTGACCTCGATGGGGTCACCGACCGGTGTGGCCGTGCCGTGACCCTCGACCAATCCGATGGTCGAGGGGTCCACCCCGGCGATCGATAGCGCCTCGGCCACCGCCTTCGCCTGGCCGTCCACGCTGGGCGCCAGATAGCTCACCTTCCCGGCCCCGTCATTGTTCACGGCCGAGCCACGGATCACCGCATGGATCGTGTCGCCATCGGCGAGCGCATCGGAGAGGCGGCGAAGGACGACGGCGCCCGCACCGCTACCGAAGACCGTTCCTTCCGCACGCGCGTCGAAGGACCGACAGTGCCCGTCGGGCGAGAGAATCTCTCCTTCTTCATAGAGATACCCCACGTGGTGGGGCTGCTCGATGGTAACCCCCCCGGCCAGGGCCATGTCGCACTCCCAGGAAAGGAGGCTTTGACACGCATAATGGATCGCGACGAGAGACGTCGAGCAGGCCGTCTGGACGCCGATGCTCGGGCCCGTCAGATCGAGCTCGTAGGAGGCTCTCGTCGACAGGAAGTCCTTGTCGTTCCCCGTATGTCGCAGCAAGAAATAGCCGACGGTGCTCATCAGCTCGGGATTCGGGACGATGTTCTTCCAGAAGTACTGGTTGGCGCCCGCGCCGGCGAAGACGCCTATGTTGCCCTCGAAGACCTCAGGAATGTGCCCGCTGTTCTCGAGTGCGTGCCAGGCGCACTCGAGAAAATGCCGCGTCTGGGGGTCCATGATGGCGGCGTCCCGCGGACTGAACCCGAAGAACCCGGCGTCGAAGGAGTCCATGCCCTCCAGCACGCCGTTGGCCCGGACATACTTCGGATCGTTGATCAGCGCCCGAGGGACGCCTTCAGCTTCGAGCTCCTCGGCCGTGAAGCGGCGGATGCTCTCCACTCCGCTCCTGAGGTTCTCCCAGAACTGCCCGATGTCGCCCGCACCGGGAAGGTGGGCCGCCATTCCTACGACCGCGATCAATGGATCGTCGGCGGGCGCAGCTTCGGACGCGAACGGGTCGGCGGTATTACTCATAGTACGAAGGTATGCTCTCTAAGGAGTCTCTGAGCGGACTTAAATAATGGTAGCTTCGCTGCAGCCCGACGTGTACGCCCGGAGAACACCGGGTCAGCGTGGACTGTCCGTGGCGCCACGGGCTCGCTGAGCGCTCGACGTCGTATCACGTCGTCTTTCCCCTGGCGTACTGCCTAAAGCGTGCAAGGGATGTACCCACAGAGTTGGACAACGTCACTCCAGGGGCACCGAACTTGCACTTCCTACTCATCAAATATCACCCTGTTTGGAGAGAGGACCCATGCAACTCAATGGCTTTGTGGAGCTCACCTTGGACCTGTCTCCGGAAACGCTTGGGCACCTGGTGACCGGGGCGTACAAGGCGTCCAAGGGCGCCAGAGTGGGACTCGCGCTGAACGGTGT
>JBBDRG010000009.1:0-48992 GCA_040905585.1 Verrucomicrobiales bacterium
CGGGCGTCGGGCGTCGGGCGTCGGGCGTCGGGCGTCGGGCGTTGGGCGTTGGGCGTTGGGCGTTGCCCCGGATTGCCGCATCGAAAACCTCCGCGGAGCCATTTTCCTCCTCCACACCGCGCCGTTCCCGCCGTATAGTCTCCCGTGCCCAGCGACGCCAAGCCCGATCTCCAGAAGAAGCTGCGGGATGTTCCCCACAAGCCGGGAGTCTATCTGCACCGGGACCGCCTCGGCGGCGTCATCTACGTGGGAAAGGCGCGGGACCTCCGCAAGCGGTTGGCGTCGTATTTCACCCCGTCCCGCCAGCATTTGGCGGAGCACAAGACGCGGGCGCTGATCCGGAGCATCTGGGACTTCGACTGGCACGAGGTGCGCAACGAACCGGAGGCGCTGCTGCTGGAGGGGAAGTTGATCAAGGAATATCGCCCGAAGTACAATGTCACGTTCCGCGACGACAAGCGCTTCCTGCTGGTGAAGGTGCATCCGGAGGAGCCGTGGCCGAAGTTTCAGCTGACCCGGGTGAAGAAGGAGGACGGGGCGCGGTATTTCGGTCCCTTCGCCCATTCCGGCGCGCTGCGGCGGACGATTGCGTGGATGAACAAGGAGTTCGGGCTGCGCAACTGCCGCCCCATGCGGCCGGGCGAAAAGGATTATCAACATTGCCACGACGACATCATCAGGAACTGCGCGGCGCCCTGCATCGGTCGCGTTTCCCGGGAGGAGTATCTCGAAAGGGTGGAGGCGGCCTGCGACTTTCTGCGGGGGCAATCCAAGGATCTGGTGACGTCGATCGAGGAGGAGATGGAGGAGGCCGCCGCGGCGCTGGATTTCGAAAGGGCCGCGGAGCTGAGGGACATGGTGGACAACATGCGGAAGACGCTGCGCCCGACGCGGCAGTTCCGCCGGCGGGGGGTTCCGGGGAAGGCGATCAATCCGGAGGCGGACGTGAAGGAGTTGCAGGAGTATCTGCGGTTGGATCGAGAACCGGCGGTGATGGAGTGCTTCGACATCTCCAACATTTCGTCGAACCACATCGTGGCTTCGATGGTGCGTTTTCGGAACGGGGTCGCGGACAACGGCAACTACCGGCGCTACCGCATCCGGACGGTGGAGGGGCAGGACGATTTCGCCAGCATGGCCGAGGTGATCCGGCGCCGCTATTCCCGCATTCTGCTGGAGGCGAGAGAGCGGGTGGGCGACGAAAACGCGGACGCGACCCAGGAGAATCCGCTGGACGTGATGAGACGGATCGAGGCGGAGGAGGAGAAAGGCGGGGATCAAGAGACGAAGAGGCCGTTCGTCCGCCTGCCGGATCTGGTGATCGTCGACGGCGGCAAGGGACAGCTGGGCATGGCGGTGCGCGAACTGCACCGACTCGGCCTGCACGACCTGCCGGTGATCGGCTTGGCGAAGCAGCGGGAGGAGGTCTTCCGGCCCGGCGAGTCGGAGCCGATTCTGATCCCGCACGCGACGGGGGCGCTGAAGCTTCTCCAGCGGATTCGGGACGAGGCCCACCGTTTCGCCAACGGCTACCACCAGATTCTCATGAAGCGGCGGGTGGAGGAAAGCATTCTCGACGATTGCCCCGGGGTGAGCCGGACGCGGAAGGAGCGGCTGCTCGGGAAGTTCGGTTCGGTGTCCCGTTTGAGGAAAGCGTCGCCGGAGGAAATCGCCGAGGTTTCGGGGATCACGGAGAAGCTGGGACGGGAAATCGCCGATTTTTTGAAAACCCACTGACGGTCCGGACGTATTCGAAGCGTGCGACCGGCTCGTTTCGTGTTATTTTGGCGGTCTTCGGAGAATTTCAGCGGAATGGAAATATTTGCATCGGGCCTCCGGGCCAACGGTTTGATCGGCGCGGCGGCATCGGCGCTCGCTTGCTTTGCGATCGGGAACGCTTCGGCACAGGATGTCGACGGCGGTGCCCGCGACGGCACGGCCCGACCGGTCCCGCAGGAGGAAACCGTCGAGGAGGCGGCCGCCGCGGAACGGGAAGCGGCCGCGATACCGCGCTACGAGGATGCCCCGACCGGGTTCAACGTTCCGGGACTGGAGGAGTCGGCCATGACCGACGAGGAAGTCGATGCGGTGGAAATTCCGGAAGGCTTGGCGGGCGACGCTCCCGCCGTCGATTTGACGGAGGAGGAAATGGAAGTCGAGGCCGATCTCCAGGAGGAGGTCGACAGGGAAGAGCGTCTCACCAGCAAGGTGACCGGCATGGACGACGGGACCATTCCCATCGCCAGCGATCTGCGCGCCAAGTCAAGTCTCGACAAATCGGGCGAGCTGGGGTCGTCCCTGCTCACGCGGACGGAGGCGAGAACCTTCACCTTTTCCGTTCCGCCGCCCCGCGGCCAGCTTTTGGACCGCAACGGCTATCCCTTGGCTCAATCCAAGGTGGCGCATTACGCGGCGATCGTCTTTCCGTTTCTCGGCGACAACGTGACCGACGAGGAAGTTCTGCAATACGCCTACGCCAGGGTTGTCCACGTGAACAATATCCTCGGGGCCGACTGGAGCCCGTCCTACAAGGATGTCATCAAGCACTACAAGAACCGGCGTTGGTTTCCGTTTCCCTTCTCCGACGTTCTCAGCGAAGACGAGGCCGGCGAGTTGGAGCGGCAGAAGATGGAGGGGCTGACCCTCCATCCCATCTATCTGAGGCACTACCCGCAGGGAAAAAGTCTCTCGCACGTCATCGGCTACGTGGGCAAGCGTCCGCCGCGCTCGACCGGGGTCATCGTGAACGACGAGCCTCTCTGGGGGGCCGGCTACGGCGTGGACGGGCTCGAAGAAACCTTCGACGCCGACCTGCGCGGCACCCCCGGCCGCGTCAACGTGCTGTTCGAAGCCGACGGGACCAAGGTCAAGGAGGACATCCTGACGAGGCCGCGGCCGGGTCACAACGTGATCACCGCGATCGACCTGGAGATGCAGCGAATTTGCGAGTCGCTCCTGGCCGAGAAAGTGAACCGGGGCGCCATGGTGGTGATGGACGTGCGCAACGGCGACGTCATGGCGATGGCCAGCTACCCGCAGTTCGATCCGAACGACTTCATCCCCTCCATCTCCCAGGAAAAATACAGCGCCTTGGCGGAAGATCCGGCCAAGCCGCTGTTTCCCCGCGCCTACCGGGCCGTCTATCCCCCCGCCTCCACGTTCAAGATCGCGGCCGCCTTGGGATTTCTCGAGAGCGGCTACATTTCGGCGAGCGACGTCTTCAATTGTCCGTCGTCCTGGCGGGTCGGCGACGTGACCATGCGGAACTGGAACAAAGAGGGCGAAGGAATGATGAACGTCGTGGGCGCCCTCACCCGGTCCTGCAACACGTGGTTCTACGAAGTCTCCACCAAGGCGGGCGCCGATTCGATGAGCTACATGGCCACCCGGCTCGGGCTGGGCCGGAAAACGGGCATTCCGCTGAACGAGTCGGCAGGCTTCGTGCCCAGCAACCGGTGGTGGCTCGACAAACACGGCTACATGATGTCCGACGGCGAAGAGGCGGTCATGAGCATCGGGCAGGGCACCGTCGCGGTGACCTCCCTCCAGGTCGCCCGGATGATGGCGGCGATCGGCAACGGAAAGCAGGTTCCCAACCCGCGGCTGGTTCTGCAGATTCAGGACTCCAATCACGAACTCGAGCGCACGTTCCCCATCGAGGTGGCGAATTCCCTGAACGTGGATCCCTACTCGCTGCGCGCCGTCCGCCGGGGATTGTACGACGTCGTCAACGCCGGAAACGGCACCGGCACGCGCGCCAGTCACAAGATCACCGTATCCGGCAAGACGGGCACGGGACAGTGGAAGCCGCAGCACAAGCAGAACATCGCGTGGTTCGCGGGCTATTTTCCCGCCAAGCATCCCGTGTACTCCTTCGCGGTCATCTGCGAAGGGGAGCCGGGCGAGGTCGTTAGCGGGGGCAAGACCGCTGCCCCCGTCGTGGGCGAATTCCTCGAACAGTACCTCACCGAGGAGAACTACAACGAGGTTCGGGAAATGGCCAATGTTCTCAAGGAGGAGCAAGGCGACCAAGAGGAGGAGGGCTACAGCTACCGCGAGCCCGTCCGTTCCATTTTCCGTTCCGGCCCCGAGGCTCCCGAGATCGAGGAGGTCACCCCGCAGGAGCAGCGGCCGCAAAGTCGGGAGCGCTCTTCCGAGGGCGGCGGCTTCTTCGAGCGGATATTCAAGCGCAAGCGTCGCTGACCGGAAGAACATTTGCGGGCTTGCCCTGCGAACGCCCCGCGCGTTAGTCTGCAAGCCGATGAAGTCACCGTTTTACCTCCTCGCTGCCTCTGTTCTGCTCCTGACCGGTACCGCGTGCGTCCGGACGTCCACCGTCGTGAAGGTGGACAAGGAGGGGGCCGGATCCGTGATCGCCCGCTACCACTTCTCTCCCGAAATGCTGGCGATGGTCGACCAGCTCGGCGCCCTCGGCGGGATCCAGGGCGCCGCGCCGCAGGGACCCAATCTCGCCATGATCGGCGAGATGGCCAAGCCCGACGAAGAATCTCTCGCCGCCGACGCCTCCAACTACGGCGAAGGCGTCCGCTACGCGAAACACGAACTCGGCAAGGACGACGACGGCTGGGAAGGCTACACCGTGGTCTACGAATTCGACGACATTCGCCAAGTGCGCATCGATCAGAATTCCGTGCCCGGCAAAGCCAAGGAATTCGTCGAATCCTCCGGCGAGAAACTCGACGCCGAAGAGGGCAGCCGAATCACCTTCGATTTGAAGGACGACACCCTTGAAATCCACACCAATATCGCCGGGGCGGGCGTCAACCAGATGATCGACGAAGAACAGCTGGCTCAAGCCAGGAACATGGGGATGAAACCCTCCGAGGCACTCAAGATGGCGGCCGGCATGACCCGGGGCATGCGCGTCGGCTTCTTCGTTCGCATCGACGGCGAGATCGCGGAAACCAACGCCGAGCACGTCTCGGGGAATCTGATCATCCTGAGCGACGCCGACGTCTCGCAGGTCATGCAGGATCCCGACTTCGCGGAATTCATCGATCAAACCGTCGAGAATCCCGAAGCCGTCACCGAAGAGGCGGTCAAGGAACTCTACGACGATCTCGAGGCCATGACCATCGAGATGTCGGAGAAGGTCACGGTGAAGTTCAAGTGATACGGCGGGATCAGTGGCGGTGCGAGCCTCCTTCGCCGCCCCACTGAAGCTGGAACTGGAGCCACGCGGCGTGCTCTCCTTCGATCCCGTCGCTGTGCACGTAGTCGTACTGGACGCGTGCCCGCACTCTTTGTTCGGGGCCTAGGTAGGCGGTCAGCGCGGGGGAGATCCGGTGCCGTTCGGCCAGGCCGGCGACCTCGACCTCCGAGATCCAGTCGTGTCGAAGCGACACCGTGGCCCGATCGGTCAACCCGTAGAAAAGCGAGGTGGAGAAACCGAAGTCGTCGAAGTCGAGCGCTTCGCCGTCCTCGTCGAGCCCTTCGACCTCGCGTCCCATGAACTCGCAGCGCAGCATCGTCGCCCCGGGCCAGAACTCCGGGCCGTAGCCGTGGTCGTGCGCGTTCCAGATTTTCTGAATGCCGGCACCGTAGACGTAGGTGTCGCGGCCGAAACCGTTTTCGCCCGCGGCGAGCGATGTCGAGAGCGTGACGCTCTCGTCGAAGGGGAGCCGGAACTTGTAGTCGGCCGAGGCGACGTGGTTGTCGAAGCCGGCTTGATCCACCTCGAAATGATGGTCGTGCTCGTCGTCGTGTTCCTCTTCGTGACCTTCCTCCTCCTCGTGATGCTCTTCCTCCTCGTCTCCATGGCCGTGATTGTGGGCGTGGGTGCGGACACCCCCGAAGGCGAAATTGAGAACCCCGTTCCGGGGAGTCCGGAAAATGATCTCTCCTCCCTGCGTGACCAGTTCGCCCTCGTTGAGCATGCGGCCGTTGACGAGGTTCTGGTTCACGAAATCCCAGCTGTGCAGGTGGAGATCGGCCTGGAAGCCGAAGGTGTTGAGAAACTGTCCGCCGCCGACGGAGAGGTGATCGCCGAGGTGGTAGTGGAGATACGCCTCCTCCAGGGCCGCCTCCCACTCGTGATCCTCGCCCTGGTGAGCGAAGCCGGTGATCGCCCCGGTGACGACGTCGTTGAAATTCAGAATGAGATCCAGATCGATGCCCTGGATCGTGGCCTCGTTGAGCGGATCGTGCTCCGAGGAGGCGAAATCTTCCGCGTGGCTTCCGGGCTCGAAGATCCCGCCCGTCGCAATGACGAAGAGTTCGGGGAAAAGAAAACCGCCGATCGAGGCGCCCTCTCCCGTGAGGTAGTTCACCTCGCCGACGTGATGTTCAAAGGTTTCCTCCTCGTGCGAATGGACGGAGGACGGGTTCTCGGCGATCCCCTCGGAAAGGCTCGCGAGGTAGATCAGCGGTAGTATCCGGAATAACGTTTTCATGGAATGAATTTTTTGCAATGAGCTTGCATTTAAAACGGAGTCGCGGATAATGCAACCCGTTTGCGTTATTAAAATAAAAAACGATTGGTTATGAAAAGTTTATTATCGATATTAGTTATACTCTTCATTTTTTCGCAGACAAGCTCCTTTTGCGGGGAGACTGCCTACGCGGCGACGATGAAAGGGATCGAGTGCGCCGCCTGCAAGAAGAGCATCGCCAAATCGCTGGGGCGTCTCGAGGGGGTGAAGACCATACGAATCACTCCCGCCAAGAATGGGACGCACCGGCTCGCGGTTCTGACCGACGGCTCGTCGCCGATCTCCCGGAGCGATGCGGTCGAGGCGCTCGGAAAGAACGCGCCGCACTACGAGATCGTCTCCTGGTCGAAATCGAACTGAAGGATTTCCGGAAGAAATCTCATGAAAGACCGACCCCAAGCCCCCGCGGGAAGCGTTCCGCGCGTCCTCGCCGTTGGCTGCCTACTTCTGATCGGTTTGACCGGTCCGCTGCCCGCGGGCGCCCGGGAAGCCGAAAAGCCCGTGATCTACGTCCCCGTTCTTCCCTACGAATGGCTCTTCGAGCGCATCGGCGGGGACTGGATCGAGGTGCATGCCATCGTGGGCGAGGGCGACGACTGCCACGAGTATTCGCCCACGCCCCGGCAGGTGGTGGCGCTGGCGGAATCGGATCTCCTCTTTTCCGGCGAACTCGGATTCGAGGGAAATTTCTTCATCAAGGTCGGTGACGGGGACAACGGGCCGAAGCACTACAGCCTGCTGGACGGACTCGAACTACTCGAGGGGAGCTGCGAAATCTGTGCGGAAGACGGGGAACGGGCCCACTCCCACGAGCACGACGAATTGAAGGATCCCCATGTCTGGCTGTCGCCGGAAATGCTGTCTAGGCTGGCGGGGCGGGTTGCCGCCATTCTCAAGGACCACACGCCGCCCGCGGCCGCCGCCGAAATCGAAGCGAACCTGGCGTCTCTCGAGACCGATATCTCGGAGATTCACGAGGAACTCGGCGAAGCGCTTGCGCCGCAGAAGGGCCAGTCGTTCTACGTCTATCACGGGGCCTTCGCCTATTTTGCCGAAGCCTACGGCCTGGAACAGAAGGCGATCGAGACGAACGGACGCCGGCCCACGCCGAAGCAGATCCAGTCGATCGCGCAGCAAGCCCGCGAGGAAAACGTGAAACTCGTCTTCGTCCAACCGCAGTTCGACCGATCAAGCGCGGTTTCGCTCGCCGAGACCATCGGGGGCGAGGTTGCGGAACTCGATCCCCTGGCCAAGGATGTTCTCGCGAACCTTCGCCGGATGGCGGCGGCGATCCGGCAGATGCGGTGAGGAGCCCGGCGGGCGGAACCCCGTCACGTCGCCTTCTTCATCGCGGCGAGCAACTGGTGGCTCTGCAACTGCTGGACGTAGAGTTCGGCCTTTTCCCTGGCGCCGGTCCAGACGACGGATTTGCCGGTGCGGTGGACTTCCAGCATCATGGCTTCCGCCTTCTCCTGGGGGTAGCCGAAGACCCGCTTGATCACCAGGGTGACGAAGCTCATCAAATTCACCGGGTCGTCGTAGACGATCACGTTCCAAGGCGACTCGAGATCGGTTTCGGTCTCGGTTTCCGTTATGGTGATTTCGTCGGTGTCGGACGCCATGATCGGAAACGGCCTCAGATGGCCCGAAGTTGTCCGGACCCTCCCGCAGCATCGCCGTTTTTCCCTCGCAGAGCAACCTGGACGAGTGGGATTACGCTCTCGAAGATAACGTTCCCTACCTCCGTCGCCGAGGACCGGCCGGGCCGCCCGGATTGGAACTCGAACCAAGCGTAGGCGGTCAGGGCGGAGGCGAGAGGGAGGTGGTAGAGGGCGGATTGGAGCGCGAACAGGATGGTGGCGTGGCCGGGAGTCTCGCCGCGAGCGACGCGACCCGCGAAACGCTTCCACTCCGAATTGGCTCTCATTTCTTCTTTTCCCTCGAGAAAGGCAAAGGCGGTTTCGAGACTGCGCCGTCGGGCGGCATCGGGCATCCCCGCGTCGAGAAGCGTGTCGACGGCTTGGATTTCATCGAGGCGGAACTCGGTCCCGCAAAGATACGTGTCGACGAACGCGGGGGCCAGACGGGGAGCGAAGAAGGTTTCCTGCCAGAGCCGCCAAGCGGACTCGAGATCTCCCGGTTCGCGGCAAAGGAAGGTGGCGGGGCGTCCGGGCGTGATCCCCAAGTGAGAGACGAAATGCGCCAGGGAAAACCCTTCGCTGTTCCCGGGATCGGCTATGTGGAGGGAGTCCGACATTTCGGTGGCCGATGTTTCGGCGTCCGGCCATCGGCGTCCCGTAGGGCGAAAGACGCGGCCGGATTAGAGCAAATCCGCTTTCTTGAGCGTCTTGTAGGCTCCGTTCTTGTCGATGGTCTTGAGGCCGCGGGCGCTGACCCGGACGCGGACGAAGCGGCCGAGTTCGGGAACCCAGATCCGCTTCGTGCGGAGATTGGGCTGGAACTTCCGTTTGACGGTCTTGGTCACGTGACGACCGATTCCGCCCTTCTTCTTGGCTTTACCACTGCGGTGTATCTTGTGGCCCGAGGTCACCTTCGCACCGGTAATTTTACAAACTTTTGACATCGTTCTCGTCCTTTGAAGTTTCTTTTCGCCACGTGGCGGTCCGCAAGCTGCGGGACGCGCAATGTCCGCAATTTCGGCGACGGGTCAAGGAGAAATGAGGCGGCCGTCCGGCGTCTCCGGACTCGGGGCCTCGCCCGATCGGCACCGCCATCCTCCGGGCCGTTCCGGCGACTTTCCTCTTGCGGAGGGGCGGCGACCGCTATTTCGTGGCGTCCTTTTCGAGAATTCCCCGAATCCCGACTCATGACTCAAGCTGCCCCCGAGAAAAACACCGCCCTGATGGAGAAGATCGTGAGCCTCTGCAAGCGGCGCGGTTTCATCTTCCAGTCGGCCGAACTCTACGGCGGTCTCAACGGTTGCTGGGACTACGGGCCGCTCGGGACGGAATTGAAGCGCAATCTCAAGGACTACTGGTGGCGCAAGAACGTGCAGGAGCGGGAGGACATCGTCGGCCTCGACGGGTCGATCCTCACCCACCAGGAGGTGCTGAAGGCCTCTGGCCACGTCGGCGGATTCTCCGACCCGATGTGCGACTGCCTCCTGAGCAAGGCGCGGTTGCGGGCCGACCAGATCGAGCCGCAATCGGGCACCGCCTACTGGTATTCCGGCGCGTCGCACGAAGAGTCGGGCTGGTCGGTGGAGCGGTCCTACGCGGTGCTCCTCGCGGAAGGTCAGGATGAAAACAAGGCCCGCAAGACGGCCCGCCAGTACTACGCCCAGTTTCTCGTCGACAAGCAGATCTCGCCGAAAAAAATCGAGCTGCAGGGAGAGAAAACCGAGCCGGTCGAGAAATCGACGCGGTTCAATCCGGAGAACGGCTCGCTGCTGACCGAGCCGCGCGATTTCAACCTCATGTTCAAGACCACCGTGGGCGCCTCGGCGGACGACGCCGACGAGAGCAGCATCGCCTACCTGAGGCCGGAGACGGCGCAGTCGATTTTCTCGCAGTTCAAGAACGTGGTCGAAACGAACCGGCTGAAGTTGCCCTTCGGCATCGCCCAGATCGGAAAATCCTTCCGCAACGAGATCAATCCGCGAAACTACACCTTCCGGTCCCGGGAGTTCGAGCAGATGGAAATCGAGTATTTCTGCCGGGAGGAGGACGGCCTAGCCCTCACCGAAGAGTGGCTGGAGCGGCGGCTGACCTTCTACGAGGAAATCGGCATTTCGCGCGAGCGTCTTCACGTGCTCGACGTTCCCGACGGCGAGCGCGCCCACTATTCGAAGAAGACCTACGACATCGAATACGAATTTCCTTTCGGGATCCAGGAACTCGAAGGCGTCGCCTACCGGACCGACTACGATCTCAAGAAGCACCAGGAACACAGCGGCAAACCGCTGGAGCTCTTCAACGAGGAAACCCGGGAAAAACTCGTCCCTCACGTGGTCGAGCCGAGCGCCGGCTGCGACCGAACCATCCTCGCCTTGATCTGCGAAGCCTTCGACGAAGAATCCGTGACCGACGAACAGGGCAAGGTCGAAGTGCGAACCCTGTTGCGGTTCTCGCCCCGGATGGCCCCGATCAAAGTCGGCGTTTTTCCGCTGCTCAAGAACAAGCCGGAACTCGTCGCGAAGGCCCGCGAAATTCAGCGGTTGCTGGCACCGCACATGACGGTTTTCTACGACGAAGCCGGCGCCATCGGTCGCCGCTACCGGCGGCAGGACGAGATCGGAACGCCCTTCTGCGTGACGGTCGACTTCGACACCCTCGGAGAGAACGGCGACGAAGCGAAGGACACGGTGACCTTGCGGGAGCGGGACTCGATGAGCCAGGAGCGCGTCGCCATCGCCGACCTGAGAGCGTTTCTTCTCGACCGGATCGCCTGAGGTCGGGGCGTCCGGTTAGCCAGCGCCAGGCGGCGTGCCGCGGGCAGCGTGCCGCGGGCAGCGTGCCGCGGGCAGCGTGCCCCGGGCGGCGTGCCCCGGGGTCGACGGCGTTTCAAACCTCCTTCTCGGCCGCCTCGCCGACAAGATCCATCACGGCGATGATTCCCCTCAGCTTTCCGTCGCCGTCGACGACCAGGCACTTGTATCGACCGGCGTGGATCATCTTCTTCAGGGCGTCCTCCACGCTGGCGCTCTCGTCGCAGACCGGCAGGTGCATGAGGTCGATGTTGTCCAGCGTGGTATCGTCGTTCACCTTCTCGCGCTTGAGAAAATCGAAGAAGTCCTCGCGGCTCAACACGCCGGTGAGTTTGTTTTCCCGGTCCACCAGGGGATAAACGCTGAAGCGGCGCTCGCGGAAAAGATCGAGGGCGTCGCGGATATTCTGGTCGAGGCGCAGCGTGGCCAGGTCGGTCCGCATGACGTCGACGGCGGCCTGGGCGAGGATGGTCGTGTCGAGCTTGCGGAGCATCGTCTCGATTTCGGCTTCGGCGGATCCCTGCGCGGTGGTCTTGGCGAGGACGCGGCGGAATCTTCGGCTGCTTTGGAAGAACGGCAGCACCACTTCGCCGCTCAGCGAGACGAGCTTGCTTCGTCCTTTGGACACGGCGTCGTAGAGGTAGCCGCCGCCGTGGACCAGGGCCCGTTCCCCGAAAAAGTCGCCTTCGTGGATCGATCGGACCACGCGGTCGTCCTCGTCGACGAGATCGACCTGGCCGTTCTGGACGACGTAGAGGGAAAAGGCGGGCTCCCCGCGGTTGAAGAGCTTGTCGTTCGGCTCCAGGTGCACCTGCTTGAAGAGTCTCGTGTAGCGGGGGCTGAGCAGATTGATGTCGCGGGGAAAAAACAGGTCCAGCGTCCAGTCGATCGTGACGCGCAGCCGACGGTCGATTCCGGGAAGCTTGGAAAGGTAGATCGTCCGCCACATGAACCAGGCCACGATGCCGGAGAACTGCATGCCCATGATGTTGGCGACGGCCCGGCGGTGGCCGATGGAGGCGAGTTCCCCCAGTCCTTTGAAGCGGAAGGGTTTCAACTCCCGGTCGCCCATTTGCCGGACGATGTTCCCGGCGAGCCGTTCGCCCTGGCGCATCGCGAACTGCGCCGTCTGGGGGCAACCCTCGCCTCCGTCGTCGGGCAACGGAACGTAGGCGCAATCGCCGGCGGCCCAGAGAAACTCGTAGCCCGCCACGCGGAGGTACTCGTCGGTTTTCACCCGGTAGCGTTCGTGCTCGAGGTTCGCCTCGTCGCAGAGCTTCCGGATCGCCCGGTTAGGCACCGTGCCCACGGTGGAGACGACGGTGGCGGTTTCGACGACGTCGCCGGACTGCAAGTAGACTCTCGTGGCGGTAACGGCGTGCACGCGGTCTTCGAAGCGAATCTCGAGGCCGCGCGCGATCAACTTGCGGCCCGCGTAGTCGCCCAGCGATTCGCTCAGCGTGTGGAGAATGCGCTCGCGACTGTGGACGAGGACGACCCGGATGTCTTCGGGCGCCACGTTGCGGTAGAACTCCGCTATTTCGTGGAGCATGTCGAGGATCTCGCCGGCCGTTTCCACGCCGGAATACCCGCCCCCCACCACGACGAAAGTGAGGAGTCTGCGGCGCACCTCCGGCCGGTATTCGGCGTTCGCCTCTTCGATTCTCGAAATGATGGTGGCGCGAAGCACCATCGCGTCGCCGACGTTCTGCATGAGAAAGGCGTGCTCCGGCATGCCGGGGACCCGGCTCAGGTCGATCTCGGCGCCCAGGGCCAGGACGAGATGCTTGAACTCGATGATGACGCCCGCGGAGAAACTTCCCGTGTCGACGGTGACTTCCTTGTCCTCCAGGTTGATCCGCTTCACCTGCCCCCGGAGCACGTTGATTCCCTCGCACAACCGCCGGATGGGGTTCACGACGTGACGGGGCGAAACGGAACCGCCGGCCACCTCGGCCAGCATCGGCTGGAAGACCATGTAGTTCTGGTCGGAGACGATTGCCGCGCTTTCGGCGGGGACGTTCGCCTTCTTCAGGGTTTTCGCCAGCTTCTGGCCGCAGAAAACGCCGGCGAATCCGCCTCCGAGGATGGCGACCTCCTGCTGGATGCGGCGTGGCTGCGGGCCGGGGTGGCGCAAGTGGGAGTCTGGCATGTCTATTCGGAAGCGAGGCGTGGACGCCGCGAAAGTCGCAATCTTGCGTTCGAGAGCTTCGCCGTTTCGGAAAACCGCGGCGCTACCAAGGCTACGCGAGCGGCGCGGGATCAGTTGATCGCGAACACGTCGGCGACGTACCAGACGATCATTCCGAAGGCGACGATGACTTTTCCGAGCAGACCCGCCAAGCCTCCCACGACCGTTCCGATGGTGGAATTGGAAGCGTCCTTGACCACTTTTTTCGCGAAGAAGATCTCGAAGAGAAACACGCCCACGATCGGCCCGATGATGAGACCTGGCAGCGAGAAGAACAATCCCACGATGCCGCCGAGGATCGCTCCCACGATTCCCCACTTGCTGGATCCGAACCATCGGGCCCCGACCGCTCCGCTGAACCAGTCGATCAAGAGGGAGAGGATGTACAGCACCGTGATGAAGGCGAGTCCCTGCCAAGTCAGCCCGGAGTCTTCCATTCCCAGCGCGAAGTAGTGGAAAACGACGCCCGCGAGGATGAGCGTCGTTCCCGGAAGGATGGGGAGAAAGGTGCCGAGGAAGCCCACCACCAGCAGGACCACGATGACCGTCCACTTCAGGGCGGGGAGGGCGGCTTCGAAGGAAAAAAAATCGAGCTGTCCGGCAAGCAGGTTCATCCCGGAAAGTATGGCGGCGGATTCGGCGTCGCGCCAGCGCCTCGTGGTGGAATCTGGGGCCTTCCCGGAAGAAAAATCGACTGTCGGGAATAATTCGCCCCGGCGAGGCGTTCTCACTGGAGACACTCTCCGGGCTCCGTTTGGCCGAAACGGTCGTATTCAGTATACCGGGCTAAACACCTTCGCAGACAAAGCGATAGGGAGATCGAAACCCATTTCCATGAGCCTTCTCTTTCATAGTGAACTCCAGCGCGCGGGACTTTCGCGCTCCGGCGACCGCTCCTCCGAGAGGCCGCAACAACTTCTCGTTCGGGGGGCTGTCGCGTAGCCGTGGAGCGGAGCCCGCGCGCCGGGGCACGCCGAGGCCGCCGTCCGCCCGGTCGTCCACTTTCCAAACCTCCTTCCGATGAATCGAACCAACGAAACTCCAACCGCGCGGGCGCGCTTTTTCGGGCCCGCCACGGCGCTGCCCGTGGCTTTCGCGGTGGCGACGGCCATCCTCCCGCTTGGCGGCTGCCGGTCGAACGACGATTTCCGCGGCGCACGGGCCCCGTCCCACTGGGCCGGCCCCCCCGGAGTTGGCCCGTACCCGGGAGGCCCGTACCCGGGAGGTCCGTACCCCGACCGGCGCGGCGACCGGGCCTCTCGGGATGCACGCCGCGCCAACCACGCCCCTTCCTATCCGGCCGGCAGCGGGAGGGAGGTGACGAACCGCTCCGGAGGTGCCGTTTCCTACTGGGACGGAGATCGTCTAAGTGGAACTCCGTCGATCAAAATCGATCTCGGCGAACAGCGGGCCTACTTCTACAAGGGCGATCAGCTGGCGGGCGTTTCGAGCGTTTCCACCGGACGCGAGGGCTACAACACGCCGGCCGGGACCTTTCGAATCACGGATAAAAACGCCGATCACCGATCGAACCTCTACGGAGACTACGTGGACGACAACGGGCGTGTCGTCGCTTCCAACGTCGACGTCCGCAAGGACAAGGCCCCGCCGGGCACCCGGTTCCGCGGGGCGCCGATGCCGAACTTCATGCGGTTCAACGGCGCGATCGGCATGCACGGCGGCTACCTGCCGGGCTACCCGGCGTCGCACGGTTGCGTGCGGCTCCCCGAGGACTTGGCCCGCCGCTTCTACGCGAACGTTTCTCCCGGTACCGAGGTGACCGTCGTCCATTAGCAAAGCCCGAATAACCCTCAACAAGAAACCCACCATGAACCTCGATCGTCGTCTTTCCCTGTCTTTGCTGCTGCTTCGGCTGGGCGTGTTCGTCGTGATGCTCGCGTGGACGCTGGATAAATTCGCGAATCCGGATCACGCCGCGGCGGTGGCGGAGAATTTTTATATGCTGGAAGGTCTGGGCCCGACGGTGCTCGGCGTGATCGGCGCGGTCCAACTGGTGATCGTGCTCGCCTTCGCCGTTGGTTTCTGCCGGAAAATCAGCTACGGGCTCGTCCTGTTGATGCACGCGGTATCCACGTTCAGCTCGTACCAGCAATACTTGGATCCGTGGAACAACCTCCTGTTCTTCGCGGCCTGGCCGATGCTGGCCGCGTGCGCGGCGCTCTTTCTCCTGCGCGAGGAGGACACGCTGCTGTCGGTGGACGCCCTGCGCGGCCGTAAACAATCGAATGAGGACTGAGGGGCCAGCACCCGGGCAACCACCGTCTTTTCCGGCTTTCGCCCGGATGAAAGTCTGCCGCTCCGTGCCGGGAATCGTTCTCGTAGCGTTCGTGTTCGCCGTGGCCGCGGTCGGATCGAGCCGGGGATGGACCGGTGAGAAGGACGGCAGCGTCACCGAGCGGCAGTGGCCGAATTTTCGCGGCCCGCTCCGGACCGGCGTGGCGCCCCGAGCCGATCCGCCCGTGGAGTGGTCGGAAGGGAAGAACGTTCGCTGGAAGATCGAACTCCCCGGCCTGGGGCATTCTTCGCCCGTGGTGTGGGACGACCGGATTTTTCTGACCTCGGCCCTCCCCGTCGGCGACCCCTTGCCCGAGCCCCGCTACAGCGGACGCCCCGGCGCCCACAACAATCTTCCCATCTCCCGAAAGCAGCGCTTTCTCGTTCTCGCCTACGACCGGACCGACGGCGACCTCCTGTGGCGCGCCGTCGTCCATGAACAATTGCCGCACGAAGGCGGGCACGAAACGGGCAGCTACGCTTCCGCCTCGCCGGTGACCGACGGCGAGCGGGTCTACGCCTTTTTCGGATCCTACGGGCTCTACTGCCTCGACGCGTTCGACGGCGAGGTGATCTGGGAAAAGGCCTTCGGCGACCAGTTCACTCTGCACGGCCACGGCGAAGGCGCGTCTCCGGCCCTGTGGGGAGACGCTCTCTTCGTCAACTGGGACCACGAGGAGGAATCCTTCGTCGCCGCCTTCGACAAGCGCACCGGTCGCGAGCGCTGGCGCGTTCCCCGCGACGAGGGCACCTCGTGGTCGACGCCGATCGTGGTCGAGCACGACGGCAACGCCGAGGGCAACGGCAACGCCCAACTGGTCGTCAGCGCCACCGGCGCGGTGCGGGGCTACGATGTCGAGACCGGCACCGAACTCTGGCGAGCGAGCGGCCTCTCCTCCAACGTCGTGGCCTCCCCCGTGGCCGGCGAGGGCCTCGTCTACGCGCTCAGCAGCTACACCTTTCGTTCCGGCCTCGTGATCCGGCTCGACGGGGCCTCCGGCGATCTCGACGGCGGCGACCGCATCGCCTGGCGGATCCGGGACCGGACCCCCTACATCCCGTCCCCGCTGCTGCACGACGGAATGCTGTATTTTCTCGCCCACTACCAGGGCGTCCTCAGCCGCGTCGAGGGCGAGACGGGCGAGGAACCCACCGGTCCCTTCCGGCTCGGGCCGCTCCGCGAAGTCTACGCCTCGCCCGTCGCCGCCGCCGGGCGGATCTACCTCGTGGACCGCGGCGGGGTGACCCTGGTGATCTCCACCGACCCCGAGCCGCGCGAACTTGCGGAAAACCGGCTCGACGACCGCTTCAGCGCGACGCCCGCCCTGGTGGACGACGAACTGTTCCTGCGGGGAGAGCGATTTCTCTACGCCTTGAGGGAAGAGTGACGGAGGAAGCGTCGCGGGGTTCCGAGCCTCAGCCTTTCGCGTCGCTGTCGCTCGGGTTGTCCGCCGCGTCGAGCACCTTGGTTAGGATCTTCGTGAATTGCAGCGGGTCCACGGCCCCCGCGAACTGACCGATCGCGCTGCCGTCGGCACGGAAAAACGTGATGTGGGGGATCCCGGAGACGCCGAACTGGGCCATCAAAGGACGGTTTTCCTCTTTGTCCGCGTCGAGATAGGCCCACACGAAGGATTCGTGATACGGCTGGACCTCCTCGCTCGGATAGACGGAACTCTTCATCTGTTGGCACGGAGCGCACCAGGAGGCCGAAAAGATGACGATGAGCGGTTTCCCGGCTTCTTCGGCGGCTTCCCGGGCGGTCTCGAAATTGTCTTCGAATTCGGGGCCGGCCTTTTCCGCCCGCGATGGGGTCGGCCACGACAGCGAAACGGCGAGGAGCAAGGCGGAGAGAGCCGCGAGTGTTGTGGAAAGGAAGATTGTCTGGGGTGTAAAGAATTTCATGATTGGTCTGTGGTTTGGCTCTTCGACTGTTCGTGCCGGGGAAAAGTTCAAGATTCCGTTGTTCAAAGAGACGAATCCGGGCGGCGGTTTATTCCCTTTGTTGCCGCCTTTTCTCCGTCCGCCCGCCTCATCCGGGAGAGAGCAGGCCACGCGGGTCCGCGTGTTCACCCTTCGCGGCGAGGAAGTAAACTCGATCATCGTCGCGCCACGTGGCCGCGGACCATGTCCCGTCCGAGGCGAACTGCGGACCTTCGCCGGAGGGCGTTTCCAGCGCCGCAGCGTCCATCGTCATCACGTGGAGCCCGGGCATGCCTTCCTCTCCGGCCAAACGGAAGCAGACCAGGGAGACGCGGTACCCCTTCCACTGCACGATCTTGCACCCGACCAACGCATGGCCGTTCGCTTCCGCAGCCAGGGCCGACCCGGGATCGAGTTCCCGCGAACGAAGCCACGCGGCGACGGCCGCCGGATCGTTGGATTGGAAGTCCATCCCGTCGAGCCCGCGCACCTCCTCCAGCATGTCGCCCTGGAATTCTCCGAGGGTGCCGCCGGTCCCGCCGTCCGGCGTCGAGGTTCCCGGGTCGACGAGCGTCCCCACCAGCAGACCGACGGCAAGAACCGCCGCGACGGCGGACCACCTCGCGACGGGCCCGCGTCTCCAGAGGGGGGTGGGCGTGACCCTGAGACCGGCGAGAATCGAGGCCTTCAAGTCCGCCGGAGGCTCGATCTCCTGCAAGCGCTCCGCGACGGCGGCATCGAACCGACGGGATCGCTCGTACCACTCCTTGAGCGCGGGGTCGTTTTCAACCATTCGGAGGGCTTTCGCGACTTCGGGATCGGACGGGGTCGCCGGCGACGACTCGTCGATACGACCGGGAGGAACCGCGGAAAGAATGAACTTGGCTTCTTCGATATCCATGAAAAATAGTCAATTGGCAGTTTTGCGAGGGGGGTGTCACTCGCCCGAGGCCCGCGGAATTCGCACCACGTTGTCGGGCGTCTCGTCGCGACGCAAGGATTCGGAGAGCCGGCCTCGGAGTTCCCGTTTTCCCCGGGAAAGTCGAGACATCACCGTACCGATCGGCAGGTCGAGGATCTCGGCGATTTCCCGGTAGCTCAGGTCGTCGAGGTAGAACAGGACGAGCGGCGCCCGGAACGTCTCCCGCACGCGGTTCATCGCCTCCATCACGATCCGGGCGTCGGCCTGCCTGACCGCGTTGTCCTCGACCTCGTCGGACAGTTCCATTTCTCTTTCGCCGTCCTCGTCGATCGAGATGAAACGTCCCGATTGTCGCCGCTGGGTGTAGAATTCGCGGCGCAAGGTCGTGAACAGCCACGACTTGGCCTTGTTCAGATCGCGGATCTGCCCGCCTTTGGTGGCGAGTTCGAAGTAGGTCTGCTGCGTCAGGTCCGCGGCTTCGGCTTCGTTGCGGGCGAGGCTCAGGGCGAATCGGTACAGGGTCGCGTAGTGCGCCGTCACGAGCTTTTCCAGTTCCTTTGGATTGAGTTTCATTTCGCCGTGGGCGGAATCGTCGAAGTCGAGCCTGGGAGGGGACCGGGTGATACGCGAATCCTCGGCGACCCTTTCCGACGACAGTCCGCGCTCAGTCTACGGATCCTTCGATTCCTGTGAAAAAACATCGCTCCGCCGACCAGTATTGGAACCAGCGGGGCAGGGACTCCTCCAGTTTCAACTCCTCCACCGAATCCCCGAGCGCGTCGAGAAGACGTTCGAGCGCGTCTCCCAGGCTGGCACCCTCCGCGAGAGCGCCGAGCAGGAGAAACTCCGCCTCGCTCAGCGGATACCGGCGCACGATGTAGTCGCGGCGGGAAATCGCGACGAAGTGACGGCCCGGCTCCGGGAACGAGAGATTCAGCTCGTCGTCGGTGGCGCGCACTTCGGTGAAGTGGGCGTTGACCGGATAGGTGAATTCGAGCAGGCGCAGGCAGGGCGCGGGTCGGAAGACAAGATCGATCCAGTTGCCCTGTTCCATGGCGGCGAAATCGGGCAGCTCCATGGCCTCGCCGCCCTCCATGCCTGGTCCGTCGAACACGTCGTAGATGGTCCACTCCAGCCGGGCGAGGTCGATGAGGAATTCCGCCCAGTCGTCGTTTTCCCCGGCCTCGCCCTGCGTCGCGGGACGTGTCCGGCGGAGGTAGTCGGGAAACTCGCGTCCGAGATGGTTCAGCGTGTACGTCCGGGAGGGGCAGGCCTGAAGGTAGTCGAACGCGAAACCGTTGAAGACGTCTTCGCCCAGCGTGCGTCTCAGCACCGGAAACACTTCGCCGAGACAGTCGAGCAGGCGGGCGTAGTAGGCGTTCCCGTAGATGGCGAGGCGCTCGCTCGCGGAGAGGCGTCGGGACCGCGTCACGACACTCTCGAGCTGGCCGGCGCCCGCGTCGATCCAGCGCCGCGCCTCCGCGGCGTCGGCGCCCTCGTCGATGCCGTCGGGATGGGTGACCACGGCGAGCATCCAGCGCTGGACGCGACCGAGATCGGGTCCGTCGGACGAAGTGGCGGCGGGCGGGGAGGGTTCTGGAGGAGCGTTCATCTTCCGTGGAGATTTCGCGGTGGAAGCCTTTCTAATCGACCAAGGCGGCCGAGTGGTGCAGGGGATGAGGCGCGGTCGTCCGGGATTCGAGGGGTGCCGGTTCATTGTCGCCGGTCTTTTCCCGGAGTTCGGCGAGTTGCGCGGCGGCGGTCGTCGCATCGCCCGGCGAACCGAGCACCGACTTCGCCTTCAGCACTTCGGCGTGGAGTTCGGGAAACGGCGGGATGGACGCGTCCCACTCCAGGAGAGTCGAAACCCGACCGCAACGGTCGATGGCGCGGCGGTAAAGTTCCCAGACCCGGTCGATCACCGGCTTGTCGTGGGTGTCGATGATGTGGGTATCGCAATCGGTGTGTCCCGCGAGGTGAATCTGCACGACCCGGTCGGGCGGGATGGCGTCGAGGTAGGTTTCCGGATCGTAGTCGTGGTTGACGCTGGATACGTAGACGTTGTTCACGTCGAGAAGCAGCCCGCAGCCGGTTGTTTCGGCGAGGCGGCCGAGGAATTCCCACTCCGTCAGCGTCGAGCCGGTGAATCCGGCGTAGGTGCTGGGATTTTCGAAGACGAACGGCCGCTCCATGATGTCCTGGACGACGCCGACGCGCTCGGCGACGTGCCGGAGGGATTCTTCGGTCAGGGGCATGGGGAGGAGATCGTGCGAGTTGAGACTCGCCACCCCCGTCCAGCAGAGATGGTCCGACACCCACTTCGCCCCGGTAGCGCCGGCGAGGGATTTGAGTTTTTGCAAATAGTCGCGGTCGAGAGGGTCGGTGCTGCCGATGGAAAGCGAAACCCCGTGCATGACCACGGGGTAGATTTCCGCGATTTGGTCGAGGATGTACCGGGGGCGCCCCCGGGAATCCATGAAATTTTCGGAGATGACCTCGAACCAGTCGACCGCCGGGCGGTTCTTCAGGATATGATCGAAGTGGACCGTTCGGAGTCCGAGTCCGAATCCCAGGTCGGGGTGACCGAGTCGGGGGGCAGGCATAAGAGATGGAACACTTGGAAGGTTCCCGCCTCGTCAACCCCCGCGGCGACCGCGCCGGCGGGGATCGATCGACGGGGTGGCCGAAGATCCGATCAGGATTTCGCCGGTGCCGGGCCGACCTTCATGCCTTCTTTCTTGGCGGCCTTTTCGAAAGCGGAGCGCGCGTTCTTCCAGGCTTTGTCGCTCAGCGGCACGGCGCATTCGCCCTGGCTCTTGCATTCGTTGCGTCCCGCGGTGGATCCGCATCCTCCCTGCCCCTTGCAGGCGTTCTCGCCCTTGCAGGAGTGGGCTTCGGCGGTGGCGCAGTGGCTCTGCCCGGCGCAGTCGTGATCTCCCTTGCCTTTGTCCTTGCAGGTGTTGAGACCGCGGCAAACGTTGGGATCCTGGAGGATGATGGGAAGATCGCTATCCTCGTCGTCGGCGGCAAACGCGGTTGAACCGACGACGAAGCCTGCGAGCGACCCGGCGGCGAGCTTGTCGATAAAGGCTCGGCGCGAGGACTGGCTGTGGATTTGGAATTTCATGATTGCTTCGTGTTATTGTTCTGGGTTTTCGTTTTTTTTTCGCTGTTCGGGCTCAGCCGTGTTTGGCACACGAGATCCCTTTCCGGTTTTCCGTCGGGATCGGCCCGTTCACATAGGGGGACGCTGTGGTATCCGGTTTTATTCCCGGCTATTTCGGGAAAGCGCTAAGAGACTGTTGAAAAACTCGGCGCGCCGAGCGGCAAGTCATTTTGTTGGCTGGCACGGCGCGATGAGGAAGCGGTGCGAGCACCGTGACTGAATCGCAACAAAGCCAGACGGCAAAAGGGCTGCCGCTCGAAGGGACCGGTTGGAAAACACAGGGCGAAGCCGCGAATGAAAAAACGTAAATTCATTCAGGTCTCGGCGTGATGGTGTTTTTCAACAGTCTCCTAAACAAGGTTTCGCGGAATCGTCCGATTCCAGTTTTTCGAGAAGACGCGCTCTTCATTCTCGTAGGCATCGAGTTGGGCGTGGATTTTGAAGGTGTCCGGGTCCGAGGTGAGGATGGTGCGGGTTGTCACGCTGACGTCGAAGCATCGGCGGCAGCTCCCCGCGACGGCTTTTGCTGCAGGTTCATGTCGGCAATTCGGTGATGGCAAGTCGCTCTCCGCCCGCGCCAAACGGACGCAGCCTCCAGATCGCTCTTCTGGTTGGTAAGACTCAGCTCACCGCCGCGGGCCACAGTTCCTGGATCTCGCCGTGCAGCATTTCGCGAACGTGGCGCGCCTGGCCTTCGGCGAGGTGTTTCTCGAGTTGGCTGAAGACCGCCTTGCTGGCCGTTTCGGCGTCGACGTCCGTCTCGTCGTCCCGTTGCAGGGCTTCTTCGACGGCCTGCATGAAGGCGTCGAGGGAGCGCTTCGGCTCCGGTTTGCCGGAGAGGTGGTAGCCTTCGAACAGGAACCCGCGGATCAGCGGTGTCAGTCCGGAGGAGAAATCCATGAGTTCGTCGGGCACGAGGGTGTCGCGGACCGTGTGCAGCACGGATCTCAGGGCGTGGTAGGCGGTCTGGTAGTCTCCGGGGCGGCCGATCTCCTCGGCGGTGTCGCGCAGCCAGACGTGCGTTTCGTTGACGGTGTGATCGATGACGGGAATCTTCATGGGGCTTGGGGGTTGAGGTTGGAATCGGGGAGCCGAACGGACCTTTCCGGTTTCCGACCGGCACCACGCTTTTTGAAGCGCAAAAACGATGCCAACTCCTTTCCGAAGTCCGGGGCCGTTGCGCGACTGCCGCTCAGTCGCGTGTTGCTTCCGGCACCGCCGAGGGCCGTGGCTGATTGGTCGTTGCGCCGCGCCAGGCTTCCGCCCGTTCTCAGGCCTCCGGCTTCGCGAACAACTGAACGCCTTCGAGGGCGCGCTGGGCGAGAATCGCTCCGGCGCCGCTCCACGACATGTGTCGAACGCCGCCGGGCTCGTGCTTTTTTCCGTGCACGAACTCGGGAAAACTCCACTCGCTGCCGTTCATCGGCATGCGGTTCGCCCGGTGGATTCCGTCGAGGTGCTTTGTCGCCAGCTCCGTCTTGCCCCGCCTCGCCAAGTCGGCGGCGTAGAAGCCGGTGACCATCGGCCACTGGCCGCCGTTGTGGTATTCGTAGGGTTGGTTCTTGAATTTCCAGGTGAAGCTGACCTGCAAATCCTCCCACTCCTCGTCCTTGGGAGTGATGACCGGCAGCAGGGCCGGCAAGAGCATCGTCTCTTCGTCGGTGACGTTGCTCTCGATGTAGGCGTCCACGACTTTCGTGCGCTTCTCGTCGGCCACCCCCATCAGGGAGGCCAGCACGTTCGCGAAAGCGTCGAAACGGAAGCCGTAGCCCGTGGTCGTGAAGAAGGGCATCCAGTAAAGTCCGTCGCGGTTTTCCGAGACCTTTCGGCCGCGATCGTAGAGCACGGGATGGTAGACGTCGCCGGCGTCGTCCTCGGTGTCGGAACCGGCGTCGAACCAGTAGTTCTTTCGGATCAGCCGATTCATCCGGTGGCAGCGCTCCAGGATTTGCTCGTTCGGCTTCCCGTCCCGGTCGCCATGGATCATCGCCAGCTCGCGTTGCGCCTGCAGATACAGCATGTTGTCGTAGAGAATGTAACCGCTCTGGACGTACTCGTCGGCCCAGTCGCCGGTCGGCGGCACGAAAAGCAGGCCCTTGTTGTTGAACTCCCAGCAGCCCAGCAGGAACTGCACTTCTTCGATGACGCCCTTCATCTCGTCGAGAAACGCTTCGTCCCGAGTGATCCGCCAATACTCGCCGCAACCAATCAGGAACCACAGGTCGGCGTCCACGCGGCCGGTGGTCCCACCGTAGCTGACGAGCCCCCTCTCGGGATCGACGTTGCTGGGGATTTCGCCGTGCGGACCGCGGTGGCCGGCCAGCGTTCGCAGGGTGCGGGCGGTGGCTTCGATCAAGTCCTCCCGACCGCTCGCCAGTGCCGCGATGCCGGTGATGCAGCTGTCGCGGCCCCAGACGCGGCGATAGTTGCGCTGATCCACGGGCGTGGCCACGAATCCGTGCGGTCCCGCCGCCTGTTCGACAAGTTCGATCGCCTTCTTGTAGCCTTCCGCGGCGAGGGCTTTTCTCTCTGGTGGCGATTCGGACATCTCAGTTGCCTTTCGTGGATTCGTCCTGCTCCAGCCAGTGCCGGATGCCGTCCCGCACGCCCGCGGCGATGGGAAGGGGCGAGAGATAGACGTCCTCCCTCTCGGCCAGGATCTTGAGTTCGTCGTGCGCGTTGCCGACGACGATTCCGCGGAACCCGTGTTCGAAGAGCGCGGCGTCGTTGGCGGAGTTGCCGGCGACGAACACGCGTTCCGGCGGAAATCCGAGCCGTTCCGCCACGAACGCCGCCGCCGTCCCCTTGTCGACGGCCTCCGGAAGGAAGTCCAGGTCGCGGTTCGAACTGTAGACGACCCTCGGATGAATTCCGGACTCCCGCAACTTCCTCTTCCAGTGTCGCAACCGTTCCTCGTCGGCGTTCCTGGCAAAATAGCTGACCTTGAAATCCGACTGGTCCTTTTCGGGCTGGATCTCGAGTTCCGGCTCGTCGGAAAGGATCTCCCTCACTCGTGCGGCGGACCACCGTTCCGACATGCGCTTTTTCCAGCCTTCGACGAACGTGCCGTCGGGATGGCGCACGATCTGGCTTCCGACGCCCCCGATCACCGCCAGGGGCTCCGGCAGGAGCGTTTGCTCGATGTCGCGCCGGATCGAGTCGTGGAAACGGCCGGAGGCGTAGACGAGTTCGATTCGGACCCGGTCGGCGATGGACTCGCGGAACGCCACGAATTCTGCGAGAGCGCCGTCGTCTCCCAGCAGGGTGTCGTCCAAGTCGCTGATCAGTAGATATTCGCGGGGCTCTGCCATGTGTTTAGCTTTTGACGCGTTTCCCCATTGATCAAGTCCGAGCTTTCCCGCAAGCAGCGCGGTGATGGTGCCGGCAGGCAACCGGAGTGCCCGGTCGCAAGGAGCGCGCCAAGGCGGTAACGGCAGGTCGCGTCCGCCGCTACGCCCTCTCGGCGCGGCCGCCGAGGCGGACGGACCGGGGCACCGGCTCTCGAGGGGCCGCCCGCGCGGGGGGCTCTACTCGATCCCAGTCGAAGAGCATGCAGAAAACGGTTTCCCGGGGGCTTTTCGTTGCATAATGCACGGGAAGCGCTTCGCCGGATCCGTTTCGACACCGCTCGAGCACCGGATTTCCCCGAGCGTCCGCATGGTACGGCATCTGCGCACCCTCCTGTCCGTGAGGTGCTATGAAAAACACCTTCGAATCCAGCCGTCGGTCCGTCCGCCGGCGAGCCGCGTTTCTACACCTCGAACCAACCGAAAGGACGTGATTCCCATGATAATGCATCAACTCAAACGCGAGGAAGGCATCCTCTATCTCGAGCCCAGGGACGAACTCAGGAGCCAGGACTTCGACTCCGTCAAGAGCGAGCTGGACGACTTTTTGAGAGAAGGCGGAACGCTTCGGGGAGTGCTGATCGACGTGCCCGAGTTTCCGGGCTGGAAAGACATGGAGGCGCTCACCTCGCACCTGGATTTCGTCAAGGAGCACCACGGCAAGGTTCGCCGCGTCGCCGTTCTCACGGAGGACTCGGTTTTGACCTCCAGCGCACCGGCCCTGGACGTACTCGTCGACGCCGAGCTGAAGGCCTTCGGACCTTCCGACCGGAACGCCGCGGAAGAGTGGCTGAAGAACGCCTAACGTTCACCGGAAATCCCATGCCGAAAATCGTTACCCTGACACTCAACCCGGCTCTCGACAAGGGCACCAGGGCCAAGAACGTGGCGCCGGAGCGGAAACTGCGTTGCGGCGAACCCACCTTCGAGCCCGGCGGAGGGGGCGTCAACGTGGCGACGGCGGTCCACCGTCTCGGCGGGGACACGGTGGCGGGCTGGACGAGCGGCGGATTCGTCGGCAAACTGTTCGGAAGCCTTCTCGACGAGAAAAACCTCCCGCACCATCCGATCCAGATCGCGGGGACGACGCGCGAGAATTTCGCGGTCTTCGAGGAGTCGAGCGAACAGCAGTTTCGCTTTTGCCTGCCGGGGGCGCGGCTTTCGGAGGAAGAGATCCAGTCCTGCGTCGACTGGCTTCAATCGATCGATCCGGTACCGGAGTTTCTGGTCCTCAGCGGAAGCCTCCCGCCGGATTCCGACGATCGACTGTACGCCCGGATGGCCGAGGCCGTGGCCTCGTCGTGCCGGGTGGTGGTCGACACGTCGGGACCGCCCCTGCGGAAGGCCGTCGACGGATCGATTTTCATGATCAAGCCGAACATCAGGGAACTGGGTCAAATGGTCGACCGTTCGATCGAGGACGACGACGAGATCCACGAAGTCGCCCGCTCGCTGATCGAGGAAGGCGGAATCGAGGTCGTTCTGACGTCGCTGGGCTCGGGGGGGGCGGTTCTCACCACGGCGGAGATTCGGGAGCGCATCCCGGCCCCCACGGTGAAGATCCGCAGCAAGATCGGGGCGGGCGACAGCACCGTCGCCGGCGTGGTGCTCGCCCTCGCTCGCGGCCAGTCCGTCCCGGAAGCGGCGCGCTTCGGCATCGCCGCCGGCGCCGCCGCGGTGATGACCGAGGGAACCGAGCTGTGCCGCCGGAAGGACACCGAGAATCTCTACCGGAGAATCATCGCGGACGGCAGCTGAATTACTCGACGAGACCCCTTTGCCAGCATGAAAAACTACATTCGCCGCCTCGACGACCTCAGCAACGACGACGTCTCGACCGTCGGCGGGAAGAACGCCTCGCTCGGCGAGATGATCCAGTCGCTGAAGGAGGAAAACGTGCGGGTTCCGGGAGGATTCGCCACCACGGCCGACGCCTACCGGGAGTTTTTGTCGGCCAATGAACTCGACGATAAAATCAAGGATCGGCTCGGGGAGCTCGGCGAGAAGGGGGAAGGCCTCGAAAAAACCGGCGAAGCGATCCGCAAGATGATCCGCCGCGGCGAGTTTCCGGCGGAAATCGCCGAAGCGATCCGGGAGGCCTACCGCGAATTGTCGGAGCGCGAAGGCACCGACGAGGTCGCGGTCGCGGTGCGCAGCAGCGCGACGGCCGAGGATCTGCCCGACGCGAGCTTCGCCGGGCAGCAGGAGACCTACCTCAACGTTTCCGGCGAGGACGATCTGCTGGACGCCTGCCGGAAGTGCTACGCCTCTCTCTTCACCGACCGGGCCATCGCCTATCGCGAGGAAAAGGAGTTCGATCACATCCAGGTCGCCCTGTCGGTCGGGGTGCAGAAGATGGTTCGGGCCGACCGCGCCGGATCGGGCGTGATGTTCTCGATCGATACCGAATCCGGATTTCCGGACGTGGTCGTCGTCAACGCCGCCTGGGGGCTCGGCGAAAACGTGGTTCAGGGGACGGTGACTCCCGACGAGTACCGGATTTTCAAGCCGCTGCTCGGGAACGAGAAGCTGAAGCCGATCATCCAGAAAAACCTCGGCGCCAAGGAGAAGACGATGGTCTACGCCAAGGGAGGAAACCACACCACCAAGAACGTCGACACCCGCAAGAAGGACCGTCGACGCTTCGTTCTGTCGGACGAGGAAATCCTGCAACTGGCCCGTTGGGCGGCCGTGATCGAACGCCACTACGGCAAGGCGATGGACATGGAATGGGCGAAGGACGGCGAAACCGGCGAACTCCACATCGTCCAGGCGCGCCCGGAGACCGTCGAATCGCAGAAGGAGGCCAGTTCGCTGAAAACCTATTCGCTCGAGGAAAAGGGCAAGCGTCTCGCCGGCGGGTTGGCGATCGGGCAGGGGATCGCGGCGGGCAAGGTCGCCTTGCTGGAAAGCCCGGAAGAGATGGACGAATTCGAGGACGACGCCGTTCTGGTCACCGAGATGACCGATCCCGACTGGGTGCCGGCGATGAAGCGGGCGGCGGCGATCGTTACCGACCAGGGGGGGCGCACCAGTCACGCGGCCATCGTGAGCCGGGAACTCGGGCTGCCCGCCATCGTGGGGGCGGGCGACGCCACCGACGTGCTCGAGCACGGGCGGGAGGTGACGGTTTCCTGCGCCGAGGGAGAGGAAGGAAACGTCTACGACGGCGAACTCGCCTTCGAGGAGCGGGACGTCGACCTGGAGGGACTCGAAGAGCCGCCGGTGAGAATCATGATGAACATCGCCAGTCCGGGCGCGGCGCTGCGCTGGTGGCGCTTGCCCGCCAAGGGCATCGGCCTGGCGCGAATGGAGTTCGTCGTCAACAACGCCATCCAGATCCACCCTCTCGCGCTGACCCGGTTCGACGAGCTGGAAGACGAGGACGCCCGGAAGAAGATCGAGGAACTCACCCGGGGATACGACGACAAGACCGAATACTTCGTGGAAAAACTGGCCCGCGGCCTCGCGACCATCGCCGCCTCCCAATACCCGGAGCCCGCCATCGTCCGCACGAGCGACTTCAAGACCAACGAATACGCGGACTTGATCGGCGGGGCGGCGTTCGAGCCCGAGGAGGAGAACCCCATGCTCGGGTTCCGCGGCGCGTCCCGCTACTACAGCGAGCACTACCGCGACGGCTTCGCCTTGGAATGCCGGGCGATCAAGCGGGCCCGGGAGGAGATCGGGCTGGACAACATCGTCGTGATGATCCCGTTCGTGCGCACCCTCGAGGAAGCCGACCGCGTCTTCGAGGTGCTCGCGGAGAACGGACTGGAGCGGGGAGAAAACGGCCTCGAGATCTACATGATGTGCGAAATCCCCTCGAACGTCTTCCTGGCCGAGGAGTTCGCCAAGCGCTACGACGGCTTCTCGATCGGCAGCAACGACCTGACCCAGTTGATTCTCGGCGCCGGCCGCGATTCGGAGCGTCTCAAGGACGTGTTCGACGAGCGGAACGATGCGGTGAAGAAGGCCATCGTCGAGGTCGTCGCGCGGGCTGGGGAGCAGGGTTGCAAGGTCGGCATCTGCGGCCAGGCGCCCAGCGACTACCCGGAGTTCGCCGCCTTTCTGGTGGAGTCGGGGATCGATTCGATTTCGCTGAATCCCGACAGCGTCATCGATGCCATCCGCCACCTGACCGAATCGAACGAATGACCGCCGTCGGGGCTTCGGAGAAGCCGCCGCCGAGCGACCGGCAAGACTTGCCGCGCCGAGGAGACCCACCGCGGATCGCGAAATGGACCACGGACCGCATCAGCCATGATGAGCGACGAGGAACATGAGGACAGACCCTGGTTCAAGCTGACCGGCGAAGAGACGCTGGAAGCATTGGACGCGGAGCGCGGAGGGCTCGATTCCGACGAAGCCGAATCCCGGCTCGACCGCTACGGGCCGAACACGATTCGATCCGACCGGAAGGTCAGCGCGTGGTCCGTTCTGCTCCACCAGTTCGCGAGTCCGCTCGTGTACGTGTTGCTCGCGGCCCTGGTCGTCACCCTCGGGATTCAAGCGTGGAGCGACGCGATTGCCATCGGCATGGTGCTGCTGCTGAACGGCACGATCGGCTTCATCCAGGAGTACCGCGCGGAAACCGCGGTTCAGTCGCTGATGGAAATGGTGTCGCCCAAGGCCCGCATCCGGCGCGACGGCGAGGAACGGGAAGTCGACGGCGACGATCTCGTCCCGGGCGACTGCGTCCTGCTCGGCGAAGGCGGCATGGTGCCGGCCGACCTGCGCCTTCTCGACGCGTCCTCGCTGCAGATCGACGAATCCGCCTTGACCGGCGAATCGGTGCCGGCGACCAAGACCGACGAGACGATGCGGGACGCGGACGAGAACCTGCCGCCGGCGGATCAAGCCACCATGGCGTTCATGGGTACCGCAGTCACCGCCGGGCACGCGGAGGGCGTGGTCGTCGCCACCGGTCGAAGGACGGAACTGGGCCGGATCGCGGAGGACATCCGGGAAGCGGGGGACATCGACACGCCGCTGCAGCAACGGATGGACCGGCTCGCGAAGTGGATCGGCGTCGGCATTCTCGTGGTGGCGGCGATCGCCTTCTTCGTCGGCCTGGGGATGGGCCGAGACACGATCCAGATGCTTCTTCTCGGGGTTTCGCTGGCGGTGGCGGCCATTCCGGAGGGGCTGCCCGTCGTGATGACGGTGGCGCTGGCCATCGGGGTGCGGCGCATGGCCCGGCAGAACGCGGTTATCCGCAACCTCCCCGCCGTGGAGACGCTCGGCAGCACCACCGTGATCATTTCCGACAAGACCGGAACCTTGACCCAGAACCGGATGACGGTGACGCAGGTCGCCGCCGGCGGCGAAGGCTTCGAGGTGACGGGAGGGGCGCTGTCCGCCGAAGGCGAGTTTCTGCGGAACGGAGGGGCGGTCGCCCCGGAAGAGGGATCGGCGCTTCACGATACCCTGCTGGCGGGATTCCTGAACAACACCGCCGAACTGGAGGAGGCGAAACCGGAGCGCGAAAAGGATGCCGCCGACGAGAACGGCGCGGCGGACGAAGCGGAGTCGGACGCCGACTTCGAGCAGGCCGGCGACCCGATGGAAGTGGCCCTGCTGATCTCGGCCGTCAAGGGCGGTCTCGACCGCGGCGAACTGGGCCAGAGATACCCGCGAGTCGACGAAGTGCCTTTCCGGACGGAGCGGCGGTTTTCGGCCACCATCCACGAAACGCCGGACGGCGAGGAGGGCCCCCTGGTGCTGATCAAGGGCGCGCCGGAGGTCGTTGTCGACATGTGCGGGCACCGGAAGGCGGCGGACGGCAACGTCGCGGATCTCGATCGGGAAGAAGTGCGGAAGCAGTACGAGGAACTCGCCTCCCGGGGGCTCCGCGTCCTGGCCATGGCGAGCGGCCGGGGCCGGTCGGCCGCGGAATCCATCAAGAGCGAGCAGCCTTCGGGGATGACGCTGGCGGGAATGCAGGGCCTGATGGACCCGCCGCGTCCGGAGGCGGCCGAGGCGGTCGACAGCTGCCACCGATCCGGCATCCGGGTGATCATGGTGACGGGCGACCACCCGCGGACCGCGGCCGCGATCGCCCGCGAAGTGCACGTCGACCGTCCCGTGCGAAACGGCGACGAGGGGAGCCGGGGAGAAACGGATCCGAACGGCGAAGATCTGCCGGAGGTCCGGACGGGGAGGGACGTCGCCGAGATGTCCGACGAGGAACTCGACGAAGTCCTCGAAAAGGTCAACGTGTTCGCCCGGGTCCGACCCGACCAGAAGCTCCGCATCGTGGAGCGGCTCAAGGCAAGGAACCAGATCGTCGCGGTCACCGGCGACGGCGTGAACGACGCCCCCGCGCTGAAGTCGGCCCATCTCGGCGCGGCCATGGGCGAGACGGGCACCGACGTGGCCAAGGAGGCGAGCGACATGGTCATCACCGACGACAATTTCGCCAGCGTCTACTCCGCCGTGGAGCAGGGACGAACCGCCTTCCGGAACATTCGCATGGCCACCTTCTTCCTGTTGAGCACCGGCGCCGCCGACGTCATGGTCATCCTGTGGGCCCTGGCGGCCCGCTGGGAACTGCCCTTGCTGCCGGCCCAGATCCTTTGGTGCAACGTGGTGACCAACGGAATCGCCGACGTCGCGCTCGGGTTCGAGCCCGGAGAAAAGGCCCTCTACGACCGCCGGCCCCGACCGCCCCGCGAAGGCGTGCTGAACCGGATGCTGATCGAGCGCCTCGTCGTCGTGGGCATCTGGCTCTCCGCCGGGACGCTGGGCGTTTTCTGGTGGGTCGAATTCCACCGGGGCGACGGACTCGATCTCGCCCGGACGGCCGCCCTGACCACGCTGGTGCTGTTCCAGATGGTGCACGTCTTCAACTGCCGCAGCGAAGACGTCTCCATTTTCAAGAAGAACCTCTTCGGCAACAAGGTCCTCCTCCTGGGCGTGCTCGCCTCGCTGGCTCTGCACGTGGGGGCCCTCTACCTCCCCGCCACGCAGAAGGTCCTGAGCGTCCAGCCGCTTTCGTGGGAGATCTGGCTGGCCGCCGCCGGGGTCGCCGCCACGGCCATCGTCGTCAACGAGCTCCACAAGCGGCTCCGGCCGCGTGAGAAATTCGAGTCGGCGAAAGCCTGACGGAATCCCTTTCCTTCGATCGCTGGATCAGAAAAACCGTCGCGCGTTCATCTCGGGACGCGGCCGGCAGATCCGGGCGATGCACTGGTCGAAGCTCTCCTCGTTGCTGAGCACGCCGATTTCGACCCGCAGGAAGTAGATGGGAACGTCCATGCGGGCGAGGCGAGGAAACCGGACCGCGTCCTTTTCCGTGGTGACGATCATGTCCACCCCGCTTTCCACGCAGCAGTTGATGAAGGAAATGATTTCCTGCTCCGTGAAGCGGTGGTGGTCCATGAAGCGGCAGGTGGCGTCGATCGAGGCGCCGAGCTTTCTCACGCCGTCCTCGAAGCTCTCGGGCACGGCGATGGCGCTGACGGTTCCGACCCTGGCGCCCTTCAGGATGTCGAGCGGGACGGTCTTCCGCGTGCCGAGGTGCTGGAGGTGGCGGGGGCGGTGCTCGCACTCGATGATCTCGGCGGTCCGGTTGTAGAGACGGATCCGGTCGATCAGGTCCTGGTTCGAGGCGCCGTTGCACTTGGTGATGAAAATGTAGGAGGCCCGCTTGAGGTTGCGCGGCGGTTCCCGGAGGGTGCCCCGGGGAAGCAGTCGCTCCGTGCCGAAGGGCTGCCAGCGATCGACCAGGACGATGTCGAGGCGGTGCCTGAGCCGGAGATACTGGAGCCCGTCGTCGAGGATGAGCGTGTCGCAGTTCAGTTCCCCGATGGCGTGCTTGCCGCTTTTGACGCGGTCCTTGTCCACCACCACGGGAACATCCCTGAGGTTGGCCGCCAGCATGTAGGGTTCGTCGCCGGCCGTCTTCGAGTCGAGCAGCAGCGAGCGCCCGTCGCTGACGACGCGCGGGGGGTCGATCTCGTTCTTTCCCCGGATCTTTCCGGCGAGCCGCTTGAGGAACGGCTGTTTCACCGATTTGTAGCCCCGGCTCAGGATCGCGACCCGGCGGCCTCCGTCCTGCAGCGAGCGCGCGAACTTCTCGACCACCGGCGTCTTGCCGGTGCCACCGACGGTGAGGTTCCCGATGCTGACGACGAGGCAGCCGAGGTTCCGCTCGCGGAGAATGCGGTTGCGGTAGAGCCAGAGGCGGGTGTTGACGGCGGTGCCGTAAAGGCTGGAGAGCGGCCCGAGAAAGGCGCGGAGCATGGCCGCGCGGGGTCCTTGGCGTCGGTCCAGAATGACGTCGATCGCGAACTGCTCCAGCTTTTCCCTCGTTTGCCGCATGATCCAGAATTCCGGGAACGGCGAGTATGGTCGTCAAATCGCTACCGTAAGCAACCGCGAATGTGAACGGTTGCAATTCGCGGCGTCTTGGAGCACGTGCTGGTATGCAAAGAATCGACGGTCGCGCGTTCGACGAGACGCGCCAAGTGAGCTTTCAACTCGACATCGCCCCCCACGCCCACGGCAGCGTGCTGGTCGGTTTCGGAGACACCCGGGTGATATGCAGCGCCATGCTGGAGAAGGGCGTCCCGCGCTGGATGCAGCAGCAGGGAGTCCAGGGCGGGTGGCTTACCGCGGAATACAGCATGCTGCCGTACTCCACCCTGCAGCGGAAGCCGCGCGACATCGGGCGGGGAAAACTCGACGGGCGCAGCTCCGAAATTCAGCGCCTCGTGGGTCGCAGCCTTCGGGCGGTCGTGGACCTCAAGGGACTCGGGCAGAGGACCCTGTGGATCGACTGCGACGTGCTGCGGGCGGACGGCGGGACCCGCACCGCCTCGATCACCGGCGCCTCGGTCGCCGCCGAAATGGCCTTTCGCCGCTTCATGACGGTGGGGAAGCTCAAGACGTCGCCGATGAGCCGGTTGGCGGCCGCCGTCAGCGCGGGGATCTGGAAGGGGGAGTGCTGTCTCGACCTGAACTACCACGAAGACAAGAACGCCACCGTGGACTTCAACTACGCGATGACCGCCGATCTCGATCTGATCGAGGTGCAGGGAAACGGGGAGGAGGCCACCTTTTCCGAGGACGAGATGCTCGAAATGCTCAGACTGGGGAAAAAGGGCGTTTCCGAAATCGTCGAACGTCAGAACGCCGCGCTCGAGTCTTTCGATCCCGCCGCGAACGTCGAGTTGCTGACGCGGCTGTCTTGAGTTGGAGAGAGAGAAGGGGTTGGGGAGAAGGGAGAAGTGCGAACGTCCAACGTTGAACGCCGAAACTCGGAAACCCCTGGCGGAAGCGCTAAACCGCAAAAAAGCTACCCGCTAAACAGCTAACGAGCTACCCGCTAAACAGCTACCCGCTAAACAGCTACCCGCTAAACAGCTAAACAGCTAACGAGCTATCAAGAGCGGTCCACGGTATTCCGCAGCTTGGCGAGCCCGCGCCTGACGCGGGCCTTGACCGTGCCGAGGGGTTCGCCCAGCTGATCGGCGATCTCCTGCTGGGTCAGGCCTTGGAAATAGACTTTCTCGATCGCCTCGCGCTGCACGTCGGTCAGTTCCATCACCGCCGAGCGGACCGCGCTGCATGCCTCGCGCCTCGCCGCGGCTTCCGGGCCGTTCACCGCGGCGGTCCCGCGGGGGCTCGCCGCCATTTCGTCCGAATAGGCGCTTTTCAGCCTGGCCTGGCGCTGCTTCGCCCGCAGTCGATCGATGGCCCGGTTGCGCGCCATCGACGCCAGCCACGTGACCGGCCGTCCGCGGCCGGGGTGGTATTGGTGGGCCTTTTTCCACAGGGAACCCAGCACCTCCTGCAGCACTTCCTCCGAATCGTGGCGGTCCGCGAGAATTTTTTCGATGATCGTGAAGAGCAATCCGTCGTAGCGGGCGTGAAGGCGCTCGAAACACTGCCGGTCTCCGTTGGCGATGCCCTTCAGCATGTTTCCGTCGGCGACGTCGTCGTAGGCGAGAGGATTTTCGGCGGGAACGCTATTCATGAGAATATCTTATTTCGGAGAAAACTTGTTTCAAATGAAATCAATATAAGAGTTATTCATGTTTAAATTCGTCTGCATAAGAGGAACTTTTCGAGAAGGCTGCCCGGCGCGGCCGGTCGAAGCGTAACGTCCTTCGCCACCCCGCGCGGAAACCGGGTTGAACAATCGGGGGACCCCGGGGTCGAATCATTGAAGACGCCGGGGACCGCGATAGATTGCGCGACTCAAACCGCTGTGGTAGCTTGCCGCTTCCGGCATCCGCGCCGAATTCCCAACTCGAAACACTCAATGCAAGACGAAGATCCTCGCAACAACGACCCGCGCCCCGGCGGTGGTGAAAACAGCTTCAATTGGAAGGGGCTGATTCTCCTCTTCGTCGCCATGAGTCTGTTCGGCCTGGCCATCTGGTCGAAGAGCTTCTCGGAGTCCTCCAAGACGCTCACCTTCGGCGAATTCGAGCAGTTGGCGGAATCGGGCCGCATCCACGTGGACAAGACCGCGGTGCCTCCGAAGCTCCTTCGCCTCGTGCAGAAGGACGGCAGCGCGAAGCAGTACGTCACGGGATGGTACGAGGTGGACAATCCCGAAGCCAACAACGGCAACAAGTACAAGGAGTTCTCGACTCCCATCATTCTCAGCTACGCCGGCGAGGACCTGAAGACCATCCTCGCCGAGAACGATCTCGAGATTTCGGATCTTCCCACCGAGTCGGACGGCGTCGGGATGATGCTGATGTCCTTCTATCTCCCGATCTTCTTCCTGCTCATCCTCCTCTATTTTCTCTTCCGCCACCAGATCAAGGCCGCCGGCAAGGGCGCCATGAGCTTCGGCAAGAGCAAGGCCAAGCTCATGACCATGGACAAGGGGAAGGTGACCTTCAAGGAAGTCGCCGGCGTCGAGGAAGCCAAGGACGAAGTCTGGGAAATCGTCGAGTATCTCCGCGATCCCAAGAGATTCCAGCGGCTCGGCGGGCGCATCCCCAAGGGCGTCCTCATGGTGGGGGCACCCGGTACCGGCAAGACGCTGCTCGCCCGGGCCATCGCCGGAGAAGCCGACGTTCCCTTTTTCTCGATCAGCGGTTCCGACTTCGTCGAAATGTTCGTCGGAGTGGGCGCGTCGCGCGTCCGGGACATGTTCGAGCAGGGGAAGAAGAGCGCTCCCTGTCTCATTTTCATCGACGAGATCGACGCCGTCGGTCGCCACCGCGGACACGGGCTGGGCGGCGGGCACGACGAGCGCGAGCAGACCCTGAACGCTCTCCTCGTGGAAATGGACGGCTTCGACACCCAGGAGGGCGTGATCATCATCGCGGCGACGAACCGTCCCGACGTGCTCGATCCGGCCCTGCTCCGTCCGGGACGATTCGATCGGCAGATCACGGTCAGCCTGCCCGACGTCAAGGGCCGCGAGGAAATCCTCGCCGTCCACGCCAAGAAGGTCAAACTCGCGGAAGGCGTCGACCTCGGCGTCGTGGCCCGGGGCACTCCCGGCTACTCGGGCGCCGAGCTGGCCAACGTGATCAACGAAGCCGCCTTGCTGGCGGCCCGCAAGGGACTCAAGGCGATCACGCTCGCCGAACTGGAGGAAGCCCGGGACAAGGTCCGCTGGGGAAGAGAGCGCCGCAGTCTCGCGCTCAGCGAAGACGAGAAGGAACTCACCGCCTACCACGAAGCCGGGCACGCCTTGCTCGGGATGCTGGTGAAGGACACCGACCCCGTCCACAAAGTGTCGATCATCCCGCGCGGTCCCGCTCTCGGAGTCACCATGTACCTGCCGGAAGCCGACAAGCACAGCTACAACAAGCAATACCTGATCGATCGTCTCATCCTCATCATGGGCGGCCGCGTGGCCGAGGAACTGGTCTTCGGCGACGTGACCAACGGCGCGGCCGGCGATATCCGCCAGGCCAGCGAAATCGCCCGCAAGATGGTGTGCAACTGGGGAATGAGCGAGGAGCTCGGCATGGTGGAGTACGGCGAGGGACACGAAGAAGTGTTTCTCGCCCGCGACATTTCCTCGCCGCGCAACTACAGCGAATCCACGGCGCAGAAGATCGACGCCGAGGTCAAGCAGCTCACCGACAGGGCCTACGCGGAAGCGACCCGCCTGCTCACCGAGCACCGGGACCAGCTCGAGACGATCGCCCAGGCGCTCCTCCTCTACGAAACGCTCGACGGCGCCCACGTACGCGAGATCATGGAGCACGGCGAAATCAAGAATCCGCCCTCCGCTCCGACCCCCCCGGATCTTCCCGAGGAGGAGGCCGAGAAGAAACCGCGATCGAGCAAGGGCGAGAAGGACAGCGGCGACGAATTCCCGGGCGAGTTCGCTCCGGCCGGCGCCTGATTTTCAGGATGGTGGCCCCGCAGCTTCGGGAAGCACCCTTCGGGAAGCACCCTTCGGGAAGCACCCTTCGGGTCACGCCTTCGGGAAAAACCCCTTCAGGGGATCACCCTTCGCCGTCCATGGCGATGAGCTGGGTGACGGTCACGAACTGGTAGCCCTTCTTCAGCAGCTGGTCGAGCGCCGACGGAATCGCGTCGATGGTGGGCTTGTGGATGTCGTGGACGAGCAGGATTCCCCCGGGTCGCGCGCCGGATACCAGACGGGACGTGACCACCGAGGCGCCGGGTTTTTTCCAGTCCTCGGGATCGACAGACCACATGATCGAGGGGTAGCCGAACTCCTTGCGGATCCAGGCTTTCTGGCTCGCGGTGATGGCGCCGTAGGGAGGGCGCATGGTGCGCGGGGCGAGTCCCGTCACCGCCACGATCGAGTCGTGGGCGGTCGACAGTTCCATCCGCACGCCGGACTGCGACATCTTCGCCAGGTTGCCGTGGGTGACGGTGTGATTTCCGATTTCGTGCCCTTCCCCGACGATGCGGCGCATGATCTCCGGGTAGGCTTTGGCGTTGGTGCCCACCACGTAGAAGGTGGCCTTCACGTTTCGCTCTTTCAGCATGTCGAGCAGCCGCGGGGTATGGGTGGGATGAGGTCCGTCGTCGAAGGTCAGGGCGAGAAACGGCCGGTCGGTCTTGACGCTGGAATACGAATCCTTGGTACCGACCGAACTGGCGAGGTCGGCGCTCCCGGCCTCGTTCCAGGTCGGGCCGTTCAGACCGGCGGTGTTCCTGACCGAACTTTCCCCGGCCAGAGGGTTGGCGCCGCCCTTTTTCAGGTTCGACGGTGTTTTGCAACCCGTTGAAAGCGCGAGGACTCCCGCCGCGAAGACGAGAAGGGGAAGTGGAGGGAGGGACTTCAAGAGGGGAAATCGGTTCGTGTTCGCAGGCGAAGAGGAATTTAAGAAACTTTTATAAATACGCAACGCGTAGTTGATACCGTTCCTAACTTTTTGAAAATCTCCCCAGGATGGGGCTCAGCTTCTCCGCGGTCGATGCCGGCCACGCCTCGCGCGCCGTGAAAATCGCGGTGTCCAGCGCGGCGTGTTCCGGCCAGTCGGGGGTGGGGGGAATCTTCGGAACGACGGACCGGAGAATCTCCTTCGCGGCGACGGCGTTCGCCTGGACGTGTTCCATGACCGCGTGGGTGTTGACCGCGTCTTCCGTGACCTTCCAGCAGTCGTAGTCCGTCACCATCGCGAGGGTGGCCAGGGCTATCTCGGCTTCGCGGGCCAGCTTGGCCTCGGGCAGATTCGTCATTCCCACGAGGTCGAAGCCGAGTTTCCGGTTGGTCTCGGACTCGGCCCGGGTGGAAAAGGCGGGGCCGTCCATGTTGACGTAGGTGCCCCGGTCGTGAACCCTCCGCCCCGATCCCGCGGCGGTCTCGAAAAGCAGTCGCCGCAGGTTGTCGGAGATCGGATCGGCGAAGCCGACGTGGGCGACGATGCCTTCTCCGAAGAAGGTGTGGTCCGTTCGCTGGCTGGTGCGGTCGAAGAACTGGTCCGGAAGAACGATGTCCTGCGGCCGGTAGTCTTCCCGGAGCGAGCCCACCGCCGTGACCGCGATGATCCAGCGGACGTTCAGGGACCGCAGCGCCCAGATGTTGGCGCGGTGGTTGAGTTCCGAGGGGAGAATGCGGTGTCCCTTGCCATGCCGCGGCAAAAAGCACACTCTACGGTCTTCCAGCCAGCCGGCCACGATCGGGTCGGAAGGAGGCCCGTAAGGCGTCTCGACGACGATTTCCTCGATCTCGGCGAGACCTTCGATCTCGTAGAGACCGGATCCTCCGATCACGCCGATGGCGGGCGATGATGAACCGCTGGTCATGTTGACCGAAGGTTACGAGGAAAAATCGCTCAATCCAAGCGGTAATGCGAAGTCCGGGATCTTCTTGCCAGACGGTTCGGCGGAGCGGACGGCGTAGGGGAGGGATTCTCCCGCGGAGGCGCGGAGAAGAGGCTGATTCGGAACGCTCCGCCGAATTGGGATATCGTCCGCCGCCGCGACAGCGTCTTGGAGTGCGGCGGTCTTCCGCCGCTTTCCGAACCACCCCCGATCTCTCGAGTTCCGGTGGTGTCGCTCGTGCCTCGCTCAACCACCGGCTACAGGATCGGATCTTACAGTCGCTTGATTTTTAGGATATGTTTACTAAAGTTTTTAAATGTTTTGTCGCTTCTTCCTTTTCTCGTTTCTGATCTGCCTCGGCATCGGGTCGCCCTGGCTGGTGCAGGACTGGCTCGAGCGGCGCTCGGGCGAGTCGGAGGGCGGGCGATTCTCTGCCGCCGTGGCGGCTTTTCCGGCGAAGCTCAAAGAGAGTCTCGGGCGGTCCTCCCCGCCGTCCGGGGCGGCGGCGCCGGAAACGGCGAGGGTCGGCGAAGGGGGCGACTCGACAGGGTCGACCCGTTCACCGTACCCTCTTGCGTCCAAGGCGAGGCGGATGATTCAGGGTTTTCTTCCCGGCGGCTCGGGATCCGCGTTCGGATCGTCCTCTCGGTCCGGCGGGCTGTCGACGAACCCGCGGGTCGAGGCGGCCGGTGCTCGGACGGCGGGGAAGACGGGTAAGGAGCTCGCCAAGCTGGGCCTGGCGACGGGAGATCCGATCTTCGTCCGGATTTTCAAGGAAGAGGAAGAGCTGGAACTGTGGATGCAGGGGGAGGGCAACGCCCATTTCACGCTGTACAAAGTGTACCCTGTCCGGCACTGGTCCGGGAAGCTCGGCCCGAAGCGTCGCGACGGCGACGGCCAGGCGCTGGAAGGGTTCTACTACGTTCCGCCGTCGCAGCTCCGTCCGGAGACCCGGCACCACCTGGGGATGGATCTCGGCTATCCCAACGACTACGACCGCTATCACGGGCGGACCGGCGGGGGGCTGATGATTCACGGCGGCGCCAGGTCCTCCGGATCGTACGCGCTCTCACCCGACGACATCGAGGAGGTCTACACCTTGGCCGTCGCGGCGTTGGCCTCGGGGCAGCCCTTCTTTCGCGTGAACGCGTTTCCCTTCCGGATGACGGACCAACGCATGGATCGCGAGTGGGAGCGGCAATCCGAGTGGATCGAATTCTGGACGAATCTCAAGGAGGGGTACGACTTTTTCGAAAACGTCAACCGTCCGCCCGCCGTGGGGGTTGAGGCCGGAAAATACGCGTTTCGGATTCGTTGAGAGACAGTTGAAAAAATAATCGAACCCGAAATCGAAATCGAAATCGAAATCGCTATCGAAATCGAAGAGCAATGGTCTCAGGACGCGGAAAGCTCGAGGTTTGGAGACAAAAAATCGGGTTCTCTGTTTTTTTTGCTTCCAGTTGGCCCGCTATTCCTCTAGCTTCCCTCCGGTAAGGGTGGTGCGGCGACGCGCCGCCCTTTTGTTCCGGCACGCACACCCCCCGAACTAGCCACCCGAAACCTTCATACCAGATTGTACGCCAACGAATCCTACCTTCTCGAGTTGTTGCAGGAAGCGAATCTTGTCGACGCTGCGGCTCTCGAAGACGCCAAACACAAGAAGAAGTCTCAGGAGTCCACGCTCGAAGCGCTGCTCTCGCTGAATATCATTACCGACGAAAACGTCGCCGAAACTCTGGCGACCAACGCGGGCATGGATTACGTCGACCTGCGCAAGATGGAGATCGATCCTGCGGTGGCTCGGAACGTACCGGCCGACACCGCCGTGAGATTCGGGATCCTGCCGATCGCGGAGGGGGGAGGAACCCTCGTCGTCGCGGTGACGGACCCGCTCGATTTCGATTCCCTCGACTCGGTCCGGCACGTGCTCGCGGTGGAGCCAGAGTTCGTGGTCGCTTCCGATTCGGCCATCAAGCAGCGCCAGCTCGATTTCTACGCCAACGAACTGGACGCGGAACAGATCAAGAAACTGGACGCCGACGCGATCGCCGTGAACGAAGGCAGCACCGAGGCCGAAGGAGGCGACGCGCCCATCATCAAGATGGTCTACCAGATCCTCCAGGAAGCCTACCAGAACCGCGCTTCCGACATTCACATCGAGCCCCTGGAGGAAGAGCTGCGCGTCCGCTACCGCATCGACGGCGCTCTCCACAAGGTGCAGAGCCACCCGAAGCGACTGCTTCCTTCCGTGGTCAGCCGGATCAAGATCATGACGGGCTCCATGGCCATCGCCGAGAAGCGCGTGCCGCAGGACGGCCGGATCCAGGCCAAGTTCGGCAGCGGCGACCTCGACCTTCGCGTTTCCACCGTTCCCACCAGTGCCGGCGAAAGCATCGTCATGCGGATTCTGGACAAGAGTTCGCTTTCGATCGGCCTGCCGCAGCTCGGATTCTTCAGCGACGACGAGGCCCTCTTCGAAGATCTGATCCGCCTTCCCGACGGCATCATCCTCGTCACGGGGCCCACCGGTTCCGGCAAGACGACGACCCTCTACGCCTGCTTGAATTCCATCAACAAGCCGGACCGGAAGATCATCACGGTCGAAGACCCGGTCGAGTATCTGCTGTCCGGCATCAACCAGGTGCAGGTGAAGGAAGCCATCGGAATGACCTTCGCGGCGGCGCTGAGAGCGATCCTCCGGCAGGCCCCCAACATCATCATGATCGGGGAGATTCGCGACTTGGAGACGGCGTCCATCGCGATCAACGCCAGTTTGACCGGACACTTGGTTTTCAGCACGCTGCACACGAACGACGCGCCGTCGGCGGTGGCCCGGCTCGCGGACATCGGCGTGAAGCGGTTCCTCATCGCCAGCGCGGTCCGCTCCATCATGGCCCAGCGCCTTTTGCGGAAAATATGCCCCGACTGCATGGAGCCGGGCGAACTCACCAAGAAGGAGGTTCGGGCCCTCCACCTGACTCAGGAACAGTTGTCGACAGCCGAAATCAAGCGCGGCGCCGGATGCCGCAGCTGCCGGATGACCGGCTTCAAGGGCAGGATGGGCGCCTTCGAGATCTTCAACATCAACGAGGAGGTGCGCCTTCTCATCAACGGCGACGCGTCGACCTCGCAGCTTCGCAAGCGTGGCCGCGAACTCGGTATGCGCACGCTGCGCGAAGACGGCGTCCGCAAGGTTCTGCTCGGACAGACGACTGCTTCGGAAGTGATTCGGGTCACCATGGCCGACGTGGACTGATCGCGGTGCGGCGCGGAACGAAAATTTTCGAGGTATATGACGACTGAAAGCGTAATAGATTTGCTCATTTCGAGGGGACTCATCGATGATTCGCAGAGAGGCGAGTACATCGAGGCCGTCGGCAACAGCGAGCACGACGTGACCCAGGCGGTCGAGGATCTCGGCGTGATCCAGCGGGACCAGTTGTTCCAGCTGGTCGCCCAGGACATCGGCGGCGAATACTACGATCTCACCGACTTCGAGCCCGCGCCCCAGGTCCTCCGCGCCGTTCCCGCGGGCACCGCGAAGCTCTACCAGGTCATCCCGATCCAGTTTCTCGACACGGGGCTCCAGGTCGCGATCGCCAACCCTCTCGATCCCCAGAACCTGGAGGAACTGGGCTTTTCCCTGAATCAAGTGATCGTCCCCGCCGTCGCGCCTCCCGAGCAGATCGCCGCGCTGATCGATCGATTGTACTACGGCGGCGGTGCCGCGGGCGGGCCGGACGGCGGCCCCGTGGGGGAGTCGGACGCGCTGGCCTCCATCCGCGCGGAAGTCGCGGCGCTGTCCGAAGACGACCTCGAAGAGGAGTCCAACTCGGCGCCGATCATCCGCTACGTCGATCTCGTTCTCTACCAGGCGATCAAGGAGAAGGCGTCCGACATCCACTTCGAGCCCTTCGAGGACGACTTCAAAATTCGCTACCGCGTCGACGGCTCCCTCTACGAGATGGCGCCGCCTCCGCAGCACCTGAAGCAGGCGATCATTTCCCGGATCAAGGTGATGTCCTCCCTGAACATCGCCGAGACCCGGCTGCCGCAGGACGGTCGCATCACCAAGGAGATCAACGATCAACCCATCGACATGCGGGTTTCGACTCTGCCGACGGTCTTCGGCGAGAGCGTCGTCCTCCGGGTGCTCGACCGGTCCAACGTGAATCTCGACCTCGAAAATCTGAATCTGCCTCCGGAAGTCTTCGAGTACATCACCGACACCATCGCGAAGCCCAACGGCATTTTCATCTGCACCGGACCCACCGGAGCGGGAAAAACGACGACCCTCTACGCCTGCCTGCGGCGAGTGAACACGGAGGACTCGAAGCTTCTCACCGCCGAGGATCCGGTGGAGTACGACATCGACGGGATCATGCAGGTCCCGGTCAACGACGCCATCGGGCTGACTTTCGGGCGCATTCTCCGGGCCTTCCTTCGGCAGGACCCCGACCGGATTCTGGTGGGGGAGATGCGCGACCTCGAAACCGCCCAGATCGCGATCCAAGCGTCGCTCACGGGACACCTGGTCCTCTCCACCCTGCACACGAACGACTCGCCCGGCGCGGTCACCCGCCTGATCGACATGGGCTGCGAGCCGTTTCTGGTGTCCGCCACCCTCGAGGGCGTGCTGGGGCAGCGACTGCTCCGGCGGATCTGTCCCGATTGCCGGGTCGCCTATCGACCGAGCGCGGCGGTTCTCGCGCAGCTCGGGCTGACGGCCGCGGACATCGGAGAGAAGGAATTTTTCACCGGCCAGGGCTGCGACGCCTGCAACGACTCCGGCTACCGCGGGAGGCAGGGCCTCTTCGAACTGCTCGACATGAACGACCCGATCCGGGAATTGGTCGCCTCGCGGGCGGCCACGGTCGTTCTCAAGCAGAAGGCCCAGGAGCTGGGCATGAAAACCCTTCGCGAAGACGGGCTCAGAAACATCTACGACGGGATCACCACGATCGAGGAGGTCCTCAAATACACCTGACAACGAGTCTCTTGCCTTTTTTCCATCGACAGACTCGGCTCCCGAAAGATAATCTCGGGAAAATTTCGAACAGTTAACACGACAACAAAACAGCATGGCGAACTTTGAATACATTGCCTTGGACGCGAAAGGCGCCGAGACCACGGGGTCGATCAAGGCTAACGACGAAGCGGACGCGATCGGTCAGCTCCGTAAGACGGGTCTCTATCCCACCCAGGTGGTGCCGGCGGGCAAGGGAGGCGTGTCGAGCACGGCCAAGCGCCGGGCCAAGAAAGGCCAGAAGACCAGCTCCAAGAAAGGGACCGCCGTCGGCGGCAGAGTGAAGGGCAGGGTTCTCATGATTTTCACCCGGCAGTTGGCGACCCTCGTCGACGCGGGACTTCCGCTGCTTCGCGGCCTCTCCGTTCTCGCGAAACAGGAGAAGAACAAGGTCATGGCCGGGACCATCAACCACCTGGCCGATTCGGTCGCCGGCGGCGCCACCTTTTCGGAGAGTCTCGGGCAGCACCCCAAGGTGTTCGACAAGCTCTACGTCAACATGGTCAAGGCCGGCGAACTCGGCGGTGTGCTGGAACTGGTTCTCGTGCGTCTCGCCGAATACCAGGAAAAGGCCCAGAAGCTCAAGAACCGGATCGTGGCCGCCATGGTCTATCCGGTGATCGTCATCGTCATCGCCGTCGGCATCCTCATCTTCCTCATGGCGGTCATCGTGCCCCGCTTCGAGAAAATTTTCGCCGAGATGCTCGGGGACAAGCCCTTGCCGGCGCTGACGCAGGTGGTGATCAACTTCAGCCGCTTCATTCAAAACAACCTGCTTCTCATCGTGATCATCGGCGCCGTCGTCTACGGCGCTTGGAAAGTCTTCGCCATGACCAGGGTGGGGAGGCGCGTCATCGACCGCTGGAAACTCTACATGCCCGTCTTCGGGCCGGTTCAGCTGAAGAGTTCGATCTCCCGGTTCACCCGCACGCTGGGAACCCTCGTGACCAGCGGCGTGCCCATTCTCCAGGCGCTCAACATCACCCGGGACACCGCCGGGAACGTCATTATCTCCAACGCCATCGACAAGGTGCACGAAGCGGTGCGCGAGGGCGAATCGGTGGTGGCGCCGCTCGAGGCGAGCCGGATTTTTCCGCCCATGGTCATCAGCATGGTGGACGTGGGCGAGGAAACGGGCCAGCTCCCCGACATGCTGCTCAAGATCGCCGACGTCTACGACGACGAGGTGGACAACGCGGTCGACGCCATGACCTCGCTGATCGAGCCGATCATGATCGTGCTTCTCGCCGGAATCGTGGGAACCATCGTCATCGCCCTGTTCATGCCGATGATCACCATCATCACCGAGATGAACACCCAGACGGGATAACGGTCGGAGAGAGTTCCGGTCTCGAATTTACATTGTATTGACATCGCCGGAGCCTTCATGCTACGATAATCCACTTATGAAGAGGCAGCTTTCATCTCGTCGTCGCGTCCACGCCTTCAGTTTGATCGAACTGATGGTCGTCATCGGAATCATGGTCGTTCTCGCGGGGCTGCTGATTTCCGCGCTGCCCGGTATCCAGTCCCGGGTCAACCGTCAGAAAGTCGAAGCCTTGCTGGCCGAGATCGAAGGCGGGTTGTCCAAGTACGAGGTGGACCATGGCATCTACCCCCAGAACCGGATGGAGAGCGGCAACCGGGACGGCGTCGGCGTGGAAGGGGCCTCCGTTCTCTACAAGCACCTCTCGGGCGACTACGACGAGGACGGCGCGGTGGACTTCGAACAGAACGAAAAGGTCTACATTCCGAAACTCGCCTACGAAGAGAACGAGGACGCGAGAGCTCCCCGCTCCCTCTTCATCGGCGGGGAGTACATGGTCATCGATTCCTACGGCGACCCCCTCCGCTACATCGCCGACCCGCCCAACATTCCCCAGGACGAGCGGCAGACCATGAATCCCACTTACGATCTCTGGTCGATCGCGGGGGCCGATCCGACCGATCCCGAGGAGCAGGCCAAGCACATCACCAACTGGCAGGCCAACTGAGGTGCCGAGTCGGAAGCTTCGCCCCACCGGGCGCTCCCGCGCCTTCAAGGGGGGAAAGGGAGGAGCGGAGCCACGTAGCCTGGGCTTCCAGCCCATGGTCCGGCGGAGCCACGTAGGCCCGCCCTTTGAGTCGAAAGCCTCTCATGAATCGAATTCGCTCCGATGCGGTCGCGTTGCTCGCGCCCGAGCCCGGGAGGACTTCGGCGTCCGAACCGCCGTTCACGGGGCTGGAAGCCCGTGCCACCTTTGGCGCTTCGCGGCCATCACTTTTTTGCGCTCACATCCGTACAAGATATCGTGTGAGCCCCTTTCCATGTGGTTTCGCTCCGTCCATGCGCAAGCCTTGGTTCCACCCGGGAACCCGGTACCTTCAAGCGGGAGACGGGCCGAAATTGTGTTCATTTCAATTTGAATTCAAAGAAATCACGTTTATCCGTTCCCCTCTCGATTCCCATGCAATCGCTGGAATTGAATCCCATCCCACGCGCTCCAGGCTCGCGGCGTCCTCTTTCCGGTGACGGAAGGGCGACCGGGGGCGGCAGCGTGGCCGGGTAGACCGTTTGCCAGAATTGCTTGCCCGGAATCTCGCGGCAGAAATTACGCATCGCGAGGCGCTTGCGAAGGAGTCGGGTTTCCCCGATGACAAAGCAAGGAACGAAGGAAGGCGGGGATTCTGCCCGAGACCTGCCAACCATTTCCGAGCGCAGCGAATCTCTCTCCGCATCTCTACAAAACAAAACTGTTTCGGCAGGAAATTCTGGCAAGTGGTCTAAACCGTTCCGCGACCATGGCGGTATCAGAAACAGGCAGCGAGGTCGAACTCTCGCGCGAGGCTCTCGAGGAGGAATCCATCGAGTATTTCGTCTCCCTCGTCCAGGTGTTTGGCCTGCCGAGGTCCATCGGGCAGATCTACGGGCTGCTTTTCGTGTCGACGGGGCCTCTCGCGATGGACGACATCGTGACGCGGCTCGGGATCAGCAAAGGCAGCGCGAGCCAGGGGCTTTCGCTCCTCCGCAGCCTAGGCGCCGTCACTTCCCACTCGCGGGTGGGAAAGAGGCGGGAGCAGTTCGTTGCGGATTTGAACGTGTCCCGGATCGTGAACCACTTTTTCGAGAATCGCCTGAAATTGCTCCTCGACGAAGGGCAGAATCGGCTCGATTCCATGCTGGCTCTGGCGCGGGAGGGCGAGTTCCGCGCGCGGGAGGCCTCGGGGTTCGGCGAGGAGGGGGGGACAGGGGCCGGGATCCCGCCCGCCAAAGAAATGCTCACCCGCATCGAGGCTCTGCAGAAATGGCAGAAGCGGGGGAGAAACATTCTTCCCCTCATCATCGCGTGGCTGAAGCGCTGAGGAACCTGCCAGGGCTGCGTGCCCCGGCACGGACCAGCGTCCATCAATGGGACCCTCCCGAAAACCCCGAACCCTTGCCCCGCCCATGACGCCAGAGCGCAAACTACGAGTCCTCACGCCGGCTCAGAAATTGGCCGCGGCGAGTGATCTCTACTGGAGCGCCAGAGCCCTGAAGGCATCCGCCCTGCGGAATCTTCATCCCGATTGGAGCGAAGACCGGGTGCAGAAGGAAGTCCGCCAATGTTTCCTCCTCTCCGCCAGTTTGAATCGATAGCAGGCAGCAGGTTCGTGCGCCGCGGATAGCCCATGACCAACTTGTTCCGAGTCATCATTGCCCCTCTGGAATCGGCGAAGCTCGACTACATGGTCACTGGGTCGGTAGCGGCGATGACCTACGGAGAACCCCGGTTGACCAACAATATCGATCTCGTCATCGAACTCGAGCCGGGAGAGCTTCCATCATTCGAGTCGGCCTTCCCGGAGGAGGAATTCTATCGGGCTCCCACGGAGACGCTTTCCATTGAGTTGGCCCGGGGGCTGCGGGGCCACACGAATATTATTCACCACGAATCCGGCTTCCGTGCCGACATCTACTTTCATGGGGGAGATCCTCTGCACGCCTGGGCGTGGCCCCGCCGGGCACGACTGGAGATCGAGCCGGGTCTCGAAGCCTCCTTCGCTCCGCCCCACTACGTGATTTTAAGAAAGCTGGAATACTACCGGGAAGGGAATTCGCAGAAACACCTCACCGATATCCAATCCATCCTCGCCCAGACCGAATTCGCATTCCTGAAAGCCGATCCTGACATTGCGCACTGGGCGGGTGTGATTGGAGTTAAGGAGCAATGGCAGGAAGTGGCCAAAGGGTAAATCGGACCTCGTCATCGGGTGGCTGAAACGCCGAGGGACATGCCGGGGCTGCGTCCCGGCAAGATACTTTCCAGTCCTCCATGAATCTATCCAAGCAACGAATCTACGTCGCGGGTCATCGCGGCATGGTGGGCAGCGCATTGAGCCGAGTCCTCGGAGCCGTCGGTAACGATCTGGGGAACGGGAACGCCCAAGCGCGAGTTTCTCTTTGCCGACGATCTCGCTCGGGGCTGCCTTCATCTCCTCGGGCTGGACGAGCCCCTCTCTGGTTAACGTCGGTGCCGGAAGCGACCTGTCTACCTGACTGAATCGCAACGAAGCCAGCGGATAAAAGAGCCGCAGCCCGCAGGGTCGGTTGAAAATCCAATTCGGCGAAGCCGCTCACGACGGCCCGAAAATTGGAGCGATTTTGCGTTTCAGAGTTTTTCAACAGTCTCTCAAGGCAAAACTCCGTGAAGCCGAAGTTTGAAGACGACGCCTGCGGCGGGCCGCGCGAATTTTCGCGAATGGAGGAGAATTAGCACGAACTCAGGGCCGGCGGAGGACGGGGAAAGAAATTCGAGTGAATTCGTTTCAATTCTTCTAATTCGTGATGAAAAGCGAGGTGTAAAGCGCCTGCGGCGGGCCGCGCGAATTTTCGCGAATTGAAGAGAATTAGCACGAATTCAGGGCCGGCGGAGGGCGGGAAAAGAAATTCGAGTGAATTCGTTTCAATTCTTCTAATTCGTGTTGAAAAGCGAGGTGTAAAGCGCCTGCGGCGGGCCGCGCGAATTTTCGCGAATTGA
>JBBDRG010000009.1:49092-60951 GCA_040905585.1 Verrucomicrobiales bacterium
CAGGGCCGGCGGAGGGCGGGAAAAGAAATTCGAGTGAATTCGTTTCAATTCTTCTTATTCGTGTTCCAAGCCGAAGCGCAAATGCCCGCCGCGTGAACTTCATGAGCAACTACTTTAACCACCCGAGCGCCGTCATCGACGAGGGCGCCGTCATTGGGAACGGAACCAAAATCTGGCACTTCGCGCACATTTGCGAGGGGGCGCGGATCGGAAAAGACTGCTCCTTCGGCCAAAACACCATGGTCGCCCCGGGCGTGCGGGTCGGGGACAACGTCAAAGTGCAGAACAACGTGGCCATCTACACCGGAACCGAGATCGAGGACGACGTCTTTCTCGGTCCCTCCTGCGTACTTACCAACGTGACCAATCCGCGCTCCCAGGTGGTGAGGCGGGGACTCTACGAAACCACCCGCATTCGCCGGGGGGCGACGGTGGGGGCCAACGCCACTCTCGTCTGCGGAATCACCCTGGGACGCTACGCCTTCGTCGCCGCCGGGGCGGTTGTCGTGAAGGACGTGCCCGACTACGGATTCGTGCTCGGCGTTCCGGGCAGGGTGAAGGGATGGATGAGCCGGCACGGGCACGTCCTCCGGTTCGAGGAGGGGGAGGCCACCTGCCCGGAATCGGGATTCCGCTATCGGAAGGACGGGGAGACCGTCACCTGCTTGGACCTTGACGAGGAAGCCCCTTTGCCGGAGGGACTCAGCACCGGAGCGAAATCCTACGACGACTTCAAGCCGGGCAGCTGAGCGCTCGGCTGTCCAATCCCCTTTTAATCGAGCTATATATGGAATTCATCGACCTGAAAACCCAACAGAAGCGCATTCGCGATCAGATTGACTCCCGGATCGCGCAAGTGCTGGACCACGGACGCTACATCATGGGGCCGGAAGTCGAGGAACTCGAAACCGCGCTCTCCTCCTACCTGGGCGTCAAGCATTCCATCGGGGTGTCCTCCGGCACGGATTCCCTCCTCATTGCCCTGATGGCGCTCGGGGTCGAAGCGGGGGACGAGGTCGTCACCGTGCCCTACACCTGGATCTCGACCGCGGAGGTCATCGCCTTGATCGGGGCGAAACCCGTGTTCGTCGACGTCGAGCCGACGACCTGGAACATGGATCCGGCCCTCGTGGAGGCCGCCCTCACCGAAAAGACAAAGGCCATCATGCCGGTGGGCATCTACGGACAGACCGCCGACATGCGGGCGATCAACGAAATCGCCGTCCGGCACGGAAACCTTCCCGTGATCGAAGACGCCGCGCAGAGCTTCGGGGCCACCCACCACGGGGTCAAATCGGGCGCGCTCTCCCTGGTCGGGAGCACCTCCTTCTTTCCCTCGAAACCCCTCGGAGGCTACGGAGACGGAGGCGCGCTCTTCACCGACGACGACGAACTGGCGGACAAGATGCGCTCGATTCGCGTGCACGGGCAGCAGAAGAAGCACCACCATCCGCTGCTCGGAATCAACGGACGGCTCGACACCCTGCAGGCCGCCATTCTCCTCCCGAAGCTGGAGCTCTTTCCCGAGGAGGTCGAGCGCAGACAGGAGGTGGGCCGTCGCTACGACGAGAAGCTGGCGGGCATTCCCGGCATCGAGTGTCCCGCGGTCGCCCCGGGCAACACCAGCGTCTACGCGCAATACACCCTCCTCTGCGACGATCGGGAGGAGGTCCAGGCGAGGCTGCGCGAGCGCGGGGTTCCCTCCGTGCCCTATTACGCGGTGCCGCTCCACCTGCAGCCGGTCTTCGCCGGCCTGGGGCATGGGAAGGGCGACTTCCCGGTTACGGAAGAGATTTCCCGGCGCTGTCTCAGCCTGCCCATGAGCCCCTACCTCGGCGAGGCCGACCAGGACGAAGTCGCGGCGGCGTTGCGGGGGTGAAGACCCCGTTCCAACAGACGGCGCCCGTGCCACGCGTCCCCTGTAGCGGAAGTGGTGACACTTCCGATCCGATGCCCTAAGAAGGTCCGTCGGTCCAAAAATCGGAATTTTGACAAACTCCGCTACAGTGTTCCGCGCGCGCGAAAAAAATGGCCAGAAATTTCGTTCATTTCAATTTGAATTCAGAAAAATCGCGTCTACTTACCCATTCCCCTCTCGATTCCCATGCAATCGCTGGAATTGAATTCCATCTCCCCCGTCCCAGGTTCGCGGCGTCCTTTTTCCGATGGCGGAAGGGCGACCAGGGGCGGCAGCGTGTCCGGGTAGACCGTTTGCCGGAATTACATGCCGGAATCTCGCGGCAGAAATTACGCATCGCGAGGCGCTTGCGAAGGAGTCGGGTTTCCCCGATGACAAAGCAAGGAACGAAGGAAGGCGGGGATTCTGCCCGAGACCTGCCAACCATTTCCGAGCGCAGCGAACCTCTCTCCGCATTTCTACAAAACAAAATTGTTTCGGCAGGAAATTCCGGCAAGTGGTCTAGACCATCGCGCGACCACGGCGGTATTGGAAAGGGTTCCGCGGAGCCCTGTGAACGATTCGCTACACCATCTGAAAATATGAAAAAAGTTTGCATTGTGGGCCTGGGATACGTCGGACTTCCTCTCGCCCGCCAATTCGTTCGCGGCGGAGCCGAAGTGATCGGACTGGACGTCGACCAGTCCAAGGTCGACGCGCTGAAAGCCGGCCGGACCTACATCAAGCACATCCCGGCGGAAGAAGTGGCCGCGATGATCGATTCGGGTCTCTTCGAGCCGACCACCGATTTCTCCCGGGTTTCTGCCGCGGATGCCATAATCATCTGCGTTCCCACCCCCCTTTCCAAGCAGCGCGAACCGGACCTCTCCTACGTCATCGCCACCGCCGTCGGCATCGCCCCCCACCTCTCCAAGGGCGCTCTCGTGAGTCTCGAGTCGACGACCTACCCGGGCACCACGGACGGGGAGCTTCGCGAAGCGCTCGAGAAAGGGTCCGGCCTCGTCGCCGGAAAGGACTTTCACCTCGCCTACTCTCCCGAACGGGAGGATCCCGGGAACGTGCAGTCGGTGGAAACCATTCCGAAACTGGTCGGGGGATTCACCGACGCGTGCCGGGACCGAGCCCTCGAAGTCTACGGGACCGCCATCGTGTCGATCGTGCCCGTGGCCTCCTGCCGGGTCGCCGAGGCCGCCAAGCTGACCGAGAACATTTTCCGCTCCGTGAACATCGCGATGGTGAACGAGTTGAAAGTCATCTTCGAACGCATGGACATCGACGTGTGGGACGTGATCGACGCGGCCGCGACCAAGCCCTTCGGGTTCATGCCCTTCTACCCGGGGCCCGGTCTCGGCGGTCACTGCATCCCCATCGACCCCTTCTACCTGACGTGGAAAGCGAGGGAGTTCGGCAAGCACACCCGGTTCATCGAGCTGTCCGGCGAGATCAACAACGGCATGCCCGCCTACGTCGTCTTCAAGGTCGCCGAGGCCCTCAACGGCGCCTCCAAGCCCGTCCGCGGCAGCAAGATTCTCGTGATCGGTCTCGCCTACAAGGCCGGCGTCGACGACATGCGGGAATCCCCTTCCTTCACTCTGATGGATCACCTCGCCGCCCAGGGCGCCGAAGTCAGCTACCACGATCCGTTCATCCCGGAGATCGGGCCGACCCGGGAACACTCCCGCTGGGCGGGGACCCGCTCCATCGAGTGGAACCGGGAAACCCTCGGCGGCTTCGACGCCGCCCTGATCTCCACCGACCACCCCGACGTGGACTATCAACTGCTGGTCGATTCCGTCGACACGGTGATCGACACGCGCAACGCGCTCGCCAAGGCGGGCATCGAGGCGAAGGACCTCTGGAAAGCGTAGCAACCGCAGCCCGTCGAGACATGAAAGTAGGAGTCATCGGAGCCGGAGCCTGGGGGAAGAACCACGTCCGCACCCTGCACGAAATGGGGGCGCTGGGCGCGGTCGTGGAAATGGACGCCGATCTCCGGGCCGCCGTCCGCGAAGCGTATCCGGACGCGGCGGTCGCCTCGTCGCTGGACGAGTTGAAAAGCGACGGCGCCTTCGACGGGGTGGAGGCGTTCGTCGTGGCCACCCCCGCGCCCACCCACCGGGAGGTGGCCGACGAACTCTTCGCCGCCGGACGACACGTCCTCGTGGAGAAACCGATGGCCCTTTCCGCCGGCGACGCCGAGGCCATCGTCCGCGCCTCGGAGAAAGCGGGGAAAACCCTGATGGTCGGGCACCTGCTTCTTTTCCAGCCGGCGATCCGGTTCATCAAGGACTACCTCGACCAGGGAAAACTGGGCAAGATTTATACGCTGACCCAGCGACGCTCCAAGCTCGGTCGTGCGCGAAAAGTGGAGAACGTCCTCTGGTCCTTCGGCGTTCACGACGTGGCCGTCCTCCTTCACCTCGTGGGCGAGGCGCCCGCGGAGGCCACCGCGTTCGGACACTCCTCGGTGAGCGCCGGCGTCGAGGACGACGTCCACCTGCACATGCGGTTCGAGAACGGCATCCTCGCGAACCTGCACAACTCATGGCTCTGGCCGCGCGTCGAACGGGAGCTGATCGTTGTCGGGGAAAAGGGCATGCTCGTCTTCGACGAAGTGAACCAGAAAGTGATCCTCCACCGCAAGGGAATCGAAACGGGAACCCTGCTGAACCGCGACGAGGGCGAGGAGACGGTCTTCGAAGGCGCCGACCAACCGCTACGCCTGGAACTGGAGCACTTCATCGAGTCCTGCGAGACCGGTGCCGCGCCGATCGCGGATGGAGTGAACGGGGTCGACGTGGTGCGGGTTCTGGAGCAGGCCGGTTGACGGCCGGGTGGATTTTCCAGCAGTTCGTAAGGGAGTCGCAAACTCGAGTCGCAAACTCATGGTCAAGAAAATAGCAATCGTCGGGGGCGGTATCGTTGGACTGGCTGCTGCATTAAAAGTATCGCAGCGTTACCCTCAAGCGATGCTCCATCTTTTTGAAAAGGAAGCCACCGTGGGTGAGCATCAGAGCGGCAATAACAGCGGAGTTCTCCATTGCGGCCTCTACTACAAGCCCGGTTCACTCAAAGCGAAGTTGGCTGTCGAAGGGATTCGTGAAATGATACAATTCTGCGTGGAGAACGACATTCCCCACGAAGTTTGCGGGAAGTTGGTTGTCGCGACCAATCCAATTGAGGTGTCGCGATTGGATGATCTTGAGCCACGAGGCCGGCAAAATGGTCTGAAAGGGATTCAACGTTTATGCGGCGGCGAGATTCAGGATCATGAGCCTTATGCGGTTGGGCTTGCGGCTCTGAAGGTTCCTGAGGAAGGAATTGTTGATTACGGGAAAGTTTGCTCTACGCTGAAGAACATGCTGGAAGAAGTGGGGCACAGCATTCATATAGGAACCAGAATTCTCTCCGGCAGGCTAACCGGTTCGAAATTCCAACTCAGCTCCTACGAGGATGAATGGGAGTTTGATTACGTGGTAAATTGCGCAGGGCTGCATTCCGACCGTGTATGCAGGCAGTTGGGCGGGCAGCCTAGTGTAAAAATTATCCCCTTCCGGGGAGAGTATTACAAGCTTAGAGAAAACAGCCAGCGCCTTGTTAATAACCTGATTTATCCTGTTCCAGATCCCGCATTTCCTTTTCTAGGAGTTCATTTTTCTCGCCTAATCCGTGGAGGAGTCGAGGCCGGGCCCAATGCCGTTCTTGCCTTCAGTCGGGAGGGCTACCGCAAGCGGGATGTGAAATTGGCGGATCTTGCTGAAGTTGCGGCATTTCCGGGAATCTGGAAGTTTGCGGCGAAATACCGCCGGATGTGTCTTGGGGAATTGATGCAATCCTTTAGTCGGAAACTGTTTTGTCGAAATCTCCAGAAACTTATTCCGAGCATCAACGAATCCGACCTCGAACCCGGCGGTGCGGGAGTTCGCGCGCAGGCGATGTCCCCATATGGAAGTCTTGTCGAGGATTTCGCTTTCGTTGAAGGTGAGAAAATCCTCCACGTTCTAAATGCCCCTAGCCCTGCCGCGACCGCTTCGCTGGCGATAGGTGGCGAAATCGCCTCTAGAATAAATCTGAACTAAACAAAATGGACCTAACTGATAAACGCATTCTTGTAATTGGTGGAGCCGGCCTGATCGGCTCGCACACCGTCGACCGGTTGCTTGAGGAACAGGTCGGAGAGATACGTATCTTCGACAACTTTTCCCGGGGCCGGCATGAAAACCTCGCCGACGCCTTCAAGGATCCCCGAGTGAACGTCTTCCCGCACGGGGGCGAACTGCTGCATCCCGAACTTGTGGACGCCGCCATGGAGGACATCGACGGCGTATACTGCTTCGCCGCGCTCTGGCTGCTCCACTGCTGGGACTACCCCCGCTCGGCGCTCGAGGTGAACGTGACGGGCTTGTTCAACATTCTCGAAGCCATCACCGCGAACCGCACCAACGTGCAGCGGCTGGTCTGGTCGTCCTCGGCCTCCGTCTACGGCGATGCGGTCGAGGAACCCATGACCGAGGACCACCCATACAACAACACCAACTTCTACGGGGCCACCAAGGTCGCCGGCGAGCAGATCTGCCGGTCGTTCTACCATCGACACAAGGGTTCGGAGAAGGAGTTCGACTACGTCGGGCTGCGCTACATGAACGTCTACGGCTCGCGCCAGGACTACAAGGGCGCCTACATCGCGGTGATCATGAAAATCCTCGACAACCTGGACAAGGGGATTCCGCCGAAGGTGTTCGGCGACGGCTCGCAGGCCTACGACTTCGTCAACGTGGTCGATTGCGCGCGGGCCAATGTCTGCGCCATGAAAGCCGACGCCACCGACGAGTTCTACAACGTGGGAACCGGGAAGCGCACCAGCATCAAGGAACTCGCCGAACTCATTCTCGAGATCACGGGTTCCGACCTGGGGATCCAGTACGAGCCCGCCGGGCAGACCTTCGTCAAGAACCGCATCGGTTGTCCAAAGAAGGCGAAGGAAGAGATCGGCTACGAGTATTCGATCGCGCTCCGCGAAGGCTTGGAGGCCCTCATCGAATGGCGCGAAGCCAACAAGGAAGAGGTCGCCAGCCGAAAGCGCGACGCCGGCATCGAGGCCTGATCGAACGGCGAGAGCGGCCACTGTCACACCGATTGTCTTATGTGCGGAATTACGGGAATGCTTCATCTGGACGGGCGGCCGGCTTCGCCGGTCACGCTCCGCCGGATGACGGACGCCATCCAGCACCGCGGACCGGACGGCGAGGGGTTCTTTGTCGAGTCCTTCGTCGGGATCGGGCACCGTCGCCTCGCGATTATCGATCTTTCGCCTGCGGGACATCAGCCCATGCAGACGAGGGACCGGAGATTCGTGATCGCCTACAACGGCGAAGTCTACAATTTCCAGGAGATCCGCCTTGAACTGGAGTCCCTCGGCTACCAGTTTCGCTCGAAGACGGATTCCGAAGTGGTGCTGAACGCCTTCGCGGAGTGGGGCACTGATTCGCTTCTGAAGTTCAACGGGATGTTCGCCTTTGTCGTCTGGGATCGCGAGGAACTCCGCATGACTCTTGCGCGGGACCGCTACGGCGTGAAACCGCTCTACTACGCCGTCCGGGGAAAAACGATCCTTTTCGGCTCGGAGATCAAGGCCATCCTGAAACATTCTGAAGCGCGATGCGAGATGGACCCGGCGGGTCTGGCCGAGTATCTCACTTTTCAGAATTTCTTCACTGATCGGACACTCTACCGGGACGTCCGCATGCTGCCGGCCGGGCACTACCTGCAGTTCAGCCTGGGAAAAACCTACCCGGAATCCGCGGAACCCGTCCAATACTGGGACTACAGTTTCGAAGAACCTTCCGGGTCGGTGGACGAGCGGGAATATCGCGAGGAGCTGGACCGACTCTTCTATCAAGCGGTCAGCCGCCAGATGGTCAGCGATGTCGAACTCGGCTCCTACCTGAGCGGCGGAATGGACTCGGGCTCCATCACTGCGGTGGCCTCCTCCCAGGTTCCCTACATCAAGACCTTCACGGTCGGGTTCGACCTCACGGAGTCGGCCGGTATCGAGCGGAACTACGACGAGAGGGGACTGGCCGAGGGACTGTCTTCCGTCTACAAGACGGAACACTACGAGATGGTGCTGAAATCCGGGGACATGGAGCGTTGTCTCCCCCGCCTCGCCTGGCACCTCGAGGAACCGCGGGTGGGACAGTGCTACCCCAACTTCTACGCGGCCCAGCTCGCCAGCAAATTCGTGACGGTGTGCCTGTCGGGAGCCGGCGGCGACGAGCTGTTCGGTGGATACCCCTGGCGGTATTACCGGGCGGTGGTGAATACCGATTTTGAAGACTACGCGGCGAAGTATTACAAATTCTGGCAACGCCTGATCCCCTCGGAACAATTCAGGAAAGTGATCGGTCCGATCGCCGACCAGATCGGCGATTTCGATCCCGTGGAGATCTTCAAGGGCGTGTTTTCGAAGCGGAACATCGAGCTGGAGACTCCGGAAGACTATGTGAACCATTCCCTCTACTTCGAAGCGAAGACCTTTCTCCATGGCCTTTTCGTGGTAGAGGACAAGATGAGCATGGCCCACAGCCTTGAGACGCGCGTGCCCTTTCTCGACAACGACCTGGTCGATTTCGCGTGTCGGGTGCCGGTGAACCTCAAACTCGGTCGGTTGGGAGACATGGTCCGGGTGGATGAGAATCAGCCGGGCGACAAGACAAAGAATTACTTTTCCCGCTACCACGACGGGAAGCTCATCCTCCGCCAAGCGATGGAGAAATACATCCCGAAGGAGGTCGCGGAGCGCGCGAAGCAAGGATTTTCCGCCCCCGATGCGAGCTGGTTCAAGGGAGAGAGCATCGAATACGTGAAACGGGAGATTTGCGATTCGCGGGCCGGGATATACGAATGGCTGGATTACGACGCGGTCCATTCCCTGCTTCAGGATCACCTGGAAGGGCGGGAGAACCGGCGACTTCTCATCTGGTCGCTGCTGAACCTCGAACAGGCTCACGCGCTCTATTCGCTGTGAAGGAGAGGAATTGAGATGCGTGCGGGCGAGTGACTCGTTCTAGTGATCCATCCGGTCGGCTACGGATGGCGACCTGCTCCCTATGCTGTGCGAGCCCAAAGAAGACCGTAATGGCGAGAACTAGAATCCTCGACCCCGCTACTCTAATAGTTCGCTCCGGGATGCAAAAGCTGGTTTCCCCCGACTGGAAGCTTTCGGCTTCGATCGACGGTTTCCGCGTTCAGGGACGGCGCTTCCGGCAACTTTATGGAGGGCTGCTCCGGGAATTGTGGGAGAGTCAGCGGAATCTACTTTGTCTTTCCGCGGCTGCGGGAGGAATCGCGGCCGTGTCCCAGGGACTCTCCATTCTGGTCTTGGTGCATGCGGTTCAGGTGATGGACCCGGAGCGGAGCGCTCGCAGCATTCTTCCGGAATCCTGGCCTTTGGGAGTCCTGTTGGGTGTCTCCAGCGTTGTTCTTCTAGTGATCGGAGCGTTCAGTGCCTGGATTTCCTGGAGGTCCGTGGTCTGGTCCCGCCGTGTCGGACGCAGATACCAACAGTCGATGACCGAAGAGATGCTCGAAGGATTGGCGCGGATCCCGGCTCAAGATCTTGGTGAAATCCCGCGCGACTTTGTGAAGAATCCGGCCCTCCCCTTTGTTCAGGGGGCCTTGATCAGTGGGGTGGCCGCAGAAACGCTGCTGCTAACCGCACAGCCGCTGTCCATGGTCACGGTCTTTGCCCTGTCTTTGGTGGTGCTCGATTGGAGGTTCTTTCTTCTGGCGATTCCTCTGATTCTCATTCCGTTGCCTGCCTTGCTCCTCCTGAATCGGCAAACACACAAGGTTTCCAGCCGCTTCTACGGGACGGAGCGGACCAAGGCTACTGCCGAGTTGGTGGCCCTGTTCCGACAGGCGAACGAGGGTTCCCTGGAGGATCCCGGAAATGCCCTGGAGCAGTTTCGGAGCAGCAAACCGATCCAAGACTCGCTGGATGACTACGATTTCTTCAAGATCGCTACGCGGAAAGGCGAATACATCACGAACTTTGTTCGATCGATTCTGGCTACGTTGGGTCTTCTCATATTCGGTTATGCCGCGATTCAAGGTTGGTTGTCCTGGTCGGTTATGATCGCGGGTCTCCTGGCGATCATACGTCTTCAGCAGGGTGCCTCCAGCCTCTTCGGGAGTGTGACCAAACTGGTTCGCTTTGCGCCGGTGATTTCGAGAACCAGGATGTATCGCGATTCGCTGAAAGGCGGATCGGGCCAAAAGGCCGACCAAGGCGAAGCGGAACAGGTCGATCCGGAGGAGTTGCGCGACGGACCCCGGGAAAAGGGATCGATTTGTCTCGTGGTCACGGGTTTTCCTCTTTTGAAAACCTCCATTCCCTCGCTGCAGCGCTTGCTTCGAAGGGCGGAGGAGCCGCCTGGAGCCGAATGTTCGTCCTGGATTTGTCCCTCTCTGGAGCGCCCTTCAACCGCAGCGAACGACAAGGAAAACGCCTGGGAAGCGCTTGCCCGGAGCCTGGAGCCGAGCAGTTCCCAGAGTCATGGATCCTTGGTTGTGGCCGCGGCGCCCAATGCCAACTGGGTGGAGGAAGATGGGCAACGCCTCGCCAATCTGGGCCGACCCATCCTTCTCGTGGCTTCGCGCTGGGCGGGTGATGTCGACGGGTTCGATCGGGTTTACCGGATCTCACAGGATGAGCAGTTGGAGGAAGGAAGTCCTTCGGACTGGGCCGGGCGTCTGGAGGAACTCCGCCAGACGGAAACGGTGGGCGGCAGAGGCGCCGATGGAATGGAGGCACTGTTATGAAAGACAAACCACTCGCGAGGCTCTTGAGCCGCATGCGGAGGCCTCGACGGATTGGATCGATCGAGGAAATTCGGGATCTCCTCATGACGATCGAGAGAGCCTGGCGGAAAGAGAACGACTACATGCCCGGCTATGGGAATTCCTATCGAGATGGGGATGTTGCCCGATCCCTTGTGGAATGTTATGCCTCAGCAGTTCGTCCAGTCGTCACAAACTATGACAAGTCGGTTGGATGCGACCTTGGGTGCTGGTACGGATTCTCAACCATCGTACTCTCGCGTCTGGGCGCGGCCCGGGTGCATGGCGTGGAACTCAATCCGGAGGTCGTGAGCCGGTCCAACTCCTGGGTTTCGCAATACCGGCTGGAGAATCTGAAGTTTCATTGCATCACGGAGGAAGGAAGGATTCCGCTGGGCGAGGCTTCTGTGGACTGGGTCTATATCAATCAGGTGTTGTGCAACGCGCGGGCCGATACTTTTCGCCATTCCCTGGAGGAAGCCTACCGGATCCTGCGCCGGGGAGGGAGGCTGATCTTTTGCGATTCCAATAACCCGCACTGTCCGGACACGGTAGAACGGTTGACAGCGAGCCATCGGCAGTTGGAACTGGGCGAAGGGACGGAGGAACATCCTGCCGGGCCGACGTTTCAATCCCGGACAGCGTGGTTCGCGAATCACTTTCCGGACTTGGCGGAGCCTGATCGGAAAGCCTTGGCCAAGGGAACCTGTTATCAGCATGGCGAGCAACTCCGGAAAGCAGCCGAGGATTTTGTCAAGGACGGCAGCCTTCCACAATCCTTCTTTCAGCCGGGCATCGACCGTTGTCCCTGCGAGCCCGTTCATGGAGGAGCCCAGAGTCAGGTGACGGACCCGCATCGGGTTCGCCAGGATTTGGAAGAGATCGGCTTCGTCCAGACCGCAATTTCCATCGTGCCAACGGCGAGGCCGGCCTTGACTCCGGAAGAGTTGGAGGAAGCACTGCGATCTTCGCAGGCGTTCTACGTATACGGAGAGAAGCCCTCCCAGGCCCAATCTGCAGGAGGGATGCAGCGATGAGACAGAATCCCGTCATTGTGATTCACCTGGAGTCGATTTCCTACACGGGAACGACCTGGTTGA
>JBBDRG010000010.1:0-43851 GCA_040905585.1 Verrucomicrobiales bacterium
TCAGGGGTTCAGGGGTTCAGGGGTTCTGGTTCCGAATTCTCAACTTCTCAACTTCTCAACTTCTCAACTTCTCAACTTCTCCCAGCTCCCTGCTTCTTGCTTCTTGCTTCTTGCTTCTTGCCCCCCTCCCCCCCAAATGACCCCCTACGCCCTCGATCCGTCGCTCGTCGAGGAGCCGCCGGAAAGCTTTTCCGGCAAGCTGCGGTATCTGGGTCCCGGGTTCATTCTCTCGGCCTCGATCGTGGGATCGGGCGAGCTGATCGCGACGACCGCCCTCGGCGCCGAGGCGGGCTTCGTCGCGATGTGGGTCATCCTGGCGAGCTGTCTCGTCAAGGTCTTCGTCCAGCTGGAATTCGGCAAGCATGCGATCCACTCGGGCGAAACGACCTTCGAAGCGATCAACCAGCTTCCCGGCCCCAAATTCGGGAAGGGCAGCTGGGCGACGTGGCTTTGGTTGCTGATGATGCTGATCAAACCGCTCCAGGTGGGCGGCATCATCGGCGGAGTCGGGCTCGTGCTGAACATCCTTTTCCCGGGCATCCCCGTCTGGTTATGGGTTTGTCTGACGGCTCCCGTCGTCTCCCTGATGATCTTCCGCGGCCGCTACCGATTCGTCGAAAGGGTCTCTCTCTTCATGATCGGACTGTTCGCCTTGTTCACCGTGGCCTGCGTCGCCGCGGTCCAGTTCACCCCCTTCGCGTTCAGCCTCGGGGACATGGTGGAGGGACTCTCGTTCTGGAACGGCATTCCCCTCGCCACGGTCGGGGTCGCCATCGCCGTCTTCGGAATCACCGGCGTGGGGGGAGACGAGGTGATGGCCTACAACTACTGGCTTCTCGAAAAGGGCTACGCGGCCAGAACCGGCCCGCGACAGGACACGCCCGAATGGAATCGCCGAGCTCGCGGCTGGATCAATGCGATGTACTGGGACGCGTTTCTCTCGATGCTCGTCTACACCTTCATGACGCTCGCTTTCTACATCCTCGGCGCGGCCATTCTCCATGCCCAGGGCCTGACGCCTCAAGGTTTCGAAACCGTGAAGACACTCTCCCGAATGTACACGGACTCGCTCGGCGGCTGGGCCGAGATCGCTTTCCTGGTCGGCGCCTTTTTCGTCCTGTTCTCCACGCTGTTCTCCGCGCTGGCAGCGTGGAGCCGACTCTTCTCCGACGCCTTCGGCGCCGTCGGGTGGATCGACTACCGCGACCCGAAATCCCGGGCCCGCACCATCGCCGCTCTCTCTTTTTTCTTCCCCGCCCTCTGGGCCGTCTTGTTCTTCCAGTTCAAGGACCCGGTTTTCATGGTGCTGGCGGGAGGAGCGATCACCGCGGCCATTCTCCTGCTGGTCGTCGTGGCCGCCGTTCACTTTCGCTATCGGCGACTGCCCGCCTCCCTGAAACCGACACCGGGATACGACCTCGGACTTTGGGTCAGCGTCGTTTCCATCGTCTTCCTCGCGATCCTCGCCGTGTGGAAAGCCGTCGAGAGTTTTCGGGGGTCCCTCTGAAAATCGCCGCCGCAGGCAATGATACCAACCGGGCGGGCCGCCTGCGGAATCGCAACGAGGGCAGCACGAGTCCCCCGAAACCGGGCTCGCCGGAGCGACCGGCGCGGGTCACCGGTTCTCCGCCTTTTCGTCCAAACGGCCGACTTTGTACCAGAAGAGGAACTCTTCGAAGTTCAGCCCGTCGTCCGAATTCCTGTCGGCCCGCTTGACCGCCTTGCGCAGCTCGCGACGACCGGCGGAGTTCTGTTTGCCCTCCATCATCGCCTCCATTTCCTTGGCGGTGACGTCTCCGTCGCCGTCCTTGTCGTACGCTTCGAAGATCTTGCGATCCTTCGAATTCGCCCCCCGGACCGCGGCGGGCTTTGCCCCGTCCCTGGGGCCGGCCTTTTTCCCTTCGCCGTCCTTGCGGTTGGCCCCTTCCTCCTCCTTGGGCTTGCCGGCGTCGCGCTCCCGCTCGGGAGAGTTTCTCCGGCCCTCTTCGGCGGCCACGCCGAAAATCGCGGGGACAGGCTCACAAATCCTCAGGCTCAAATCGCGAAATCGCGGGGACAGGCTCACAAATCCTCAGGCTCACAAATCCTCACAAATCCTCGGGAATCCTCGCGCATTCGGCCTGACGTCCTGCCCACGTCCCGCGAAACGGCGTATTTCCGGTATCGAAGCCGCCGATTCCCAAGCCCAGGGCAGATCGATCGCGCCAGCGCGGGAGAAAGGGCGGAATCTTCCCCGCGATTCCCGTCTGCGGCCCCTCCTGCAGGAGTGCTTCGCGGGTTTGGTGCCGGTTTGATCAGCGGACGCCGGAGGCTGACCGACGCGAAGGTCACCGTCGCCGGCTCGTCAACCCGGCGTGGCCCGCGTCGGCAGGAGGACTTCCTCCCGCAAGTCGCGCAGCACGCAGAGGTTCTCCCAGTTCGCTTCCCGCATCGGACGCGCTCCGGTCCGCCGGGTCTTCCCGAACCGGCTCCGGTTCCGCTCGAAGACCTGGTTCACGAAACGTTCGCTGCCGAACACCGCTCCCTCGGTCAGATACCGAACCCGGTGGCGGATCGCCTCCGACATTGTCATGCGACCGGATCTGGCTTCTTCCACCTCAACTTCTTCCCGGGTGAACCCCCGTTTCCGGGAGGTCTCTCCGGGTTCCGCGATTTCCCGCTCTTCGCCCTCGGCATACAGGCAGAGTCGGTAGAGACGGGCGGTTTCCGGCCAGCGTTTCTCGAAATCCGTTCCGCTGATCGGAGCGGAATCCGCCAGGATCCGTCCCAGACCGCGACGCGCCCACCGGTTTCCCCCCACGGCCGAGGCATATCCGCACCAGCGGTAGTCTTCGACCCGGTCCGCCATGCCCGCACGGACGGCGTTCAGATCGATGTAGGCGGCCATCGTCAGCAGGGCTTTGGGGTCGCCCTCCACCAAGACACTCTTGTATCGATCCTCCCACAGGGTGCCTTTTCGTCCCTGACGCTTGTTGTGCCATTGGCTGTACCGCTGCTTGAGGTCTTTCATGAAACCGGCGAGATCTCCCATCCGATTCCGATACCGGTTCAGGATCTGTTCTTCCCATTCCCGGTTCTCTTCGGCTCTCGCGCGTTCGAGCTCCTCCTCGACGGTCCTCACCGTGCGGGAATCGTAGAGGAAACCGATACGGCGCAGGATGGCTTCCGCCTCGAGAGACTGGATCGTTTCCCGGTCCGGCTCCTCGACGAGCAGATGGAAGTGGTTGCTCATCACGCAGTAGGTGACCACGCGCATCCCGTGAAAGGCTTCGAGTTTGCGCATCAAGGCCACGAAATGTTCCTTTTCCTCTGCGTGAAGGACGAACCGCCGGTCCACCACCCGCGAGATGCAGTGGTAGTAGCTTTTGCCTTCTCCCCGTATGCGAGCGTGTCTCATGGGAATGACCATGCACACGGAAACAACTGTTCGCAAGAACATATTTCAATATTGACCTGTCCCTGCGTGTGCTCTTTTCAATAATTAACCTGTCCCTGCGTGTGTCCTCGAAGCCCAAGATAATTCAAGATGGTGTCGGACTGTCGGCAGGAGCGCGGGAGGAGATGGAGATCGTGGAAGAGTCACGACGAAGAACGAGCCGATGGCAGCGCCGACCGCGACCCAATCCCGGAAAGATCTCCACTACCGGAAGGGGGGGCGAACAGAGGTGCGGTCAGCCGCCGCACCCAGGGGCGGACGGCGGTGCCACAAGGCGCGGAACAATTTCCAAGAACTTATGCAGCGAACTATATCTTGATTTCACTCGTTTGCTACAGCCTCCCGCAAGATCGCGAAGGTAACGACGGTCGTGGACGGGGTGAGCAATGAGGGAAAGCGTCGCATTGACCGCATCGTTCAGTCAAAAAATCATGTTTTTCTGCTGACCCCAACTGCACCAAAGCGGGTCGAGCCGCCGATCGAAGAGGGTCGAGTCGCCCATTCAACCCCCTTCCCCCGCGTTCACGCCACCCTTCCCCGGCATGGCGGGGCTTTACCCGGGGGCGGGGTTTCGGCACGATAGCCCCGATCTCCTCGAAACTGCCCGCTACCATGACCTGTCGCTCTTTTTTGCCATCTCTCCTTGTCGCGATTTCCGCGGCGACCCTGTCGGTCCCGGCCGCCGAACTGCACCTGGGTGCCGCCACCGTCGACATCACGCCGGAGGAGCCGGTCGCCCTCTCGGGACAGCGTCGGGTGCGCATCTCGAAGGAGCCCGCGACTCGCATTTTCGCTTCCGCCCTCGCTCTGGAATCGCGGGAGGGGGACGACGTCCTGGGGCAGGCGATCTTCGTTTCCTGCGATCTGGTGGCGATTCGCCAGGGCATTCTGGAGAAGGTCAGGGAGAAGCTCGCCCCGAGGATCCCGGATTTTGCGATCGAAAAGCTCTTTCTATCGGCGACTCACACGCACACCGCCCCGGTCATGCTGGAGGGGCGCTATGTCCTGCCGGAGGAAGGCATCATGCAACCGGCCGCTTTCGCCGACTGGATGACGACGCAGGTGGCCGATGCCGCGGTCGAGGCTTGGGAAAAACGGGCCGGCGGGAAAGTCGCGTGGGGGCAGAGCGCCGCGGTCATCGCCCACAACCGACGCCCGTTCTACGCCGACGGCACGGCGGTGATGTACGGCAAGACGGACGGGCCGGAGTTTCGCGGCCTCGAGGGCCACGAAGATCACAGCGTCGATGTCCTCTATTTCTGGGACGCCCGGGACCGGCTCGTGGCGACGGTGATCAACGTGCCGTGCCCCGCGCAGGAGGTCGAGGGAGGCTCGTCCATCCACGCGGATTTCTGGGATCCGGTTCGCCGCAAGCTCCGGGAAGAACACGGGGAAGACCTCCACGTCCTGGCCTGGACCGGCGCGGGGGGAGACGTGGTGCCTCGTCCCATGATCAACCGGGCTGCGGAGGAGCGCATGCGAAAGCTCCGCGGCGAGATATCCCGCCTCGACGAAGTCTCCGATCGCGTCGTGCGCGCCTGGGAGGAAGCCCGCGAGGGAGCGAGGAACGACATTCGGGAGGACGTGGTTTTCCGCCATTCGGTCGAGACGATCGACCTGCCCTATCGGAAAGTGACTCAGGAGGAACGCGACGCGGCGGAAGAGGAAGTGGCGAAATACCGGGACGATCCCGCCCAGAAGTGGAATCTGCGCTGGAATCAGGGCGTGGTGGATCGCTTCGAGGCGCAAGCGGCCGGCACGCAGGAGCCCTACCGCATGGAGCTGCACGCCCTGCGTCTCGGCGACGTGGCGATCGCGACGAACGACTTCGAACTCTTCACCGACTTCGGGATCCAGATGAAAGCCCGCAGCCCCGGGATCCAGAGTTTCGTGGTCCAGCTCTCCGGTCCGGGGACCTATCTCCCCACCGCACGCGCCGCGGGCCATGGCGGATACGGCGCCGTCATCCAGAGCAGCCGGATCGGTCCTGAGGGCGGGCAGGTGCTCGTCGAGGAAACCGTCGCCGCCTGGGAAAATCTATGGGAGGAATGAGCCTATGATCGAACACACCGTCACTTTCCATCTCAAACACGGCCCCGGTTCGCCCGAGGAAAAAACATTCCTCGCCGAGGCGGCGGAGTTGGCCGCCATACCGGAGGTCGTCGACTTCACGATCCGACGCCAGACCAGTCCGAAGCTCGATCACACTTTCGGCATCTCGATGTGGTTTGCCGACCGCGCCGATTACGAGACCTACAACGCCCATCCCGCCCACCGGGCCTTTATCGAAAAGCGCTGGCTCACGGAGGTGGCGGATTTTCAAGAAGCGGATTTCGAAGCGCTCTAGCAGACCTCCATGACCCGCGTTGTTCTCGTCGCACTTCTCTTCCTGCTTGTCGAATCTCCCCCGGGCCGGGCAGCAGAACCTCTCGAAGCCGGGGCCGCGACGATCGACATCTCGCCGCGGAAACTTCCCGCGATCCGCAACGGAGGATTTCTCCAAGCGATCTACGACCGCGTCGACGACCCGCTCTACGCCCGCGCTCTCGTCCTGCGATCCGGCGAAACGAGCGTGGTTCTGTGCGTGGTCGATTCCTGTATGTTGCCCACCGACGTGTGCGATGCGATCAAGGCGGAAGTCGCGGAACAGATCGCTCTGCCCGCCGACCGCATTCTCATCTCCGCCACGCACACGCACTCCGCCCCGGGGGCGATGGCGTTGTGCCTCGGGACGCGCAAGGACGAGACCTACACCGCCCAGATGATCTCACAGGTCGCCGAGGCGATCGTCGACGCGCACGCCGCCCTCACGCCCGCGAAGGCCGGGTGGGCCCAGGTCGATGCCCATGCCTTCACCCATTGCCGCCGCTGGATTCGTCGTCCCGACAAATTGATCACCGATCCATTCGGTCAGGCCAGTGTCCGCGCGATGATGCATCCCGGCTACGAGAGTCCCGATGTCGTCGGCCCTTCCGGTCCGACCGATCCGGAACTATCCGTGCTCAGCCTCGTCCGCGCCGACAATGACGAGCCCATCGCGGTGATGGCCAACTACTCGATGCACTACTTCGGCGGAGGGGGCGGTTTCTCCGCCGACTACTTCGGCGAACTTGCCGGAGCGATCGAGAAATCCCTCGGGGGCGACGTCATCGGGATCGTCTCGCAGGGTACCAGCGGCGACCTGCATTACATGGACTACAGCCGTGCCAAGGACTCCGAACTGACCCGATCCAAGTACGCCGCCGGTCTCGCCGAGATCGCGATGCAAGCGAGAGAGGGCATCACCCATCGCGCCGAGCTCCCCCTCGCCATGGCGGAGGCGAAGCTCCCCCTGGGCCGCCGCCTTCCTTCCCCCGAACGCCTCGCCTGGGCCGCGACCATCAACGCCGCCCGCGGGGAGGCGGTGCCGAAGAGCAAAGAGGAAGTCTACGCCGAACAGGCCGAGTGGATCCATGCGAATCCCAAGACCAAACTCGTTCTCCAGGCCCTGCGCCTCGGCGACCTCGCCATCACCGCCTTGCCCAACGAGGTCTACGGCATCACCGGCCTGAAACTGAAAGGACAGAGCCCGCTCCCCGCGACCTTCAACATCGAACTCGCCAACGGCGCGGAAGGTTACATTCCCCCGCCGGAGCAGCATCCCCTCGGTGGCTACACGACTTGGCCCGCGCGCACCGCCGGACTGGAGGAAACCGCGGAGCCCCAGATCGTCGAGAGCCTTTTGGGTTTGCTGGAGACGGTCAGCGACAAACCGCGGCGTCCCCTCGCCGACGGCGACGGCCCCTACCGCCGCGCGATCCTAACCGATCGACCGGTGGCCTACTGGCCCCTCGACGACCTCGCCGGACCGGAGCCACGCGAGGCGACGGGCAAAACCGTCGCGAGGTGGGAAGACGGTGTCGCGCTCGGGCTGCCGGGCGTGCCACGCAAGGGTGGCGCGATCTCCGCGGAACCGGAGAAGTCCAACCCCTTCACCGACGCCGACATCAACCGCGCCGCCCATGTCGCGGGCGCTCGGCTCCGAACGACGCTGCCGGAACTCGGCGACAGCTACAGCGCCGAACTCTGGGTCTGGAACGGTCTTCCCCACGACGCGCGTCCCGTCACCGCCTACCTATTCTCGCGCGGCATCGATGGAGACAAAAGCGCCCTCGGCGAACATCTCGGAATCGGAGGCATCCACCCGGATGTCCCCGCCGGCCGCCTTTTTTTCTACACGGGAAACGAGGTTGGACAGGTCATTCCCGGAAAGTCGCCACTGTCCTTCCGCGACTGGCATCACGTCGTGCTCGTGCGGAAGAAGGAAACACTCGAGGTCTATCTGGACGGTAAGAAGGAAATCGAGTCCGAGGCAGAATGGACGCTGCCCGAAGACGCGAGCGAAGTCTTTTTCGCCGGCCGCAGCGACGGGATGTTCGGGCTCGAAGGCAAGCTCGACGAAGTCGCTCTCTATCCCGTCGCCCTCGGCCCCGAGCAGGTAGCCGCGCATTTCAAGGCCGCGGAACGCTCCGCGCCGAAACCCAAACCCGATTCCGAAGCGCGCTCCCCCGAAGCCGGTCTCGAGGCCCTCCAGCTCCCCGACGGATTCGAAGCCCGCATCGTCGCGGCCGAACCGCTCGTGCTCGATCCAGTCGCCTTCGACTGGGACGCGAAAGGACGCCTCTGGGTCGTGGAGATGGCGGACTACCCTCTGGGGCTCGACAACGCGGGCGCACGGGGCGGTCGTGTCCGTATCCTCGAAGACCGCGACGGCGACGGCACCTACGACCACAGCACTCTCTTTGCCGATGGGCTCAACTTTCCGACCGGACTCGTCACCTGGCGCGAGGGGGTCATCGTCACCGCCGCCCCCGACATTCTCTACCTCGAAGACACGACGGGAGACGGCAAAGCCGATAAAAGCGAAGTTCTCTACACCGGGCTCACCGAGGGCAACGAACAGCTTCGCGCCAACGGACTGCGCTGGGGACTCGACAACTGGATCTACGTGGCAGCCGGAGGTCACCACGGGAAACACGGAGCCGACACGAAACTGCGCTCGACCCGGGCCGGCACCGAGACCCTCGTCGGGAGTCGCGATTTCCGGATCCGTCCCGACACGGGGGAAGTCGAGGCGCAAAGCGGACCGACCCAGTTCGGCCGCAACCGCGACGACTGGGGACGCTGGTTCGGCACGCAGAACTCGCATCCGCTCTGGCACTACGTCCTGCCGGACCACTACCTGCGGCGCAATCCCCACTTCGCCGCGCCGGAGGGGCGGGTCCAGCTCCCCGGAGGATCGAATCCGCCCGTCTTCCCCGTGAGCCCGCCGGAGAAGCGCTTCCACAGCTTCCAGCAGGCGGGACGCTACACCTCCGCCTGCGGCGGCACGATCTATCGGGACAGCCACGTTTTCCCCGAAGCGCCAACGATGGCTTTCATCGCCGAGCCCTTTCACAATCTCGTCCAGCAGCTCGAACTGAAAGACGACGGAGCGACCTTTTCCGCGCAAAGGGTCGGGAACCGCAAGGGAGACGAAAAAGCGCCCGATTTTTTCACGAGCGAAGACCGCTGGTGTCGTCCCGTCATGATCCGCACCGGACCCGATGGCGCGCTCTGGATCGCCGACATGTATCGCTACATGATCGAGCATCCCCAATGGCTCCCCGACGAAGGGAAAAAGGAACTCCTTCCCCACTATCGCCTCGGTGACGACATGGGCCGGATCTATCGCGTTTCCCGAAAGGGCGCCTCGCCGCGTCCCGTTCCCGATCTCGCCTCGCTCGATGCCAAGAGCCTCGTCGAACAATTCCACTCGCCGAACGGCTGGGTGCGCGACAAGGCGCAGCAACTGCTTCTCTGGCGCGGGGAGAGTCCGGAGCTCATCCGTTCGCTGCGGCAAGTCGCCCTCGATGCTCCCGATCCGCTGGCGCGTCTCCATGCGCTCTGCACCCTCGACGGATTTGGGAAACTCGACGATTCCCCGGAAGCGCTTGTCGCCGCCCTGCGCCATCCCCATTCCGGCCTGCGGGAGAATGCGCTGCGTCTCGCGGAGACGGTTGAGAATCCCGACATCATTACCAGCGCGCTCGAATTGGTCGGGGATCCCGACGCGAAAGTCCGGCTCCAGCTGGCCTTCACCCTCGGTCAATGGGAGGAGCCCGAAGCCGGCGAGGCGCTCGCCGATCTGCTCAATCGCCATGGCGACGATCCCTTCCTCGCCGCCGCGGCGCTCAGTTCCGCCCTGCCCCATTTGCGACGACTCGCGGAAGCGGCGAGTCCGGCGTCGCGTTCGAGCCTTCTTCCCATGGCCCTCGCGGCGGAAGATCGCGAGTCCATCGCCCGTCTCGTGGCGCCGGTTTTCGAATTCGAGGGCGAATCGGCCGACCATGCCCCCGCCGCGCGCTGGAAGGAGTTCGGCGCTTTCCTCGACGAGGTCCACAACCGCAAACTCACGATCGAGGCACTCCGAAAAGACGCGACCTCCGACTCGCTTTCCGCACGGCTGGGCCAGACCGACCGGCTCTTCCTCGAAGCGACCGCGTGCCTGAACGACGCCGCAGCACCGCTGACCAAGCGTCTTGCCGCCGCCGCGCTGCTTGCCCGCAAGGCGTCTTCCCGGGAGACCTCGCTCGCCTTTCTCTCCGATCGACTCGCGTCCGAACGCAACGCCCGGGAATGGCCTGAGATTCTCGCCACTTTTGCCGCGACCGGGTCCAGCTCGCTCCCCGATCACATCCTGGAATCATGGTCTCACCTCTCCCCGCTGCAGCGCGACCTCGCGCTCGACACCCTCATGAGCCGTCCCGCCTGGACCGAGTCTCTCCTCGGCGGGATAGAGGCCGGGATACTGCGCCCCGCCGACTTCGACGCGACCCGTCGCATGCGACTCCTGAACCACCCTGATAAAGCCACAGGAAAGAAGGCCGCCGAACACTTCGACCTCGCCGCCTCGCCCGGCCGGGCCGACGTCGTGGCCCGCTATCAGCCCGCTCTCGACCTCACCGGTGACGCGGCCAAGGGTCACCTCGTCTACCAGCGGGCTTGCGCCGCCTGCCACCAGCTAGGCGGCGAAGGCCTCGCAATCGGCCCGGGACTCGAGACCGTGGCGGATCACCCTGCCGAGAAGATTCTCACCAACATCCTCGATCCCAATCTCGATATCCAGCCGGGCTTCCACGCCTACAACGCAACGCTCGAAAACGGCGGGCAGCTCTTCGGGCTTCTCGCCGCCGAATCCGCCTCCAGCCTCACCTTCAAAACCCTCGACGGGAAAACGCAGGCGGTGAGACGGGACGAAATCGCGAGCCTCCAGAGCACGAATTTGTCGCTCATGCCCGAAGGGCTCGAGGCGGCGATCACGGTGGACGAGATGGCCGATCTGATCGCCTATTTGCGGACGAAATGAATTCACGCCCCCCGGCGGGGTGGGTGCGGCAGGGTGGAAACGGCAAGTGCCCGAAGAATCGCCCATCGTCCTACTAGTCCGTCGAGGGTGGTTCGTCGGAACTTTCACAAGTTCCGCAGTCGGATTCACGACGCGTCGCGTCGCGTAGCGGAAGATGTGAATCTTGCGTTTCAGAGTTCTTCAACAGTCTCTCACTCCGTGAACTGGAAGGAAAAAATGTCCGCGTCTTTCATCCAGAAACGGAGACGCACGGGTTTGCCCGCGAGAGCGCTGACATCGGTGCCGGACTTCCAACTCACCTTCCGGTCGACTTCGTTGCCGATTTGCATGACGCAGTCCTCGGCGGAGAATCCGGGGACGGGGGTGCCGTCCGCCTCTTCAATCCCGACTCTCACCCCGCCGGCGGCGGAAGTGGAGAAATTCAGCGAGAGTTCCCGACCGGCGAAGACGACGGGTTTGGTGATGGCGTGTCCTCCAGCATACCCGCAACGCAACGAGGCGAATCCATCGGTGCGCATGGAGTAGCGGCGCATGTGGGCGGTGGGCTGCGCGTAATCCTGGTTCACGTACACGGACATCTCGTGCGGGCCGGTCGGCACGACGTTGACCGAAGGGTAGTTCGTGCGGGAAACCCAGTTCTGCGCGCCGATGCCGCCGCGGATGAATCCCTCGAGGAAGGTGCGGTCGTAATTACCGAGATATTCCTCCCCCTCGACCGGCCGGGTCGTCATGAAGATGGCGTCGGAGGTGTCTTTGAAGTAGTCGGGATTCACACCGATGGCCTTGGCCTGCTCGGCGTCGAGGACCTGTCGACCGGGCATGAACCTGGCCGCGATCGCCACGTAGAGATGCGGGGCGCGGAAATAAGGACTGGTCTGGTTCGTGTAGAGATGCTCGACGGGGGCCTCCATTTCGGGATGGCGATACCCGAGCAGCACGGGCGGCGACCACTTCAGAAAATCCTCGCTTTCGCTCCGCACGATGCGGCGGATGCCCTCCTCGAAGACACGGTAGTAGCAGACATACCTGCCCTCCGCCTCCGACCAGAAGGGCACGTTCTGCGAATCGAACATGTACTGGTATGGCACCATCGCCTTCGTGATGACAGGATCGGCGACCATCTTCTCCCAACGGAGCCCGTCGGCCGATTTCCATGCCGTGAGGCCGCTTTCCATGGTGCCGCCGAGAGCCTTGAAGCGCTCGGTCCCAGGCACGCCGGAACGCTCGTCGCGAAACGGGCTGAAATTGTGAGGGGCGGTCTGGCCGTTCATGAGCACGACGTTGTTCTCGCGGGTGCCCATCACCTCGTAGATCCCCAGGTTAGGCTTGGTCCAGGTTCTCCCGTCGGACGATTCCGCGCAGCAGGTAACCTCCTCCTCACTGCCGTCCCGGTTCGCCACGGGCTTGCCACGGTAGTAGGCGCGCAGCCGCCCGTCCTCCAGCGTCACGATAGTGGCGTAGCCGCTGTAGAATCCCTCCCACGGTTTGTCGAAGCGGAAGGCGACACCCTCGTCGCGGGGCGTGTGCAGATGCAGATGCGTCCCGCTGAGCTTGTCGATGAGGAACCGATCCACGAAGAGTTCGCGACGGCCGTCGATCTTCACTGGATCGGAGGCACTGGCGAAGGCGAGCGAGGACAACAAAGTGGTGAGAAGCAAAGAGGAGATTTTCATTTACCGGGTTTGATTCGAGATAATGTCAGGATAGTTTTCGGGCACGAGAGTCACGAGCCGGGAAAGGTCATCGGGAAGGGCCGGGCGTCGAACCTTGCCCGATCTCCTGCCGCAGGAGAAGTCCCATTCGTAGCGCAACCGCGCCCTCGCATTCGTACCGAAATCACGCCTTGTCGGGGCTGGAGGCACGACCACCTCCCCGATGCTTGTCAACCGCATGCGGTGGTGCGGGGCTACATTCGCGATTCGGGCATCCTTCACGCCCTGCTCGGCATTCCCGACCGTGAGTCGCTGCAATCCCATCCCAAGCTGGGTGCTTCGTGGGAGGATTCGCGCTTGAGCAAATCCTCTCCCTCACCGGCGACCGCGAGGCCTATTCCTGGGCTACCCACGGCGGAGCGGAGTTGAATCTTCTCGTCTTCCACCGGGGACGGCGTCTCGGTTTCGAGTTCAAATACAGCGAGAAACCCGCCTTCACTAAATCGATGCGCATCGCCGAGGCGGATCTGGAACTCGACCACCTCATCAGTAGGCGACACGCCGGAGAGCCTGAGCGGAGAAGTAGACGATGAATATCCTCGGGGCAAGGAGAGTTGCCCCCCTCTGGAGGGAGCGGCAAACTACAGCGACGAGAGCCGCAGAGAGCAAACCCCGAGCGAAGGGATGCGCTCCTTCGATGATGGGAGGAGAGGCGGGCCATCACAATTGATCCCCGGCAATCTTTGCGGCTGGTCCGGAGGATTCGCTACTTAACTCCTCTGGCGGCATCAACCTGGACCGGCGAAAATCGGGCAGAAAGATCTTTTGCACCAGACCATCGACCACCTTCGGATGGGACGAAGCAAGATTCAGCTCACGATTGATGCGCAGGCTGAGAGTGTCGTAATTCGACGAGCCAAACGTAGCCCAGTCATCGAACACAGCTGCTTTCAAATGCGTCATGCCGGGATATGCGTAGATCTTGCCACCGGCTTTTGCCAGTGGTTCCAGCGAGGCAGCATTGACCGTATCCATTATACCGGTGTCGTTGTCTCCCGGGACCACCACTCGCACATCCACCCCGCGCCGGACTGCATTCTCCAATTCCATCGTAATGTTGTCGCTCGTAAAATAGGGGGTCTGGATCCACACGCGCTTTGAGGCACTTCGGATCGCGATGGATGTAGCCTTCAGTATCTCGCGTTTTCCACGGCTGGTATGTGTCATCAGCACCCGCAGCGGGAAGTCCTCCAGGTCATCACGATCTTCCGGCGGGCGGACCCGCTCCGGGGATCCGGTCCATTTGAGCCCCCAGTTGCGCATCCAGTCCTCGCTCCGCCAGCGGGATTCAAATTTATCCGCCAACTCCTCTACCACGGGACCTTCCATACGCAGCATCATATCGTGCCAGTCATGATGATATTCCCAACCGATATTCATCCCTCCTACATAGGCGATGCGCTGGTCGATAATGTGCAGCTTGGAGTGATCCCCGATCAGCCATGGATTCAAAAAGCGCCGTACACGCACATTGGAGTCCTTTTTTAGGTAGCGATGGATCACGGTGTCACTGGGAGGCTCTTCCTCGAGAGCAGGCGGATTCTTTCTGCCTGCCAGTTCGCTTCCCAGTGCGTCAAAATAAACCCGCACCGGCACTTCCAACGATTTCTTTTTCAATGCATCGGCAACGCGGACAGCAAAGGGATCGTTGTCAAAAATATAGGACTGGATATCCACCCGCGACTTAGCAGCTTCGAGTTCCCTGAGTAATTCTTGAAAATACGCTTTCCCGTCCACAAAATACTCCACACTCCCGCTGGTCATCTCGGGTAGCCCTTGTTGGTCCAGATAGGCTTCAAATTCCGGGCCGCCCGCCTGATCGGGCAATTTCGCGGCTTTGTTATTACTCGTCACTTCGGGTGAGACGCCCCGGATGAGCGCATAGGTCCTGTCTTTCAGCATCACGGCCCCGGACCAAACTGAGGCGATAGGCGCCCTCGCTGTAGCACCGACGGAGGACCTAACGAGAGTGGTCGCCACCTGCCCGCCCGGCATCTCAGGCCCTTCCGGAGCCGTAGGCGCTACCCGATGGTTCTTTTGAATCGAGCCACACCCTGAAACTGTGATCGCGAGAAACCACAGCCCGCTGACTCTCACGAGCCCATCAAGGAAATAGTTCGGTTTAGTAAAATGAACCAAATTAAGATACGGCCTAATCATTTCGCCAGTTTACGCCAGACTTCGGACAGGGCAATGGTGGCCCCGCGGCGAACACAGCTGTCTTTCCGGGCACGGGCCAGCGCGGCGTCTCCGCATCGGCCGGTTCGTTCAGCCCCGAGGAGAGCTCCAACCCATCTCTTCCTTCCCCTCACCTTTGGTCCAGGTCGTCGACTTCGTCGGGCTTCCATTTCGGATTGGGATGGTCCGGATGCAGGCCGATCATGCGGGGGGTGGCGGGGCGGACGGGCCCCCAGTTGATGGCGCGGGGGCGGGCTTCCACGAGCCTCTCCATCGTTTCCCAGTTCTCCAGGGCCTTGTCCGCGAGACTGGACTCCCGGGTTCTCCAGTAGGCGGCCATCAGGCCGATGGTTTCGACCAGGCGCCCGGTGTAGTCCAGTCCGACCCGGACGAAGGCAACGCGGTCCCGGTATTTCTCCGGACCTTTGGAGACGCGCGCCTTCGCCTCGTTCAGATGTTCCCGCGAACGGCTTAGCAAATTTTCGTCGTAGAGACGGGGCATGCGGTAGGGGCCGGTCCCGTAGCCGTGCTCGTCGACGTAGGCCATCCTCGCCGCCTCGAGAATCTCGTAGTAGGCGCGCACCGGCTCCCCGGCCGGGCCGAAGGCACGGGCGTAGTAATCGGCGAGAATCGCCTCGGCATCCGCCTCCGGGTTCCAGGCGAGCTGGCCCATGATGTAGTACTGCGGGCCGTGCGTCGCCCAGTGCTCCCACACGCTGTCGATGTAGATGCCGATGCAGCCACCCGAGGCGACGAGGCGCATGTCCTCGACGGTTTGCGCGACGGAAAGGTCGGGCAGGCCCTGCTGCCAGCCGGCCGGGCTTCCGGTGTTGGGACGCCACGTCAAGGGGATGCCCAGTTCGCCCCAGGCCTTGAACTGGTCCCGGTAGGTGGTGCCCCGGGTCGAGCCGCGGTCGACCAAGTCGGTGCGCCCGAGAAAATTCGCGACGATGGACATGAGCACCTTGTCCGAGGGCCGGGCCTCCACCGGGGCGGGGCGCGAGTGCCCGTAGGACAGCATCGAGACGCGGTAGTCCTTGTCGGGGAAGCGCTCGCGGAGGCGTTCCCCGAGCCGGTTGGCGAACGTCACGTGCCGGTCGGAGAGCGCGGGGCGTTCCTCTCGATGGTGGTGCCAGTGCATGAGGCGAGGCTCGCCGTCGGGATGGTCCCAGGCGCGGCAGTCCTCGCAAACGCAATGGCCGCTGGACCAGCTGTCGTTGGGCGAGCCGTTGAAGATGGCCAGGTTGGGGTCGCGCTCCAACTGGGCCTCGACGTCGCGAATCCACTGGTCCCACACCGCCGGGTTGGATTGGCAGAGCTTGGCGTTGCGCGGACGGGGGTGGCCGTCCCGCTTGCCGTTGGGCTGGAGCGCGAAGAGTTCGGGCTGGGTCTCGTGGAAGCGCTCCCACCAGTCGCCGAAGCCGTGGCCCCCGCTCATGTCGAGGGAATCGAGCTGGAGTCGCTGCCGCCGGGTCCAGTCGTGGGACTTGCCGTAGCCCCGGTTGCCGAGGGCCGAATAGCGCAGCACGCCGCCGCGCCCGCGGATGACGGGATGGTGCCGGTGCTCGAAGGGGGCGAAGGCGAGGCTCTCAAGTTCGGGGTAGTCCGCGCCGTCCTCGCCGGGCCAGAACCAGCGGACCCCGAGCCGCTCCTGGAGGAAGGTGTAGACGGCGTTGGCGGTGCCGTACTCGAGCTGGCGACCCTCAATGGTGTCGTGGTTGCCCTCGACAACGAGGTGCGCGGGATCCCATCGGTCGCGCCCGGCAATGACGAGGTGGCTCCCCGACGCCGCGATGAGAATCTCTTCGGGGTGCTGAAAGTCGAAGTCGAGACCGGGAAAAAGGCGCTCGACTTCCGGCTGCAGCCCCACCCACACGGCGCGCTCGGGGACCGGGTCGGGTGCGCCGACGTGGATGGCGGGGCGGACACCGCAGACGCGCTCGACGCACTCGGCCAGTTCCTCGACGGCCTCGCGGGTGAGGGGCAGGTCGTGCTCGAAGAGAACGATCGGCGCCGGCTCGAGGTCCGGTCCGAAAAACGCGAAGGTCTCGGCGGCGGCGGACCCGCCCGGGACAAGGACGGCGAGTGCGAGGCCGAGGAGAAGCGGACGCCACGGAAGGAAACGTTGCATGGCGACCGTTTTAGCGGAGCCGACGCCCCGAGGCAAGCGCGGAATCGCACTCGCCGGGTCCGGCGGCGACGATGCGGTCGAGCCGCTCGACGAAGGCCCGCCGATGCCGGACGGTGTCGTCGGAGCCGACAAGTTGCAATCTGCTTGCTGACGGGCTAGTCGAGAATGGTAGACCGCGTTTTCGAATTGGATGCGGACCTTTGACGAGGCATCCGGTAAGGGTGGAACGGATCGGCGGATTGTCGATATTTGACATTCCTTTCCTGACTGCGGTTCCCCGGTTCCCGCTTATTGCTCGGCTTGGTTCGCAATCGCTTCCAGTTTTTTGTCCCCGCGACCGGGACGAAGTATGCCTCAAACGGTAATCTGTCCTCTGAATCACCGAAATAGAACTTCCAGCCCTTCGAAATCATGTCGTCAATTCGATCTGCTGCATATCGCATGGCAAGGGAAAGGGATTGCAGAGAATCCTCGCCGTAGTGCACGCCAGATCCAAGATGGAGCAATCCGAAAACGAGATGCTCGGTGCCAATTCGACTCTGGCCGGAATCACGAGCCAAGTTATGGGCCGCGTCGAGAGCCTGCTTGGCTCTGGGAGTGAGGTTCATTCTTCTTTGCCGAACGTTGAGGACTCTCATGAGGGCCAGCCCGAGAACTTTCGAAATGTTCCGGCCGCGTAATGGCCCTCATCGAGTGCTCCGCTTGTTGGGCCCGCTGAGTTCCCCAACGCAGAATAGCCTCAAAGAAGAGACGGCGGGTTTTCGAAGAGGTTCCGAAGGCGGTTCCATCGCCAAAGCAGGATAGAAACAATCCAGATTATTCCGTAGATTCCAAAGGTGAGCCAATCCTGAAGCCATGCTGAAAGGAGGATGAAAAATGGAAGGAAGAATCTAGCGAGCCAAGAAGCGAGGACTACGAAGAGAAATGCCACGGAAATCGGAGTGAGAAGTGTCGAGCGCCAGATCAACGCCCAAGCAATTCGGATTGGTTCGATACAACGTTTCATTTTATGGGTCTTCTCGGTCTCAGGCTCGATTGCAATATCTGTTTTGAAGTCCCGATCGACCCGGATATGATTCTCGTCAGAACTTTTCTGCGAAGACTCCTGCAAGTCTGTGAATCCCTCGTATCCTACGGTCGCAGCAATAGAGATTACGACAGCGGCTGCGAGGACTATCCAAACAGGCCTCCGAATTTGATTCTTTTCATTGTTCATATCTAGACGAGCAGGGTTTTCGCATTCTCACGGTCGGGAGCGACGCCGGGCCGTCGGCGGGAACGCAGGACGCCGTGAAAAAGGGCCGCGCCTTCAAGCCGGAGTGATGCACTCTTCGCCCGTCGGTGCCCGCGCCTACGGCTGCAGTTGCTCGTGAAGTTCGTGGACCTTGTCCACGATGCGCTCCTCGATCCCCCGAGCCCATCCGGTGGCGGCTTCGTAGCCGCCTTCTTCCTGGATTCGCAGGCTGGGGATGTAGCCGGAGTAGTCGTTGCTGTAGCCCGCCACCCAAACGCCGGCCTCTCCCGCCAGCTCCTCTTTGAGCCGCAGGGAGTAGTCCACCACGACCTCGCTGCCCAGAGCCACCAGGGTCAGGGCGTCGCCGAACCTGATCACCTGCACTGGGTACTGGTGCGCCTTGCGCTCCGGCTTCTCGTAGGCCAGTTCCACTTCCTCGTAGGCGGCACCCAGCGGTCCGGTCACGGGAATGGGATGGGTGGAGAAGGCCATTTCCACCGCGTTGGCGAGAGAGCGACCGTGCTGCTGGGCCAGTTCCAGATCGCTGACGCCGGGCACCACTCCCGAGCGGCGCGGATACGGATTCTGATCCCCTCCGCATCCGGCCATGAAAAGCGCGACGAAATCGGGCCGGTGCTCCTCGAGATACTCCTGGGCAAAGCCCGCGTAGTCACCGCACCAGTTGTAGAAACCCAGGCAAGTGTTGTGGCAGGCGTAACCGAACAGGACTCCCCTCGCCTCTCCCTCGGGACTCTCCACCCGCAGGGCGGGCACTTCCTGATCGACCGGACCGGCGGGGTTCGGCGCCTTTTTGGCGTAGGGATGATCGGCGGGCAGGCTGTAGTCCCGGCGCCGGTTCATGGAAAAGCCGCATCGAGCCTTGTTCCAGGTAAGGCGGGCCGGGCTCAGGTCGGCCAAAGCCTCGCCGATGACACCGGCGAGCTTCTCCTCCAATTCCACGGTGTATTCCCAAGCGTCGCGGACTTTGGGATTCTGCAAATCCTCTTCCGTGGGCGGGTCGGGGCTACGGCGCAGTTCGGGACCGCTGTGGGTGTGCGAGGCATTGATCAAGAGGGCCTCGGCAGCCAGCCCGTGCTCTTTTTCCGCCTTGGCCGCGACCCGCCGCCGAATTCCCTGCGGCACCCCGATCAGGTCCAGGGTGACGATGACCTGCCGAGTTCCCGCCTCGTCCTCCAGAGCGAGGGCCTTGGCGAATAGATCCTGCACCTTGCCTTCAGCGGGACGATCTCTCCCCGCGTAACCGGCCATCCAGATGGGCTTGTCGGGAGTGATCACTGCCGAGGCCAGTCCGGCCTTCCAATCCGCCGACACATGGGGAGCGACAGACTTCGGTGCCGAGTTCCGCGTTTGGGCGTTCACCACCAGCAAGCCCAACAGAATCAGGGGAGAGAGGAGGGAAATCAGGCGAAAAATCTTCATGAGACAGGCTTTGCGGGATGAATGAAAACAGGTCGGGAAAGCGACCTCCACGGGTAGCGCCCGGTGGCCATTCTACGTGCGGGACGCAGGCTCGCAACGAGATTCAGCGTAGAACCTCCCCCAACACGGTAGACAAGAGGTGCGCAGTCTGAGAGTGGAACACAGGCATCCAAGCAAGCGTCACGCGTCCTTGCTCGCTCTCCCGAAGCCGATCCCTCAATCCATCCTGATCAGAAGCCCCGTCATATTGCCATCGGCACTTCGCCAAGTGGAGAAATCTTCCGAAAACTCCATCTCGAACCGGCCCTCGATGGTGAGCTGGCGGGGACCGGTGATCACGTAGGGCTGCGGGTTCCGCCAGTCGCCTCCCCAGATGGAAAGGAAGACCTTCCCCTTGCCTTCGAATTCGTAGAGGAAGGGGGCGGCATTCCCGTGATTGCGGCTCCAGACGGTGCCTTTGAGCCTGCTCTCCAATTGTCGTTCACTCTCGGGAATTCCGCGCTTGGCGAGGGCCTCGACCGCTTTGAGGTGCTGATCGATCCGCACCCAGGTGTTGGACCTGAGGCGGTCGTTGAGCCTGATCTGATCGCTCGCCAGTTCCAGGTTGTTCGCGCCGCCTTCGGACCAGACGATGTGAACGTGTCCCTCCTCCTCGTCCACGGTGTAGGTCCCCGTGGCTATGTCGGTGTCGGAACGGTAGTGGCTCAGTCCCCCATCCTTTTCAAAGCGCAGCAAATCCCCCGTGCCACGCTTCCAAACCGTTCCCGCGAGCCATTCCGCGAGCGCTTCATCCGATTTGCGATCGGCCTTTTCCTCCATGCCCGCGTGCGAGGCCGTCGGAGATCCGTCACCATCCTCGGCGGCCACCGATACGCCTTGGGCGGAGAGCAGTTCAATGCGTTCGTGTTCACGGCGGACATCGAGGGCGGCATCGATGTCACCAGCCTGCGTGAGCCCGGTTTCCAGTTTCTTGAGCGAAACCTGATACTCGCTGTTCAGCTTCCCAATCGCCGCAGCCCGCTCCTTGGTCAATCTCGCCATCTGCTCGGCATAGATCTTCTGGAGTTTCCGCAGCGACTCCTGGGTTGCTTCGGGCGTGTCCCCCTCGCGGAACCCCTCGATTTCCTTTTCCAACGCAAGCAGGAGATCCAGATCGCCCGAGCTTCTCCCACGCTCCTGCAACTTGCCGAGCTCTTCCTCGTAACGGGTCTGAAAGGCCGTGATCGGCTCCGCCGTCTTCCCCAACTTCGCTTCGTGCTCTTTTCTCAACTCGCCCAGCGATCCCGAAGCGAACAATGCTTGGACCACTAGAGTCTGAAAGAGAATCAACACAGACCAAAGGATACCGGCTGATGTCCGAAGTTTCCTCATCTGGCAAGAGCGAAGGGTAGGCTCGCCGGTACTGGCTTTCAACTGCTTTTCGTGTCATGGATTTTCCGACAAACCGGAGATTCGTCTGCCCGTCCGTTCTCCTCCTCGCCACCGCGTCGGCCGGAGATGCTTCGCCATGGGAGACGGTCGAAGATCGGGAGCGATAGGGCGGAGCGGAGAATGGCGAGGCGGTTTTCGGATCGAGTGGACACGAGGATGCGCCGCCGGGCGAGGTGCCGGATCTCGGGGGAAGGGCCGATCGTGTCGGAAGTTTCATGTCCAGAGAGGCGGACTGCGGGCGTCCACGCGTTGGCGACCGAGGCCACGCGGGGTATCGGCCTCCGACGGCCCGACCGGAGACGGAGCTAGCTTCCGATTTTCGGTTCCGGATCGCGAAAGGCGTTTGCCAGGCAGTTTCAACTGGATCTCGACCGCCGGGCGTCGACTTTCCTCAGATGAAATATCTGGTGTTCGGGTCCGTATCCGTGGTAACCAAAGGAATCGTTCCCTGCCCGCCTCATGAATTCCGACGAGTCGAGTCTTAACCCCGAACTGGTCAACGACGTCTCGGAGCGTCTGCTGAGGGAGATCGAGAAAGTCATCTCGGGACAGGAGCACGTGGTCAATGCGCTGCTGCTGAGCCTATTCTGCCAGGGGCACTGCCTGCTCATCGGGGTGCCCGGGCTGGCGAAGACGCTGCTGGTGCGATCGCTGGCATTGACGCTGGGGCTGAAGTTCAACCGCATCCAGTTCACTCCGGATCTGATGCCGAGCGACATTCTCGGCTCGGAAATCCTCCACGAACGCGCCGGCAGCATCGAGTTCGATTTCCAGCTCGGTCCCGTGTTCACCAACCTGCTCCTCGCCGACGAGATCAACCGCACGCCGCCAAAGACGCAGTCGGCCCTGCTCGAGGCTATGCAGGAACATCACGTCACGGTGGCCCGCGAAACCCGGGAACTGCCGCTGCCTTTCCTGGTCGTGGCAACCCAGAACCCGATCGAGCACGAGGGCACCTACCCGTTGCCGGAAGCGCAGTTGGATCGCTTCATGTTCTCAATCGAGGTCGGCTATCCCGGCAAGGAAGTCGAGGTCGAGATCGTGCGCCGAACCACTCAAGGCGTGGAGGAAACGATTTCCTCCGTGGTCACCCGGGACGAGCTCATGGACGTGGAGAAGATCGTCCGCGCGGTTCCCGTGGCCGACCACGTTCTCCACTATGCCGTCGACCTGGCCTGCGCCACCCGTCCCGGCGAACCGGAGGCGGCCCCGTGCGCGGTCGAATACATCGAGTGGGGCGCCGGCCCGCGTGCCTCGCAGTACCTGATCCTCGGCGCCAAGGCGCTCGCACTGATGGAAGGCCGCGCCGCGCCGGAGACCCACCACGTGCGGGAGGTCGCCGCTTTCGTGCTCGCCCATCGCATCGTGCCCAACTACCAAGCCACCGGCGAGGGGCTCAAGACGACCGACCTGGTCGCGAAGTTGCTCGAGGAAACCCCGGAACCGGACTACCGGAGCTGAAGCGGTCATGGCCCGTCGATCCGCCTTCGAGGAAGCCAAGCGGCGCGGCGCGTCCCGGCAACCACCTCCCCTGCCGGACGCGGCGCGGGAAGTGCGGCTGAAACCGCCGCCGCTGCCGGCACGCGCTAGAAAAACAGCGAAGCCCCCGGTGCTGGAACCGGGCGATCTCGATCCTCTGAAGAATCTCCTGCTCTTCGCCCAGACAGTGGTGGAAGGCTGGTTCGCGGGCAGGCATCGCTCCACCGATTTCGGCACCAACGCCGAGTTTGTCGAGCACCGTCACTACGTGGTGGGCGATCCAATTTCCGCCATCGACTGGCAAGTCTACGCCCGCAGCCGGAACCTCGCGGTGCGGAAGTATCGCGAAGAGAAGGACCTCACCGGCTACCTCGTCGTCGATGTGAGCGGTTCCATGGCCTACCAGGCGGAGGGCCGCGAATCCAAGCAACTGCGCGCCGCCCGCATCGCCGCCTCGCTCGCCTACCTGATGCAGCGCCAGGGCGACAAGTCGTCGCTGGCGCTTTTCCACGAATCCCTGGCGGGTTACGTGGCTCCCGGATCGACCCGGCGTCATCTGCACGAGGTGGTCACCCGGCTGGAGGAAGCGGTCCTCGATTCGAAGGGCAAGACCCACGCGCACGGGGCACTCGATCTCTGCGTGCCGTTGTTCAGGAAACGCGGCAGTCTTATCGTGATCTCGGATTTCTTCACCGACCTCGACCGGTTTTTCGACGCGGTCGCCCGGTTCCAGCATCGCAGGTTCGACATCCTGCTCCTGCACGTGGTCGATCCCGACGAGGTTGTCCTGCCCGACGTGGCCCTCGCGCGATTCATCGACATGGAAACCGGGGAAGCTTTGCAGGTGGCTCCGGACGAGATTCGCAAGGCCTATCGCAAGGAGATGGACGCGATGACGGAACGGCTCTGCGGAGAGGCGCGGCGGCGCGGCATCGACTACCACATCCTGAAAACCGAAGCTCCCTATCTGGAAGCGATCGAGGCTTGGCTCGGCCTGAGGGGGAAGGTCAAAGGAGGGAGGCGCGGGCGATGAACTTTCTCAACGGCGGCCTTTTCCTCGCGCTGGCGCCCCTCCTGGCGCTACCGCTGGCCATTCACCTGTTCAACCGGCATTACCCTCGTGCGATCCGATTTCCCGATCTGGAAAGATTGCGCAAATCGCTGTCCGAGCGCTCCAAGCTGATTCGGTGGCGGCACGTGCTGATGACCCTGCTGCGAACGCTGGTGGTGGTGCTGGCCCTGCTGGCCTTCCTGAAGCCGGTGCTGCCTCGCTTCGGTTCGCAGCCGGGCGCGGAGCGGGAGAAAGGACGGCGTGTGCTCCTCGTCCTCGACCGCTCGCTCAGCATGCGGCACCAGGCCGGGGCGCGGGCTTCGGCGGAAAAGAACGCGCTGGTGGAGGCCGGAAAAATTCTCGCCACCCTCGACGGCGAGGACCGGGCCAACGCCGTGGTTGCCGGAAACCAGGCGCGGACGCTGTTGCCGGAGTTCACGCCCGACCACGACCGCGTTCGCACGGCGCTGGCGGCCTTGCCGGCAACGTACGAACGCACCGAGCCCGGCCGCGCGGTGGCGCTGGTCTCGACGCTGCTGGAAGGCGAGGCCGCCGGGGCGGAGGTGTATTTCCTGTCCGACTTCCAACGGAGCAACTGGGCCGATGCGACCTTCGACGGACTGCCCGAGGGCGTGCGGCTCTTCTTCGTGAACACGGTCGGCGACGGGGAACGCGCCAATGCCGCCCTGCTCTCGGCGGAACCCTCGGCGACGCGCGTGGCCATGGGCGAATCGATCCGGCTCGAAATCACCGCCGCCAACTGGAGCGATGAACCGGTCACCCTGCCGGTGGAAGCGATCGTCGATGGCCGGTCTTCGGTGGGGGGAGAAATCCCGGCGGCGGCCTGGTCGACCGGACGCGTCACCCTCGAACTCGCGGCGCCGGACGAGGAGGGGATTCACACCATCGACGTCAGGATACCGAAGGACGACGGGCTCGCCGCCGACAACCATCGCTACCTCAAGCTCGAAGTGCAGCATCGCGAGGAAGTGCTGGTCTTCAGCGACGAGAAGGCCGAGGATTCCGGCGCCCTGTTCGTGGCCACGGCGCTCGATCCCTTCGAGAACCGCTCCGCCGCCTACGCGCCCCGGGTGCTTCCGCTGGCGCAACTGGAGCCGGGACCGATGTCGACGACTTCGAAGGTCGTGTTCACCGGCGTCGGCTCCCTCGACGACGAGCAGGCGCGGCGGCTGGTGGCCTTTCTGGAGAACGGTGGCGGTCTTATCTATTTCCTCGACGGCGCGGCGGACGGAGCCAACATCGAGGCCCTGGAAAAAGCGGCCGGGCGTCCCGTGACTCCCTTCCACGTCGCCGGAAAACTGACGACCGAGAATTTCGGCGGCAAGCCTCAGAAGATCGCCCGCGGCGAGTTTCGTTCGCCTTTCCTGCGACTTTTCCGCGGGGAGAACCGGCAGGCGCTTTCGCTTCTGGAGTTCTACGAGATCCAGCGCGCGCTGCCGGCGGAGGAAGGGGAGATCATCCTCCACTTCGCCGACGGATCGCCCGCGCTCGGGGTCTCGGACATCGGCCTCGGCACGGCGGTATTCTGCAACTTCACTCCGGCGGAGCTGTCGAGCAATCTCGCCCGGCAACGTCTGTTTCCGGCTTGGGTGCAGGAACTGGTCAAGCACCTGACCCCGGAGATCGTTCCCGAAACCACCACCGAGACCGGATCCCCGGTCACCGCCGACGTGTGGCAGCGCGACATCGAGGCCGCACCGCTCACCGGTCCCGATGGCGAACAAATTTCGGCACGCCTCGTCCCCGACGGCGAGCGCGTCCAGGCGACCTTCGACGCCGCCCGGCCCGGCATCTATCGGCTCGGGGCGGCGAACCGGTCCGCGTGGGCGGCGGCGGTCAACGTCAGCGCGGAAGAGAGCGACCTGCGGGCCATCGATCCCGAGGAACTCCAAGCGCGCGCCCGGGTGTCCGGAGAGGATACCGGGCATTTCGTCGAAGGAGCCGGGGACTACGAGGAACTCACCAGCGGGCGCCCTGTCTTTCACTGGTTCCTGCTGGGCATGGCGGCGCTGCTGCTCGTGGAGATGCTGCTCTACCGGCCCTTCCGACTCGCTTCCGGAACAGGATGAACTTCGAACGACTCCTCATCGCCAACCTTGTGTGGGAACCGATGTTCCCGCCGGTTTTCATCGTCCTGCTCGCCCTCGTCCTGGGCCTGATGGCGGTGCGGACCTACTGGCACGTCGGGATGCGGCTGATGGCGAAACGGCGGGTGTCGCTCGCGCTGTTGCGCCTCCTCGCCATCGGCGTGCTCGCGGCGCTGCTCTTCCAGCCGATGATCGAGGAAACCGAGCCGCGCCGGCATCCGAACCGGGTCACCCTGGTGGCGATCGACACCTCCCGGAGCATGGGGGAAGCCGACAGCGCCGGGCAGATGCGCCGCCTCGATGCCGCCCGCCGCATTCTCGCCGAGTCGGGCCTGATGACGACGGAAAAGGAGGCGCCGGGCGAGGTGCGGCTGTTCGCATTCTCCGGAGGTTCGCGTCCGCTGGCGTCCGGCGAACTCCCCGCAGTGGACGCGGTCGGCGAGACGACGCTTTTTCACCAGTCGGTGAGCGAGGTGCTGGACGCGCTCGGAAAGGACGAGCATGGCGTGGGGTTGTTCCTTTTCAGCGACGGACACGATTTCGAGATGGTCTCCGCCGAGCGCACCGCGCAGCTGGCGCGTTCGAAACACGTGCCGATTTATCCCATCGCCCTCGGCACGCAGCAGACCATCCCCGACGTCAGCCTCCACATCGCGTCCTACCAGCCCTACACCTTCGTGAAACAGCAATCCCGGCTCCAGGCGGCCGTGCGCCTCATGGGCGGCGAGGCCCGGTCCCTGCGGGTCGAGTTGTTGCGGGAAGGAAAACTCGTGCGCGATCGCCGCATCTCGGTGGAGCCCGGTTGGGAAGTTCCCGTGAACTTTGACGTCGGCGAACCCGAGCCCGGCCAATACGAATACGAGATCCGCGTCACCCCTCTGCCGGGCGAGCGCGAGATCGACAACAACAGCGCCTTCACCTTTCTCAACGTGACCGACGCCCGCATCCCCGTTCTGCTCGTCGAGGGTTCCCCGCACTGGGACACCACCTTTCTCCGGCGCACCCTGACCCAGAACGATCGCGTCGAGCTGACGACGGTGCTGTCCTTCGGAAAGAAGGGGCCCATGGTCATGGGAACCGGCAGCGAGGGAAAGTCTGGCACGATCCCGGAATCGGCGGCGGATTTCGGTGCCTACCCGCTCCTCATCCTCGGCCGGGAAACCGACCGCGTGCTCTCGGAAGAGCAACTGCGGGCTCTCGCCGAGGCGGTGGAGGAAGGCGGTAGCACCGTGGTGTTCGCGCGCGGCAAGCCGGGTGACAACGCGATTTTCGATGAACTCGCACCCGCTCTCTGGTCGGAGGCGGCGACGGGTCCGGTCCGGGTGGTGAAAGGCCGCAGCGTCGGACAGATGGTGCCGCTGGAACTGCTGGCGACGGCGCCGGGGGGCGCGGAATCGCTGCCGGAATTGCCGATCGCGCGCGTCGTCGAGCCGCCGAAGACGCTCGCCGCAGTCGAGGCGTTGGCCGAGGACAGCGGGCAGCAGAGTTCCACGCCCGCCATCATCCATCGCCGGCACGGACGCGGACAGGTGCTCGCGATCGCGGTCGGCGGACTGTGGAAATGGTCGCTGAATCAACGAAGCGAATCGACCAACAATCTCTACGACGCCTTCTGGAACCAGATGCTGCTGAACCTGGTGGCCCGCTCCAATGCCAACCCCGGCACCGAGGCGCGCCTGACGGTGAGTTCCGCCAACCTCAAGGTCGGGGAACGCATCCAGTTCACCCTGTATCCCGGCCTCGATCAGCCGCCTCCGGTGGCGCCGCAGATCAAAGTGTTCCGCGACGACGAAGCGGTGGCGGACGTGCCGCTGGAGAAGGAGGAGAACGGCACCGTCTGGCAGGGGTCGATGGTGGCCAAGGACGCGGGGCGTCATCGGGGCGTGATTCACGTCGGCGGAAAGAGTCACGAATGCCGGTTCGCCGTGTACGTGGAGGCCCGGGAGACCACCGAGCTCGCACCGGATTTCGCCTACCTCCGCAAGCTGGCCGAGGTCAGTGGCGGACGGCTGCTGGACGCCGCCGGACTGCGGGAAGTGGTCGCCGGTCTCGATCGCGTGGCGGTGGCGGAATCGAACGCGCCTCCGGTTGTGAAACGCCGGAGCGCCTGGGATCGCGCGAGTGTTTTCTACCTGCTGTTCGCCCTGCTGGGCCTGGAGTGGTTCCTGCGCCGCCGATGGGGGCTGTTGTGATTTTGCGTTAACGCCTTTCCAAACCGCCGGTTTTCAGAGAGAATTTCCTGACAAGATGAACACCGCAGATCTCATCCAGCGCCTGCACCGGGCCGACTGGGCCTGGCGCCGCACCTGCGCGGTCGAATGGTTCCTGCGCGGGCTCAAGTTCGTCTGCGCGGCGGTGTGGCTGGTGGTGGCGGCGGACCTCGTCCTGCAACTCGGTGCGGCTGCCCGGCTGGTGGCGAGTCTCGTGGGACTGCTGGCCTTGCTGGTGTTCGCGGGCCGGTTCTTCCGCCGGGCCTTCGGCGGGGGTGGATCGCTTCTACCGGTGGCGCGGGTGCTGGAGGCGAGGGACGGGACGCTGGGATCGAAACTGATCAATGTCCTCCAGCTGCGCGAAAAGGTCGCCGATGAAACCCAGCCGGTCGTGACGCGCAAGCTGGCGGAGCGCGCCGTCGACGAGGCCGCGCGGGAAGTGGAAGGACGCGATTTCGTCCCGCTCACCAAGTCGCCAACCCTGGGCCGAACTTTCTGGCGGGCGATGCTTCCCGTAGCCCTGCTGGTGTTGCCGGCGCTAATTTTTTCCCAGATCGCGAGCCGGGAACTTATGCGCTTCGTCGATCCGTTCGGAGATCATCCGCCGTTTTCCTTCACCCAGCTGGAGATCGTGACGCCGGAGGACGACCAAGCTCGTGTCGTGTATCACCAGCCTGCGACGATCGAGGTGGAATACTCCGGGCACCGGCCGCGGGAGCTGTTCCTGACCGTCGCGCACGCCGACGACCCGGACAATCGGACTACCATTCCGATGTTCGCCCAGGGCGAGGATGGATTCGTCCAGCAGATCGACCAGGTCGATGCCGACCTCTTGGTACGGGCGCATACGAAGACCCGGCGCTCGATCAGCGAGGCGCGTCGCATCGGAGTGATCCTGTGGCCGCAACTGGAAGATGCAAAGGCCACGGTGAGCGCGCCGGCCTACACGCGGTTGGCGAAGCGGGAGAACCGGTTGGGGATGGAAAAAGCAACCGCGCCGACGCTGTCGGTCCTGGCGGGAAGCGAGGTGACCTTCGCCCTCCGTTCCAATCGTCCGCTGTCGGAAGGTTCGGTGGGCCTGCAGTCGTCCGATCCCGAGCCGCTGGAGACTCCGCTGCGGGCCGACGATGCCGAGCGGCCGAACGTCGCACGGGCCTCGGTCACGGCGGAAGTTTCGGGGCGGCTGCGCTTCGACCTGCGCGACGTCACTGGCCTGCCCGCCGAGCGGGAACTGGCGGTGAACCTGGTGGTCACCCACGACCTGCCGCCGGAGATCGGCATCACCGAGCCGGTCTCCGACGGTTTCATCGTCGATACCTTCGCGACCAACGTGGCCTTCCACGCGTCGGACGACTACGGCCTGAAATCGATGCGGCTGCACACCGGGATCAACGAGGATTTTTCCGAACCGAAAACCATCGCCATGCCGGTCGATCCGCCGCAACGCGACGCCTTGGAGACGGTTCGCATCGCGCCGTCGGAAATGGGCGCGGCGCCCGGCGACGTCATTTCGATTTTTGGCGAAGCCACCGACATCCGGCCCGACTCGCAGCTGGCGCGCACGCCGACTCTGACGCTGGAGGTGATCGGCGAGGAGCAGTACAACGATTATCTTCGGATGGAGAGGGAGATCCGGGACCTTGAGCGGAAGTATTCCACCCTCCATGACGAACTTCGCGACCTAGCGCGGGAACAGCGCGAGCTGGCCGGTAAAGCCGCCGCGGCGGGAGAAAATCCGGATCAGGCCACCCGCGACGAGCTCGCGGCCCGCCAGTCGGAACTGAACCGGAAACTCGAAAAGCTGGCGAAGAGGATGGAATCGGCCACCCGGGATCAACCGCTCTACGACCTCGAAAAGGATCTCCAGAAAGTCCTCGACGAGGAAGCCCGCAAGATCCGCGAATCGATCGCGCAGAACCAGCGGGACAACGAGGAGTTTCTCGCAGCCTCGCCGTCGGCGGAATCCATGGAAGGCTTTTCCGAGCAGGCCGAGGCTCAGGCAGACCGGCTTGACCCGGCGCGGGAGGCGGCGGAGGAAAAAATCGCCGCCGCCATCAGGGATGCCGACCAGATCCAGCAGTTGCTCAAAGCCCTCGGCGCCTACCAGCAAGCCTACGCCATGCAGCGGGATCTCGCTCAACAGACGGCAGCCTACGCCTCCCGGCCCGAGTTGACCCGCGACGACAGGTTGGCACTGCAGGAAATGGCGGGCACCGAGAGGTTGATCGGGGAGGCCCTCGACCAGATCGTCGAGCGGCTCCGCGATGGTGCCGACAACGCCGAGGCAGCCTACCCGGAAGCGGCCCGCGACGCGCGCGACATCGCCGGAGCGATCGAGTCCGCCAACCTTTCCTCACTCGCCGACCAGAGCGCGCGGACCATGCTGAGCGGGCGCGGCCGGGCCTCGCACGACCGCGCCGAGCACCTGCGGGCGGAAATGGAAAAGCTCATGGGCCGGTGCACGCAATGCCAAGGGGGCATGGGCGGGGAATTCGCGGCGCGGCTCCGGCTCATGCACCGGATGATGGCCGGCGACACTTTTTCCCAGATGGCCCAGTGCCGGACCTTCGGGTTCGAACTCGGGCAGGGACGGGGCATCGGCGGCGGCGGAATGGGCATGGCCGGATTCCTCGGCATGGGCAGTTCCCGGGACGGCCCCAGCGCGAGCCTTTTGGGAGGCGAATCCATGCTCGGCAAAACGGGGCCGGAATCCGCGAACCTTTCCGACGGCCTGGCGGAGGGAACGCCGTCGCCCGACGTGTCCCTCTCCGAAGACTCCGACGGCGATGGCGAGGGACGGCCCCGCGCTTTGAATCGGCCTTCCCGGTCCCCGACCGGCGACCTGATTCTCGATGAATACGGCGACCTGGTCGATGCCTACTTCGACAAGCTCACCACGACCCGAAACCGAAAGGAGACCCCATGAAGACACGACACCCGATGACCGGCCTGCTCCTCTTCGCCTTCGCTGCGGTTCTGCCCGCGAGCGGCGGCGATCTCACGCCCGGCCAGGTGGACGAACTGCTCGCCATCCGCTGCAACAATCTGACCTACGCCGCCGGCAAGACTTCAGTCTGCTTCGCGGACAAGTTCCTGGCCACCACCGCGCGGGAAACCGGCCTCGACGTGCTGCCGAGGTTCCACTCGGTGAGACTCGATACCGAGGCGCTCTTCGATTCGCCCTTCACCGTGATCTCGGGCGAGGGGAGCTTCCGCTTCAGCAAGGGCGAACGGGAAAACCTGTTGCGTTACCTGAAATGCGGCGGCTTTCTCCTCGCCAGTCCCGGGTGCTCGGACCAGGCCTGGGACCAGAGTTTCCGCGCCGAACTGCGGGCGCTGTTTCCCGACGCGCCGCTCGAGAAAATCCCCATGGCCCACTCGATCTTCTCCACCGTCTACCAAGTTTCCAGCCTCTCCCTGAAAAGCGGCGGCACCACCTTGGTCGAAGGCATCGAGATCGACGGACGGTTGGCCCTGATCTATTCCTCCGAGGGCCTCAACGACGTCGCCAACGCCAAGGGCTGCTGCTGCTGCGGCGGCAACCAGATCCGCGAATCGGAGAAGGTTAACGTCAACATTCTCATTCACGCACTGTTGAACTGAATGTCCGAACAGGGCCTTTGGCCCCTAGGCAAGGGGCCTCGAGGCGATCGGTCCGATTCCAACTTCCTGACATTCGATGATTTCTCGTTTCGCCACTTCTGTTTTCTCCATTCTCTTTCTCGCCATCGGCCTGACCGGGTGCGGGAAAGAGAAAACCGGTGCGTCGGTGCCGTTCGATCTCTATTTCACCTGCGACACCAGCGGACGCATCGAGCCCTGCGGCTGTTTCACCGGCCAATACGGCGGGCTGACGCGGGTGAGCACCGTGCTGAAAGGCGCGGCACCCGGGGCGCTGAAGGTCGAGGTCGGCAATGCCATGGCGGGCCTGGAGGACTACCACAGGATCGAGTTCCGCCACCTGCTGAACGCCCTCGGCGACATGGGCTACGCCGCAGTCAACCTGGGCGAGCGCGAGGCCCGGCTGCCGGCCGACACCCTGCGCGATCTCGCGGCGAAGTCACCGGTTCCGCTGGTCAGCGCCAACCTGCTCGATGCCTCCACCGGCGAATCCATCCTGCCCGCCTCGGTCACGGTGAAAACGGCGGACGGGCTCTCCGTGGCTTTCCTCGGGGTGGTCGACCGGAAGAGCATCACCGGATCGCTCGATCCCTCCGTGCGGTTGGCTGGAATGGAGGAATCGCTGCGAAAGGTCCTGTCCGGCTTGCAGGAATCGGGCGTCGATGTGTTCGTCTGCCTCGCCTTCACCGACGAGAACGGCCTCGAGAAACTGGCGCGCGAATTCTACGAGTTCGACTTCATCCTCGGCGGCGATGTCCGCCAGCCGTCCCCGGCGCTGGCACAGGTGAACCAGAGCTGGATTCTCGCCACCACCAACGAGGCGCGGGCGCTCGGCGAGATTCATGCCGTTTTCCTGCCCGGCGCCGGAGCCTGGGAGAAACCTACCACCGGCGACATTTCCCTGATGATCGATACCATTCCCGAGGACCCGTCCATCCGCCGGCATGTCGCCGCCTACCGCGAGGAGATTCGCCACGCCGAGTTGGCCATCGACCGGCCCGCCGAACTCGCCGCCGACCGCGTTCCGGGCGTCGAACCCGCCGCCACCTATGTCGGCAGCGCCACCTGCGCCGCCTGTCACCCGAAAGCCCATGGTTCCTGGGCCGAGAGCGGTCATGCCCATGCGTGGGATTCCCTGGTGGCACGCGATTCCCACGCCGACCCGAGCTGCATCAAGTGCCACTCCGTCGGTTTCGGCGAGCCCGGCGGCTACCTGCGGTCCATGAACGGCGAACACCTCACCGGCGTCGGCTGCGAAAGCTGCCACGGCCCCGGCAGCGAGCATGTCGCCTCCCGTTCCACCGCCTCCCCGGGCCAGGAGGTGCTCCTCAGGATGCGCCCCGTCGGCCGCGGTCAATGCACGCAGTGTCACTACGGCGAATTCAGCCGCCCCTTCGACTGGGACCAGTTCTGGCCGTTGGTGAAGCATGGGCGGGAAGGCTCCATTCCTGTCGAATGAGCGAGGTGGAATCGCTCGAGCCTGTCGTCATTTCGCAGAGCTCGTCGAGTTCTTCCTGGGTGATCCAATTGACTCGATGCGGAGCCTTCCCGGCCATCCACCTCTCGGCGCGTTCCGGCTGCACGAACTGATTCCGATCTCGTCGGCAAACCGCAGACTGTGGTCTCTCCAAACCGGTCATGCTTGGAGACAAACCGCTTCCACTCCGCCCTGGGGAATCAGCAAGTCCGCCGCAAAATCGTTGGCCTCCTTCTCCCAGTCCTTGTCCTCCGGCTTCGAGGCGTCACCTTCGAGGAAGATCGTCTTCTTCTTTCGCTGCAATACGTGCTTGGCCTCGTGAAAAAAGGTGAACCAGAACTGGTCGTTGGACTTGTAGAGCAGCGACTGCTGGATCATGGGAAGAAAACGAAGATTCGAGGAGGCATTCGTCAGGTTGGCAAAAAACGTCGTGATTCTCAATCCCTGTCGCACCGGCATCACGCGGTCGAATACGACACGGTCTCTTGTCATTCGATCCAGAAGGCGAAGAGCCGCACCGGGCCCTCCGAGTCTTTCCCGCGCTCGAGTTCGAAGCGAAGGCGGACGGGCCGAGCCGATGCGGAGAGGGCGGTCCTGTCTCCCCAGCGGACGGTATGGTCGAGGGAGTCGCCCCGGAAGGGCCGGCAGTCCTCGATCGCGAATCCGGGGATCGGTCTTCCGGTCGAGGCGTCGAGAATGGCGACACGAATCCGCGACGGCGAAGGACAGCGGGCGTTTAGCCGGAGGACGTTTCCCTCCGCGGGCGGGTCGGTCGGAACGGTCTCGACGAATCCGCGGAGGGCGTCGTCCCGGAGTCGGAGCGAGGTGAACCCGTCCCGCCGCAGGGTGGCGAGTCCCGGTTTGGCGACCCAGTGCGGGTCGGGTTGGAAGTCGACCTCGCGCTCGCTCCCGCCTCCGTAGTAAAGACGGATCTCGTCCTCGTGGATGACGGGCGGGGTGGGCAGGATGGTGAGGGCGTCCCAGGAGCCCGGCGGTCCCACCGGGATGACGTTCCGCCCGACGCCGACGTGCCGGAAGGTCTCCGCGTCGCGGCTGACGGCGAGCTCCACCGGCATGTGGCGGGGTTCCCGCTGGTTCTGGTAGAGGGCGAGGTAATACCCTTCGTAGGGGAAGACGACCGTGTCGTGGATCTGCCCGGTCGGGCCGCCCTGGGCCGGAGGCATGCCGCGGATGGCCGGGTCCATCACCGGGATCTCCGGGTGCGCCGTCCAGTTGACGCAGTCGGGACTGTGGAGGTAGCAGGTCCCGCGGCGGCGAAGGTTCAGGGTCATGAAGCCGTAGGCCTTGTAGCGCTTCGCGGGATCCGTCTCGCGCGGATCGAAGAAGACCGACTGCGGGATGGTGGAATACGGCTTTGTTCCGTTCTCGGGGAAATGCACCTTGCCGCGCACCGGCTCGGAGCGGATGCCGTCCGGCGACGGGAAAAGGCTCATGTGAAACCAGGGATCGCGCGGATCGTATTCGCGGTCGTACTTTCCCTCGCGCGCCATCTGCAGGTGCTCTCCGGAGTTCCAGAAGTAGAATCCCTTGTAGCGGCGGTCGGTATCGGACGCCGCCGGGTCCCTCATCACCAGCGGGACGTGGCGGAGGCCCGGGACGATGTTGTTGTCCGTAGAGCCTTTCCACTCAACCAGCCCGACGCGAACGCGTTGCCAGTCGACGCCGTCGTCGCTCTCGGCGTAGCCGCAGTGGATCGTGTCCCACCACGGAACCTGCGCCTCGCCGGGCCGCGGTTCCCGGATGCCGCCGTACCACATGCGATAAATTTCCTTCTCCTCGTCGAAGAGGACGGTACCGTGATTGAAGACGCGGTCCTGATCGAAGGAGCCCGGCGGACCCAGTTCCATCAGCGGGCCTTTCCCGTGCTTTCGCGCCGTCTCGACGCTCGCCTCGCATCCCTCCGCTCTCGCGATCTCCAGCAGGTCCAGGAAGAGGCACTTGTCGCCCGGCTTCGGGAGTCCCGGGACCGCCTGCCGACGGTAGGCAGTCCGCGGGGCGGGCGCCTCGCCGATCAGGACGAGGCCTATTCCGCCGACGTCGCCAGCGCCGTGTTTTTCCACCGAAAACCTCCCGATGGTCACGAGGGTGGAATCGTAGCGCGGAGCCGTGTCATGGATCCGCGGGCCGTTGAAGACGGGGCTCCAGCCGGAGCCGAGCCACCGCGTCCAGAAGGTGGAGCGGCGGGTGTTGTCGGCGAAGAACATCCAGACGACGCCGTGCCGGTCTCGCGCGAGCTGGGGCGAATGGAGCTGGTCGGAGGATAGGAGCGGCTCGCGGATGGTCACGCGATTTCGCCCCCCCCAACGCTCGCCGTCGAAATGGTAGGACTGGGCGAAACCGTACTGATCCTCGCAGGCGAGCAGCATTCCATCACGGCCGAGGCTCAGCAGGGAAGGCTGGCAGCCGCCGTGCCCGAACCCGGAAACCGGGCCCGGCTCGCTCTCGAGGCCTTCGGTTTTCACATGATACAGCTCCTCCGCGACGCTGGCCCACACGAGGTGGATGGTGCCGTTTCCGTCGAGCGCGGCGACGGGCGGAAATCCCGGCTCCAAGCCCTCCGCCACGAGTCGTCCCCGCCAGCTTCCGTCCACGGTCAGCTGGCTCAGACCGATGGCGTCGCGATCTCGCCCCCCGGCCCGCCGCCACGCCATCCCGACCCGGTCGCCGGATACGAAGAGGTCGCCGAGCCGGCAGTCGCCTTCCTCGATCGTTCTGCCGGGACTCCAGCGCAGGGAGTCCGCCGCCATCGAAGCGCTCCGGACACGAATCCCGTCGGAACCGGTCCAGGCGACGAAGAGCGTGTCGCCGCGCCGGGCGAGGCACCCGCCGTAACCGGTCTCGTCCGGCATCGTCACCGTGGCCACGCGCTCGAAATCGTCCAGGGTGCGGGCGTCGGAAACGCCTTCCTTCGTTCGCCAAAGCGTCAGTTTCGCCGGTCCCATCGGCGCCGAGTGCATCAGCAGGTAGCGGCGCCCCTCGATGGTGAGGACCTGCCGACCGTTGTTCGGCGCGTTCCGGAAGGTCTCCAGTTGGCGGTTCAGCATGGCCGACGCGGGCGCCGTCCCGGCGATGAGCGCGATGCCGAAGACGATTCGGGAGAGGAGTCGATTCATCATGGAAGAGCGAATTTACGAGTCTACTCCCCGGGCTCCTCGAGCAGTTCCGCGAAGGTCCGACGCGCGATCCCGTCGGGCAGCTCGGCGGTGAATTCGTTCGCCTGGATCATTTCCCCGGAGTGGAACCAGACTCCGAAGTTCCGTCCGTTTTCGACGATGGCGGGGATTCTGTCGGGATCGTCCGCGTCTCCCTCCCGCACCGGAGCCCAGCCCGTTTCCGAGTCTTCGAATCGCCACACGCCGTAGTCGCGTTCGTCCGAGTGGATCAGGTCGTGGTCTCCGTCATCGTCCAAGTCCACGAAGCGGAGGCCGCCATCCTTTCCCTCGGCGTCGACGAGCATTCCGCTGCGGGGCAGCGCGAAGGGCGCCTCCCGGAAGGAGAACGGTTCCTCATTGCCCTCGCGGAGATAAATCGCGTTCGCCTCGGCGTGGTTCACGATCAGGTCGGAAAGGCCGTCGCCGTTCACGTCCCGGAATCGGTAGCCGCCCGAAACGAGGGAAAGATCAGCTTTTCCGGAAAAGGCGAATTCCACCGGCTGCCATCCGCCGTCCCGGAAGACCCACGCCCCGTCGAATCCTTTTTCACCCGCGAGCGCCAGTCCGGCCCGGCCGTCGAGAGTCGCGTTGAAAAGGTGGCACCGGAAAGGAAAATCCGCTGTCGGCAGCGGGAGGGAGCGAAAGTGTCCGGTCTCCGGATTCCAGATCCGGGTTTTACTCCGGGGGCCGAGGAGCACGTCGAGGTGGCCGTCCGCGTTCACGTCGGCCAGGCGGACGCCGCCGTCGTCGCCCTCCGCCTCCCGTAGTGGTACGCCGGCGCAGAGATGGCGAGTCAGGCGATCGTAGACCTCGCGGCAGTTGAGGAACTTCACCCGCCCGCCGTAGGTCCGGTCGGCGTAGTCGACCAGGGCCGCGATCTGGTCGCTCCGGACGTAGCCGTGCGGGTGGAAGCAGAGGGTGTAGACCCCCTTCATGGCCACGGCGACGTCGAGGGCGCGCTTCCAGTCCTCGAGGATTTCCTCGCTCTTGTTCCCGTAGGCGTGCACGCCGTGGGCGTCGCCGGGAATGGCGGCGGGCAACTCCCAGAGGGTGCGGTTGATGACGAATGGATAGGGATAATCGGTCACGTAGTTGCGATAGGTCTCGGTGAAGGGAATGCCGTGGATGAATTTCACGAAACGCTTCCGCCCGTCCTCGTGGAAGAACCATTCCCGCGGCATTCCCGGCTGCGTTTTCGTGAACGCGAGGAAGATGCTGCTGTCCATGCGCAGGAAGTGGCCCTTCGCAGTACGCATGGGGAAGATCTCGGAGAACATGCGTGGCGAGGCCGTGTTCCGAGCGTCGCAGCCTGGATTGCGCTGGGCCACCGGAGCGGGTCCGGCGAGCTTCGCGAGGTTCGTCAGGGTCTTCAGGGTGTCCTCGACGGCTGGCTGGAGACTCTCCGGCGGGGGTGGAGGCGGATCCTTCACGGTTCGAAGCAGAGGCACCGGGTGCGTCCAGGTGTGGCACTCCATGGTCAGGCCGAGCTCCTGCATGTGGCGCACGAGCCTGTCGTCGGCATCGAGTTGGAGACTGAACACGGTGACCGGCGCCCGTCCGTCGATCTGCCGGAGACGATCGATCGCCGGTTTCAGGAAGTCGTAGTACACCTGCGGGCGCCGCGCGTAGGAGGGCAGGCCCTTCGGCCGTTTCCCTTCCGGAAACATCCGGCACATGTCGTCTATGGTCAGGCAGATCGCCGCGTCGACGTCGTCCTCGCCGATCCACATGGGGGTGGTCAGTTTCGGGAAGTCGCCGTCCGGATAGTAGGGATCGTCCTCGGCGAGATAGGCGAAGCGGTTGCCGTCGGTCTGCTCGGCGGCTCTGGAGGAAAGGTGGAGAAAACCGGAAGATCCGAGGGCCGGAATGACGAAAAGCAGAAGTAAGTACAGCCGCATGAGGGCATGTTGCCCCATTTCGGCCGGAGAGTTCAACCGAAACCGTGTCCGCGACGCAGCAGGGTGGGAGGAGAAACGGGCAGGGACGAACTACTCGGCACGACAGGAACGCCTCGCCCCACCTTCTTTGGTTTGAGTCCGCGATGAAGAGCAGACGACCGAGTCTAAGGTGAAAAGGTGGGGCGAACCGTCCCCCGCCCTACCCGTCCAGCTCCAGCCCGAGTATGGATGTCGATATAGTCGAACTTCGACCAGCGCCTCGGTCCTTCCGGTTCCGCGCCGAGACCGGTGAGCATTCCGGCGGTCGTCGTGGCACCGGCTGCCGCAGCACCGGCTGCCGCAGTCGTGGAGAGAAAATCCCGCCGATCCGTCATTTTAAACTGTAGAGGAACTCGAGAAGGTGGTTCAAGTCTTCCGGCGACATGGTCTTTTCCAGTCCCTGCGGCATGAAGGAAACCTCGGATGGCTCGATCCGCTCGATCTCGCTGCGGGGAATGCGCGTCTCCTCCAGCGAGGGGGTCCGGAGGAAAACGGCGTCGTCGGTTTCCCCTGCGATGGAGCCGTAGATGGGCTCGCCGTCCTTCCGGTGGATGGTGTAGGCCCGGAAATCCGGCACGATGGCCGAGCTGGGAAAGACGATCGATTCGAGCAGGGCGCGCGTCTTGCGGATCGCGCCGATGCGCGAGAGGTCGGGGCCGAGGCGCCCGCCGCGTCCGTCGACGACGTGGCAGACGCCGCACATCGCCTTCTCGGAAAAAAACACCTCCTCGCCGCGCTCGGTGTCGGCGGCGCCGGCGCTCATCTTGCGCCCGAGCTCGGCCAGGTATTCCGCCTGCTGGGCGTGCGTCTGCTCGTGTTCCTCGATGAGCGGTTTCAGGGTGGCGATGATCTCGTCGGTTCCGCCGTCGCGCTGGAAGCGATGGATGCCGTAGATCTGCTCCAGCTCGTCCTCGGGGAGGGCGCGGGCCCCGGGCGACACCACCAGAGCGCGGGCCAGATCCAGGCCGACGCGGGTGTCGCGGGTCCCGTGGAAGGCCTTCACCAGCAGCGGCAGAGTGAGGGGCCCCGCTTCGGCGATCACTTCGACGAGTCGCTCCCGCTGCTTGCCGGAAAGTTTCGCCGAACCCAGCGCCGTGGCGGCGGCGAGCGGAGCAAGGGGATCGCCGGTGGCGTCCAGCTGGTCGATAAGTCGGTCGAAGGTCGCGTCCTCCAACACCGTGCGCGGAGCGAGGATCGCGGTGGCGGCGAGTCGCACCTCGCGGGCGGTCTCGGGATCGCCGGCGAATTCGGCGAGGAGCTCGTCGAAGCGGGTGAAGCCCCGGACCCGGACGACCTTGAGCGCTTCGCGCTGCATGGCGGGGTCGCCGGAGTCGCGGATGAGGCGCTCCAGGGCATCCATCCAGGGCTCCGGGGTCGGCCGGAGCCGGCTGCGAAGCAACACGGTCAGGAGCTCGCGTCGGATCTCGTCGGACAGATCGGTATTCACCAGTGCTTTCGCGATGAATCGCTGCACGTTCCCGTGCTCGGCGGCCTCGAGGAGAGCGTTCCCGAGCGCCTCGCGCAGGGAAGTGGAGAGCTCCGGTTCCCGGACCCACCGGGTCGCGAGCGTGACGAGCTCCTCCGGCCAGTCGGGGCGCCGGCTGACGGTCCGCAGGAGCGCGACCTTCAGCGCCGGATCCTCGGCGGCGTCCTCCTTCAGGAGCGGAGCGACGTGCTCGCGGGTCAGCTTCTCGTTGGAAAGGTAGCGGAAAGTCCGGCCGCGGTGCGGGTTCACCGAGTGTCCGCGCTTCGAGGGGGGCTCGGTGTACCGCTTCTTCCCATTCATCTGGTCGAGTGCGATGAGGGCCGCTCGGCGGACCTTCGGGTCGTCGTCGCCCAGCGCGGGAAGGGTCTTCTCGAACGCCCCGATGCGGATCAGCGCGTAGATCAGGCTGTGCTGGAGAAAGGCATCGTCGGGATCGCTCGCGCGCACGCTCTCCAGGAGCGGAGCGACCGATTCCCCGCGGCCGATCCGACCCAGCGCCGCGGCGGCCTTGCGGCGGACCGGCGCCGTGTCTTCGATCACGAGGCGATGCAACGGGGGGACCGCTTCTCCGTCGCATTCTACGCTCACGCAGTGCGTCGCCACCTCGCGCACGGCGGAATCGGGGTGCTCCAGGGCCGAGCGGACGGCGGACCGGGCTTCCGGCGTGCCGATGCGGGAGAGGGCGTAAACCGCGTTGCGCCGGGTGAGCGAGCGGGCCTCGTCGCCCCCTTCGCCGTTCACCAGCTTCGCCAAAGGCGCCACGGCGGGTCCGCCGCGCTCGACGAGTTCCTCCGCCGCCCGTTCCGAGACCTTGAAGCGCGCATCTCCGAGCAGCGATACCAGCTCCTTCGCCGGCCGCGCTGCCCAGTCGATCTTCTTTCCCCAGGGATCGTCGTGCTTCGGGGCGTCCTCTCGCCGGACGCGGAAGAGCACGCCCGTGACCGTCTCCTTGGCGATCTTCTGGGTGGGACAGGCGTAGTTGAACCACGAACCCATGTCCACGATGACGAGGCTGCCGTCGGCATCCTCCACCACGTCGGTGGGATGAAAGTCCCAGTCGGTGGAGACGAGGAAATCCTCGTCCTCGGAGATGAGTCGGGCCCCTTCCCGCTTCAACGTGTGGCGCTGGAGCCGCCGCACGTTGAACTGGGTCGTCAGGAGCGCGCCGCGGTGACCCGGACCGAAGTGATCCGTTCGCAGCCGCGCCATGCCGCAGAGCGCCGCCGGGTAGGCCGCGCTGAACCCGGCGATGGCTGGCAACAAAGGGCCGGTGCGGGGAAATTCCGCCAGGCTGGGATGATCCTCGCGGGGGTAGGCGCCACCGTCCACGTACTGCAGGAGCATGTCGCCGGGATACTGGTCCATGGTCCCGCAGAGGTCGGCCCTTTCCGAGAAGACGAGCTCCACCGTGTTGTCGAAACCGCCGCCCGCGATGCGCTCGATCCCGGTGCCGTCGAGCCGGCTGCGCCATACCCGGGCGGCGAGCCCCTCGAGGGACCTCCCGTCCGGCGCATCGATGCGGTAGCCATGCCGCCCCATGGTCCAGTAGAGCCAGCCGTCGGGTCCGAAAAAGGGACCGTGGATGTCGCAGCCGTTCCCGGTGAAGCCGAACCTGCCCACTAGCTTCTCGCGCTCGTCGGCGACGTCGTCGCCGTCCGTGTCGGTGAGCTTCCAGATCGCGGGGTGCGAGGCGACGTAGACCGAGTCATCGTGCCACAGCACGCCCGAGCCGAAGACGAGGTCGTCGGCGAAGACGGTGCGCTCGTCGAATCTCCCGTCGCCGTCCGTGTCCTCCAGCAGGCTGATCTTCGCCAGCTTCAGCGGCTCGATCTCGGGCCCGGGCAGGTTCTTCCCGGTGCCTTCCGCGACGTAGAGCCGGCCGCGGTCGTCGAAGCAGGCGAACTGCGGGTACTTCACCAGCGATTCGTCGGCGATGAGCTCCACGGACCAGCCCTCTGGCAGAATGAAGTCCTCGGGCTGCGTGCCGGCGGATTCCTCGGCGGCGTTTCCGATCGAGGAGGCGAAGAGCACTACCGCGAGCGCCGTCCCGGGGAGGGGGGATCGAAAACGGAGCGAGAATCGATTCATAGCGGGAGGGAAGACAGGGGTGCGTCGGCAAGCATACCCTGTCCGGTACAGGGAATGTCAATCATCTCCGTGGCGGATTCGAGCGGGCGCGAATTGAGCCAGAATTAATCTACCCGGGGATCCTGGGGGGTGAGAGATGCGGATGATGCGAGGATCTTCAATTCCCGCGAGTCACCTGACCTGTTTCGGGGCGGGATTGCTGCTTGAAATTCGCTTTTTCAACCCCACCGCTCCCTCACCGCGCATCGCCCCGGGTTGGAGGGGGTGCAAAGTCGAGCATTTCGCCAGGGATAACCGGCTCGTCCTGCAGTTTCCGCCAGCGCTTTCCGTCGGCGGAAACCCAGGCGATGAGTCCGCTCTCGAAGGTGCCGCCGAGGCCCTTGAAGCGTTCCCCGGCGGAATGCCGGCCCGACCGTCGAGAAGGGGACTGAAGTTGTGGGTCACGGTGCCACCTCCGTCAGGACGACATTGTTCTTCCTCGTACCGTGAACCTCGAAGATCCCGAGGTCCGGCTTGGTCCAGCGGATCCCGTCCGTCGACTCGGCATAGCAGGTCACTTCGGCGGGGTTGCCATCCTTCCCCGCCTGCGGCGCGCCACGATAGTAGAAGCGGAAGAGGTCGCCGTCCCGGATCACGGTGGCGTAGCCGGAGAACGCACCCTCCCACGGACGGTCGAATCTCAGCGCGATTCCCTCGTCGCGCGGTTCGTGCAGGACGGAGCTTCTCGTCAACGTCGTCAAGCACGCGGGCGTCCCCCGGGCGGAGGGTTCTCGCACAGAGCAGCGAGCGCGGTCCTGAACTGGAACGCGCTCATCGAGGGAAAGTGCCCCCGCAGGCGGGCTGCGATTCCGGCGACCTGAGGACAAGCGAAGCTCGAGCCGGTGAACCGGTGTGTCCCTCCGTCGGGGCTGGGAGCCTCGACGTAGACACCCGAGGCCTCGACCTCGATGGGGTTATCCGGGAAAAAGCGGAAACGGGTCGGGTCTTCGAAGTAATCCATGTCTACCCCGACCACGGAGGGAAATGACGCCGGAAAATTGGCGCGGTCCAGTTTTCCGTCCCTGGCCGCTACCCAGATGGCGCCCGCGTAGAAAGCCGCGTCGGCCAGTCGGGAAAGGCGTTCGTAGTTCTGATCCGTTCCGAGGCTCAGATTGAGTATGTCCCACCCCTCTCTACCGGCAAACGACAGCGCGGCGATCAGCTTCTCAGAAGTCGAATCCATCCCCTCCCCAACCACACGCAGATCGTAAATTTCCGCGTCGGGAGCCTGTTGATGAACGATGTAGGCACAGGCCGTCCCGTGCCCGGTCAAATCATCCCCTCGTTTCATCGGGACGACTTCCGGCCCACGTCCGCGCCGCTCCGCTACGTCGTAGCTCGCCACGACGGCCCCCTGCAATTCCGGCAGGCGGCTCTCGATTCCCGAATCGAGAATGCCGACCCGGACACCCTTCCCGGTTCCCTCTTCAAGGAGGCTCCGAAGCCATTTCCCGTCCAGGAGGTCGTCGAATCTCATGATTGGCGAAGGATCAACGACTGCTCGATTTTCTGTGTCATTCCTAAACTTGCGGAGCGAACGACATCGGGCCTGTTCGATCCATTGACCACACCATTCCAATCCAACTCATGAAAACAAACATTTTCCCAAGTCCGCCTTCACTCTCGACTCGGTCGAGTCCGTCGAGGGAGCCGACATGGATTCTCTCAGTGGGAAGCTGAATCTGCATGGGGTCGACAAGACCATCATCTTCCCCGCGATGATCGCGATGGAGGACAGCACGGTTCTTCTCGACGCCGAATTCTCCATCAACCGGAAGGATTTCGGAATCGACTACCCTGGAAAAGCCGACGACCTTATCCGAGATGGCGTAGTCATCAAGCTGGCCATGGTGTCTTTCCCGGAGTGATGTTTCAGCCCAGCTGGTCGGCCCAGACCGCCCACTCGCGTTCCTTGTACTCCTCCTCGACCTGGGCGTCCTCTTTCTGGAAGTAGTCCCACGCCTCCTGAAAATTGCGGATCTCCTCCGGCGGGCATTCGATCAGTTTCTCGAACCATTCGGGGCTGGTGAGACCGAAGCGTTTCACCGCCTCGGGTGCGTTATCGAGGAATTTCTCGCGAAACTCCGGTTCGGCGATGCGGGCCATCATCGCTCTCTGAAAACCGCGCAGATCCACGAATTCCGGGGCGAGCGGATTCGGGACATCCGGCTCGCCCACCTCGCCCACCTCGCCCACCTCGCCCACCTCGCCCACCTCGCCCACCTCGCCCACC
>JBBDRG010000010.1:43951-60803 GCA_040905585.1 Verrucomicrobiales bacterium
TCGGTCACCGCAGCCATCGCCGGTCTCGCCGGTCTCGCCGGTCTCGCCGGTCTCGCCGGTCTCGCCGCGGGTCTATGGCTGTAGAAGATGTCGCGCGCCCGGCGAATATCGGTCATGACCGAGTCGAATGGCTGCAGCTTGCTGTCCCGCTCCAGGATCACGATCCCGGCATTCCGCGCCCGCTTTACGGCCTCCTCGAACAACGGCCAGACCTGCTCCATCACCGGAGCGGAGTGGCTGTCCTCCCATTTCCCGTCGGGAAGCTGATGTCCGCCCGCGAGGTGCATCTGGGAAACCCGCTCCATTGGGATCCGGTCGAAAAACTCAATCGGATCGTAGCCGTGATTGCTGGCATTGTTGAACACATTGGTCACGTCGAGAAGGAGCGTGCAGTCGGTCTCCTCGCTCAACCGACGAAGAAAGTCCGCTTCGCTTAGGCTGCCGTGCGGAACGGGAAAATGGTAAGTCACGTTTTCAAGAGCGAATGGTCGCCCCAGCGCCCGACGCACCGCATAGTAGTTTCTCTTCAACCACTGGATCGAAACCTCCTCGAACGGCATCGCTAGGAACATGGTCAGATCGTGGCCATCGACGCTGTGAAAGGCGAGGTGCTCGCTGAAGATCTCGATATCGTGTTCCTCGAGAAAATTCTTCGTGTTTGTCAGGTAGATCTGGTTCAGATCGCCCACGGTGCCGATGGAGAGACTCAATCCGTGCGCGACGCAGGGGAAGTTCGCGAGGGCATCGTGGAGGAGTCGCTCGTCCGGATCACTGTAGGTGCGCCTCTCGCGGACGATGTAATCCTCCGTGGAAATCTCGAGCAGATCGATCTCGTCTCGATGCTGCTTCGCTTCGTCGTTAACGGAAAAGCGGTAGGCCAGACCTACGCCGTAGGGATCTTTGTGGAGGGATTCGGACATGGTTCAATAGGGTTGATTTTCGCAGCAACCCCTGTCTGGCGGTCTTTCTCGAAGCGCCCGGACTTCCGCTGGGTCGATTGAGACATCGCGAAAGCCCGGTCGAACGAGGTGAAACAAGGCGGTTCCTCGGGATGAATTACCAGCGCCGGCAGTGGTTGCGCCAGCAGTTGCGGCGCCAGCAGTTGCTGAAGTAATTTCGTCGCCAGCACCAGCCGTGTGCTTCCACATCGCCAGCTTTGGCGGATGCATCCTGCGGACCAGGTCCGGCCTGCTTGAGACGGCTTTTCACTTCCTCCGCCGGGATCATTTTGCCTTCCAGTTGATCGTCGGAAACATCGTAGAATTTGCCGTCGCTACTTCGTAGTATTGCCATGTTCTCTCCTTTGGTTTGGGTTTGCTTTGGTTTCCGTCGGCTCCCTCAAAAGAAGGAAACCGACAAAAGTGTCAGGGGTTTCCGGGTGAGGACGATGCCGTCCCGAGACCGAGGCTCTTCTCCATGTCGGCGAGAATAATCTCCATCGGCATCTGCACGGTGGCTCGACACTGGTGAGTCTCCGTCGAGTCGAACGTTCCATTCTCGTAGTATTTGTTCGAAGGCGACGCGCCTCCGCAGTATTCGAAGAACTCGCAGGTCTCGGCGCACTTCCGGTTTCCCTCCTCGATGTCGGCAAGGACGCGCTGGAACGACTCGTTTCGCGTCGCGTCGAAGACGGTTCCACTCAACAGGTTCCCGAAACTGAAACTGCCGTATTTCTCGGTCGGCTGTCCGAGGAGTTCCGGCGAAAAACTGGAAAAGTTCCCGAAGCAATCGACGTTGATCATCCCGAAGGGATCGGCCTCCTGGTTGTAGTAGTCGCCGTCCGGCTTCGAACTCCAGCCGGGCTCGAGAATGTTCCGCTCGGCATTCTGAAATTCGCGAACGTTGACGGGAAATCCGTCGGCCTTGTTGCGCTCGTAGAAGCGCTGCAGAAAAATGCGAACCCGATCTTCACCGCCGGCCTGTTGGAGCGAGGAGGTCTCGTTGGCTCCCTCGACTTCCTCGATATTGAAACCGACGCCGGTGATCCCGTTCTCCCGATAGAACTCGTAGATTTCGTCGGGGTGATCGACCGACACGTCGGAAATGACGGAAACGACTCCGAAAGGCACCTCGTTGCGCTCGAGACATTCCATGCCGCGCATCGTCTTTTCCCAAGTCCCCTCGCCCTTTCGCGTCTTGCGGTGATAATCGTGAATTTCTCTAGGGCCATCGATCGACAGGCCGACCTCGACCTGATGCCTGTTCAGGAATTCGCACCACTTGTCGTTGATGAGCGTGCCGTTCGTCTGAACGGAATGGATCACGAAATCCCGGGCATCGGGAAAGCCGTTGATGATCTCGAAGGCCGTTTCGTACCACCTGATCGGAACCGCGAGCGGCTCTCCGGCGTGCCAGAGGAGGCTGAAGGGAGAATGGACCAGGCCGCTCGACCAGATCTTTTCCATCACGGTGCGAAGAACCTCGTGATCCATGCGACGGGTGTCGGTCCGATTCGGCAGATAGCAGTAGTCGCAATTGATGTTGCAGAAAGGACTAGGCTGAATCACGAGCAGTCCGAGCGCGAGCATGTCCGAGTTCTGCGGAGTCAACTCGGGGATCGGATCGGATCCGCTCCCGGGGAGGCGATCGCTTGCGGTCGGACCGGCAATCGAAGTGGTCATGTTTCGTCTGACGATTAGCGAAACTGAACGATTCGGAGATTCTCGATTATGTTTTTATTCTCTATCGATTTCCTCAATAATAGCTCGGGTCGTTCGCTTTCCGTCGAGCGAACCCTTCGCGAACGCGCGCTATGCGGGCAGCAAGAGGGAGGCGGCCGGCCAGTTGGCGGCGGACGTTCTGGATTCGGGAATGGAGATCGGACTTCATGAGGAGTCGGGACTGGTTTGCGCTTGTCAGTCGCGACGGGCGCGGGGATCGTTGAGGGTACTGACGTCCCGGTTTGCCGATTCATGCGGAGCGAACCCGGTCGAACCGACCCTGTCGAACCGAAAATGGCAAATCCCGGTCCAGTCCCAGATCAGCCACCCGCGGAAGGACCGGAAGGCCTCCCTCCCGATTTGGATGCCCGCGATCTCCGGCATCACTGCTTCACGCTCATTCGCGAGGTGACGAGGAAACTCGGATGGAAATACAAGCTGTGGATTCCCGCGGCGGCGGCTTTGTCTGCTGTGCATCTGCTTCCCCAGGGGTTCTTCCTCTTTTTCACCGAAGGAACCCGGCAATTGTCCGAGACTCCGGCCACGGACTTCATCCGGACGTTGATCTTGTTCGGACTGGCCGTGGCGGTCGCGCAATGGATCGCCCTGGTGCTCGATGGCATTCTCAGCGAATGGCTCCGGCTGGAAGTGAGTATCGGGTTGAGGAAAGACGCCGTCGTCGGTCTGAGCCAGACGCGGATCGACGCGCTCGACACCGCGGAGCGTGGCGACTGGATGACGAGGATGACCGGGGATCTCTTCACGGCAGAGGAATTCCTGACCTCATCGCTTCCGAACCAGATCACCAACGCCACCATGTTGCTCGGCTCGGCGGCCTTGTTCTTCTACTTCAGCGGACCGATCGCGTTCATTCCCCTGGTCGCGGCGGCTTTTCTGGGATGGTTCAATATCCTCGTGCAGAGACGCATGGCACCGACGCTGGGTGCGGCCCGATCCATGGAAGGCGGAGTTTTTCAATCGATGATCGAAACCTTCGAGGGCCTCCGCACCATTCGCAGCTACGGAAGCGAACGATTCGTCTTCGCCCGGATCGATCGTCAACTGCAGTCACTCTACAAAGCCGGGATGCGCATCACCAAGTCGATGGCCATGCTGATGGGAACGAACGAACTGGTCGGCCAGGTCGTGATCACCGGGTTGCTCACGCTGGTCGCCTACCAGATTCGAGGAGACTCGCTGACTGCGGAGGATGCGCTGGTCTATCCGTTCTATATCGGTCTCTTTCTCGGAGCCGCCAAAAGCTTGGTGAGTTCGGCCTACGACTGGAATCGCTTCTTCATCGAGGGTGGCCGCCTCGCATCCCTGCTCTACGACGATGAAAAGAAGGAACAGGGCCACGCCGAGAGATTCGGCGATTTCGAGAAGGCGGCGAACGCGGTCCGTTCCCTCCATGCGAGAGAAATCACGATAGCCTATGGCGACGCCGAGCCGGTCATCAAGAGCGGGGATTTCACTCTCCATCGAAGCGAGATCGTTGCCCTGATGGGTCCCTCGGGCTGTGGCAAGTCCACTCTCGCCGAGAGCATGGCCGGACTGAGGCGGGTCGGTTCGGGCTTTTTCCAATGCGAACTCGAGGACGGGACTGATCGGACTTTCCCACAGCCACCAGTGTTCCTCTCGGCCTTCGTCGAGCAGCAACCTTACCTCTTCGTCGGCACGATCCGGGAGAATATCGCTCTCGGCGATGAATCCGTGTCCGAGGATGCGTTGTGGAAGGCGCTCGACGAAGTTGGCCTCGTCGAGACGATCCGGCGTCGGGGAGGGCTCGACGAGGTGCTGACCGATCGCGGACGAAACCTGAGCGTCGGCCAGCAGTACCGCCTCGCCTTGTGCCGGGCCCTCGTTTGCCGACGTCCTTTCCTGATGATGGACGAGCCCTTCGCCGCCCTCGACGTCGAATCGGTGGAGCGCGTCGTCCGCGCCCTGCAAATCGAGCGAGAAAAGGGGACCGGGATCCTGTTGATCACCCACCTTCTCCCGCCGGATCTGGAAGCAGACCGCGTTGTCGAACTGGGCTGAAATAGAGTTCAAAGGGACAGGGTCAACATCGTCCGGCTCCGTAGACTCGCTCGTTGCTCCCCCTCAGCCCGTCCCTCGTCCCAGTCTGCACCACGGGAATTCACGACCTGTCCCAATCCATCTAGACCACCCAGGAGACTAAAATAACCCATCGGACCGCAACTATTCACCACCCTTCGCGGCTTTTGAGAGACTGTTGAAAAAGGCTGGAATGAAAAACGGCGAGCCATTTTGTTTTCTGGCGAGGCGCGGTGAGGGAAGGTAGCGAGCTACCTGACCGAATCGGAACGAAACCAGGAAACAAAAGGGCCGCCGCCCGAAAGGGGCTATCAAAAACGATTCCGGCAACGCCGCTGTTTCCCATCCCAAAAACAACAGAGATTTTTTGTTTCAGAGTTTTTCAACAGTCTCTTGAGGGGGTGCGGTGGTGAGTGAGGTGATGGACGGACAACCTCCCAGAGTCAATGCGGAACGATTCATCCATTCATCGATATACGGATCCGGCCTCCCTTCCGAGTCTCTTGGCAGGTTGTAGCAGACGCCCCGCCCGCCTCCGGACTTTGGGGCTGCCGAATCAGCGTATGCCCGTGCTCTCCCCGGTCGAGACGGTGAGGGCGAGAAGCGATCGGCACCATTCCGACCTCAAGGCCCCATGCATTCTCCCGGTCCGTTCAGCAGTCGTCGTCCAGCGGATCCGCCGCCCCGGCCGGTTTCTCGGGAACGAGCCCGGCCGCCCAGTAGACCGCGTTGCGCAGCAGGGTGCGGAAGTTCGTGACCTCGAAATCGTAGGGGTGGCCGAGGGATGTGTAGAAGACACGACCCCCCGCCGGGGAAGTGTGGGTCCACGCGACCGGCTCCGTTTCTTTTTCCCCCCGGGCGCTTCCCGTGAGCAGGACGGTGGTTCCCTTCCCGAGCGGACGCACTTGGTAGAGACCTCCGAACACTTGGAATCGGCGCGAGTCGATGCCTTCGAGAACCGGATGGGTGGAGGCCTCGCCGTTCGCCTTCGCGAAGGTGGGCAGACGTCCGCCGAGGTGTCCGTGGTAGTTGCCGCCGAGGATGTCGGGATCGAAATCGCGCCACTCGGTCAGGCTCTCGGGCGCCGTCTCTCGTTCGCGCTGGTGAAATGGATGACTCGCCGTGCGGATGCCGACGAGCGGCTTGCCCGCGTCGAGGTACTCGCGAAAGAGAGCCATCTGTTCGGGCGTGGGATTACGGCGACGGACCGAGAGCAGGAGAAGCTCAGCGTCGCGAAGCACCCCGAGGCCGGGAAAGTGGTTCCGCTTTTCCTCGTCGGCAAACACGAGACTGATCTTGAAATCCATACCGAGCTCCTTGTAGGCGAAGGCGGGAAGGGTCCTCTTCGTTTCGTATTCCTTTTCCCCCGTGACGATGACGAGGTGCTTCCGGTCGTCGCCGGGGAAGCGGAAGGGCTCCGATTCGTCGGGAAGGACCTGGTCGCTGGTGACAGTGGGACACCAGTGGCGTTCGATGTGGGAGAAGACGAGGTCGTTGCCGGTGAATTGGCTCACGAAGGGCTCCTCGCGCGGATTATACATGCTGTCGGTCATGTCGCGCATGAGCACCACGTTCTGCCCGAGGCGAACCATCTGACGAATGCCGAAGGCCCGGCCCAGCACGCACATGTTGGTGTGCACGCCCAGGATGACAACATTCTCGATACCCCGCTCCTTCATCAGGTAGTAGGCTTCGGCCGAGTCGGTGATGGCGTCACCCTCCGCGATCTCGAGCGTGTCGATCTGCCGGGTGTAGAAACGCTTCCGCTCGCGGAGCTCGCCGGTGTCGTCGCAGGGCTGGTCGATCTTCACCGGCATGGGGGGCTCGGCGGAGGCGTCGAGGTAGCACCATGATTCGAGCGGAACCTCGGTTTTTACCTCTGGGGCCTCCTTCGCGAGCTTTCGCTGGGGCGTGCCCTCGTATCGATCCATGCATCCGCTGGGGCAGTGAATGATTAGGGCGCCCTGCTTCCGCGCGGCGGCGAGGACGCGGTTCATGCGCGGGGCCATCTCGGCGACCCGCCGGGCCGCGTTGCGGCAGTAGTGGTCGTCCCACATGTCGCAGACGACGACGGCCGTCTTTCCTGCTTCCCAAGTGACCGGTCTCGTGATGCTGTGATAGCGTCCCGATCCCGGTTCCGTTTCTACCTGGGATCGGAGCTCGAGCTGAAGCTCTCCGGCCGGAGCGGACACGAACGCGAAAAAAGAAGCGAGGGAGAACAGGAAGATCGATTTCATGGATTCGGGTGAGGGTTCTTCCCGGCTTTGAGTGGGAAGGTTCGGGAGAATTGTGGCAGTCTGGGTGTCAATAAACAACGGAAACACCGAGGAATTTTTCGAGAAGCTGCTGGGATTCGGACCGGATGAGATGCAACGGACTCGAAGACCTCGCGCCGGGAAGGGAGGCAAGGGAAATCGACAGACCGGCATACCAATCGGAAGTCCCGATCGCGGACTTCCGCATGCTCCCCGTTCCTGTTACCGTCCCCGGCATGAAACTCCCGCGCCTCGCTCTCGCCCTGCCAGTCGGCATCTTCGCGATCCTGTTTCTCGCTCTTTTCTCTCCCCGACAGTCGACCGGACAGACCGGCGGAGAAAAAACCATCTCCGCCGGAGCCGCCCGAATCGACATCACCCCGGAGAAGCCGCTCCGCCTCAGCGGCTACGGCTCGCGCACGGAACCCTTCGAGGACGTCGCCCAGCGACTCGGCGCCAAGGCCCTCGCGATCGGGGCCGGGACCGACGAGTCGCCCCTTTCCGTGCTGATCACCCTCGACGCCATCGGGATTCCGAAACGGGTCAGCGACGCGCTCGCGGAACGACTCCAGGAGAAGGCCGGCCTGCCCCGTGCCCATCTCGCCGTCGCCGCGACCCACACGCACGCGGCCCCGGCCCTGAGCGGGTGCATCCCCTTCATGTTCCCCTCGGGCATGACGGACGCGGAGCGCAAGGGGATGGAGCGCTACACCGACGATCTCCTCGACAGGCTCGAGAAAGTCGCCCTCGCCGCGATCGAGGCGAGGGAGCCCTCCCGCCTCGCCTGGGGCAAGGGCGAGCTCGGCTTCGCCACCAACCGTCGCGTCCTCGAGAACGGCAAGTGGAAGGGCTTCGGCACGCAGGAAGACGGACCCGTGGACCACACTTTTCCGCTCCTCCGCGTCGAGGACGCGGACGGCAATCTCACCGCCGTGCTCGCCAACTACGCCTGCCACTGCACCACCCTCGGCGGGAATTTCAACCGTATCCACGGCGACTGGGCCGGCGTGGCCCAGGAAGAGATCGAGGAGCGTCATCCCGGCGCGGTCGCCCTCGTTGCGATCGGCTGCGGCGCCGACCAGAACCCGGAACCCCGCGGCGGGCTCGACCAGGCAGTGACCCACGGCAAGGCCATGGCGGACGAGGTCGACCGCCTCCTCCGCGAGGAACTCACCTCCCTGGCAACCCCACCCCGGGCCACCTATCGGGAGATCCCCCTCGCCCTCGACGAGCCGCCCGCCCGCGGCGTCTGGGAGGAGCAGGTCCGCGAGAAGCAGCGTGGCCACCACTTCGCCGACGCGATGCTGGAGAAGCTGGACCGAGGCGAGGAGCTCGAGCGCGAATTCGACTATCCCGTCCAGACATGGATCTTCGGGGACGATCTCGCCATGGTCTTCCTCGCTGGCGAGGTCGTGGTCGACTTCGCCCACCGATTCTACCGCGAGTTCGACGCCGACCGGCTCTGGATCAACGCCTACGCCAACGACGTGCCCTGCTACCTCCCCTCTAAGCGGATCCTCGGCGAGGGCGGCTACGAGGTCGATTACTCGCGGGTCTACTATGGCAAGCCCGGTCGGCTCGCCCTCGACACCGAGGACCGCATCGCCGACGAGGTGCTCCGGCAGATGCCCCGTCAGTTCTACTCGGACGAGACGAAGAAGCTGTTGCCCCCGCCGGTGGAGAAGGAACAGGCCCTCGGCACGATCCGCGTCCCCGATGCCTGGACGGTCGAGCTGGTCGCCGCGGAGCCGCTCGTTCGGGACCCGGTCGACATCGCTTGGGACGCGCGGGGCCGGCTCTGGGTCGTGGAAATGGCCGACTACCCCACCGGCGTGGACGGCGAACCGGGGGGCCGAGTCCGCGTACTGGAAGACCTGAACAACGACGGTCTTTTCGAGCGGTCGACTCTCTTTCTCGACGGCCTCAAGTATCCCAACAGCGTCCTGCCGTGGCGCGACGGCGTCCTCGTGGTCGTGGCCGACAGCATCCTCTTCGCGCGGGACACCGATGACGACGGGAGAGCCGACGAAACCGAGACGCTTTTCACCGGCTTCGACTCCGGCAACTCGCAGCACCAGCTCGGCGGACTCGAGTGGGGCCTCGACAACTGGATCCACGTCGGCAACGGCGGCAGCCATGGCGCCCTGACTTCGACCGCCACCGGCACGTCGGTCGAGCTCGGCTCCCGCGACGTGCGCTTCCGTCCCGACACCGGCGAGGTCGAGCCGATTTCCGGGGCGAGCCAGTACGGCCTCACCCGCGACGACCGGGGCAGCTGGTTCGCCTGCAACAACTCGAAGCCCTGGTGGCACTACGCTCTCGCCGATCGCTACCTGCGCCGCAATCCCCACGTCGCCTGGCCCGACACGAAGGTGCTTCTCGGCGAGGAACCGTTCGCCGGTCCCGTCTTCCCCGCGAGTCGCACCACCAGCCGCTTCAACGACTACGACAAGGCGAATCGCTATACCTCCGCCTGCGGACTCGAACTCTTTCGCGACCGTCTCCCGGACTCCGACGTCCCCTGCCTCTTCGTTGCCGAGCCGGTCCACAACCTCGTCTCTCGCCTCGCCCTGCGCCCTGACGGAGCCACGTTCCGGGGCACCCGGCTGCCCGCCGAACGGAAGTCCGAATTCTTCGCCTCGACCGACAACTGGTGCCGCCCCACCTCCGCCCGCACCGGTCCCGACGGCGCCCTCTACGTGGTCGACATGTATCGCCTCGTGATCGAGCATCCGGAGTGGATCCCGGAGACTTGGCAGCGGCGCCTCGATCTTCGGGAAGGAAGCGACAGGGGACGGATTTACCGAGTCCGACCGAAGGATCGCGAACTCCATCCGTTCCCGGTACTGGTCGACATCTCGACGGACGACCTCGTCGCGGCACTCGACCATCGCAACGGCGCCCACCGCGATCTCGTCCACCGCGAAGTGCTTCGACGGAACGACGACTCCTCGAAGAAGCCGCTCGCGCGCCTCGTCGAAATCGCCGAACATTCCGCCGCCCGCATCCAGGCTCTCGCCGCGCTCGACGGACTGGGCGGGGTGCCTCGCGAGACGCTCGCCGGCGCCCTCGCAGACGCGGACGCGGGCGTCCGACGCCAGGCCACCCGGCTCGCCGAGCGGTTCCTCCGGGAGGGCGACGACGAACTCCTCGCCGCCCTGATCGCTCAGGCTTCCGACGACGACGCCTTCATCCGGCAACAGGTGGCCTACAGCTTGGGCGAATCCGACACCGACGCGGCGGGGGAAACGATCGCGGACCTGCTGGTGGCGAACGACGGGGAACCCTTCGTCCGCTCCGCCGCGCTCTCCAGCGCCCTTCCCCACGTGGCCGCACTGCTCCGGAAACTCGCCCCTCGGTGGACCGAGCTGGACGAAGGCATCGTGGTTTCCCTGACCCGAACGGTTGCCGGGCTCGACGATCCCGACCGGCTCGCGCAGCTCTTCGGCGTCTTCGCGGAGACGGACATCGATTCCGCACGGCTCGCCCCGGTAGTGGAGACGCTGGAGAGCCTCGGGAAGCCGCTGCGACGGCTCTACGGGGACGGCCATCACCATCTCGCCGCCGAGATCGCCAGGCTCGATCCGATCTTCGCCGACGCCCGGACCACCGCCACCGATGCCGCCGCCTCCCCCGCCGAACGTGCCGTCGCGATCCGATTGCTCGCCGGCTCGCGAGCCGGATTCGAGCCCGACCTCGATCCTCTTCTCGCACTAGCCGGTGCCGACGAGCCGGCCGAGGTGCAGGCCGCTGCGGTCCGCCGAGGCAGTCGCCTCGGGCCGGACGCCTTCGCCCACGGACTCGTTGCCCGCTGGGAGACCCTCGGCGCCCGGGGTCGGGAACTCTTCCTCGAAACCGTGACGGACCGTCTCGGCTGGACCCGGCTCCTCCTCAACGCGATCGAATCTCAACCGGCGCTGGCCCGCGGCCTCGGTCCCATGCAGCGCGCCACCCTCCTCCATCACCGCGACGAGGCCGTCCGGCAGCGGGCCGGAGAACTGCTCGCCGCGGGGAAAACGGGCACCCGCGGGGAAGTGCTCGAGCGATTCGCCCCCGCCCTCGAGGGCGCGGGCGACCCGGAACGCGGCAGGCAGCATTTCGCCGTTCTCTGCGCCTCCTGCCACCGCATGAACGGAGTCGGATTCAACGTGGGGCCGGACCTCGCCGCGCTCACCAACAAGTCCCGCGAGGCCCTTCTCGTCGGCATCCTCGATCCGAATCGCGCCGTCGAGAGCAAGTACGCCATGTATGTCGCCGAGACGAAGGACGACCGCTCCGTGTCCGGCATTCTCGCCTCCGAGACCGCCTCCGGCGTCACCCTGCTCGGAGCGGGAGGACAGAGCGAAACCCTAGTCCGCGAGCGCATCGTCTCCCTGGCCAGCCCGGGGATCTCCCTGATGCCCGAGGGGCTCGAGGAGGGACTCGACGAGACGAAGATGGCCGACCTCCTCGCCTATCTGAAGGGCCCGGCGACGGACTCGCGGGTCGTCCCCGATTCCCGCGGCGAAATCCGCCTGCCCGTGGAGAAGGCCTCGGCCGAAGGACCGGCGGTGCATCTCGATTCCCGAACGAAAGCCCTCAGCGACATCACTCACGAGGATGCCGTGACCTGGTCGGTCGCGGAGGTCCCCGCAGGCGACTACGCCGTCTTCTTCGACGCCGCCCTCGACGCTCCCGAGATCGGGTCGCCGGGCGACTTCACCCTCGCGATAGGCGACCGAACCCTCCACGGAACCGTCGAGAAAACCGGGGCCCTGAATCGCCTCCGAAAGCGGCAATACGGCGAGATCGTGATCGAGGAGAGCGCCGGCGAAACCGCGATCCGCTTCTCGCACCATCTCCCGAAAGGACGCCTCGCCATCCGCGAGATCGCCCTGATCCCACGGCGTTGAGCGGTTCCCGGGGCTCTTCCGGATCCGGCATCGGCTCTTCCGTCACGACGTCTTTGCTCGGGAGAACCCGCAATGGCGAAGGTGCGTCTGCCCGTATATTGGTGATGAGGCAATGAAAACTCCTTTCCGAGTTTTCCTGGACGTTCTTCTTCCCGCTGCGGGGTGCAGGCTTGCGGAGCTATCGTTTCAGCGACTGCAGATACGACAGGAGATCCGCGGTCTCCTGGTCGCTCAGCAGATTCAGTAATCCTTCGGGCATCAGCGAGAGAGGCTGCACCCGCGTGGACACGATCTCGATCGCCGGAATCCTCCTCTCCTGGCCGGTGGCCAGTTTCAGGGTCGTTGCCTGGTCGTTCGTTTCGGCGAGGAATCCGGAAAACACTTCGCCGCTCCCGGTCTCCACAGTCCAGACGCGGTATTCGGGCGCGATGGTCTTCGACGGCTCGCTCAGGCTCTCCAGCAACTGCTCGCGGTTGAGTCGGCTGCCGACACCGGTTAAATCGGGTCCGAGGGCGCCGCCGGCTTCGCCGACTCGATGACAGGCCAGGCAACTGGCGAGCTTACCGGCAGGGAACAGGAGTTTCGCACCGTTTTCGGCGTTGCCGGCGAGGTCGAGGACGCGCTCGAGATCCAACTTGCGAGGTGAGGGCCGTTCTTCCGGCAGGCGGAATCGATCGAAAATGGCGCGAACATTGGCGTTGGAAGAACCGAGACCCGATTCGAAGGCCGCCGATATATCCTCGTCCTCGTCGTCGCTTTTTTCCGTGGCGATCCGGTGGGCCGCGGCCAAAGCGGCGGAGGTCTCTCCATACCCTGTCGAGTCCCCGCCCGTATCCTGTCGGGTCGGCATCTTCGCGATCCAGTCCCAGAGCAGCTTCGCTCCGTGCGCATCGACCTCCCGCGGACCTATCGGCGGCATGTGGCCGCTGCCGATGGCGCTGACGCGGTATTGGAGAACGGATCGCGCGGGATCGCCGGGGACGATGACATGGGCGTCGGTGAGACCGAAATCTCCGCGCGTCGGAGCCTGCCAAAGGAGGAAGGATTCCGAAAGGGCGCGGTCGAAGTTCACCTCCAGCGGCGCGCTGCCGCCTCCGTGGCGGCGATGGCAGTGGGCGCAATTGGCGTGCAGCCACGAGCGGGCGCGTTTGTCGATCGAGCCACTGCCGCGACTGGCGGCGAGGTGGCCTTTGCCCTCGTCCTTGTGAAAGAACAGGGCATTGGCCAGTCCCAGGGGGATCGCCACCTCGCGGGCGGGTTGCCGGGGGAAGGCGGGAAAGCCGGCCAGTTGCATCGGTTCGAAGGCGGGGGTGAACTGATTCCACATGTTGTGGCAGCGCATGCACTCGGCCCGGCTGGCGATGCGGTAGCGGGTGCCGCCTTTCCAACCGGCCTGCGGCACCTCGAACTCGTCGCCCTCCGCGCCGACCAACTCGGCATCGGTCGCGGCTTCGTCCCAGCGGTAGCTGTAACCGGCCCAGGCGTTACCGTCGAAGTGGAGCATCTGGGTTTCGACCGGCCGCTCGCCGAGGCGGATTGTCCGGGCGAGGACGGCGTTCTCGGGCCAGGTGGTGCGGGAGCGCCTAAAGTCTCCGTTTGGCCGATATTCGTATTCCGTCTCGATGCCGCTTTCCTCCGGCAGCGCGATGTAGCGGGTCGCCTTCGCGCCGTCTTCCCACATCGGCTCGTGGATCTCGAATTCGTATACGCCGGCGGCGGGCCGGTGCTCGCCGACATCGGAAAACAGACCCGTTTCGCTGAGCTTGCGGGGAAACTCCGACGGCTGCCCCGCGCGTGGATTCGGCGTCAGCCGGTAGATCGTGGAGGGCACTCCGTAGTGAATGTAGTAAAGCGTGCCCTCGTTGCCGGTTCCGAAGGTCGAGATCTTGTGCGGCGTGTCCGCGATGACGGTATGTTCGATCACCTGTTCGCCGTCGTGGCGGAGCGCCCAGATCATCCCCGTTTCGTAATCACCGTAGATGTAGGCACCCTGAAGTTCGGCCAATCGCTTCCCGCGATACTCGAAGCCGCCCGTGATCGATGCCGCCTCGGTGTGGGGATGGGCGGCGACCGGGGGGGCGATGGGTGCCAGGTCGCTCGCTGTTTCGGGCTTGATCGGGTTGCTCGCCTCCATCGCGCTCCAGCCGTAGTTGCCGCCCTTCTCGACGAGGTGGATCATTTCCCAAAGTTCCCAGCCGACATCGCCGACCCAGAGACGGCCGCCGGTATCGAAGCTCATCTTCCATGGGTTGCGGAATCCGAAGGCCCAGATTTCCGGGCGCACATTCTTCCGATCGACGAAGGGATTGTCCAACGGCACGCGGTATCGTTTTCCGTCGTCCGCTTCATCGACGTTGATTCTCAGCACACAGGACAGGAGGTCGGAGTTGTCCTGGCCGGTGTCGAACTGATCCGGGGGATTCGGCGGCGCGGCGTCGCCGGTGGAAACGTAGAGCATGCCGTCGGGACCGAACCGGAGATTGGCCCCGTTGTGCCCGCCGCTGAGCCAGGTCAGGAGGATCTCCTCGCTTTCCGGATCGATGCGAGGAGGCTTGGGATGGGAGAAGGTAAAACGAAACCGCGAGAGCCGGCTTCCGTCGTCGAGTCCGTTCCCGACGGTGTAGGCGAGATAAACCTCGCCGTTTTTCCGCCATCCCGGATGAACTGCCATCCCGTAGGCGTTGGTTGTTTCCGTGTGCAGTGACTTCAGATCGATGAACAGGTCCGCCTTGTCCGCAGTTGGTTTCTCGGGGAAGGACCAGACCTTTCCCGTTCTCTCCATGACGAACAGGCGACCATCGAGCGCGACCATTTCGAGCCCGTTCTCGATGTTCAGGTTCCCGAAAACCGGTTCGGGGACATAGGGCTTCGGCGGTTCGGGCGTACCCTGGACGCGGGAGGTGGTCCATGGCTCTCGAACCGGTTCAACCGCCCGCAACGCGGTCGTGATCACGGCCTGGCTCAGGAGAAAGAGGCCACAAAAAAGCCGGACCCTTCTCGCGTCTTTCATGGCTGTTTCACCGTGGTGCCCAGCCACGTCACCGCCTCGATCGGACCGATTTTGAAATCCTTCTCCTCTGGGGGCGAATCGTGCCCGCCCCCGACCTGCGCGGCGAGGGGCTCGACGGCGAAAAGCAACGCGGGGAGGAGGAACTGAAGAGAGGAGCGGGATTCGGCCATGAATGTCGGAAAAATTCGGGTTTCGCCTTCGGTGCGCCCTCGGACCGGAATCCGGTTCCCCTTGCCCGCCGACGGATTTACCCGTGGAAAGTAGGTTGTCGCAAATTATTATTGCCAGGAAACTGCCTTTCCTGTTCTGCTTTTTCCCTCACTTTCGGACTCGCTACCCGGACAGCGCAGCGCGCGTCCTTGCCACCAGGGGCGAATCGGGGGCGCCGGAGCCCTTCAGCCAGAAGACGCTGCCGGCGAGGAAGCGGTCTCGGACGGACGGCGAGAGGTGGTGGTAGTCCTCGAGCACGGCGGAGCTGAACTTGTAGTCGTGCGAGTTGGTACCCTTCAGGTAGATGAAGCGCCGCGCCGCATCGAGGAAGGGGCCGGCTCCTCCCTCGGACCGGAGCCAAGCGAGGGACTGGCGGGCGGCGGAGAGCCGGTCGCGGCCGATCTCGGCGAAGATGTCGTCGAGGGACGGCGTGCCTTCCGCCGGCTCGAAGGCGTCGATCTCGACGCCCTCGCTCGTGTCGCCGCGGTCGCGGAAGAGGGTCAGGAAGGAGGCGTTCTGCAGCAGGAGAAACCGGCGCGTCTCGTCGTCGTGGGTGTGGAGCCAGGCGTAGTGCATCGCGTTGGTGGTCGTGCACGAGTGCAGGCTGAGGATGCCCGGGCGGCGCATGAGCATTTCGGCGGCGTGCTGAAAAAGGGCGTCCCAGAGGGATCGCGGCGCCACGCCGCGGTTGAGCAGTTCGACGACCTTGGTGCCGGATTCGTCCCATCCGGCGTGCCGGAGGGCACCGAGCATCTCGTCGGTCGCCTCCGTGCGAACCTCCCCTCCCGTCCAGCCGGCGCGGATCTCTTTCAGCCGCTCCTGATTCTTCCGGCCGGGCAGGTCGGCCAGGTAGTCGTTTTCCGCGGGGTTGCCGCGGTCGTGCTCCAGGAGCGCGTAGGCCAACGATCGCATCACTGGTTCGGCGTGCCGCCATCCGATGGTCTGGAGGGCGCGCCAGCCGTTGGACACGTAAATGGCCTTGTGACCGATGTCGCGGAAGTCCCGCGCCCCGTAGCGGCACAGCAGGTCGAAGAGCTCCTGCGCGCCCGCCGTCCGCGTCAGGCCGGCGACGGCGGCGTCGGTCCGCTCCACGTCCCAGGCATCCATGGCCTCGACGAACGCCCGGCGCGCCTTCGCCGCGTCCGGCACGGCGGTTTCGTCGACCGGGGCCATGGTCCAGTCGCCCTGCGCCACGTCGCGCGCCTGCGAGACTTTGAACTGGTTGAGCGCCCAGAAGATGGGCAGCCAGCGTTCCGATTCGGGGGAATGCCGGCTGGCGAGATGAGCGGAATTCACCACGAGGACGGCGTGGAACTTGAAGCCCACCGGCCGCGGCTGGATGTTGCGCACGCCCGCCAGGAGCAGCGCGGTGAGCACCTCGCGGTAGGTGGTACCGTTCCTGATCCGGTCGGCGACTTCCTCCAGCAGGCGCTGGTGCGGCGTCTCCTCCAGGAGCCGGACGAGGGGCTCGATCTCGGGACGGAAGCGCACGGCGTCCGGATCGACTGTACTCTCGGCTGCGGAAACGGGAGGGAGGCCGCCGAGGAACCCGTAGTCCCCCGCCCCGGCGAGGGCGCCGGTGGCGGCGGTGGTGCGGAGAAATCGACGGCGCGAGGGGATGGCGTTCATGGCGCGGAGGGATCGGCCCGACCGGTACCATCGGGCCTTTCGGGCGCCTCGGCAAGTCGGTCTTCGGATGACCGGTTGGAAAAGCAGGGCTTACGCATGAGAAGTGAGGGGTATTATTGATAGTAGGGAAAATCGGAA
>JBBDRG010000011.1:0-8461 GCA_040905585.1 Verrucomicrobiales bacterium
AAAACAAAATGGCTCGCCGTTTTTCATTCCAGCCTTTTTCAACAGTCTCTTAGTCACACCACAACGGGCGCATAGTGCAGGCGCATCAGTTGTCCGGCAGGAACCGCCAACTCAGTATAGGTCCGGCCTTGGTCGTCACAGAACTCGACCTCGAAAACTCCGTCGGCGAGCTTTTCCACCACAGTTCCCACCTGACCCGCGATGAGTCCGGCTTCGGGCAGATCTTCGGTCAGGGCGACGACGTCGAGAAGATTAGTGGACGGGTTCATCTTGAGATTAATTAACTCCTTACGAAGCGAGGACGGGAATCCGGCCGCGGAATCACTCCGTGCCGGGGAGACGCTTGGCCAACTGATCCTCGGCGGGCTCGACCGAGTCGCGGTGGGCGTCGGCGAGTTTCTGGATCTCGGCGAGGACCTCCGGGTTTTCGCCGGCGACGTCGTGCTTCTCCGACGGGTCGTGTTCCACGTGATAGAGCAAGGGAGGATCGTGCTTTTTCGCCGGCTCCTGGACGTAGGAGGTCTGGGTCGTGTAGTGTGCCTTGAACGCCCCTTTGCGCACCGCGTAGAGGTTGGCGGCGTGATAGAAGAACATGTCCTGGCGCGGACTCGGCCCCTCGCCGAAAAGCACCGGTGAGAGGTCGTGGCCGTCGAGCACGCGGTCGTCCGGCGGCGTTCCGCCGGCGAGAGAGACGAAGGTGGGCAGGAGGTCGAGGGTGCTGCCCATTTCCTTGACGATGCCGCGCTCGAGCTTGCCGGGCCACCACATCGCCGTGGGCACCCGCATGCCGCCGTCCCAAGTGCTGCCCTTGCCGTCGCGGAGCAATCCGGACGACCCGCCGTGAGTCTTGAACTTCAGCCAGGGGCCGTTGTCGGAAGTGAAGACGACCAGCGTGTTCTCGGCGAGACCTTCTTCTTCCAGGGTCTTCATCACTTCGCCGACGGACCAGTCGATCTCTTCGATGACGTCTCCGTAGATGCCGGCGGTCGAGTGCCCCTTGAACTCGGGGGCGCGGAAGAGGGGGATGTGCGGCAGACTATGGGCGAGGTAGACGAAGAACGGCTCGTCCTTGAATTCGCGAATTTTTTTCACCGCTTCTTCCGTGTAGCGCTTGGTGATGGTGCGCTGGTCGGCGGGGCGCTCGACGATCTCTTCGTCGCGCATCAACGGCACGTCGTAGGCCTCGTAGTTTTCCTGCTCGGCGAGCTCGAGCTGACTGACGTCGCGCTCGGTGCGGTTCATGTCGTTGGAGTAGGGAATGCCGAAGTAGCTTTCGAAGCCGTGACTGGTGGGAAGAAATTCGGGCAGGTGCCCGAGGTGCCATTTTCCGGAAGCGGCGGTGCGGTAGCCGAGTTCGCGCAGCGCGGCGGCGATGGTGATTTCGTCGGACGGGAGCCCCCCGGCGGAGTAGGGAAAGAGGACGCGCTTCACGTTCGAGCACATGCCGCTGCGGATCGGAAGGCGGCCGGTGAGGAGACCCGCCCGGCTCGGGGTGCAGACGCTGGCGGCGGCGTAGAAGCTGGTCCATTTCTGACCCTCGGCCGCCATGCGGTCGAGGTGAGGGGTCTCGATGGTGGGATGGCCGAAGCTGGAGAGGTCCCCGTAGCCGAGGTCGTCGCAGAAGACGACGACGAAATTCGGCTTCTCGGTGGCTCCGGCGGCGGCGAACGAGGCGAGCGCGGCGGCGCAAAGAACGGCGGCGGAGGCAAAGCGAAGGTGTGGAAAGGGAAAGCGGGACATGGGTATGGGCATGGGGGAAGCAGGTAGGGAGAGGCGTGTGAGAAGGACGGGGGCTACTGGTTGGGTTTGCTCTTGGCTTTGGCCTTGCCTTTGGCTTTGCCCTTGGCGGGATCGGGAACCGTCTTGACCAGTTCGATCTCCGTCGCGTTCGCCTGCTCGGGACCGGGGGTGGTGCGACCCCGGGCGATCGCCTTTTCCATGTCGGCTTTCATCGAGGCGACGCGTTCGGGGTGCTCCTCGGCGAGGTTCTCGGTTTCTTCGGGATCTTCCGCCAGGTTGAACAGCTGGAACGGGGGAAGGCCGGAGAGGTCGTCGCGACCGGGACGGGGTCGGCTCCAGCCGCCGGAACCGGGACAGAGGGCCAGCTTCCAGTCGCCGTCGCGGATGGCGAAGCTGCCGTTGATGGACTGGCTCACGAGGCTGGTGCGGATGGGACCGTCGTCCTCGCCTACCAGGGCGGGCAGAAAGCTGACGCTGTCCTCGCCCGCGTCGGGTGGAAGATCGGTGTCGAGCATCTCGGCGAAGGTGGCCATGAAGTCGAAGTGGCCGACGAGCTGGTCGGATACGGTGCCCGCCTCCACTTTGCCGGGCCAGCGGACGAGAAAAGGCACGCGGTGGCCGCCCTCGTAGAGATCGGCCTTGTGGCCGCGGTAAATGTAGCTCGGGTGGTGTCCGGCGGCGTGCAATTCGGGGAAATTGGCCTGGGGAGAGCAGCCGTTGTCGGTGGTGAAAACGACGAGCGTGTTCTCGGCGAGGCCGTGTTCCTCGAGCGCGTCGAGGATGAGGCCCATGTCGCGGTCGATCTGGAGGATGAAATCGGCGTAGGGGTTGATCCCGCTCTTGCCCTGGAATTCCTCGGTCGGCACGATGGGCGTGTGAGGCGAGGCGAGGGGCACGTAGGCGAAGAAAGGGGTGCCGTTCTTGGCGGCCTCGGCGCGCTCGCCGATGTAGTCGACGGTGCGTTCGGTGATGCCGCCCTGCACGTCGATGGCCTCGAAGTCGGGTCCGGCGGGTCCGGGGCGGTGAAAGGCTTTCTCCACGCTGGCGACTTCGGTGGGGAGCCGGTCCTTGATCCACACGTAGGGGAACATGTCGAGCGAGGCGCTGATGCCGTAGAAGTGGTCGAACCCGCAGTCGACGGGGCCGTTCTGGATCGGCGAGGTGTAGTCGACCCGACTGACGTCGTCGAAAGGCTGGCTGAAGTCGCCTTCGTCGTCGGCGACCTCCCCGTCCTTCAAGGGCCAGTCCATGCCGAGGTGCCATTTGCCGATGGCGGCTGTGTGGTAGCCGTGTTTCCCGAGGAGCCCCGCCAGGGTGAGGCGGTCCTCCGCGATGAGGGGGCGGGAGAATCCGCCGAGGACGCCTCGCTGGAGGTGGGTTCGCCAGTGGTAGCGACCGGTGAGCAGGCTGTAGCGGGTGGGCGTGCAGACGCCGGACGAGCTGTGGCCGTCGGTGAACTTCATGCCTTCGGCGGCGAGGCGGTCGATGTTCGGCGTGGGGATTTTACTCTCGGGATTGTAGGCGGAGACGTCTCCGTAGCCTTGGTCGTCGGCAAGGACGATGAGGATGTTGGGCTTCTCCGCCGCGGAAGCGGAGAGAGCGGCCGAGACGAGGGCGCAGAGCAGGTAAGGGAAGTGTTTCATTTTGTGAATCTTGAAGGTTGAAGCTTGAACCGCCTACTGAAAATCGACGGGGTCGTCGGACCACTCGGTGAAGACCTGCCGTTCGGTCACGGGCCACCAGTCGGCGATCTTCTTCGCGAGGCGGGCGACGACCTCGGGATTCTCCGCGGCGAGGTTTTCGTTTTCGTGAGGGTCGGCGAGGAGGTCGAACAGCTGGGGGCGCTTTTCCTCGCGCGGGTGGGAGCTGGCGTAGCGACCGACTTGGCCGTCGTAGGTGAGCAGCAGCTTCCACTTTCCGTCCACGATCCAGCGGTAGAGCAGGCTGGCTTCGGGCTTGTCGATGTCGGCGACGTCGTGGGCGAAGGTCTCGCCGAAGACTTCTTCGCGCGGGGTGGGCTCGCCGGATTTCAGAATCGGCAACAGATTGAAGCCGGGTAGATTTTCGGGAATTTTCGCGCCGGCGGCGGCGAGGGCGGTCGGCATGATGTCGATGCTGGAACTGAGCTGCTCGCCCCGGTCGCCGGGCTCGATCACGCCGGGCCACCTGAACATGGTGGGCTGCCGGGTCCCGCCCTCGTTGGCCGATTGCTTGGAGCGCGGAGCGTAGCCCCTCGCGTCTTCGCTCTGGATCCAGCCGTTGTCGCCGATGTAGACGACGAGCGTGTTTTCGGTAAGCCCCTTCTCGTCGAGACGATCGAGGAGCCGGCCGCAGGTCTCGTCGAACCACTCGACCATGGCGTAGTAGCGGGCCACGTGATCGGACTCGATCCCCTTGGCCTTGTATTTTTCGAAAAGACGATCCGGCGGATTGTGCGGCGTGTGGGGGAGAAAAGGGGCGTACCAGACGAAGAAGGGCTTCTCCTCCTCGACGGCGTGGTCGATGAAGTCGAAAACCGGATCCATGCCTTCGCGGCCGATCTCGAGTCCGTCGTCGCCGTGGCGTCCTCCCGGTTCAGGGAACCCGCGGGTCATGCCGTGGGTGAAGCCGCCGCGCTCGTAGGACCCTTCCCACCACTTCCCGGACTGGTGGCTGAGGTAGCCCTTTTCGCCGAGGAGATCGGCCACGGTGGGATGCTCGTCGATGTGGGAGATGAGCTGTTCCCGCAGATCCAGGTAGCGTTCATTCTGGTTCCGCGCGGCCGGTTTCCCTTCCATCTCCGGAAGAAGCGCCGGATCGTTGCCGCTGATTTTATGCTGGTGGGCGTAGAGACCGTTGGCCAGCGTCACGAGGGCGGGACGGCACAGGGCAGTCGGCACGTAGCCTCGGGTAAAGAGCGCGCTGCGTCCGGCGAGCTTGTCGAGATGCGGCGTTTCGATGTGTTCGTGTCCCATGAACCCGTAGTCGGTCCAGGAATGGTCGTCCGAAATGATGTAGACGATGTTGGGCGGATCGGCGGCCGCGGCCGGAGAGACGAGAGAAGCGGCGGCCGCGAGGAGGCCCGAAAGCAGGGAGATCGAGGTTTTTCTCATATAGGAATGCCGGAAAGGAAATGGCTTGGGCGAGCAACTGTCAAGCCGCGTGTTGGCGAGAGAGGACGAGCGATGCCATCGCGGGGACGCGGCATCCCGGTCTTGCGGCTCGCGGCGGCCTGTGGCACTTGAGACCCGCATGAAAAACCAAACCCATCTCTCCTCCTCCGGCGGCGGTGCCGGATTCGCCCGGACGCTCGGCGGCGCGATAGCCGCGATGGTCGGAGGCGTGGTCCTCGCCGGGTCGACCGCCCTCGAAGTTCGCGCGGAAGACGAAGACCCGAATCTGCTCTGGATCGTGGCCGACGACTTCGGACCGGAACTGGGCTGCTACGGATACGAAAACGTCGCCACTCCCAACATCGACCGGCTCGCCTCGGAGGGCGTGCGCTTCACCCGCGCCTTCGCCAGTTCGCCGGTGTGCAGCAGCTCCCGCAGCGCTTTCATCACCGGGATGTACCAGACCAGTATCGGCGCCCATCACCACCGCGCCATCGACGCCTTTCCCGACCTGCCCGAAGAGGTGACGCCGCTGCCCCGGATCCTGCGCGAGGCGGGCTACTACACCACCAACCAGCCCGACGCGCTCGGCACCCGGCGGCGAGCCAAGGTGGACTACAACTTCAATCACGATCTCGACCAGCTCTTCAGCGGCGACGACTTCCGCGACGCCCCCGAGGGACGGCCCTTCTTCGCCCAGGTGCAGATCTTCCCGCCCCACCGGGCTTTCCCCACCGATCCGGTGAGCGACGAGCGGCTCGCCGCCATCGATCTGCCACCCTACTATCCCGACCATCCGCTGGTGCGTCGCGATTGGGCCGCCTACCTGCTGGCGGTGGAGGAACTGGACCGCCTCGTCGGCGCGACCCTCGATCAGCTGGAGGAAAGCGGGCTGGCCGACAACACCATCGTGGTCTTCTTCGGCGACCATGGGCGTCCCCACGTCCGCGGCAAGCAGTGGCTCTACGAACCGGGCCTGCACGTGCCGCTGATCGTGCGGTGGCCCGGCCGAATCGAGCCGGGCATCGAGCGGGACGAGCTCGTCAGCCTGATCGATCTCGCGCCGACCTCTCTCGAGTGGCTGGGCGAGAACGTGCCCGATTGGATGGAGGGCCGCAGTTTCGCCGATCCCGACACCGGCGGGCGCGACTACGTTTTCGCGGCGCGCGACCGCGCCGGCGACGCCGAGGACCGTATCCGCTCCGTGCGCGGCGAGCGGTTCAAGTACATCCGGAATTTCCGTCCCGAGTTGCCCTACCTGCAAACCAGCATCTACAAGGAGATGGCCTACCCGACGACGCACGTGCTGCGCCACCTCCACGCCCGAGGCGAACTGAGCGAGGAAGCCGCCCTCCTCATGGCCGAGACCCGGCCGCCCGAGGAGTTCTACGATCTGGAGAACGATCCTCACGAACTGAACAACCTCGCGGAAGACCCGGCGCACCGGGAGGAGCTCGAAGCCATGCGCCGCCGCCTCGACGATTGGATCAGCGAGACGGGGGACCGCGGAGCCGAGATCGAGGATGCGGAGATGGTGCAGTCCTATCGCGACGAGCGCTACGCCCTGTGGCGCCGGTGGCTAAAGGCCCGCGGCTTGCCGGAGGATCCCGAACCCGCCGACCTCGTCGAGTGGTGGATGGGGCACTACGAGTAGGGCGCGCGTTGCCGGACAAGCGGGCGGATTCGAAATCCGGAATCCTCCTTTTCGAGAGCTGACGCCGAACGCTTCGCGCAAACGCCGGGACCGGGTGGCGGGCGAAGAGGTTGGGAAACGTGGCATGGGCATCCTGCCCATGGGGCCGGCAAAGCGACACGGGCCGCGGCGGGGATCGCGGGGAGTAGGATCATGGCCTGGAAGGACGTCGCTCTTGTTCTCCTGTCGATTTCATGCTTTCCCGCGCCGCCCCGGCTCGAACCGGCCGTCGGGGTGGTCTCACTCTCCCGGCTCCGCTCGCTCGCTGCCGGGACGCGCTCGATAGCGCCCGCTCGTTTTTGCCGGGTCGTAGGCCGGATTCGGCGTGGGGAATTTCGCGCCGACCTGCTCCTGCCAGGCTCGCAGTTCGACCAGGAGTTCGTCGGCGATCTCGGGGCGAGCGTGGGCCAGGTCGCGGGTTTCCCCGATGTCCTCGGAGAGGTCGAACAACTCCAGCCGCTGGTCCTCCATCCACTCGACCAGCTTCCATTCCCCCCGGCGCACGGCGGCGGTGGGGGCGCCGCCCTGGTTGCCGTAGTGGGGATAATGCCAGAACAGGGAGCGCTCCGCCAGGTCGCCGCCCCGGAAAAGCGGCACGAGGCTCGTGCCGTCGACCGCGTGATCTTCGACGGGGTCGCCATCGACGGGGTCGCCTTCGACGGTCTCCGCTCCCGCGACTTCCAGGAGAGTGGGGAAAAAGTCGGGGCTGCTCACCGGAGTCGCGACTTTGCGGCCCGGCTCGACCACCCCCGGCCAGCGCACCAGGAGCGGTTCGCGGATGCCGCCCTCGTAGATCCAGCCCTTGCCGCCGCGCAAGGGCAGGTTCGAAGTGGGCCAGCCTTCGCTGGTGGAGAGCCCGCCGTTGTCGCCGGTGAAGACCACCAGGGTGTCGTCGGCCAACTCCAGCGCGTCGAGCTTGTCGAGGACGCGACCCACGGCGAGATCCATCGCCTCGACCATACCCGCGTAGACCGCGTGCTCCTGCACCAGCCGGACATCGCGGGTGTGCTCGCGTCCCCATTTTTCTTCGAGGCCGAGCTTCTCCCGCTTGGCTTCGTACTTCTCCCGCAGATCCTCGCGGGACATCAGCGGGGTGTGGACGGAGTAGAACGAGAGAAACGCGAAAAAAGGCTCCTCGCGGTGCGCTTCCATGAACTTGCCCGTCTCCGCGGCGAGGCGGTCGGGCAAGTGCTCGCCCTCGGGTCCGTCCTCGAGCCGGGGGTTGCCGTAGGGCGAAAAATACTTGTTGCCGCCGTAGGGGCCGCCGCGCTCGTTGCCGCCCTTGTTGACGTCGAAGCCGTGATCCTCGGGCCACCAGCCTTCCGGCCCGAGGTGCCACTTGCCCGCGAAGAAGGTGGCGTAGCCGGCTTCCTTCAGTACGCTGGCGAGAGTGGGGGTCCCGTGGGCGAGCCGGTCGGCGTTGCGAGCGGGAAGCAGGGCGGTGTTGCGGTTCCACTTCTCCGGACCGTTGCCGTCGTTCTGCGCGATGTAGTCGGTGATGCCGGACCGCTGCGGCCACTGACCCGTGAGGATGCTGGCCCGGGTCGGGGAGCAGACCTGGCAGGCGGCGTAGGCGTCGGTGAAAAGCGCCCCTTCGGCGGCGAGTCGGTCGAGGTTCGGCGTCTCGTAGAAAGGGCTACCGTAACAACCGAGATCGGACCAGCCGAGGTCGTCGGCGAGGATGAAAACGATGTTGGGCGAGGACTCGTCGGCCCGGATGGAAACCGAGGCGAGCGAGAAACAGCCGAGCAGGACGGAGCAGGCAAGAGCGGAGGATTTCGGGAATGTCATCGATGGAGTGGGATAGTGGTCCGACTGCCCTTCACGGGAAGATCGGCGGCGGCGGGGTGCCGAGAGAAAAACAAAAGCGGAATCCGCGCCGGAGGGCAAGGACAACGAACCGACGCGGTCGCGGGGGGGGGGGGGGGGGGGGGGG
>JBBDRG010000011.1:8471-193407 GCA_040905585.1 Verrucomicrobiales bacterium
GCCCGCCGATTCCAGCCCTCGAGCCGGCCACGCCTTTTTCCCGACAGGGTCGAGCCGTCCAGGCCGCAGGATCAGCCGCCATATCTTGCCGAAATTATTCCAAACCCGTTCCGGTCTGCAACAGGTCCAGGTAACGCGCGTATCCGAAGGTCCGGTCGCGTTCTTTTGGGAGACTGTGGAAAAAACAATTTCTTGAGGGGTCGGGTGGCTGTCTCGTCGGTTCGAGGGAAGTCCGTCCTCGACGCCGGAGTCAGCTCTCTTTTATGCTGTCATGCTGTCTGATCCCTTCCCTGCATAATCCCGGTCGATCGCCCTGAACGATGTTTTCCTGTCCCGTTTGCCGCATCCGCCTGGCGCGTACCCCGACCGACAAGGGGCTCGTCTGGACCTGCGCCCGGTGCAGCGGCCACGGCACCACGATCGCGATTCTTCGGAAGAACGTGGAGGGCCCCTTCGTGGGCGGGCTTTGGGAGAAGATCCGGGAAGGGGAATCGATCCGCCCCCGGGCCGATCGGCTTTGTCCGTCCTGTGGGAAGCCGATGGGGGAGATTACCGAGGAAACCGTCACGGGTCCGGTCGAGATCGACGCCTGCCGCAGGTGCCAGTTCTTTTGGTTCGACGTCGGCGAATCCCACCAACTTCCGGCCTTGCCGGAGGAGGAGCCGGAACCCGAGTTGCCTCCCCGGGTCCGCGAGGCGATCGCCCTCGCCGAGATCGAGGCGATCCGGCTGCGCCACGAACCCGCGGCCTTCGAAGGGAGCCCCCCCGACGAATGGTGGCAGATCCTGGCCACGTTCGTCGGACTTCCCTCGGAGCACGAGACTGACGGGCTCTCGCGAAAGCCTTTCCTGACTTGGGGGATCGGGCTGTTCGTGCTCCTGACGAGCCTGCTCGCTTTTGGTTCCCTCGACGCCTTGGTCGGTGAATTCGGTCTGGTGCCGGCCGATCCTTTCCGGCACGGCGGGCTTACCTTCCTGACCTCCTTTCTTCTCCACGGGGGATGGTTTCACCTCGTCGGTAATGTCTATTTCCTTCTCGTCTTCGGGGACAACGTGGAAGATGCGCTGGGACATGCGAAGTACCTGGCCCTTCTCGTGATCGCCACGCTGGTTGGCGACTTCTGCCACATCGCCGCGGACCCGGCTTCGACGACCCCGGTGATCGGGGCGAGCGGAGGGATCTCGGGAGTCATCGCCTTCTACGCGTTCGCCTTTCCCCGCGCCCGCATCGGCTTGTTGCTGTGGTACCGGTGGGTCCGAATGTCCGTGAGGTGGGCCTTCGTGCTGTGGATCGCCATACAGGCTTTCGGCAGCTGGCAACAGGTGGCCGGGTTTGGAGACGTCTCCCATCTGGCTCACTTGGGCGGCGCCCTCGCGGGAGTTGTCTGCTGGCTGGTCTGGCGGGAGAGGCCGTGAAGAAAGGGCGACCCCGCTACTGCCCCATGGCCCGCGCGACGTGCGGAAGCTTGTCCTGAATCAGGCTCCGGCTGGTGGCGGGAAGCTTCTCGAAAACCAGCGGCACGATTCGGGTATCCTCGACGGACAGCCGATTCGGAGGGCGACCGTACTTGTAGGCGTGGGTGAACCCTTTCCCGCCGTCGAGGGCGACGCCGGGGGCCTGCGGATTCGGAACGGAGATGTAGAAGCTCGCCGCGGCGGCTCCGGCGCCTTCGGTTTCGCGGCGACTGCTCAGCCGGCTGGCGGCCAGCTTCTGGAACAGCTCGCGGGCGGTCCAGGTGGCGGGGTCGACATACCTGCGGCGTTCCGCGATCCACGGGGCGAAAGGCCGCGTGCCGTCGGCGTCCGTCCATTCCTTCCAATAGGTGAACGCCTCGTCGATCTCCTGCTGGGCGAGGGGAAAATGGGTGCAGCCCAGCATGACGGCACCGATGGGACGGGGCGCGTGATCGCCGCCGCCTGAGGAGGATGCCGAGGCAAACTGCTCTCGATGCGCCCGGACGAGGGCGTGGACGTCCTCCCGGACGATCTCCGCGATCGATTGCGACTGGAACTCGGGCGCCCCTTCCAGCGCGCCCGCCAGCGACGGGCTGCCATGCTGGGTGATGACGGCAGGACCGTAGCCCGCGCGTCCGAGGGTGGACTGGATCATGCGCGGGTAGGCGCCGCTTTCGCAGGTGCCGACGGTCGCCATCACGGCGACGGCCTCGCCGGTCTGGTCCTTCCAGATCGATTGCAGGCCGCGCGCCCCGGCCTCGACCACGCCGACGACGTGGACGGGAATGTCCCACTCGGCGAAGGCGGAACGGAGGTCGTCGAGGCCCCAGGCGGTGGCGGTGTTGCAGGCGACGACGACGGCTTTGACCGGCGGCTTGTCGAAGGAGGGCGCCTCGGCGTCCGGCGCGGTCCAGTAGCGCCGCCCCAGCAGAAAGGCCGCGTCCTTGAGGATGTGTTCGCGCAGCGTGTCGGTTCTGTCCTCGCCGGCGTAGTTGCCGTAGGGCATGTTCGCCTGGTCGCCGAAGTAGATGAAGGATTCGTTCTCGAAGTCCGGCCGCCCGTCCGGCCCTGGCTCGAGGCTGTCGTTGTGGTAGTGGTCGCTGGCCAGAATCGCTTCCAGCACGGTGAGTCCGCCGATGCCGGAATCGAAGACGCCGATGGGCAGGTCGCGCCGGGAATCCGGTCCGGCGTCGTCGCTGAAGTCGGCGGGACGGAAGGTGAAGGCGGCTTTCCCCTCGGGATCGGAGACGGCGTGGGCGACGATGTCGAGAGCCGCTTCGTCGGCATCGCCCGCCGCCCCTTCCCGCGACTGCGCCGGGTGAAGGGGGAGAAGGAGAGCGAGCAGCAGCGCGGCCGCTTGCGGGAGCGGGAATACGGAGACGGCAATGAAGCGGGCGAATCGAGAGGTCATGGAGGGCATGCTGGCAGCTTCCGGGGCGGTTGGCAATCACGATGGGAAGGCTGATGACGCTGCGATCCCCCAGACGGCGAGCGGGAGAATGCGTGGCATGGGCTTCCAGTCCATGGACCGGTCTCGGATGACAAGGCGGAAAGAGCGACACTTTCTGCGGCGACGATCGCATGGGGAGGTTCATGGCCTGGGAGGCCCGGCTACGGCGAACGCAACGACTCGCGGTATTTCCTTCCGAAATCTTCCGAGAGTCTCTTATGAGAGTTGCCAAGGGAGCGGGTTTCGGGAGATGCTGGGATCATGAAACTTCGATCGACGGTATCCGCTCTCGCGCTTCTTTTCCTTCTTTCGGCGGCGGTTCCGGCAGTCCTCCGGGCCGACACCGAACCGACGAATGCGGAGGAAGCGGCGGCGAAAGAGAAAGCCGAGCTCGCCGAGGTAGAAGCCGAGTATCAAGCCTGGGTCGCGACGCTGACCCCGGAGCACCGGGCCTGGGAAAAAGTGCTTCAGGAGAACCTCGGCAATTTTTACCTGCCGATCCACCAGCGGGACAAGATTCGGGGCCGCGCCAACGCGTGGGATTTCGTCGTCGACGATCCGGCGCTGCCACGGGTTCTGCTCATCGGCGATTCGGTCTCGCGGGGCTATACGATGGCGGCGCGGAAGGCCCTTGCCGGCAAGGCGAACGTGCACCGGGCGCCGGCGAACTGCGGCCCGACCAAGCTGGGTCTCGAGAGGCTCGACGTCTGGCTCGGCGATGGGAACTGGGACCTGATCCATTTCAACTTCGGCATCCACGACCGCGCCACGCCGCTTTCGGAATACGAGGAACGCCTCGGAAAAATTGTCGACCGTCTTGCGGCCACCGGAGCGACGCTGGTCTGGGCGAACACGACTCCGATCCCGGACTTCCCGGACAAGAAGCTAACCGCGGCCTCCATCGTCGAGCGCAACGAGGTCGCGGCGAAGTTGATGGAAGGGAAGGGGATCGCGATCAACGATCTGTTTTCCTCCGTGACCCCGAGACTCGCGGAGCTGCAGAATTCCGACGACGTTCATTTCAACGCGGAGGGCTACCGGTTTCTCGGCGAGAGGGTGGCCGCCTCGATCGAAGGGAATCTGGAGTGATCGTTTCGCTTGCGTGCCGCCGGCCGCCACACGAAGACAAATTCGCTGGGAGGCCACAACTCGCTCTTCGCGGCCGCGTTCGATCCGCGCCTCAAGGTGGTCGTGACGAGTTCGGGTTTCGATTCCTTCCAGGATTACAAGGGAGGAGATCAAGCTGTTCGACGCGGAGGAGCACCTCGAGGCGCTTTATCCGCCCGGCGAACACGGCTTCCCGCCGGAAGCGCGGGAACTCGCCTACGGATTCATCGACCGGGCTCTTCGCCAGTGAGGCTCGGCGCCGACGGAGCGGTCAACCCTGTCGGGCGGGGCACTCGACCCTGTTGGGTTGGCGGGCGACGGAGCGCTTGGCACGGTCTCGTTGCGGTACGGGACGGGGCGGGCGGGGGAAGGGGGGGGCCGCTACGGGACCTCGGCCTTGAGGGATTCGAAGTCTTCGGGATCCTCCCCGTTGATCTTGAGCGGATAGATGCCCCTGTCGCTTTTGAAAGCCGCGCTCCGGAGATCTTTCGAGAAATGGATCAGAAACGGCGCCTTCCGTCCCCGATTGAAGCCGATCTCGACCGTGCGATCGCCGGTGACCGCATAGTCGTACTCCTTCTGGCCATTGTCCCATTGCAGCTTGTCCTCCTCGAAATCCAGCACCGTATTGCCGGCGATCTTGCCGGTGAATTCGAAGAGTTGCTTCGTCAGCCAATCGGAAAATTCGCGGCGGGAAAAGAAGGAAAGGTATGCCCTGCCGGCGATTTCCCCGGGCAGGGATTTTCCCGATCGGAGGTTCTCGATTTCCTCGTCGAGGCTGAGAGCCGCTTCGAGATTTCCGGCGCTGGTGTATTTCTCCTTGTTTCTCTCGAGGGTATCCCGGTATTTCTCCACGATCGGTTCGATCTCGCCGAGGGCGGCGCGTTCGTAGCCCTGCAGAAGGGACTGCAGTTGCGCGTTGTCGAGCGTTCGCATTCCCGCCTTCACGGGAACGGTTTTCCATTCCGAGAGGCGCTTCAGTTCCGCCTGCGCTTCGCGGGCGGCATCGAGATCGCCGTCCCGAGTGAACGTTCGCTGGTAGTTTTCGAGAGCCCTGCGGTACTTTCGCTGAACCGGCCCGATTCTGCGGAAGAATTCGGCTTCGTACACCTCCCGGGCTTTCGTCAATTCCCGTGGCTCCTCTCCCTTGGTGCCGCTGGCGGGAGAGGCCGCGAACGAACCCAGCACCGCGAGCGTCAAGGTCCAAACAGGAAACGAAAATCGAGTCATCATCCCCAGATTAGAGAGAATCCGGACGAGGGTCAATACAGGAAGCGCGAGACGGTCCCGGACTCGAAGGGGCTCGACGGCGGCTGAACCCAGTGGAGCAGCGCGACAATGGCGAAGGCGCGTCAGCCGGCAAGTCGACGGGGGCGGGACCGTCGGCGAAAGCTTGACCTGAGAGAGGATTCGAGATCAAATCGTGGAAATGACCGCGTTTCGCTCTTTCCTTTTCCGGAACCCTTTTCGCCGCCGCACCAGCGCGGCGATTGTGCTTTCCGCCGGACTCGCGATGATTCCGGGGGAGGGCAGCGCCCAGGGCTCGGTGGACCTGCCCCGCTCCGCCACGGAGCCGCGGGATTGGCGGAGTGCGGACGGCAAGGTGATCAAGGCGGAGCTGGTCCGCTTCGAAGGGACGGTGGCGAGGATGCGGCGGAGCGACAACCAGATCGTCGAAATCCCGATCGACCTTTTCCACGAGGAGGATCAGAGGGAGCTGCTTCGGCTGCGGTTCGTCCACACTTTCGAGCGGGAGCCGCTGCCGTCCGGCACGGCGGTGAATCTGCGGCCCGCCGGCCTGAGCCCGAAGGAACTCGAGGATTCGACCTATCCCTACTTCCGCTTCGGCGACGACTGGTGGTCGTTTCGTCTTCACGTGGCCCACGGGCAGGGTCGACTGCCGCCGTTTTCGACGATACAGCTGCGGATCGATGCGGCCGAGAAGATCGAGATGCCCGCGCCGGACAACCAGGTCTTCCCTCGCACCGTGGGCGGGGCGGCGGTGCCCTTCGACTTTCAGGTGCCGGCGGAGGCGGCGCAGGCGATGATGGACCGGATGAACGACGACGGGAAGTCGGTGGAGCTCGCCGTCGGCTACGACACGAGCATGGAACCGGTCGAGCTCGGCGCCGCGGACCAGGAGCGGATACGGGACGGCGTGAATCTGCTCAGGCTCCTGGCGCGGCTGTTCCCGAAGCAGGAAGCGGTGCCGGGCAGTTGGCTCAAGGGGGAAACCTTCGGCCTCGATACGGCGGGGTCTGAACCGCTAGGGATCGACGACGGATCGACCCGTCAATGGACGAACGTGCTCGGGCAATCGATCGAAGGCAGGCCGCAGGCGATCGAACGCGACCGTCTCGTTTTCCTCGCCGGTTCCGAGAGAAAGGAGACCGCTCTCAAGAATCTGGTTCTGGAATCCCGGAAACAGATAGCCGATATCCGGCTGGCCGAGGCCTACTATCATTTCACGGAGTCCGACGGAAACCGGGATTTCTACCAGCCCTACGGCGAGTCGATCGGGGCCAGGGGCTCGTTGTCCCACTTCGTTTTCTCCCGTAGCCGGGAGGGCCGGGGATTCGGCCTGTGGCTCTACGTCGCGACCTCGAACCCGGAAATGGAAACGTCCGACGGTCTCACCGTGTTCGTGGACGATGCCGACGGAGGCGAAGGCATCCGCATCCGGGTAACCGATCCTTCGGTTTTCAGCAGGACCTATCGGGGCGTCCACTGGCGAAACCACGTCTATCCTGTCCGGCGCGGCATGGCGCTGAACGATGCCTTTCTCGCGATGCGCAGCCTCCGCTTCGAATTGAGCAACGGGGACCGCAGCATCCTGATCGAGGCGACGCCGAAAGAAATTCGCGATCTCCAGGATGGGTTCTACCTCTATCGCGAGTTCTGGGAAATGCAGGAACTCGCCAAAAAATCCGGAAACTGAGCGCCGCGTCCGCCGCGTCCTGTCTCGCTCTTACTTCGGTTTGAAGGCGCGGCCTTTTCTCAGGGCTTCCTGGGTTCCCGAGGAGGGGCCGCCGTCGCTTCCGACGGTGAGAATCCGGAAGCCCTGGGCGAGTCGTTTCTCGACGGTGCCGGCGGAGCTCGTGGTGCCGACGGGGACGCCGGTCTCCTCTCCGGCGGCGAGGACTTTTTCCATGGCCTTTTCCACGGCCGGATCGCCCAGCGGCACCCCGAGGGAAAACGCGAGGTCGGACGGTTGCCGGAAGGTAGCGGTACACAAGATCCTCCCGATTGTCATCACGCAAAGGGGCCTGTTTCGGCGGGGAGACAGTTTTCGGAAATCGAAAACGGGCCGATCGCTGGCGGTCAACTCTGTCGGGTGACGCACTCGACCCTGTCGGGTTGTTGACGCTGCACGCATCCCGCAGGCTTTCCGGCACCCCTGCCGGGGTGCGGTGAAGGCTGACCACGCGTCCCGGTGGTTCCCGTGGGACTTTCGATATTTCACTCGCCGCCCGACACGATGCGGACTTCGTCGATGTCGCCGGGGAAGGTGTGGTCCCCGCCCAGCCGCGGCAGGGCGCTGCCGATGAACAGCGAGCCGCCGCCGAGGTGGTCCAGGCCGCGAGGCGAGGGATCGGTTTCGCGTTGCAATATGCCGTCGACGTAGAGGCGCAGGCCGCCTTCGCCGAAGGCGACGATGGCCCGGTACCACCGGCCCGCTTCCCAGCGCGCCCGGTCGGAATGGATCTCCAGAGGCACGGCGTCCTTCTTGTGGCTGAAAAAGCGCAGCCTGCCGTTTTCGCCGATCGTCAGCCCGACGCGCAGCGCGCTGGTCTGATGCAGGTAGAACAGGTACTTGTTGCTGCCGATCCCGTCGTCGAGGGTTTCGCGCGGACGAAACCAGAGTTCGATCCGCCCCGTGGCGGGTCGATACGCCGGCGAGTTTCCGACGCGCAGGAAGACACCCGGCTTGGCGAAGCCCATCGCCCCGCCCTGCCGTCCGTCCGCTATCCATCGGGGACTGGTGGATTCGTCTTCTCCGTCGCCCACGACGACTTTGGCGCCGTGGAGCTCGGCGGGAAGGCTTTCTTCCTCGTCGAAAGGAAGGGACAACACCTCCTCGCCGCCGGCCGGCGCCTCGGAGACTTTGCCGAGATCGACCGGCTCGGGCGTGGCGGTTTCGGGATCGTCCGGATCGATTCTTCCGTCGGGCACGTCGCCGGTGGCGGCGCGAAAGCTGTAGAGATCGGCATCCCGAACGTAGAACTCCAGACGGATCGATTCGCCGGCCAGTTCCTCGATCGAGCGCGTGTTCCAATGCGCGACGTGGTCGGTGTTGTCGCCGCGGAAGGGAACGCAATCGGCGTGGTCGAATCCCTCGAGGGGCTTGCGCTCCGCATCGCTGACGCGAACCGTCAAGTCGCCTTTCCGGGCATCGGCGTTGATCACCAGTTTCCCGCCGGGCCAGACCAAACGGCGGGTGACCACCACGCCGCCCCGGGGCGGTCCGAGCAGGGAGACGAACCCGTGCTTGCGGATCGTCGCCAGGCCAATCCCCGCGGTGCGCTCGCGCGAGCCGTGGGGACCGTCGTGACCGGCGTAGTAGAGCCGCCACTGGTTGCCGGCCTCGATCCACCGCGTACCGCCGTAGACCATGCCGTCGTCCCAGGCGCCCTCTTCACCCATGTCGATCAGGCGCGGTTGATCCGCGAAACGCCGGTAATGCTCCGCGTCGCGGCTGACGACCAGTTCGGTGTAGATGTCGTCGTTGAACTTGAACGGCCAGAGGAATCCCCAGAAGAGGCCGTGGGCGTGCGTCACTCCCATGCCGTAGAAAGCGGTGAATCCGCGGTCGGCGTCGGTTTCATCCGGGAGGAGCAGCGTCTGCGGAGGCTCGCTCCATTCGGTCCACAGCTCGTCGTTGACCAAGCGCGCCACGCGCCGGGACATGCCCGAATCGATCATCGCTTCCTGCCCGGCCCGGTAGACGTGCTTGGGCCGCAGCGTCATGACGTAACGCCGGCGATCGGGATCGTAGACGATGTTGTTGTAGGTATCGCTGTGAATGTGCTTGATGGTCATCGCCCCGTCGTCGTCCCAGCGAACGCCGTCCTCGGAGCCGACCAGGGCCAAGCCGTCGGAGCCGGAATACACCATGATGTAGCGGTAGCCGCGGCGGTCGGATTCGGGGATCGTGGCAGCATCGATGACGTGTCCGCCGCTGGCGCCGCGGCGTCCCGGCGGCAGCCAGCAGATGTTGTTGTCCTTGCCGCCCCGCCACTGGTGTTGGCCCAGGTTCGGCAGTTCCCACTCGAGGCCGTCCGCAGACTCCGCATAGGCGATGGCGTACTTCGGGTGATCGGGCCGCTCGCGCCATTCGGGGTGGTGGGTCTGATACCACATGCGATGGACGACGGCCTGCTCGTCGTAGTGCACATTGACGTAACCGCCCCGCCCGGCGATGAGCGGGTTGGCCGGATGCCTGACGGGCCGATGGACGACGCGTCGAACCGCTTCCGTGGTGAATCGGAGGGCCCAGTGATTGTCGACGACGTGGCCGTCGAAGAGGAACTGCGGCTGGTGACCGATGGCAACGGGTTCCTCGGGGAGGGGAGGCTCGGCGAGAGCCCGGTCGGAAGGTTCGAACAACGTCAGCAGCAGTCCCGTCATGCCGGCCCTGACCAGCTTGTGACGGACGACGACACCGCCGGACCGCCTTCGGAATGCGGCACGAGCTTGGCCTGGGTTCAGGTGCGAGTTTTCCATTCTATCACGGGTTCCGCCCTGCGATCGGGGGCGATGGTGGCCTGATCGCAGGGCTTGTTGTCTCACTATTTGCGATTCGTGTCCACCTTTTCGGGGACGTGCCTTGGCAAATCGGCTCATTCCGGAAACCGAGGTTCGCCGAACCATGGGATCCGCAATTCCGCCCCTACCGGGATCGACAATTCGCGCGAGCTTCGCTAGTCTCAAATTCCATGGATGGATCTTTCTACCGCCGGCCGGCCCCGGCTTCGCGATTCATGGCCACGCTCGGTGGACTGGCGTGTGTCGCGGGATGGTTCTCTTCGGCGGCGGGCTCCGGTTCCGAGGAGGTGGATTTCAACCGCGACATCCGGCCTCTCTTCTCCGAAAACTGCTTCGCGTGCCACGGACCGGACGCGGCGAAGCGCGAGGCGAATCTGCGGCTCGACACGGCGGCGGGGGCGACGCGGACGCTCGCCGACGGCACTGCGGCGGTGAAGCCGGGGCGGCCGGAGGAGAGTTTGCTGATGGCCCGGATCGATTCGGCCGATCCGGACGAGGTGATGCCGCCGCCGGACACCGGCAAGACGCTTAGCGCAACGCAGCGGGAGACCCTGCGCCGGTGGATCGGCGAAGGGGCGCGCTACGAAGCGCACTGGGCCTTCCGTACCATCGAGGATGCCGAACCGCCGACGGTCGGCGGCCCGGCATTGTCGGACATCGACCGATTCCTTCTGGCGGCTCTGGAGGCACGCGGACTGACTTGGTCCGAACCGGCATCGCGTCGCCAACTGATCCGGCGGGCGACCTTCGATCTGACGGGCCTGCCGCCGGAGTGGGAGGAAGTGGAGGCTTTCCTCGAGGATCCGCGACCGGACGCCGAGGCCTTCGCTGCCGTGGTCGACGGGCTGCTCGAATCGCCCGCCTACGGCGAGCGCTGGGGGCGGCATTGGCTGGACCTGGCCCGCTATGCCGACACCCACGGGGGCGGCGCGACCGGCGTCACTCGTTTTCCCTTCTCCTACACCTATCGCGACTACGTCATCGCTGCCTTCAATGCCGATCTGCCCTACGACCGATTCTTGCTCGAGCAGCTCGCGGCGGACCAACTGAAGCTTGAAGAAACCGACCCGGCCCTTGCCGCGCTCGGGTTTCTGACCGTGGGGTACCAGCATAGGAATCGGCACGACCGGATCGACGACCAGATCGACGTGATCTCGCGCGGGCTGCTCGGGCTCACGGTCTCCTGCGCGCGCTGCCACGACCACAAGTTCGACCCCATTCCGACGAGCGATTACTACGCGCTCCACGCTACGCTCGCGAGCAGCCGCCCGCCGACGGATCTGCCGCTGGTGGGCGAGCCGGAGGTGGATGCCGGTTATCAGGCCGAACTCGCGAAGCGGAAACGTCTACGCGACGACATCGTTCGGGAACAGGGCGAGGTGATGCGCGGCCGGCTGCGCATGCAGACGGGGCTCTACCTCCGGGAGTTGGCCAAGGGCGTCCCCGAGCAGGACACCTCGACGAGCTTTCTCTCCTACCGAACCGATGATCTGCGACCGGTCGTTCTGGAGCGGTGGCGCCGCTACCTCGCGGCGCGGGATGAGAACGATGCGGTCTTCGGTCCCTGGCATCGTCTGGCCAACCTTCCGGACGAGGAGGATTTCGCCAGCCGCTGTCGGGAAATGGTCGAGGCGCTGACCGGGGAGAACGGCGACCCCGAAAAGTTCGCGGCCGAGCATCTCCTGGCGACGCGACCGCCGAAGTGGAATCCCCGCGTTCTCGACGCTCTCGAGGCGACCCGACCGAAGTCGATGGTCGAAGCGGCGGACGTCTACGGCGAAGTGTTTGCCGCGGCACACCGCCAGTGGATGACCTCGCGACTGGAGGCCTCCCTCGAGGCGGCGCCCGACGGTTCGGTCGTGCCCGATCAGGACCCGAAGCACCGCGTCGTCAACAGCGCGATCGAACGCCAGTTGCGCCATCATCTATACGACCCGGCCTCGCCCACGGCGATCTCCTTCGAGGACGACCGAACTCACCTGAAGATGCTCAACCGGGGGGTGCGCGACGCGGTGAGAAGCACCTTGAAGTCCATCGACGGCCTGAACCTGACCGCGACGGCGCCGCCCCGGGCAATGGCGTTGCGGGAAGCCGGGGACGCTCCCGGGGCCTTCGTGTTTCTGCGGGGCAACCCCGTCGCGCGCGGCGAACGGGTGGCGCCGCGCTTTCTCACCGCCCTGGCCGGCGAGGAGGCCCCCGCCTTTCCCAACGGCCGGCGGCGCTTGGGCTTGGCCCGCTCCATTGTCGACCCGGCCAATCCGCTCACCCGCCGGGTGATCGTGAACTGGGTCTGGCAGCATCATTTCGGCAGCGGTCTCGTGCGCACCGCCGACGACTTCGGCACTCGCGGCGATCCGCCCACGCACCCCGAGTTGTTGGATTATCTCGCCGCGCGTTTTCTCGAGGACGGCTGGTCGCTCAAGAGCCTGCACCGGCGCCTGATGCTTTCGGTGGCCTATCGTCAGGGGGCGATGGAAAACCCCGCCGCCCGCGAGGAGGATCCCGGCAACACCCTGCTCTGGCGGATGCCGGTGCGTCGGCTGGAACTGGAAGCGATGCGCGACTCCATGCTCCGGGTCAGCGGCGAACTCGGCCCCGACGCGAAGCGGGGCGGCCGACCTTTCGAAGAAACGGACGATCGGGCCGTCCCCCGAAGGAGCGTCTACGGCTTCGTGAATCGCGACGTCATCGCGCGGATGACGGCTACATTCGATGGCGCCGATCCCAGCGCCTGCACGATGAAGCGGCCCGAAACCACGGTGCCGCAGCAGACGCTTTTCGCCTTGAATTCCGATTTCGTTCAGGACCGGGCCAAGGCGCTGGCGGCGCGGCCGGAGATCCGGAGCGGGACCGGCGAGGAACGCGTGCGCCGCCTCTACGAACTCGTCTTTTCCCGATCGCCCGACGCCGAAGAGACCGAACTCGCCTTGGCCTACGTCGCGGAGGCCGGGACTCCCGAGGCCGGCTGGGAACGGTTCGCGCACGTGCTGCTGGCTTCGAACGAATTTCACTTTCTGGATTAACATGGAGAACCCGTTTTCAACCCTCCACTCCCGACGGCGCTTCCTTCGCCGCGGCGGACTCGGCATCGGGTCGCTCGCCCTCGCCCACCTCATGGAGAACGAGGCCTCGGGCGGAGCGCATTTTCCGGGCAAGGCGAAATCCGTCATCCACGTGTTCCTCAACGGGGGGATGTCCCAGGTCGACACCTTCGACCCCAAGCCCGAGCTGACGCGGCGCGACGGACAGATGCTGCCCTTCGACAACCTGCAAACCGAGCGCCGCACCGGGGTCGCCATGCCCTCTCCCTTCGAGTTCAAAGCCCATGGGCAGAGCGGAATCCCGGTGAGCGATCTTTTCCCCCACCTCTCCCGCTGCGTCGACCACATGGCGGTGATCCGGTCCATGCACGCCGAACTGCCGAGCCACGAGATGTCGCTCATGCTGATGAATTCGGGCGAACAGCGCCTCGTGCGGCCGAGTCTCGGGTCGTGGCTGAATTGGGGGATGGGTTCGGAAAACCGGAACTTGCCCGGCTTCGTGGTCCTGTGTCCGGGGGGGCTGCCCGTCAGCGGCGCCAACAACTGGCGCTCCGCGTTCCTCCCCGGCGCCTACCAGGGCACGCTCGTGGATACCTCTCAAGACGACCCCGGAAAGCTCATCGCCCACCTGCGCAACGGTCGCCTCGACAGCCGGGAGCAACGGAGCCAGTTCGACCTGTTGCGGAGGCTGAATGACCGGCACCTCAAGGCGCGTCCGGGCGAGGCCGGGCTGGAGGCGCGGATCCAGTCCTTCGAATTGGCCTACCGGATGCAGATCGAGGCGACGGATGCCTTCGACATCGACCGCGAGCCGAAACACATCCGCGAGATGTACGGCGAGGGCCCGCAGAATCGTCAGCTCCTCATGGCCCGTCGGCTCGTCGAGCGCGGCGTGCGCTTTGTCCAGACCTGGCACGGCAAGAGCCAGCCCTGGGACAGCCACAGCAAGATCGAATCCGCTCACCGGAAGGTCGCCAACGAATGCGATCAGGGACTGGCCGCCCTGATCACCGACCTCGATCAACGCGGCCTGCTCGACGAGACGCTCGTTCTCTGTTCCGGCGAATTCGGACGCACCCCGACCGTCGAACTGGGCACCCAGGGCGGTGGCGCCACCCTGGGACGGGATCACAATCACTGGGGATTCTCCCTCTGGATGGCCGGCGGCGGGATTCGAGGAGGCACCATTCACGGCGCGACGGACGATTTCGGGTTCAAGGCGGTCGAGAATCCCGTCTCGGTTCACGATCTGCACGCCACCATCCTGCACCTGCTGGGCATCGATCACGAGCACCTGACCTACCGTCACGCCGGGCGCGACTTCCGCCTGACCGACGTGCACGGGAACGTGGTGAGAGAGATCCTGGCGTGACTCAGCGGCGGAAGCGCAGAAAGTTTCGCCGCCCTCGATTCGCGGGAGGGTCCGAGACCCGAATTACCTCGTCCGTCACTTGTCCGCGTCGCCGTCGCGTTTCCGCCAGCGCAGCAGCTCTTCCGACAACTCCTTTTCGACCGCCTCGAAGGCGGGATCTTCGATCAGGTTGGCGAGTTCGAAGGGGTCTTCCGAAAGGTCGAACAGCTGGCGCTCGTCGGTGACGAGGTGGTGGATCAGTTTGTATCGCGGGGTGCGCACGGACCGGGTCACGGTCGAGCGTCGGGGATCGTGATAGGAAAAGAACAGGCGCTCGCGTCCTTCGCTGCTGTGGGGACTGCCGCCGTAGAGACCGAGGAGACTCTCGCCCTCGACGCTTTCCGGCACGGGGACGCCCGCCGCTTCGCAGACGGTCGGGAGGATGTCCGTGGTGCTGACGAGACTGGAGTTGACCGCCGCGGCGGGTGGCAGGGTGGGATGCCGGACGATCAGCGCGGTGCGAATACCTTCTTCGTACATCGTCTGTTTGCCGATGATGCCGTGCGATCCCAACGAGAGGCCTTTCACGGCGGAGAAAATCACGAGGGTGTTGTCGGCGATTTCTCTCTCCGCCAGAGTCGCGAGGAGGCGCCCGATCTGCTCGTCCATGTGCTCGATCATCGCGTAGTATTCGGCGATCGCCTCGCGGAGATCGGCTTCGGTTCTGGGGAAGGGCAGGACCGTTTCGTCGCGGATGGTCGGATTGAACTGCTCGAACGGTGGTTGCGGCATGAAGTTGGGCGGCATCGGCACTTCGTCGGGGTCGTATTTTCCCTCGTAGCCAGGCGGAGCGAGGAAGGCGTCGTGGGCCACGGTGTAGGCGAGCACCAGGCAGAACGGTTTCTCGTGTTCGGCGTCGAGGTAGGCCACGGCGTCGTCGGTGAAGAGCGTGGTCGAGTAGCGATCCGCCGTTTCCCGGTCTTCGGGTTCCCCGCCGAAGGGAGTGACCTCCATGGCGAACTGGTCGAATTTCCCGCCGGCCCAGGACCGTCCGCCGGTGGTGTAGCCGCGCGTCCAGGGCTTGCCGTCGTTGTGCCACTTGCCGACGAAGCTGGTCTCGTAGCCGGCGTCCCCGAGAAGACGCGGGAGGAGAGGCGAATCCTCGCGGATCGCTTTGCCGTTGAAGACGACGCCGTTGGTCCAGCTGTCCTGTCCGGTGTAGAGAGCGGCCCGGCTCGGCGTGCAGATCGGGTTGGGCGTGAAGCAGTGGTCGAAATAGACTCCCTCGCGGGCGAGGCCGTCAAGATGGGGGGTGCGGATGGCCTCGTTTCCGGAAACGCCCAGGGCGCGGTAATTGTGATCGTCGGAGAGAATCAGCAGGATATTGGGGCGCCTTTCCCCGGCGAGCGCGTGCCGGTCGGACAAGAGACATAGACCGAGACCAAGACAGAGAAAAACGAAGCCAAGGGGGCGGCGGCTGTGAAAAGGGACGTCGGGCATGATCGTCACTCTAGGACAAGGTGCGGAAAGGTCCAGTAGGGGAATCTCACGCCACCCCGCACGATTTATTCCAATACTGCAATATGTAATTGGACAGCGCGAAACAAGCCCTTACCATCTGGGTCGAAGCCAACCATGGATCCTCTTTCGCCGAACGCCCGCGTCGCCATTATCGGCGGCGGATACAGCGGTATCATGACCGCGGTGAATCTCGTCCGCCTCAGCAGCGAGCCGCTGCGCGTCACCATCGTCAACGGACGGCGTCCGGCGGGGCGGGGAGTGGCCTACGGCACGCGTCGTCCGGAACACCTGCTCAACGTGGCCGCGCGGAACATGTCCGCCTTTTCCGACCAACCGGATCATCTCGTGAACTGGCTGCGCACCCGGTGCGAGTACGACGAAGTGCCGGAGCGGGAACTGCGGGAGCGCTTCATTCCGCGGATGGTTTACGGCGACTACCTTCGCTCGCTCATGCTGCACCACCTGCCGGAGGTCGAGATGGTCGAGGGCGAAGCGACGGACATCGAGCCGTCCGGCTCGATCCATCTGTCGGACGGGCGCCGGCTCGGGGCCGATCGGGTCGTGCTGGCCTGCGGCAACGAACCTCCGGCCGACTTGCCGGGCACCGAGGCCCTCGACGGACATCCCGCCTGGGCGGGCAATCCGTGGCTGGCCTGGGATCGGCGTCTCCCCGCGCACGGCGGCACCATCGTGCTGCTGGGTACCGGCTTGACGACCGTCGATGCCATCATCACCCTGCGCGCGCTCGGCTGGCACGGCGCCATCCACGCCGTCTCGCGCCACGGTTGGTTGCCGCATTCGCACTTTCGCGGCATCGACTATCCCGACTTTCCCCCGCCCGACGTGGACTTGGCGGAACTGGGACTGGAACGACTCGTCGAACTCATGGAACACCACTGCGAGCGCTTGCGCGAGCGCGGCGCGAATCCCGCCATCATCGTGGACAAGATGCGGCCGCACACGCAGCGCATCTGGCAGAACTTCACCCTCGAGGAGCGGACCATGTTCGCCCGCCGCTACGCCGCCCGTTGGAACGTGCTCCGGCACCGCATCGCTCCGGAAATCCACGCGCAGATCACCAGCGCCCAGCTCACGGGCCAGCTCCGGGTTCACGCCGGGAACATCGAGCGCCTCGAAGCGGCCGGAGACCAGGTTCGCGTGCATCTCGGCGACGGCGAAAGCCTTTGCGGCGATCTCGTCGTCAACGCCACCGGCCCGCGGACGCGCTTCAGCGCCACGGGCTCCGTGCTCCTGCAGAACCTGCTGCGCCGGAAACTGATTGCCTGCGACGACATGGACATGGGCGTGCGCGTGGATGCCGACCACGTCGCCGTCTCGCCGGACGGGGAGCGCTCGTCGCTGTTCCTCGCCCTCGGCCCGCTGCTCCGCGGCACGCTGTGGGAAACCATCGCGGTCCCGGAACTGCGGGGGCAGGCACGGCAAGTGGCCGCCACGCTGCTCGACCAGCCGCCGGTTCCCGCCGCGGAGGAGCCGGTGATGATGGAATACATGATTTGAGTTTTCGGGAAGAACTCCCGGTCGAGCATGAGAAGTCCCGAGGATCTCCGCCACAACCTGGGCCAGGCCATCCTGCATGTGCGCAGCCGGCGGGCGACGTCGCGCCGCACGCTGGCCGACGTCATGAGTCTTTCGCCCACTACGGCGGGTATCTACGTGGATCAACTCATCGGGTGCGGGTACCTGCGCGAGGCCGGATTGGAACAGGGGCGCATGGGACGACCCAAGCGCTCGCTGAACACCCGTTCCGGCGCGGGATGGTTTGCCGGGGTCGAGTTCAACGCCGAGCGGGTGCAGGCCGTGCGCGTGGATTTCTCCGGCGCCCTCGGCGCGAGCGAAGTGCGTCCGCTGCCGGAAGGCGCCGACAGCTCGCGGGTGATGGCGGAAATAACCAATCTCGTGACCGCCATGAGACGCGGCTCTTCCGGCCCCCTGCTGGGGATCGGCCTCGGCGCTCCCGGCGTGGTGGATCCGCAGCGCGGCGTCGGCGTCGATTACGCGTTCATGCCGGATTGGAAAGACGTGCCCGTGGCGGACCGGCTCGGGAGGCGTTTCAAGGTGCCGGTGACCGTCGAGAACAACCTCCGGACGATCGCTTTGGCGGAGCGCTGGTTCGGCGGCGCCCAACAACTCGCGGACTATCTCATTCTCGGGCCGCGCAGCGGCTTCGGCGTCACCATCGTGCACGGCGGCAGTATCGTGGGAGGCGTGCATCACGCCGCGGGAGAAGTGGGCTACTGGCCTTGGCCGGACCCTGGCAGCGGCACGCGCCTTCACGATCGGCTCTCCGCCCCGGCCGTGTGGCGGCGGCTGAAGGGCGTGACCGCGCGCGCGCGGCTGCCGGTGGATCTGGGCGGCGCCCTGGCCGCGTTCGCGGATTCCGAAGGTCCGGCCTGGCAGGAGCTGGTGCGCGACTACGCCCACGTCCTGGCCAACCTGCAACTGCTGCTGGACCCCTCCCACTGCTTTCTTCACGGTCCGCTCACCGCGCTCGGCCAACGCTTCTGCGGGGCCGTGGTCGCGGAGATGCCCCGACTGGCGCCGGCGGTTCGGGATCGACCGCTCGCGCTGCTTCCATCCGACCTCGGCGACGATGCCGGCGCGCTGGGTGCGGCCAGCCTGGCCATGGAGACGTGGGTGCCGGAAGGATCCTCTCGGTGAAGACTCTCGGACAGTTCGTTTCACCCGCTCGCGGGTCGCTCCCATGGCGTCGTTCCGACCGCGTGGCGCCGCGCCTTGGAAACGACCCGGCACGGCCGTGCGATCAGCCAATCCCGCCGGTGGGGATCACCTCTACTTGGTTAAATCCAAAGTGGCATGGGCTTCCAGCCCATGGAAGAGGCCGGTGAATACCCACGCGCGAAGCCGCGGATTATGCGAGTTTAACGAAGTAGAATTACTCGGCCGCGATTTCCACCCAGCGGGTCTGGACGTCGGGGCCGGCGTCGAGCCGCCACGAGGTATCCTTCGGCGCGGCCGCGGGGTAGGTGCGGGATGCGGTGCGGAGTTCCGAGGAATCGCCGTTTACCCAGGCAAAGGTGACTTTGCTAGGGGCGGGATCGGCGGTTTCGTAGACCAAGTGCGCTTCGACCCGACGGTACTTTTTGCCGCCGTCGTTGGAGAAGCGGACCAGGACCGACCCGCCGAGGGGTTCGAAAGCGGTCGCGCCGTAGGTGAACGACTGGCTCCAGAACTGTTTCGGATTGCTGCCTTGTGGAACGATTCTCCAGTCGTCCGCGACCGGCGTCCAGGTGCCGCCGCCGTCGGTCGAGCATTCGATGGAGTAGCGGACGTCCGGGCTGGGCGGATTTCCCGAGAGGTTGTGGCTGGCGGCGTGGATGCCGGTGATGTCCTCGCCCCGCGGTGCGGCGAGTTCGAGGGTAACGCTGGACGAGTCGAGGCTCCCGTCGACGGCGTGGGCGAGCGCCTGGTCGCGGTTCGGCCCCGCCGACACGAGAGCCTGGCCCGAGGCGGCGAAGGCGATGATGTTTTCTCCGTCCCGGAGGCGGGGGATGGTGGCGACGTTTGCCTGGCAGACGGTGCGGATTTCGAGGCCGACCTCGGAGAGCTCGGGCGCGCCCGCTTCCAGGCGGAGCCAATACTGCTGGTGCCCCTTCACGAGGTCGGTCAGGTCGTTGCCGCCTGCCTGCTGCCAAGTGGTGCCGCGGTCGGTGGAGACCCGGGAGGCGACGGGGCGGTCGCTGCGGATGACGAGCCCGTTGCGACAGGGGCTTTCGTAGATGCCCCAAGGGCTCTCGTCGGGCGGCGTGGCGGCGATGACGTAGGGCGAGGAGAACTCGAAGGTAACGTGCCCCGGTCCTTCGTCGACGACGCCTTCGCGGTAGCGGCCGGTGGAGAAATCCGGACGGTAGGTGAAGACGGCGTTGGCGTAGCGAACCTGGCCGGGACGATAGGGCGCCTCGCTCTTCGAGCCGAACATTCGGTCGGGCTGATTGACCCAGCTCCGGCTGCGTTCGGGGCCGGGAATGCCGTCCGTGTTGTAGTTCCGACCCCAGAATACGAAGGTCTTCCCGTCGTCGAGGCCGGGCCGGAGGTAGCGTCGCAAGGTCTCGCCCCGGCGCAGGTGAACCATCGGCGGCGGCCCCGCGTAGCCGGCGAAATACTCGGCGACCCGGAAGTCCGTGAAAACGCCGACGTCGTCGCGATGCAACCCCGCGATCCGCCAGCCTCGCTGGCGGTCCGGGCGGTAGTCGGGATCTCCCAGCGTCCCGAGGGCCGGGATAAGTTCCTCGATCGAGACGAGCCTCGTGCCGTCCGCGTCGAAAACCACGGTCGAGAGATCGTGATCGAGAAGGGCCCACCGGCCGTCGCCGTAGGTACCCCCCTCGAGAAAGACCTCGAACGAATTGTGCCCCGCGACACCGACCGCCCGGCTCCGGCCGTGGCCGAGGAGCGCCTGAAACTCGGCCGTCCACTGCGAGTGGGTGGTCCCGCAGAGGGCGAAGCCGTGCGCGAAGAGCCCGTGCCAATACTCGCGGTTCCAGTCGGATTTCTCGAATCCCTCGTCGAAGTAATCACCGCGACCCTCCTCGGCGTGCGCGTAATGAACATTCCGCCAGAACCACGAAGCGAGAGCGCGATCCTCGTCGGAGCTCACCGGCTTCCCCGTGACGCGCTCCCAAGCCTCGGCCTGGGTTTCGGCGAGACGCTCGAAGGTGGACATGGCGAGTTCGCCGGGATACCAGGCGTGGTCGGTCTTGATCTGCGGGTCTCCGACGCCGGCCACGGCGGTGATCGGCAGCAACCAGGAAGCCAGGGCCGGTATGGTTCGGGCGGGATTCATGGACGGGGGATCGGTGGGAATCGGGGTCAGTCGGAAGCGGAATCGTCGACGCCCCGGTCGGCGCGGGCCGGAGAATAGCGGAATTGCAATAATCATACCTGATCGAATCACCGTTGGCGAACGTTTGAAGTGTGGCACGTAGTGAAGCCCGGAGCGCGTAACTGAGTGAGTTGTCCTCTACTGCCTTTTGCGGTGCCTTGTGTTACGGATTAATTCCATCGTGCTTATTAATGATCCAATAGGAAATCCCCCGGCTCTGCCGGGGAGACTCTCAATAAAGGCGATCAATTCATTCTTGTCGGATAGCTGTTCTTCAGGGAGTTGAACTCCACAACAAAACCACCCCTTCATGATTTTCTCATTCCCGTCGGAGAAGACTGAGTCAAAACTCGAAAGTCAGGGCAGCGATGACCAATGAATGGCTCGATCAACAAGGCGTCCCATCGATTGCAGACCAGTGGATCAGCATTCGGTATCCGAACGGTCCTGCGAAGGATCGTCCGGAGAATCCATGACTGATGGGAACCGCCCGGTGCAGCCGAGCGAAGCGAGACAGATGCCCGCAAGGGCACCGCGAAGCGGCAAGCGAGGGACGAGCGCCGTCAAACCCGCATGCCGGGTGGTGTGGGGGGAGCGGGTTCAATCCCCGCTCCTACCCGATTCTCCGTATTTTTTAAGCTGTGTTAATCTGTGAAGTCTTCGACCGCCAAACCACTTTGCCGAATGATTGATCGAAGTGTTCCTGTTCTGAGTTCCTTGTGGTTCGGAACCGGCACCGTGATCGTCGTGTCAGGAAGAGCCTTCTGCATAATGATATGACTTCCACGCTGTCTGACCTGAATAAACCCGTGATCCGCAAGAATCTTACAGGCAGCCTTACCTGACGAACGGGAAGACTAGGCAACTTCCACCTCCAGTGATGAGATGAATGATTCGGTGGATAATCTCTGCGAGATCTCTGCGGGCGAGGCGCACTCGAAAAACAGCTGAACCGCTTCCAGCAAGTTCTGCTTCGCCTCCTCAACGGTGTCGCCTTGAGAGGCAACGTCGACCTCAGGGCACAGGGCCACAAAACCTGAATCCTCGCGAGTGAAGAGAGCTGTAAGGGACTTTGTCATGGGGGAACATTACCACAGCAAAGGATCATTGTGCAAGACGGGCTATTCCAGGAGAGCGTTTGAGGCATGGCGAGCCCGATCCGGGAGCCCGACCTCGATGGGAGGATAAGGATTTGAATCAGGGAAGTCAATCAACCGACCGTGGGGAGGAAGACTAGGGGAAACCTGCGAGCCGATGAACAAGAACCGCATCCGAGGCCGACACGAGGCGACGAGCTGGCACAACACAGCGAAGTCGAACTGGTTTGCGCGTGGAGGTAAATGCGGCGGTTGTGCAGGGAATCATCTCGTTCCTTACCTGGGGAGACCCTCGGCGGGGATGCCTGCCGGGGGAGTCAGCCGAGGTCATAGCGGCCGTCGCGCGGTAGCGACCGTAGAGCCGGGGGCTGGAAGATGCCCGCTTAAACAACGAAACCGGAACCCTCCACGGAAGCGAAGGACCGAACCCAATCAGATGAACCGACCCGATCCAACCACCACGACAACGAAGCCGCGCGGCGAAGTCGGAAATGGTGACGGCGGACGGGCAGAGAAAGCGAGTTCATGTGACGATCTGCTGGAACAGATTCTGGACCGCGACAACCTCAATGCCGCTTGGAAACGAGTGAAGCAGAATGGTGGAGCAACCGGAGTCGACCGCATGGAAATCTCGGACTTCCGTGATTTTCTAGCGGAACACTGGGACACGATACTCGGAAAACTACGAGACGGCAGCTATTGCCCCTCGCCAGTCCGACGAGCGGAAATCCCGAAACCGGATGGCACGAGCGGTTCGCCGCTGGGGCACGATTCGAAGGCGCGGTTCAAGGATCACCTCGACCGGGTGCGCGAATACGAACAGCGATCCTTCGCGATGAAGATCGACGATCCGCGTGCGCCGGAGTTGCCGCCGGAGTCCACCTTGAAACACGGCGGCGCCGCCGACCCGGGAGGAGAGGGGATCGACATCACTCTGGAGGAACTGTGCGAGGAATGGCGTCTGATGGCCGATCTCTACGCGTTGTCGATCCAGATGGACCGGGCGCGGTTCGGATCGATCACGTTCCTCGCGGCGGGCGAGCGCATACGTCTCAAGGGCGACTACGAGTATAATGGGCGGCTGATTCACCGCTTCGACGACGCGCGCCAACTGAACGCCTCCGGCTCGAAGGGATGCAGTCACGAGTGGTGGCACAAGTTCAACGAGAAGAAAGAAAACGAGCAACTCCGCGCCCACGCGCACATGAAGATGAACGAGGTCGGGTATTTTCTACGGCGGTTGCACGAAGGCGAGGATTGCCGCGAAGCGAACGGGAAGTCGATATTGGAGAACTCGATGATCACGGTTTCGACCGAGTCCGGCGACGGTCGCCACAACGATGTGAAGCGCGAGCTATCCGGCGTGTTCCACGCCGTGACGGGAGCGGGCGGGAGATTCAAGACCGGCAAGGTCGTCGATACCTCGGCCGAGGGAATCGACATCTACAACACCATGCTCGGCGCGATGGAAGTCGACGAAAAGCTGGGACCCGGAGACCGCGAGCATCGGAACTACGATGCGATGATGGCTTGAGGGCGAACCGTGTTTTCCATCTCTTCGCGCGAGTTGCTCGGCGGGACAATCCCGATGCAAATCTCAAACATCCTGCCAGTTCATTGATTCGAAAGATCGCACCGACCGATCTGAATGTCACGGCGTTCCGTGAAACAGGTCAGTTGTTTTGGAAGAAGTCCTCCTGCCGGCGCGGGCCGCGTCCGGTTGACGGGGCGGCGGCGGCCTTTGCGACGAATCCGAACAACTGAAATCAAGCTGAATCCGCCTGTAGGTCACTTTTAACGTGTCCCTGTAAATTTGTAAGTTTGACCATGTTATATGGGGTCAGCGGTGTCACTGGGTTTCACGATACCAAGAAACGAAAACCGAACTCACAGCGAACGAAGAAAAAGATCAGCGACGTTTGCTCAGCAATTGTTCGGAATTCGTTCCCCGACCCTGTTTCCCCGCCAGAATTCTGCGCTTTCCTACTCGGCCTCATGCAACAAATAAAAGCTATTCAACGCGAATCGTCCGCCCTGTTGAAAGATCCACAACTTTTCCGACAGAAGAAGCATCGAAACTAAACTTATGTGGTTCTATCTCCTTATTAAATTTTGCTTCAGTGACAGTGAAATCCATTCTCTGATACGGTCGGTTCCCATAGGCACTGCCCTTGTTGCCATCATATCGTGAATAGGAATATTTCTTTGGGAATCTATAACCGTTGGAGTCCGAGAACTCTGTAACCCTGTATTCCGAAACGACTAAGCCAGCATCTCTGTCCAAGGTTTGAACCTGTACCGGGAACTCCGGGAAATTCTTGTCGAACCAAACTTTGTATCGAGCCTTCCTAGACCGATCTCCGCCCAGAAACCCACGGTCAAAAGTCAAAACGAGAATCGCTTTCCCATCGAGAGTTTCTTGACCGACAGTCCTCGCTGCGTGGGCAATTGCAGTGAACCACTGCTCTTGGCTTGCAACTCGCTCCAAGCTGAGATTGTATTTCCATCCATCTATAGAAACATCCCCTTGCCTGGGAAACTCCCTCAAAAAAGGGAAGGCATACTCGAACGGGGAACCATATTTGGCTGATGATTCGTAATCCCCTATTCTAACCTTAGAGACTTCCAGTTCAGCACCTGAAGAGGGATAGCGATTGAGACGCTGCCACAGATTTCCATCCCAAGCACCAGCCTCATCTCGCATGATCGCACCATTGCTCCAATTTTGATTCAAATTATAACCGTAATTCTCTCCTTTCGCAAAATATGTCGCAGTACCTACGCTCTTAGTGTCCTTTATCTGAAGAGGATACCCAATATCTTCACGATGCTTGAGAAATGCGGGAGTCCACTCAGTTTTAAACGCAACGTCAAACTCTATGGTCTGCGTAGACATCCATTTTTTCGCTGTGGCCTTAAAAAGATCTTCGAATTCACTGATGGATGCACCTTCACCAAAGCTTACTGCATGCGCCAAGGTGAAGCATGCAGTAATGCTCAATGAAACTTTTGATTGCCAGAATCTCATACGCTTGATGCTAGGGATTTCCTTTTTCACCCCATTTGCTCCCTTCCTGCCGAAGGCCCGGGGTCGGAGGGGGGACGTGGGGAGGTAGCGGGCGTACAGGCTCATCGGGGGCTAGAATCGCCCGATTTGCCCGGGTGAGTCAACGATTTTCTCCGAAAAATCGCCCTTCGCTCGTGAGCCGGACGAATTCCACGGGGTACCAAGTTGTTTATTGAGCAATGTTTTTGCGAACACTTCTCCCTATGCGCATAATCCCCCCATGAGACAAGCTCGCATCCGGGGAGAAGGCAAAAGCTACTACCACTGCATCTCGCGGGTGGTGGACCGACGGTTCGTCCTTCACGCCGAAGAGAAAGAACATTTTCGTAACCCTGATGCGCAAACTGGAGGCTTTCTACGGGATGCGCGTGGTCACCTGTTGATGGCCTGGCCGAAGCCTCGCCCGACTGCCCTCCGGGCTGACTGGCGTCAGTCATCTCGCCGCCGCCCCCTCGGCGGCTCGGTGGGCGTCATGAGCAACCACTTCCATCTCCTCGTCGAAGAACCGGACCGGGAGACCGTCCAGTCCCTCGCGCCGACACCGTCCTGCGCCGGATCGGCTTCCTCTACGATTCCCATACGGCGAGAAGCGTCCGCGAAGAACTCGAACGCGCGAGAACGGCGGAAAACCGCGATTGGGAAGAACAAATCCTGAACTGGTATCTGACCGAAGGCGCCGTGTTCGGCAGCAAGCGTTTCGTGAACCGGGTTTTCGAGCGGAACCGGAGCCGGTTCGGGAAGACCCGGCGGACCGGAGCGCGACCGATGCGGGAGGCGGACTGGGAGAACCTCTGCGTGCTGCGCGACCTGCGGGAAGAAGTCCTCTTGGCGACGCGTGCCGCGCCCGGTTGACGAGGCGGCGGCGGCCTTCGCATCGCTCGTTCCCAAAGTTCGCCGATAGAATCCGCAGCGAAGAAGCGACACACACCTGCAGGGGGGGGCGCGAGACGGAAGTCCCGGTGAAGAATTCTGCCCTTTTCCCCGCGCCGGTGTGACCGATTCACCCTGAATTTGAGGAAACCGCGGCTGCGATGCCGGAAATCCGCCTCTCGCGGGAGGCGGGCAGCACTTCAGGGCGGATGCGAATAACTGAAATCAAGCTCAATCCGCCTGCATGTTACTGTTAATCTGGTCCCTGTGAATTCTTTAGAATCAAGAAATTTTAACAGCCCCCCGTTTCTACGCCGAGAAACTTGCTCGAGCCTACCGCAAAGGGAAACTTTTTTGTTTACATGTGTGGTCTTGGTGTCTACAAAAGTGGTCATGAAGCAGCCCCCGCAGATTTCCTCGTCGGAATGGAAGGTCATGGAAGTGGTCTGGGAGGATCCGCCGGTCACGGCGCAGCAGGTCAGTGACGTCCTCGGCGAGCGGGAACAATGGAAGCCCCAAACTGTGAAAACCCTGCTCGCGAGGCTCGTGAAGAAAGGTGCGCTTGCCTACAAGAGCGAAGGGCGACGCTTTCACTACACCCCCGCCGTCGCACGGGAACAGGCTGTGGTTGCGGAGACGGAATCCTTCCTCGACCGCATCAGCCGTGGCTCGCTCGTTCCGGCCCTTCAACATCTCGTGCAAACAACGCGACCGCTCGAAACTGAGGAGATCGAAGCTCTACGGGAACTGCTGAAACAAAAGGGGGACAAAGTATGAACGACTGGACCGAATCCGTTTTCGTCCCCGTCCTCCTGGCCTCGCGCGACGCCGCCATACTGGCGCTGGGGATAGGGGGAATCCTGCTCCTGCTGGGTCGGAAGATCCCGCCCGCTTGGCGTCACCTCATCTGGCTCCTTGTGGCGGTGCGCCTGCTCTTGCCGGTTCTCCCGGCCAGCCCCGTTTCGTGGCAGGTTCTTTTTCCGCCGCCGACTGCGCCTTCACTGCCCGCCGCAGAGACGGAAACGAGGGGTTCCGCCGAGCCTGCCGCGATACCTGCACATTCCGAAGAAACGCCGCTTCCTCCACCGACCACCCTGCCCCTTGCGGAGGCCGGATCGCCACCACTGCCGCTCGCCATCCCATCCGATCCCGCACCCGTTCCATGGCGACTCCTCGACTGGCTCGCCTGCCTCTGGGCGGCGGGAACGCTCGCGATGGGGCTCGTCTCCGCCTTGCTTGTGCTTCGGTTTCATCGCCGACTTCGGCGACTCACCCTCTCGTATCATCCGCGCGAGGTCGACGCCCTCCGGCTGCTCGGGGAACTCGCCCGCGAGTGCGAGGTTCCCAGGGTACCCCGTCTGCGGGTGACCGACGCGGTGACGGCCCCGGCGCTCACCGGATTGCGGAAACCGACGATCCTCCTGCCGACCCGGTCGTTGGAGAAGCTCGACGACGAGGCCCTGCGTTTTGTGTTCCTTCACGAGCTGGCGCACCTCCGCCGAAGAGATCTCTGGACCAACTGGACGCTCGCGGTGCTCCGGTCGCTGCACTGGTTCAATCCCTTCGTGTGGTGGGCCTTTCATCGCCTCCGGGTCGAGGCCGAACGCGCCGCCGATGTTTGGGTCCTCGAACGCAGCGGTGGGGGCGAGTCCGCGACCCGCTACGGCGAAGCGCTCCTCGGCCTCCTCGAAACAGAGTCCTCACACCCAGCCCGACTGCCCGGGGTCGTCGGTGTGCTGGAGAGTTCGCGCGACCTCCGCTCGCGCATCGTGGCGATTGCCCGTTTCACCGGTCGGCGCAGCCGTCTCGCGGTGACCGGCGCGGTCCTTCTGATCTCCGGAATCGCGGTGGTGGGGCTGACGCAGGCTCCGGAGGGGAAACCGGAATCGGCCGCCTCAACGGCAAACTTCGGAGACTCCCCGCTCCCCGAAGAGATCGATTCGCCGATGACACGGGTCTCCGAGGTGGAGATCACCGTCGTCGATGAAGCCGGAAGCCCCGTCGAAGGTGCGGAGGTGTTCGTGACGCCGGGGAACGACGAGTTGGCCCAGGCCCTATCGCCTGTGTTGCTGCGCGGGCAAACGGATGGGAATGGGCAGTTGATCGGTCGAACTGCTCCCGTACGAGAGGATACCCAATTCGGCCTTTGCTATGTGATCACCTTCAAAGACGGGTTCGTCGGGTTCACTTGGTTGCAACCCAAATCCGATCCCATCACCGGGAAGGCCGATTTCGCAAAAGGCACCATCCAAAGCAAGGTCACCCTGACCCCTGCTGAAACCGTGCGCGCGAAGATTCTGCAACCCGATGGCACGCCCGCAGTCGGGGTTCGTGTGTGGGTCGATGCGATCGGACTGCCTCGTGCGAGAAACGAATTCTCGCCATTCGGCAATCCTCCTCGCTTACCCGAAAATCACTGGCAGACGGTCAGCGATGAAAACGGAGTTGTCGAGGTGAACGGCATCCCACAGGGAGCGGGAATTCATTTGGCTCACGACCGAGAAGAATGGGCGGCGTTCCCCGGATACCACCAAATCCTGATCAACGGTCTCACGGCCTCGGATGAGGTCCCTACCCTCGCTCTCGCACCCGCGGCTTCGATTTCCGGGCGGGTGCTCTCACCTTCCGGCCAGGGTGTGGCGAACATCATCGTGGAATTGCTTGAGCACACTCCTTATGTGAATGCCCACCATGCTTATGCAATCTCAGATAAGGAAGGCAATTACCATCTGAGGTCACTTCCCGACGGACACTACAAGCTTTTTTCCCGTGGTCGATATGGTCACCATCGGAATTTCTGGGTTCTGGACGGTGGCGGAACCGTCGAACTCAAAGCCGGAGAAGCTGTCACCGACCAAGACTTCGAATTCAAACGAGGCGGTCGTCTTGTCATGCGGCTCGTTGATGAAGCGACCGGAGTCCTCATCACTGAGTCTGAAGCCGGAGTCGGAATGGCGGGACCGGTTGAAGGCGTTTACAATTCAGGGAGCACCCCTGCGGGTTATCACGAGAATCGGCAGAAGTACCAAGGCGAGTTTCGGACAGGCGAAATCACCTACCTCGATATCCCCTTCAGGAAACGCGCTCCCGGCGATCAAATTTCCGGCGTGGTCGTCGACTCGGCGGGAAACCCTGTGTCCGGTGCAAAGGTGAAATGCCCCACGATTCAAGCTCCTTTTCTTGACCGGATGTTGACCGAGACCGATGAGGCCGGGAGTTTCGCATTTAAGCTTCCTCCCGACACAAAGGAGGTCAGGCTGATCGCATGGGAAGGAGACCAAATTTCCGACGCCTCCATCCGATATGCGTCCGGCGAGGATGTCACGGTGCCGCTTCTGGACAATCAGTTCGGAACCGTCGTTGGGCGTGTCATCGACGGGAACGGGAATCCTCTTTTCAAAGCAAGATTCTACAGCACCGGTGAGGAGCTTCCTGGAGTCACGGAACGATCCATCGAAACCGACGCGGACGGTCGATTTCAAATCGCCGTCCTGCCCGAAAGCCTCGTCACCTTCTGGATCAGCAAGGACGGCTACACCAAGGTGGCGAGGCAGGGGAAAATCGAAGCAGGGGTCGAGACTGATTTGGGCGATATTCCGCTTGAAGTGGCGAACGCCTTTGTGGCGGGACGTGTCGTCTATGCCAATGGCGAAGCAGTCGCGCGGGCGCGAATGCGGATCGACGGCGAGAACCAGCCCGAACTGAAGGACCTCCTCACCGACAAAGAAGGCAGGTTCCGGATTCAGGGAGTGGCCGAAGGTTGGCTTACTGTGGTCGCCTACGACCATACTGACGAAGGCAACCAGAGTGGAAAGTCCCGCGTTCGATCCGGATCGGAAGACGTTCACATCGAACTCCAGCCGACACCTGAATGGCAGCGGGAGAAGTTCGTCGATTTCATCGGCAAACCCGCACCTCCCCTGAAAGTCGATCATTGGTACAACGCTCCCGCTCCCGATCCCGCCCACAAGGGCAAAATCCGCATGATCCGATTTATTGGGAAGGACCGTCCCTTGATTTACTTTTCCCGCACCGTGAAACTGATGCGAACACTTCAGGACGAATTCGCCGGCAAAGGCGTCGAGTTTTTCCTCGTCCACGGCCCTTGGCCGAAAGAGGAGGTGGAGGAGATCCTCGCGGCCGATCATCCCGGCCTGACCGTCCCCCTCGCCATCGAGTCGGAGGAGGACAACATGAGCGATGCCTTCGGTGTCCAGCATTGGCTGACCGTCGTGATCGACCGCGAGGGCAAAGTGGTCTACCAAAACCCGACCGGAAAGGGTTCGAAGGCAGCGGTGCAGCAGCTGCTCGATGCGGAAAAGACGGACACCCCGAAGGCGGTCGATGGCCCCACCTCCACCGACCCGGCATCTCCCGACAAAGCCGCTGTCTCCGACACTGAAACTCTTCTCGGTGTCTGCCAGGTTCGAGACAACGATGGTCGCCCTGTTTCAGACGCCGAAGTCTTTTTTCTGGCCCACGGATGGAGCGGAAAGAAAGTTGTCGAAATCAAGAGGACCAACGCGAAGGGCGAAGCCGAGTTTGCCCTCGACCGCGACTCTTTTGCCCGAGCCGGACATGCAATTCAGTTCGAGTTTTTCGCGAAGAAGCCAGGCTCTGGTCTCGGTGGGAGCGGTTCGTTCGACTTCTGGCAAATGGACAAAAAAGTTCATGAGCTGACGCTCGAAACCGGAACCGAGGTCGCCGTGAAGATTGTCGGTGCAACAGGGCAGGGCCTCGCTGGCGTCCGGGTCTTCGCTTCGTGGTGGACTCATGAAGATCCGTGGAAAATGGTCCGTCCCGGCGGATTCTCAGACGATTTCTGGACTGGGGTGACCGGCCAGAACGGAGTTGCTATCATTCGGAATTTGCCCGCTGGGGTAACGGTAGGCTGGGACCACGAAGCCGAAGGGTTTGCAAAGTTAAGCTCCCCCACTGGATATGCGCCTCGCGGAAAAACAACGAAAGTTGGCGAGCAAACAGAGGTGACCCTGAAACTCGAACCCGGCGCACGCGTCGCGGGGCGAATCGTGGAAGCTGACGGAGAAGGCGTTCCAAACGTCCGGGTTTCTTTCATCGAACGGGGCAACACCGACGGATTCAGCTACCAGGCAACTTCCGACAAAGAAGGAGTTTTTCGGATCGAGGGAGTGCTTGCAGGCGCCTACGAGATGCACACGGTTTTGTTTGGAACCGGGATCGACACGGACAAATGGAGCGCAAGCCCCCTCCACCTGGTGCAAGTGGATGCCGGGAGTTCGCTCGACGAAGTCGAAGTCAAGCTGGTGAAAACGGGCCGTGTCCGCGGACGGATCACGCTCGATGGGAGTGATGAAGGTGTCGCCGGAATAACCTTGGAGTCTGCCGATTCCAAAGTCACCCAAAAAATGGGACAGATTTTCAGGACGGACGTGGATGGATACTACGATCTACCCGTGTCGCCCGGAGAAAAGGTCTTCCGGGCTACGAACGGGGTCGGGGCGATCATTGGAGAGAGAGTGGCTATCGCAGTGAAGGAAGCGGAGACCGTGACCAGAGATTTTCAGATTTCGAGAGCGGACGCTATCGGACAACGAATCGAAATTCGCGGGTCCATTATCGACAAGGATGGAGAACCGGTTCCGGGAGCCTCCGTCTTATCTACAATGAATCTTGACTGGTTCACTTCCCATCAAGTGGAAAGCGACGCCGCAGGGGAGTTCGTGCTCCCGGCGTTTCCACTTGCGAATCGCTACGCATTGTTCGCGTGGAAGGACGATCAAGCGCTCACGGTAGGGGGCGAACTCCCCTTCGACGAAGAAAGGATCGTCCTCCAATTGAAGGAAATTGAACGTCCCAAACTCTCCGGTCGTGTCATCGGCTCTACAGGCGATCCTATCGCCGGAGCCGAAGTTCGCTGGGGTGCGGGGCTCATTGAGGGAATGGAACAAACCACTCTCACCGATGCAGAGGGATGGTTCCGCTTCTCGATGCTTCCACCCCTTGAATCCATACCTCTTGTGGCGCGAAAAGCCGGCTTCGGCCGGATCGAGACCGTGGTCTCCTTCGGCGATTCGAGTGTAGTCACCACGGAAAACCTCATCCTTCAGAAGGCCGATCAGCGTGTCTCCGGTAGCGTGGTCGATGCAAACGGAAAACCAGCCCCTGACGTCTGGGTGGCAGTCGTCGGAGCGACACAACCCGTCGTGGAAGTCTTCACGAACGAGTCGGGTGAGTTCGAACTCGCCGGAGTCGTGGATGCATCGTTAAAGATCCATGCCGTGGGACGGACTCCGGCTGGAAACATCGAGCGAACAGAAAAAGCGCGGGCAGGCGACACCGGGATCGCCATCCGGCTTCCACCCGTCCCCTAATGGATTTTAAAATTGGTTTGAAGACAGCCGCAAGAATATTCCATACTTGAAATTGTCACCGCGTATCGCCCCGGGTTGGAAGAGGGTGCATCGACCTCGTCGGTGAATTGTCCATGCTACAGCCGAGCGGAGCGAGACAGATGCACGGAGTGCACCGCGAAGCGGCAAGGGAGGAGCGCCCGTCCGTCAAACCCGTATGGCCGGTGGTGGGGGAGCGGGTTCAATCCCCGTTCCTATCTGATTCGATCGGTTCGAGTCCACGGGGCATTCCTGTCCTTTGTGATTTTGCCTGCTCTTCGTGCTCCTTTTGTTTCCGTTCACGCTTGTATCGGTCTTTCTTTCGCTTTTGCTCGAGGAAGAAGTCTTTGGGCGACTTACCCTCAATTGTGACGGCGTGTGTTGGTTGTGAAAGATAGATAAACGTGATTAGATTCGGACCGTAATCACTGATCTCCATTAAATTTGGAGCAATTAGACGCCACCGAAATACTTTGTAGTTGTCATCAACCAAAACTCCCTGCGCATTTATGGCGTGGAGAAACTCGTAGGAATCGGCTATTATCCTGTTCCAGATTTCACGGTGGTTCCTGGTGACATCGGTAACGTGGCTTTCCTTAAGGTTCTCTCCATCAGACAAAAACTCCCGAATTAGCTCGGGTGGAACGACTGCTCTAGATCCAGTTGCCGGAATTAGATATTCGATGTTCTCGATTGAAGTCGCGGCCGGAGGTTTGACCAGAATACCAACTGCTCGGCTGTTTGAGAAGGCCTGGTCGCATATGATCAACGAAATGAGGCCGAAGAAAATCTGTGGCTTTTTCATTTTTTATCGAACGTCAAAGAGCACTCAGCCCTGACAGATTGCGCGGCTTGATTGTGAAGGAAACCCGTGGATCAGGAAAGTCATTTCGACTTGGTGCGGTCACGGCTCTGGGGCCGCCCCCGTTGTGACCTCTCACCGGATTTCTTCGGAAACGAATGGACGGAGAAATTCGAGGTCGCACGCAAAGGGGCGATGCCCGAACTCGCAAAGATGAAAGAGGAAGGCCTGATCAAGGGCTGGGGTCTCGGGGTCAACACTCTCCCACCTCTGCTGAAAACGCTTGAGATTGCGCGTGTTGGGGTCTGTCCTAGAATACAGAATTTCACTCGTCTTCCTCGACGTCGGAAACCTTGACTTCTTCGCACGGAACCTTCACACGGCTTTCCATGCGAGCCCTGCCGTGCCAGCCCAGTTTCACGCCGGCCACGGCGGTGATCGGCAGCAACCAGGAAGCCAGGGCCGGGAGGGTTCGGGCGGGATTCATGGACGGGGATCGGTAGACGAGGGTGCCGGACCGCGCTTCGGTCAAAACAGCACCCATGGGGCGTCGGGAAAGTTGAAGGAGGCCTCCTCGACCAGCTCCCCTGACCCCACCAGGAGCGTGTCGCCCTCGAGCTTGAAGATTGCCTCCTCGACCTGCTCGGAGCTCTCGATCGTGTAATGGTGGAGGACGTGAACGAGCCCCTCGTCGTCGAGCGTTCCCTCGAGATAGCCGCGGGCGCCGTGCCCCTTCTTGGGGACCCATGCCTGGGATCCGGTGACCTTTTCCCCCTCGATCCTCAGAGCGACCCGGGTCGCCTCCTCGGCGGTCTCCCGCTCGAAATAAAGCGTCCGGGGTTCGGCGGCGGAAGCCAGCATCGTTAGCAGGGTGGACCCAAGAAGGAGGCGTGTTTGCATTGGCTTAACCATACGGGCGAAAACCCGCAGGGAAAGCCGCAAGCGGCGCGCGGTGCCCGGCGCCCGGCGGCCGGCGGCCCGGGGAGGGGGTTCGATCACGGTTCGTCTTCCGGGGGCTTCTCTTCGGGAATCAAAGGCAGGAACTGGACCGCGTCGGCGACGACCACTTTGTCGTCCTCCGTTCCCTCGTTGGAAACCCGGACCCAGCCGGCTTTCCCGGCCTCGAAGCGGAACCTCCCCAGAGTGCGGAAAAGCTCGCCGTGCTCCGGGGCGGACTGCTGGTCGATCCGCACGTCCGTCTCCCCCTCGGCATGGCGGATGGTGACCGGGGTCCTGGTGGAGCGGCGCGGGTTGTGGCAATGGGCGAGGCGGACCTCGTAGGTCCCGGCTGCCGGCAGGTCGGGGGTGAAAGTGACGGATTTTTCGCCCTTGCCGGACTTCTGGTCGTGCAAGTAGCCGATCCCCACGTAGGGAGGCGTGTGGGTCGAGTAGGCCCATTGCCCCACCAGCTCCGCGTCCACTTCGTCCACCACGATCCCGGGAAGCGCGGACGGGTCGGGAACGACGAAGGGCACCATCGCGGGATTGTCCACTTCGCCGGGGGCGTGGGTGTTCGGGACCGCTTCGGGATGCGGCACCGTGGTGTCCGCGGCCGGTTCGCAGGCGGACACCCGAGCGGCGGCGAAGAGAGAAACCAAGGAGATGCGCAAGGGTGCGATCATGTCGATGTCGCGCGGCCCGCTCCGCAACCGCGACGAAACTCGTCACTCGCCCTTCGACGCCCACGCCGCGCCGTTGCGGAGCAGCCGCGAGAAGGCGGGCTTGTCGAAGTCCTCCTTGTGTCCGAGCGAGGTATGGAAAATCCGGGCATGGTTCGGTCCGTAGTTCTGCTCCGCGATCAGGATGCGCACGTGAGGCGCGTCCCCGGCGGGTTCCGCGTGGGTAACCGCTACGGAGATCGCTACGGCGCTGGTCAGGACGAGAGCGAGCAATAGAGGCGGGGTTTTCATGGCGTCATTGAAGCGGGAACCGCGGCCAAGCGCAAGGAGCAAACCGGTGCCTTGCCGTCGGCGATTGGGTGGTGAGGAACTTCGCGGCGGTTGCGCGCGGGGCAACTTTTGCCAGCGAAAGCGGCGAAGTGAGGCCGCCGCCCTCACCGATTTCCGTACCGCACGGGGCAGTGCAGATCCGTGAGGGCATTGGCCGGACCGGATTGGGTTGTTGACACTTCCACTTGGTTCGCCCCCGGTTTCAGCTGCTCGGGCGGCACCGCCAGCACCAGCCAGTCGTCTTCCACCTCGCCCGCGGGCAAAGCCGTCCCGTTCAACTTCACCGCCACTCCGTCGGCGGTCACCGGTGCCTTGAACCTGAGTCGCAGCCGAATCGTCGGCTGATCCGCCGGAGCCTTGGCCGCGTAGTCGTCGCCCACCCGAAAGCTCACCCGGGCCGGCGTGCCCGGCTCGACCGCGACGGGGCGGGCGGGGTTCAGGTCGGGTATTCGAAGAAAGTCCGCATGCGGGTAGGCGCCCCCGGCCGCCGCGCCGAGCCCCCGGACGCTGGCGAAGTAATCCTGATCCATCGTCGCCAGCGTTTCGGGCGACCCCAGTTCCCGCCACAGGGGGCTCGTCGGATCGAAGGAATTGAACAGGTAAACCCCGTCCGTTCCCGCCTGCCGGGCATTGAGCGCCCGCCCCCGATACGCGCCTACCGCCCGCCGCAAACTTCGGGACTCCGGATCCTTGACGCGGGACTCGTCGAAGGAGGGATAGACCTTCACCCCGTATCGGCGACCCAGATCCACGCTGTAGCTCCAGTCGTTGAGCTGAAAGTAACCACTGGCGATCAGCAGATCCATCTGGCCGTCCGCCAACCACTTTTCCAAATCCAGTCCCACCGCCCGGCAGTATTCCACCGAGTCCGGTACCCGCATCGCCACCAGGATCGGCCGGCCGCGTTCCATGCCCACCGTCTCGGTCATGGTGCGGATGCGCTCGATCAGCTCCGTCATCCGCGCACGCTCCGCCTGGGTGCACTCCGTGCCGCTCATCGCCGCCCGCTTGAAGAAGACCGGGTGACGGAAAAAGTCGAGTTCCACCCCGTCCACGTCGTAGTTCCGACAGACCTCCTCCACGTAGCGGAACGCCAGCTCGCGAATCTCGTCGCGGGTGAAATCCACCGCCGACCACGCCCCGTACTTGGGCCGCGCCTCCGGCGTGCCGATGAGCCATTCCGGGTGCTCGTTCTTCAGCTTGTTGGCGCGGAACATGATCGGGCCGTACTCCGCCCTGCTGCCGTCGTGAGTGTCGTTGAGTCGGAACGACCAGAAGACCTCCATGTCGTTCTCGTGGCCGAACTCCACCATTACCCGCAGCGGGTCCGTTCCCGCCGCCAGCAGTTCCGGAGTCATGTTCTTGGAAAACATCGCCTCCTTGGTGGAAAACACCTGCCCCACCTTCGTCCCGTGCGTGAACAGCCCGAAACCCGAGCTCCAGGTGCAGTAGAACAGACTGTCCACCTGCGATCCCGCCAGCGGGGCCGTTCGCTGCTTCAGCAACTCCTCCGGCGTGGTGTCCGTGCAGAGGTAGACCGGCTCGTTGCCGTCGTTGTTGAAGATGATCCGCCGCTGGCGTTCCGCCGCCTCCTGGCGCAGCGATCGCAGTTCCTCCAGCGAGCCGATGGGCTCCTGCGCGGGTGCCGCGGCCATGCCGGGACCCAGGGCGAGAACGATAATTACGGCGGGGATTTTCATGGGAGGCTTGCAGTAAATGACAACCGGCGGCCGAACGCAAGCCTCACGAGTTTTTCAACAACAGTCTCCCAAGGGCGATTCGGCGGCGAAGGAGCTGGAAACGTGATTGAGCGGGACTGGATCGTGGGCAGAATAGAACCACGCGATGAAACGAAAGAGACGGAGCCTCGCGACGTTCGCTACAATATTCTCGCCATGCCACCCAATCCAATACCGGAAAACCACTCCAACGGCCTCGCGGATCGAGCCGTTGCCCTTGCCGCCGTCATTCTGCACCGGTCCAAAGAACGACAGACCACCACCGAGCGGCACCAGCGTGAACAAATGAGGCGCATGATCGAGGACCCCAAAGGAAAGGTCTTCACCATCGCCATGGCCGACAACATCCTGCGCATGCGGTCTTCTCGACGTGCCGCCCGGGCCCTGCGCGATCTTCTGCGGCGCCTTGGTCTGCCTGCCTACCTCACCTCTTGGGAACGTTCGCTCTTACAAACAGGCGCTCAGGGTTCCCGGGTTTTTCCCTGGCTCGTGATGCCCCTCATCACGCGTCACGTGCGCGAGGAAAGCAGCCACGTCATTCTCTCGGCCAGAGAACGGGAGCTGAACCGCTATTTGGATCAACGTCGGGAAAGCGGCATACGGGTGAATATCAACCTCCTCGGCGAGGCCGTCCTGGGCGAGACCGAAGCTCGGAAACGCTTGGACGCCACCTTGAAAAAACTTGCCGATCCGCGCATTGACTACGTGTCGGTGAAGATTTCCTCCATCTTCAGCCAGATTCATCTACCTGCTTACGACTCGTCCTTGCGGGTCCTTCAAGGCCGCCTGCGCCGGCTCTACCGCGTGGCCATCGAACACGGCGCGACCACTCCCAAAGTCGTCAATCTGGACATGGAAGAGTATGACGACTTGCATCTGACCATCGATGTTTTTCGATCCGTGCTGGACGAGCCGGAGTTCGAGAAATTGGAAGCCGGCGTGGTCCTGCAAGCCTACCTGCCCGACGCCTTCAAGGTACAACAGGAACTCACCGAGTGGGCTCGAGCCCGGCACGCCCGCACGAACGCCGGCATCAAGATCCGCCTCGTCAAGGGCGCCAATCTCGCCATGGAACAAGTCGAAGCTTCTCTCCGCGGCTGGCCACAAGCACCCTATGACGACAAGCCCCGGGTCGATGCCAACTTCAAACGCATGTTGCATTTCGGTTGCCGTCCGGAAAATGCCGCCGCCGTGCGCCTCGGTGTCGCCAGCCACAACCTTTTTGATCTCGCCTATGCCTTGCTCCTGCGGGAAGAACAAGGAATCGCCGATCGCGTGGAATTCGAAATGCTGGAGGGAATGGCCAACGCCCAGGCGCGGAGCGTTCAGGAACACGCCGATGGCTTGCTCGTCTACGCACCCGTGGTGCGCCCCGAGCATTTTGAAAGTGCAGTCGCCTATCTCGTCCGGCGGCTGGATGAAAATACCGCGCCCCAGAATTTTCTCCACGATCTCTTTGGTTTGGAAGAAGGAAGTCCCGCTTGGATACGCCAACGTGATCGTTTCCTGGAAGCCTGCGAGACCGCCCAATCCCCGGCCCTGCCAAGCGCGCCAAATCGGACTCAGAATCGCCTGACTGAAAGTTTCACTCCGGACCCCGCGGACGCTCCTTTTCAAAACGAAGCCGACACCGATTTTTCCCTGCCATCCAATCGCCGCTGGGCCAGGGAGATTGTCCAGGACGCCTCCTCTCGGACTCGTCAAGAGATCTCCCCAGTGGATGATGAAAACGCGGTCGACCAGGCGCTCGCTCGTGCCGTCGAGGCCCGGCAAGCCTGGGAGGCCCGCGGCATCGAAGGACGGGCCGAGGTGCTGCGGCGGGCGGCGGCGGTCATGGGCGGACATCGGGCCGCGATCGTTGCCGGCATGATGCGAGAGGCTAACAGAGCGATGACCGAGGCCGATTCCGAAGTCTCGGAAGCCATCGATTTCGCGAATTACTATTCCCGGGCATTCGACGGTCCCGGCTGGCTCGACGGCAGTCGGCCTCGAGCCCTGGGCGTTGTCCTGGTCACCCCGCCGTGGAATTTTCCCTATGCCATCCCGGCCGGTGGCTGTCTGGCCGCTCTTATGGCCGGTAACGCGGTGATCTTGAAACCCGCTCCGGAAACGCCTCGCAGTGCCCAGCTGTTAGCCGAACATCTGTGGGAGGCGGGCGTGCCGAAAGACGTTCTTCAATTCCTGCCTGTGCCCGACAGTGACGTGGGACGGAAATTGGTGACCGATGACCGGGTGGCCGCGGTCATCCTCACCGGCGGCATGGAAACGGCCCGGCTCTTTCGGCAGTGGAAACCCAATCTCCGTCTCTTTGCCGAAACCAGCGGCAAGAACTGTCTCATCGTCACCGCCGCCGCCGATCTCGATCTCGCGATCAAAGATCTGGTAAAGAGCGCTTTCTCCCATGCAGGACAGAAGTGCTCCGCCACCAGCCTGGCTCTGGTCGAAGCCGGCGTCTACGACGATCCGGCCTTTCTCCGCCAGCTAAAGGACGCCGCGGAAAGTCTGCCCGCAGGGCCCGCTACGGATCCGGTGAGCATCGTGACGCCGCTGATTCGAAAGCCGGGCAAAGAGTTGCACCGGGCTCTGACCACGCTCGATCCAGGGGAAAGCTGGCTCGTGGCACCGAAGAAACTTGACGAGGATGGGAAGCTTTGGACACCCGGAATCAAGCTTGGCGTTCGGTCAGGGAGCTGGTTCCATCGGACGGAATGTTTCGGTCCTGTGTTGGGCTTGATTCGCGTGGAAGATCTCGAACAAGCCATTGCCGTGCAAAATGACAGTGCTTACGGGCTCGCCGGAGGCATCCATAGCCTCGACACCGCCGAGATCGCACGCTGGCGTGAAGCCGTTCAGGTGGGCAACGCCTATGTCAACCGCGGCACGACGGGGGCCATCGTGCGCCGCCAACCTTTCGGGGGGTGGAAAGACTCCTCCGTCGGGCCCAGCGCCAAAGCCGGCGGGCCTAACTACGTGGCCAATTTCTGTCATTGGGAGGAAAACACATTGCCCAAGCATGTCATCGGCCGCATGGCCAACGCCCCCGACGTGAGCCGTCTGGCAAAAAGCCCGGAGGTTGGACGAGCGTTGGAAATCAGCGCCCGGAGTTACGCCTATTGGTGGCAACGCGAGTTTTCCCGGGCACGCGATCCCGGCAATGTTCTGGGAGAGAGCAATCAGTTTCGCTACCGGTCGCATTCAGCGGTGGTCATCCGCGTGCAATCCAGCACTAATCCGCTTCCTCTCCTCCAGGCCATCATGGCTTGCCGCATTGTCGACGCCAAGTTCGAAGTCAGCGCGGCCCGGGCCATCGGAGAAACGCCGGAAGGTCATGTCACGGTTGTGGAAGACGACGATGCCTTCGCTCTCCGCGTGGCCCGGGGGAAATGGTCCCTGGTACGTCTGCTAACCGGCGCTTCTCCCCGGCTCCGGAAAGCTGTCAACGAGACGAACACCTCTCTGATTGATGCCCCGGTGATGGCGAATGGCCGATTGGAGCTGCGCCACTATCTGCGGGAACAATCCCTATCGGAAACCACGCACCGCTACGGCAACCTGCCGCCCCCCGGATCCTGAGCTTCCGGTCTATTTCAGCACCCACCCAAGAGCCTCACCGTTTCGAAGCGGCTTCTCCGGTGATGTTCTGGATCAGCCTCGGCACGTAGCTGTCGTAGCGGCCGTCGGGGGAGGGGCCTTTGGGATCGATTTCGGCCACGAGCGGATGCAGGTAGTCGGCCCTGTCCCCGAGGGCCTCGATCGCGGCGAGGGCGGCCATGGAGACGAAGACGCCGTTGTCCCGGGGCGGCGCGAGGATGGCGAGGGTCTCGAGGGCGGCGGCGCGGGATTCGTCGTCGCCGTGCTTGCCGAGAGCCTCGGCCGCGGCGACGCGCACGTGGGGCGAGTCGTCTTCGCGCAATGCGCGGAGCAGGCGCGGCTCGTGCTCGGTCACGGCGTCGGCCCCGCGCATGAGGTGGCCGAGGGCGGCCCACCAGCGCACCGCGCTGTCGGGATCGTCGAGGCGCTTCGTCAATTCGGAGAGAGCCTCGGGCTCGAGATTCGAGGCGAGACCGGCGGTCTCGACGATTCGGGCCTGCGGGTAGGCGTCGGGATCGGTCGCCAGCTCGTAGGGTGTGCGCCCCTCGGAGCGGGAATGGATTTCGCCCTCGGGGAGAAAGCAGACGTCGCCGATGGCGGCGATGTGATCGAGGTGGGCTTTGCGCAGTTCTTCCAACTTCGTCCTGTGCTCGGCCGAGCCGGCCAGGTTGTTCACCTCGTCGGGATCGGTCTCGAGGTCGTAGAGTTCTTCCGGCGCCTTGGGCACGCGCCAGAAGATGGACTGGGCCTCGTTGGTTTCGCCCGCCTCGAACAGCGCGTGCCACACCTGCGTGGTGGGGGTCTGGAACTGGTAGTCGACCCGCTGGGCCTGGGAGACGTGGGGGAAGTAGTTGCGCAGGTAGACGTAGCGTCCGTCGGTGACGCTGCGGACGAGGTCCATGCGCTCGTCCATGCGGCCGCGCTCGCCGAAGAGGTAGGCGGGCGGATCGACCTGGTGCGGCCCGGCGAAGGCGTGGCCCTGCATCCACTCGGGCGGCTCGATGTTGGCGAGGCTGAGGACGGTGGGGGCGAGATCGACGAAATCGACCATGCGGTCGGACGTGCCGCCGGGCTCGTATTCCTCCGGCGCGAGGTGGTGCCATTTTTCGGGAAAATGGACCACCATGGGGACGCGCAGGCCGGAGTCGGAGGGCCAGCGTTTGCCCCTCGGCAGGCCGTGGCCGTGGTCGCCGTAGTAGAAGACGATGGTGTCGCCGGCGAGACCGGCCTCCTCGACTTCGCGGAGGCGCTCGCCCGCGTCGGCGTCGGCTTCGCTGACCTTGTCGTAGTATTGCGCCCAGTCCTGCCGCACCTCGGGAGTGTCGGGATGGTAGGCGGGGACGCGCATGTCGGCGGGGTCGGCGACGGCCTCGTGGGGACGGGTGCGGATGCGGCTCTCGTGGCTCTTGGTGGAGTTGAAGATGGCGAAAAAAGGCTGGTCGTCGGCGCGGTTTTTCCAGTGGGCCTTGCCGGAGGATTCGTCCCAGAGATCGTCGGGTTTGCGCACGTTGAAGTCCTCCTTGCCGGCGTTGGTGCAGTAGTACCCGGCCTCGCGGAGGTATTCGGGGTAGAGCCGGATCTCGTCGGGCAGCGGGACCATGGAGCGCATGTGGAGGCCACCGCTGCGCGAGGGGTAGAGTCCGGCGATGATGGCGGTGCGGGCCGGGGCGCAGACCGGGGCGGTGGACCAGGCGCGGTGGAAGATCATGCCGCGTTCCGCGAGGGCGTCGACGTTCGGGGTGCGGGCGTTCTCGTCGCCGTAGGCGCCCATCTCGGGACCGTGGTCCTCGCTGGTGAGCCAGAGAATGTGGGGGCGGTCGGCGGCGCCGAGCGTCCCGAGGAGAAAGGTCGAAAGGACCAGGGCGAGCAGGGATGGGGTTTTCATGAAGGGTTCCGGGAGGGAAAGAAAAAATGCGCGGATAGGCAAGCAAAAGCGAAGCGGCCTCGGGCTGCTGCCGATCAACGGGGCAGTTCGGTCGCGGCCGCCTTTTCGAGCAGTCGGGTCACGTCCTCGTCGAGCAGGTAGCCGTCCTGCCGCAACTCGAGCAGCGTCTCGGCGACCCGGGCAATGTAGTCGGCGCGCTCGGGATAGCGCTCTGCGAGCGAAGGCCGGGGATCGCCGGCGGATTCGCGCTCGGCCGCGGTTTCGGCGAAGGGAAACCAGCCGCCGTGCAGGTCGGCGAGGAGACCGCCGGCGCCGTATTCGTCGGCTCTGAGGTTCCAGCCCGTGGCGGTGCCGAGCGGGACCGCGATCTCGGGAAGGCGAATGCCCGCGACTTCGTTGCCGTCCTCGTCGACGGCGGGGACGAGGGTGCGGTAGGGCTCGCCCGTCTCGGGCGGCACCTGGTCGGCGATGCCCTCGGTGTGCCAGCGCGGGCCGGGATCGAGCCGGAGAGGCTGGTAGACCGCCTGCGGCGTCTCGACGTAGACCGCCTGCGGCGTCTCGGCGTCGGGAATGGCGGGAAATTGCTCCCGGAACGTGTCGAGGTCGACGAGGGTTCCGTCGTCGATTCGAGGGTAGCGGCTCGCGGGCGGTTCGGCGGTCTCGTCGACGGTCCACTGGTCCAATGCCGCGAGCAGGGCGCGGAGAACGGGGCCGCGGTGCTTGACCGGGTTGAGCGGATAGCGGCAGACGCCTTTCGCGGAGGGATCGTCGCTCCCGCCGAGATGCTGGGTGCCGGCGAGAAGATAGATGCGGACGTTGGGATCGACCTCGAGATCGCGTTTTCCCTCGACGTCGGTGTGCAGCAACGAGGCCGCCCGCGACCAGTATTCGGTCGAGGTCTGGACAAAGAAAATTTTCGGGAGGCCGCCATTCTCCCGAAGCCGCGCCAGCGAATCGCCCGACCGGCCGGTGACGGGATCGGTCTGGGGCACGGTGGCGAAGGGGAAAAAGTCCGCCGGAGCGAGGTTGCCGAGGCGATGCGTGCCGTAGACCGTGGCCATGCCGAAGCGGTAGTTGAACAAGCCCTTGCCGGCACCGGCGACATGGACGAGCGCGCCGTCGAAGACGCGGCGACCGGCGGGATCGAGGTTCAGTCCCTCGTGGAGAAAGTGGTGGATGAAGCGGCCCGATTGCGAGACGCCGAAGATCACGGTGCGGTCGATCGCGCCCGCGAGCGGGTTTTCCGAGCCGTCGGCGGCGGCTTCCTCGAAGCGGAGAAACGAGATCGCGTCCCGCAAGCCGGCCAGCCCCAGGCCGGCCACCCGGGGAGCGCTTGCCGTGAAGACCAGATCGTATATCCATCCCGGCCGGAACCCTTCGTTCACGAAGACGCTCGCCGGGTCGGGGATGGCCTTTCCGTCCTCTTCGCGGGCGAAGGACCACGCCTCGCGGGGGATTTCCTCGGCCGGGGCACCCCGGTGCGGCCGGGCCGTGAGTTCGGCGTCCGAGTTGTCGAGCGAAGCTGCGGGCGAGGCCTCCGAGGTTCCCCACGGGCTCCAGAAAAACTCCCGGCTGAAGGCGGGCTCGTCCACCGTCATCTCCACGTGGGTACGTCCCGTGATCGCCTCGCCGTTTTCGCGAAGCGCGACCGGCAGCTCTCCGAGCAGGCGCCCCGTGCCGTCGGCGCGCACTTCTCCGCTCCACCCGGTCCAGAGGAGGGAATATCCCTCGCGCAGCAGGAAGCCGTTTCCAGCGTGCTCGGCCGCCTCCGGCTCGTTGGTGCGGACGCCCTCGTTGAACGTCCACAGGGCCAGCTTGTTGCCCCGGTTGTGCACGTCGTAGAGCAGAGAGCCGTTTCCCTTCTCCGGATCGACCGGTTTCAACAGGGAAAAGTCGGCCCGGAACTCGACTCGGCCCTCGGCGGTGGTCGGTGCCCGGTCGAGATCCGTGATGCGCGCGTTGGCTGGCTCTTTCGGATCGACCTCGAAAAACAACCGACCGTGGACGATCTCGTAGGCACCGGTCCGTCCGAACGACCGGCCCTCGGCGAAGGGTTTCCGTTCCTTGATCTCCATCCTCGCGACTTCGGCCAGAACGGGGCCTGTGCCGATAAAGAAGAAGCCGAGCAAAAGCAGGCCAAAGCGGAGGAAAGGGAGGGCTCGGTTCATGGCAGGAGTGTGGTTGGAAATGGTTGACATGTTCGCGTTTTTTCGAGGGTTTCGGCGGGGTGGCGACCGTTGCCGGAGCTTCTCGAGAGGCTCCTATGGAAACATTTGGGCGAGAGCAAGGAAGGCGGCGGCGAGGAGTGTTCGAATCATGGTGGGAAGGGGCTTATCGGGGCGGGCGTCTTTCGTCTTTCTTCGCCAGTTCCGTTTCCCGCGCCGGATCGTGATTCGGATTGGGGCGGGGCATGCGGGCGTCGACTTTCTCCCGCCACGCGGCGAGGTCGTCGCGAAGTTCGTTCGCCAGTTCCGGGCGCGAGTCGGCGAGGTTGGTCGTTTCGCCGATGTCGGCGGCGAGGTCGTAGAGGGCGATGCTGTCGTCTTCGAAGAACTCGATCAGTTTCAGGTCGCCTTTCCGGATGGCCGAGGCGGGGGTGCCGTGGTGGTAATGGGGGAGGTGCCAGTAGAGCGCGTCGCGGTCGAGCGCGGCGTCGGGATCACCGAGGAGGCCGGTCAGGCTGACGCCGTCGAGCGGTTGGTCGGCGGGCGGATCCACCTCCGCGACTTCGAGAAAGGTGGGGTAGAGGTCGGTGGTGACGGCCGGCGTTTCGCAAACCGTCCCGGCGGGCACGGTGCCGGGCCAGCGGGCGATGGCGGGCACGCGGATGCCGCCCTCGTAAATCATGCCCTTCTCCCCGCGCAGGGGCTGGTTCGAGGTGTAGACCTTGCCGCCCTGGTCGTGTTCGAGGCCGCCGTTGTCCGAGACGAACATCACGAGGGTGTTCTCCGCGAGGCCGGCTCGGTCGATCGCTTCGACGATGCCGCCGACGCTCCGATCGAGTTCCTCGAGGAGACCCGCGTACTCCGGCAGGCTGGGGTAGTCCGGCATGGGCGGTTTGGCCTCGTATTTGGCGAGCAGCTCGGGCGTGGTCGAGAGGGGAATGTGGACCGCAAAGTGGGACACCTGCAGAACGAAGGGCCTGTCGCGGTGGGCCTCGATGAACTCGACGGCTTTCTCGGTGAGAAATTCGGCGGTGCGCCGCGGTCCGTCCGCTCCGGTGACGGAGGGGGGAAGGACGTTGCGGCTGCATTCGAGGACGGTTTCCCAGCCTTGGTCTTCGGGCGCGTGGCCCTCTTTGCCGAGGTGCCATTTTCCGAAATATCCGGTGGCGTAGCCCTCGGCGCCGAGGCGCTCGGCGAAGGTCTCCACTTCGAGCGGCAGGTGCGGCGCCACCACCGGATCGAGCAACTTGGCGTAGGGACGCTGATGCCCGGGAATGTGCTGGGTGATGCCGAAACGGGCCTCGTTCCGGCCGCTCTGGATATTGGACCGCGTCGGGGAGCAGACCGCCGCCGCGTAGAACTGGGTGAAACGCATCCCCTCGGCGGCGAGCGAGTCGAGCGCCGGGGTCTCGTGAAAGGTGTTGCCGTAGGTCGGCAGATCGGCCCAGCCGAGATCGTCGGCGAGGATGAGGACGATGTTGGGCTTCTCCGCGGCTTGGAAAATTGCCGGTGCGAAGGCGAGGAGCGCGGCGGCCAGGAGCAAAAAGGGAGGCGGCGACGGTCGGACTCGGACAGGGATCTTCATGGGATTGGCGAACCAGTGTCGGGGAGGGCCGAGACGACGTCAATCCACGTCTTTTTTTGCCGCCGGAGGGCGGCGTTTGACCGGAAAGACCGCCGCCGCTAAGAGACTGTTGAAAAGCTATGGAATGAAAAACTGCGAGTCATTTTTCCGGCTGACAAGGCGTGATGAGGAAAGGTAGCCTGCTTACCTGACCGAATCGGAACGCAGCCAGACGGGGAAATGGCCGCGGCCCGGAGGGTCGGCTATAAACATCTCCGGCGAAGCCGCAAATATTCCATACGTAAAACTTAAGATTTTTCGTTTTAGAGTTTTTCAACAGTCTCCTAAAGTCGCGGTGGGAGCTGGCGGGAAAACATGATCGACTTCATCGAGAACCACGAAGCATCCGTGCGAATCTTGTTTTTCGCGGGGATCCTCGTCCTCATGACCATCTGGGAAATCGTCTCGCCGCGCCGCCGGCGCGAGATCCCCCGCCTGCTTCGCTGGAGCAACAATCTCGGCATCGTCGTGATCGACACACTGCTCGTGCGGCTGGCGTTTCCCACCGTGGTCGCCGCGTTCGCGGTGGTGGCGGCGGAGCGCGGGTGGGGCCTGTTCAACGTCGTCGAGGTGCCGTTCTGGCTGGCCTTCGTGCTCTCTTTCCTGGTCTTCGACCTGGTGATCTACCTCCAGCACGTGATGTTCCACGCGGTGCCGGCGCTGTGGCGGCTGCACCGCATGCACCACGCCGATCTCGAGATCGACGTCACCACCGGGCTCCGATTCCATCCCCTCGAGATCCTGTTGTCGATGGTCGTCAAGTTCGCCGTCGTGGCGGTGCTCGGACCGCCCGCCGTCGCGGTCATCGTGTTCGAAATCGCGCTGAACGGGACTTCGATGTTCAACCACGGGAACGTCAAGATGCCCCGTCCCTTGGACCGGCTCTTGCGCTGGATCGTGGTCACTCCGGACATGCACCGTGTCCATCACTCGATACTCAAGGAGGAGACGAACAGCAATTTCGGGTTCAACCTCCCCTGGTGGGACCGCGGCCTCGGCACCTACCGCGACCAGCCGGCCGCGGGTCACGAGGGCATGACCATCGGTATCGAGCAGTTCCGGAACCGCCGCGAACTGTGGCTCGACCGGATGTTGTGGCAGCCGTGGCGACGGGATGCGGGCACCCCGGAGAAAGCCCGCCCGGTTCCCGAAGGATCGGAGGATCGCGAAACGTCCCCGAAGGGCCGGGACTGAACTCGTTTTTCCTTGGTTCTACCAACCGACGACTCCGCTCGGGATCAGTCGTTCGGATCGAGCAGATTCTTCCAGTCGGGGTAGACGGGGCGCTCGGTCGCGTTTCTGTCGGCCGCGCCGGAAGGGGCGGGCGGACATTCGGCGAGCAGACTTTCCAGGCGTCGTCGCGATTCCTCGCCCGGATCGCCCGCCGCGCCCGGGTCAATGGGATGTTTTTCCTCGAGATCGCCCGGGACGTGGAAAAAGCGTCCGTCGCGGTAGAGCTTGAACTCGGCGTCGCGGGCGAATTGGCCGCCCTTCTTGTTCCAATAGGGCTGGTAGTGGTTGAGCACCCACTGGCGCGGGTTCCCCGCCTCGCCGCGGAGACGAGGCAGGAAGCTGCGGCCGTCGACGGGGTCGGCGTCGGTCAACTCGACGCCCGCGGCTTCGGCGAGCGTGGGGTAGAAATCGGTGAAATCGACGAGGTCGTCGAGCACGGCGCCTTCGGGGGCCGTGCCCTTCCACGAGACCACGAGCGGGACGTGGGTGCCCATGTCGGTCATGCCGGCCTTGCCGCCGCGGATGTCGCGCCCGTTCCACCGCGAGACGATGGAGGGGTGGGTTCCGTTGTCCGCGGTGAACATGATGATCGTGTTTTCGCTCAGCCCCAGCGATTCGATCTTGGCGGCGAGGCGGCCGACGATCTTGTCCATGTATTCGACCATGGCGACGAAGTTGGCCTTTTTCGCCTCGCCCGCGCCTTTGCCGCGCGGCTGCTTGTTGGCCGACTGGTCGCGCGGCGCGTCGCCGATGGTGTCGGGAGTCGGGACGAAGGGATCGTGAACCAGCACCATGGGGTAGTAGGCGAAGAAGGGCCGCTCCCGGTGGCGCTCCATGAAGTCGCAGACGAAATCGCAGAGCAGGTCGGGGCCGTATCGATCCCGGTTTTCCTCCATGGTGACGAAGCGGCCGTTCGTCTCCAGGGGCGGACTCCAGAAGCGCTCGCCGCCTCCCTCTTTCGGGTCCTTAACGGTGGTGAGCTGCCACAGGCTGTATTCGTCGAAGCCGGCTTCGCGGGGGCGGGAGTTGTCCTTGTGGCGCGGCAGTTCGTTGTAGATGCCGTTGAGCTGCCACTTGCCGGCGATGGCGGTGGCGTAGCCCGCCTCCTGCAAAAGATGGCCGAAGGTGCGCTCGTCCGGGCCGAGGTAGCCGAAGTGCGTGTAGTTGCGGAAGTTGTACTGGCCCGTCATCAGCTTGACCCGGGTGGTGGTGCAGATGGGGGTGGAGTAGCAGTGCTCGAAGCGAACGCCGCGTTCCGCGAGGGCGTCGATGTGCGGCGTGCGGTAGTCCTCGGCGCCGTAGCAGGAGAAGGCCTCCCAGCCCACGTCGTCGGCCATGACGAGAACGATGTTCGGACGGTCGCCGGGCTCCCGGGGAGCGTCGGCGGCGCGGAGAGCGATCGGGGAGGCGAGGAAAAGAGCGAGGACGAAAGCGGGAACGATGGTGGGTCGGGGAAGGGCGTTCATGGTTCGGGGCGTTTGGATGAAGCTTAGAAACTTCCGCGACGCCCGGCAAGGGGCGGGGTCGCGGCAGCGTTTTGGGGAGAGAGGGTCGCTCGGGCGATCGAGGGTAGATCGAAAAGCGGCAGAGGACTGCCGCGCTCCAGGACGCTGTCGCGGCAGCGGAGCGACTTTCGAAATTCGCGCGAGCGTCTTGGAGTGCGCCGGTTCTCCGGCGCTTTGGGAAGAAAGGCTCGCTCGCAGGACAAGGGACCGCTCGGGCAGGTCGGGTGGATCGAAAAGCGGCAGAGACTGCCCGCGATTCGGGACGCTGTTGCGGCAGCGGAGCGACTTTCGAAATTCGCGCGAGCGTCTTGGAGTGCGCCGGCCTTCCGGCGCTTTGGGAAGAAAGGGTCGCTCGGAGGGCGAAGGACCGCTCGGGCGATCGAGGGTGGATCGAAAAGCGGCAGAGGACTGCCCGCACTCCAAGACGCTGTCGCGGCGGCGGAGCGACTTCCGAAATGCGCGCGAGCGTCTTGGAGTGCGCCGGCCTTCCGGGGGCCGGTCTTCCGGCGCTTTGGGAAGAAAGGGTCGCTCGGGGGGCAAGGGACCGCTCCGACGGGTCGGGTGGATCGAAAAGCGGCAGAGGCTTCCCGCGCTCCAGGACGCTGTCGCGGCGGCGGCCTACTTCTTTCCGCCTTTCTTGGGCTTCTCGAGCGGGAACTCCTCGGATTCGGTGCGGGCGTTTTCCATGAGCCGCTCGAATTCGTCGACCAGCTCGGGTTTCTGCGGGGCGTAGTCGCGCGTTTCGCCGATGTCGGAGGCGAGGTGGTAAAGTTCCAGCGGCTTGCCGGGAGCGGGGCGGTAGGCCTTCCAGTCGCCGCGGCGCAGGGCCTGCTGGGGGGCCGACTCCCAGTAGAAATGTTCGCGGATCGCCTGCTCTTCGGTCTTGCCGAGAAGCGTGGGGAGAATGGAGACGCCGTCTATGGAGACCCCGTCTATGGAGACCCCGTCTATGGAGACCCCGTCGAGCTCGCCGAATTCGGCGGGCGGCTCGATCCCGGCGGCGTCGGCGAAGGTGGGGATCATGTCGGCGAAGTCGGAGATCAGGTCCGACTCGGTGCCCGGCTCGATTTTCCCCGGCCAGCGAGCGAGGAAGGGGACGCGGATACCGCCTTCGTAGAGGGTGAACTTGAGGCCGCGCAAGGGGCCGGCGCTGTGGAAGAATTCGGGATCCTGCCCCCCGGCAGTGATGGGGCCGTTGTCGCTGGTGAAAACGACGAGGGTATGTTCCGCGATCCCGAGTTCGTCGAGCAGGTCGAAGAGGCGACCCATGTCGCGGTCGAGCCGAGTGATCATACCGGCGCGGACGGCGCGGGGTTGATTCTGCGGGCTGTAGGTTTTGCTGCCGGGAAAGGTGTTGGGCTCGGTCCAGACGCCGCGGTACTCGTCGAGGGAATCGTCGGGCACGACGACTTCGGCGTGGGGGATGGTGAACGCGCCGTAGAAGAAGAAGGGCTCGTCGGCGTGCCGCCGGATGAAGTCGAGCGCCTCGTCGGCGAAGAGGTCGTGCGAGTAGACCTCGCGGTTGTCGCCGGCGTTTTCCGGGATCTCGTAGCGCTCGCCGTTTTTCCAAAGGAAATCGGGGTAGTAGGTGTGGGCGTGGGTCTGGTCGAGGTAGCCGAAGAACTCGTCCATGCCCTTGCGCCACGGCGCGCCGGTGGAGTCGTGATCGCCGAGGGCCCACTTGCCGACGCCGCCGGTGGCGTAGCCGGCCTGCTTGAGCATTTGCGAGAGCGTGAAGTCTTCCGCTCGCAGGGGAATCTTGCTGTTGCGGCGGATGTAGGCGTGGCCGGTGTGCAGGCCGGTGAAAAGGACGCCGCGCGACGGATGGCAGGCGGGACCGCCGGCGTAGTGCTGGGTGAAGCGGATGCCCTCGGAGGCGAACTCGTCGAGCCGGGGCGTGCGGATGAGCTGTTGGCCGTAGCTGCCGAGGTCGCCGTAGCCGAGATCGTCGGCGAGGAGGTAGACGAGGTTCGGCGGGCGGTCGTCGTCGGCGCGGATCGCGGGGACGGACATCGCGAGAAGGGCGAGGAGAATCGTGCGGCAGAGCGGTTTCATCGAGCGGGAGGGTGATTCTTCGGGATTTTCCACGGCAACCGTTTTCGGCTCTCGTCACTACGGAGCCTAGAGAGTCTCTCCGCGGCAGTCAAGGATGGTGGTCCGCGCGGGGCGTTCGGGGGGACGGAATGCCGTCCCTGCGGAACCGGTCGAAACGGTTGCGCAAGACCGGGGATTTCCGGCATTCTCGCGATGGTATGTTGACCCGGTTGCCCGAAACGATGAGATCCCTCCTTTCCCGAATTCCCCTCCTTGCCGGCGCGCTGGCTCTGACGCTTCCGGCCGCGCTCGCCGACGAATCGGTTTGGAAGGCGCACTCCATCGACCCCCGGACCGAGGATGCCCGCGGCGCGGACGGCGTTCGGCTACTCGACGTGAACGGCGACGGTCTGCTCGACGTGGCTTCGGGGTGGGAGGAGGCGCGGCAGACTCGCGTCTATCTGCACCCCGGCCCGGAACGGGTCACCGAGCCGTGGCCCAAGGTCGTGGTGGGTCGCGGTTTCGGCCCTCCGGAGGACGCCGTGTTCTGCGACCTCGACGGGAACGGCGCCGTGGACGTGATCAGCTCCTCCGAGGGCGGAAAAATTCACGTGCACTGGGCACCGCAGGATCCCGACGACTATCTGGAGGAATCGGCGTGGAGCACGGAGCCGTTTCCCGCGGGATTCAGGCGCGGATCGGGCATGTTCGTCGTGCCCGTGCAACTCGACGGCAGGAACGGAATCGATCTCGTTTCCGGCGGCAAGGAGAAGGATCTGGTCTGGTTCCGGAGCCCGGAGGATCCGCGGGATCTCGACGCGTGGGAGTGTCACGTCATCAGCTCCGAGGGCGACGATGCATGGACGATGGGAATCTACGCGGCCGACCTCGACGGAGACGGCGACCCCGACCTGGCGTGGACCACGCGCTTCGGCGAAGCCGGCGGCGTTCGCTGGCTCGAAAACCCCGGCCCCGGTCCGAAGCAGCGGCAACCGTGGGAGACACACAAGCTCAGTCGGGGAAACCGGGACTTTTCCTTCGGCGACGTGGCCGACGTCAATGGAGACGGGCGTCCCGACGTGGTCGCGCCCGAGATCGACGGAAAACTGCACGTTTTTCTGAACCTCGGCGGCAAGGAGTGGAGCGACGTCGCGATCGCCGCGCCCGGCAGGAAGAAGGGCGCGGCGGTCGGCGACGTGAATCTCGACGGCCGCATGGACATCGTCGTCAACCACGTTCAGCAGGATGGGCCCGCCTGGTACGAATCCGAGGGCGATCCCGCCGACCCGGCGTCGTGGCGGCGACACGGTACCGGTGCGCCGGGCGGAAAGACCGATCTCGTGCGGCTCCACGATGTCGATGGCGACGGCGATCTCGACATTCTCACCACGATCGAGACCACGGAGTTGCAAGTGATGTGGTACGAGAACCCGATCCGCTGAGCGGCGGCGGAGGGTGGGCGCGCGGATTCTCGACCGAAGAGGGTCGAGTCGCCGATTCGACCCTGTCGGATCGGGCCGGCTCAATCGAGAAAGAAGGATTGCTCTCCGGTGTGGGTGAGGCGGAGCCGATGCATGGCGCGGGTGCAGGCGACGTAGAGCATCTGTCGGTCGATGTCGCTGCGGTAGTTGTCCGCGGTGACTTCGGGCACTACGACCTCGTCGAACTCCAACCCCTTGACAAGGTGGGCGGTGGCGACGATGACGCCGCCCTCGAAGACGGTGCTCTTCGCGTCGAGGAGGTGAACGGAATCGTGCATGTCTTCGACCTCGTCGAAGATCAGCTCGGCCTGGAGCTGGGTCTTGCAGATGATTCCGAGCGACTGGCGGCCCGATTCGGCAAACCCGGCGACCCATTCGCGGATGGTTTCGATCTCGTCGACGACGTCCTCGCAGGCGACGATGTCGGGTGTCTCGCCGTGACGCTCGATGGGAATAATGTCAGGATTGGGCAGGATCCCGAGGGCGAAGCGCGTGATCTCCATGGTGGAGCGGTAGCTCTTGTTCATGTTGACGCATTCGGCGTCGGGGAGAAGCCCCGCGATCACTTTGGAGGAGGAGGAGCTGAGCGGATTGACCGACTGCTGGCGGTCGCCGAGGATGGTCTTGCGACAGGGGAACAGCCGGGAGAGAACTCGATACTGCAGGGCGCTGTAGTCCTGCATCTCGTCGACGACGAGGTGCTTGACTCCGTTGCGGGCGGGCACGTCTTCAAGCTGCATCTTCAGGTAGATCAGGGGAAAGACGTCGGCATACTCGTAGCTGCCGTCGTCGCGACGCACCAGCTTGTCGAACTCGGCGAGGTAGTCGTAGAAGCCTTCGTAGGCAGCTTCCAGGTCGGTGTGGCGCAGCATGGCGCGCAGCTTTTCCCTCAAGTCGTTGCGGTGTTTCCCGGTGACTTCGACGCGATGATTGTCACGCAGGCGGGCGACGACGGCTTCGGTTACGGCGAGCACCTGCTTCGCGGGGGCCAGGGTCCCGTGGCCGCGGAACTCGGCCGCGATCCAGTCGGCGGGGACCTTGTGGCCTCTCACCTGGACGTCGGCGGGCCGGACGTTGCTGGCGCGGAGGGCGCGGACGTATTCGTCGAGCTTGTCTAGAAATTCTCGGTTGGATTTGAAACGGACACGCCGGGCGTAGGCGGGATCGATGTCGCTGACGAGGGTGGCCACCTGTTCGGCGAAGGTCTCGAATTCGATCTTCGACTCCAGCAGTTCGTCGGCGAGGACTTCCATGGTGGTCTCGCGGATCATCTCCTCGCCCAACTCGGGGAGGACGCGGGAGATGTAGTGGGCGAATACGTTGTTGGGCGAGACGATGAGAATGTCCTCGGAGCGGAGCGTGTCCTTGAACCGATAGAGCAGGTAGGCGATGCGGTGGAGGGCGATGGACGTCTTGCCGGAGCCGGCGGCGCCCTGGATGACGAGGGTGTGCGTCTCGTCGTTCCGGATGATGTCGTTCTGGTCGCGCTGGATGGTCGCGACAATGTTCTTCATCTTATCGTCGGACGCCTCGCTCAGCTCGCGCTGGAGGATGTCGTCGTGGATGTTCATGTCGGTCTCCAGCATGAACTCCAGCTCGCCGTCCTCGATCTTGTACTGCCGTTTCAGCACGATCTCGCCGTCGACGCGGCCCTCGGGAGCGTCGTAGCCGGCGGGGCCGGTCTCGTAGTGGTAGAACATGCTCGAAACCGGCGCCCGCCAGTCGTGGACGAGATGTTCGTCGGACTTGTCGTCGTGGAAGGCGTGGATGCCGATGTAGAGAGGCTTGCGGTTTTGGGCGTCCTCCTCCTGAAAATCGACGCGTCCGAAATAGGGCGAACGCGAGAGGCGTTCCAGATTGCGGCGGCGTTTTTCGCCGTGCTCGGTCATCACGGTAGCCTGGTCGGCGGCGCCGCGGGTGGAGATCTTCTCCGCGTGATCCATGTCGCCCTTGTGGTCGTTGATGTATTTCTTGATCTCGCGGGCTTCGGCGTACTTGGAGAGCACGAGATCGGTGAAGCGTGCCAACTCCGCCTCGACGAGGGCGCGGACGTTCGCGAGCCTCGTTCGCTCGTCGGCTTCGGTGGGATAGGGAGTGGCTGATCCGGTCATGGAAAGATAGTTCTTGTCGGCGGAATTCGGAGTCTCGAGACGTGTTGCCGACGGCGGTCGCCGGCTTCCTCGCGCGGTGGGAGGACCTTCGTTGAACCGGCCCGGCCGATCCTGCGGGCGGAAACGGAGGCGCTGTTGCGGACGAGGTGGCAGGCGTCGGAGTCGGTCTCCCGGCTTTGTTCCGACCTTTAGTTTTTCGCTTTGCCTTTCCCCTTGCCTTTGGCTTTGCCTTTACCTTTTCCGCCGCGGCGCTGGGGCGTGAGCGACTCGGGAGGATCCTGGTCGGGCACCGCCAACTCGTCGCGAAGGCGCTCCAGTTCGGCGTGGAGTTCTTTCTCGACGGCGGCGTATTCGGCGGACCCGTAGACGTTGCGCATCTCGTTGGGGTCGGTCTCGCGGTCGATCAGAGTCCAGTAGTTCGTATCCGGTTCGTAGAAGTGGAAGAGCTTGTAGCGGTCGGTGACGACGCCATAGTGCTTGCGCACGCTGTGCGCGCCGGGGAACTCGTAGTAGTGGTAGTAGAAGCTGGTGCGCCAATCGTCGGGCGTCTCGCCGCGAAGGAGGGGCACCATGCTGGCGCCCTGCATGTCGTCGGGGACGGGCTGGCCGGCGATCTCGAGCAAGGTCTCGGGGTAGTCGAGCACCGAGACCATCGCTCCGCTGCGGCTGCCGGGCTCGGTCACGCCGGGCCAGCGCACCACCAGCGGCGTGGTGAGCGATTCCTCGTAGATCCAGCGCTTGTCGAACCACCCGTGTTCGCCGAGGTAGAAGCCCTGGTCGGAGGAGAAGACCACCACGGTCTCGTCGGCGATGCCCTCCTCGTCCAGATAGTCGAGCAGTTCGCCGACCGCTTCGTCGACGGCTTTGACCGTGCCGAGGTAGTCGTGCATGTAGCGCTGGTAGCGCCAGCGAACCAGATCGTCGCCGGTGAGTTCGGCTTCGCGGAATTCCTCGTTGCGGGGTTCGTAGTAGGCGTTCCACTCTTCCAGCTGCTCTTCGTTCAGGTAGGGGGGGGCGTTGAGCTTGGCGTCGCGTTCGGTAAAGGTTTTTTCGAGCGTCATGTCCTGCTCCAACTCGGCGATGCCGCGTCCCGAGTAGTCGTCGAAAAGGGTTTCCGGCTCGGGAAACTCGCGGTCGCCGTTCCAGCCGAGGTGGCGCAGGGCGGGAGCCCACTCGCGGTGGGGCGCCTTGTGCTGGCTCATGAGCATGAAAGGCTTGTCCTTGTCGCGATTCTTCAGCCACTCGAGGGAAAACTCGTTGATGAGGTCCGTGGTGTAGCCGGTATGCTGGACTTTCTCGCCGTTCTTGATCATGGGCGGGTTGTAGTAGATCCCCTGGCCCGGCAGGATGTGCCAGTGGTCGAATCCGGTGGGATCGGTGGCGAGGTGCCACTTGCCGATGATGGCGGTCTGGTAGTCGGCCTCCTGGAGGAGCTTGGGGAACGTCTGCTGCGACCCGTCGAATCGGTTGCCGTTGCGGTAGAAGCCGTTGAGGTGGCTGTACTTGCCGGTGAGAATGGTGGCGCGGCTGGGGCCGCAGATGGAATTGGTCACGAGAGGGCGCTCGAAAAGCATCCCTTCCCGGGCGATGCGGTCGATGTTCGGCGTCTCCAGGAGCTCCAGGGGGTGCTCGTAGGCGCTCACCGCCTGGATCGTGAGATCGTCGCAGAAGATGAAGAGGATGTTGGGGCGATCCGCGTCGGCGGCCTGGGCGAGGCCCGGCACGACGGTGGCAAGAAGGATTCCGAGGGAGGGAATGAGGTTTTTCATGACAGGGAGACGGGGGGAAACGTTGAACGTCGAACATTGAACGTCCAACGCTGAACGTGGGCAGGGTACTTTACTTATGACAGGGAGAGAGGGGAACGTTGAAGGTCGGGCAGGTCCTCAACTTCTTAACTTCTTTACTTCTTTACTTCTTCTTCGGCTTCTTGCCGCGATTCCAGAATTCCTCTTCGTCCGGCAGCGGACCGGCCATCGGCGGGGTTTCGAAGAACTTGCCGTCGTCGACGAGGCGGGGATCGCCGGTCTCCTTCAGCTCGGCCATGAGTTGCTTTTCGAGGTCGGCCTTGGTGTCCGCGTAGGCGGGATCGTCGGCGACGTTGGTGGTTTCGTGAGGATCCGCGCGCAGGTCGTAGAGTTCGTACTTCGGCCGCTTGCCGTAGACCCAGTCGAAGTGGTCCTTCCACTCGGGCGAGTAGCGCGCTTCGACGAGCCAGGCCTTGGTCGGGCCGGCGTCCTCGTCGGGGAGCGTGACGCGGGTGTTGTTCTCCAGTTCGTCGGTGTCGGGGGTCTGGCCGTCCTGGAGGCCGTAGGGGTCGCCCAGCGGCCACCGGTCGGGCCGGAAGTTGACGATGAGGGAATGGTCCGCGGTGCGGATGGCCCGCTGGGGGTAAGGGGTGTAGTCGGCGCGGGCGACTTCGACGTGGCGTTCGCGTCCGGTGAAAACGCGGGTCCGTTCTTCGTCGACGAGGCCGGATTTTTCGGAATCGAGCACCGGCCAGAGGCTGCGGCCCGTCATGACCTCGGGCACGGGCAGGCCGGCGGTCTCGAGGAAGGTGGGAGCGAGATCGGTGAGCGAGGTGAAATCGTCGACGACGCGGCCGCCGCCCGTGACCCCGGCACCGGCGACGAGCAGGGGAACCTGGGTGCCGAAGGCGTAGAGGTTGCACTTGCCGTAGGGAAACCCGGGCGCGCCATGGTCGCCGCTGACGACGACGAGGGTGTTGTCGGCTTCGCCGGTTTTCTCCAGCTCGTCGAGGATCACGCCGATCCCCGCGTCCCACGCCGCGATTTCGCCGAAGTAGTCGGCGAGGTCTTCGCGAACCTCGTGAACGTCGGGCAGGTAGGGCGGCATCTTGCCCTTCAACGAGTCGGGGTCGATGCCCCACAGTTCCTTGCCGCTGCCCTTGATCCACTTGCGGTGGACGTTGGTGGGGCCGAACCAGTAGCAGAAGGGGGCGCTCTCCGGCCGGGCGTCGAGGAAGGCGCGGAAGTTGCCGCGGGCCTCGTCGAGGAGTTCCTTCTTCGCTTCGTCGATGGACTTGCCTTTGTTCTCGACGAGGGCGTCGACGGTCTGGGAGAACACGTTGAACTTTCCACCCGCCTGGTGGTAGCGCTCCTCCCGGGTGAAAGGGGCATTGCCCGGGGTGCCCGGCCCCCAGACCTTGTAGGTGTAGCCGATGTGGTAGCCCGCGTCGCGCAGGAGGACGGGGTAGGAGGGAATGGTGAAGTCGAACTGCGCACCGCGAAGAATGGCGCCGGTGTTGGTCCGCCAGAAGTGTTGCCCGGTCAGGAGCGAGCTGCGGCAGGGCGTGCAGGACGGGGCGCTGACGTGGGCGTTGCGGAAGAGAACGCCCTCCTTCGCCAGTTCGTCGAAGTGCGGCGTCTCGACCACGTCGTTGATGCCGCCGGGACCGTCGAGAGCGGCGTAGGCGGAGGCGTATTTGCCCCAGTCGTCGGCGAAGAGGAACAGGATGTTGGGACGCTCGGCGGCACCGGACGGCAGGTTCGAAAGAACCAGCAGGACGAGGACGAGGAAAAAACGAAGAGCGATCATCAACCGGAATGTCGGGAATCGCTCCCCTTCGTCAACTGGCGGGAAGCGTCTTTTCCATTCCGTCGAATCGGATTCCGGCGGCCGTGGGACGAATCTGGTGAAAAGCCGCGCTGGATCCGAAGCGGAGCGTCCTCGGCTCTCCCCGGTCATTGCGCTTCTCCGGGCTTGAGAGGTCGAGGGAATGCCTGTTCCGTTATTCAACAGTCTCTTAGCCATGAGTTCCTCGAAATCGGCCTCCTGCCGCATTGGCTGCTCGGGTTGGCAGTACGATCACTGGAAAGGGGCTTTCTATCCCGACGACCTTTCGGTGCCGCAGTTGGGGCACCGCTTGTCGGTGCGACGGTGGGCGAGCAGATAGCCGTGCGGAAACTTCTCCGGCAGCGCGTCGTTTCGCGTGGCGGTGCGGAGGACTCGCCGCATCGTGCGGCGCAGTTCCCGGAGTTCTTCTTCGCTCAGGTCGTTCGTGCCCCGGCGCGGGTGCCAGCCGCACTGGAAGAGAATTTCGTCCGAATAGACGTTGCCGATCCCGGCGACGAGGGACTGATCCATGAGAGACGACTTGAGGGAACCCCGTCGACCGGCGAAGCGGTCGCGAAAAGCGGGCCAGTCGATCTCCAGCGCGTCCGGCCCGAGATCGCGATCCCTGAGAAACTCGTCGGTGTCGCTTTCGGCACGGCCAAAAACCGGTTGATAGCGAGGTTCTTTCTCTCTACCTTCCGGGCCCTGTCGGGCGCCGCGCCTCCCGCTCTCAAACCACCCAACTTCATGCTGACCCAGTTTCGCCATATCCAGAAAGGCACCCTGATCGTAGTGACCGTCCTCATCGTGATCGCGTTCGCCTTTCTCTATTCGGATTTCGATTTCGTGCAGGGGACGGTGGGACGGCAGGACTGCGTCGTGAAGGTCTACGACCGTTGCTATCGTCAGAAGGAGGCGCAGAAACTGGCGGCCAACTTCGACGTGTCCCTTCAACTCGGCATGTACGAATTCGCCACGGTCCTGTTCGGGGAGAACCGAAGAGACCAGGACCGCACCGATTTCGTGATGAGTCTCGTCATCCTGCGAAAGGAGGCGGACCGGCTCGGCGTCGAGCCGACGGCGGCGGAGATCAAGGAAGCCATCCCCAATCTCCCGATTTTCCAGCAGCCGGGAGTGACGGCGGCCTACATCCAGAACAACATCCTCGGACCCAACGGCTTCACCGACGGCGATCTCGCGCAGCTGGTCGGGGACTACCTGTCCTACCGGAAGCTGAGGTCGCTCATCGGCGCCGGGATCGAGGCGATCCCGAGCGAGACGGAGCGCCGCTACCTCCGGGCGAACCAGCGCTACACGGCCTCGGTCGTCCGATTCGATCGGGAAGACTACGTCGACAGCGTCGAGGTTTCCGAGGAGGAGATCCAGGAATACTACGAGGAGAACGCCGATCAACTGACGTCCGAGCCGAAGCGCGGGTTCGACTACGTCAAATTCACCCCGAAGGAAGTGGCGGAAGAAGCCACCAACGAGGAGCGGGCGAAGGCCGGCCTCGGCTTCGCCAACGCGGTGAACCGGGCCTACGCCGATCTGGCCGACGAGGACGCCGATTTCACCGACGTGGCCGAGCAGTACCGAGGCAGCCAGGCCGATTTCAACCTGGAGGCCGGTGCTCTGGAACCGTTTTCGCCCACCGAGCCGCCGGAACTTCTCGAAGACGACGACGGGGAAATTTTGCAGACCCTGTTCAGCGAGGCGCTTCAACAGGACGACGTGACCGTCCCTTTTCGGGCGGAAGACGGCGGTTACTTGGTTTTTCACTTCAGCGAGGCTGTCGAGCCGAAGCCCCTTGAACTGGAAGAGGCGAAGTCTGCCATCGAAGAAGCGCTCATGGCGAGAAAGTCCAACCGGGCGGTCAACGATGCCGCCAACGCCGCATTGGCGGCACTCAACGAAGCGCTCGCCGCCGGCGGGCCTTTTGACGCCGCCGCCGAACAGGCCGGGGTCGAGGCCGTGGAACTTCCGAATTTTTCGCAGACGGAACCGCCGGCCGAGGTCGAAGACGCCAGCCTGATTCTCGACGCCGTGGACGGATTGGGCGAAAAGGAACTCTCCTCCGTGATCGAGCGGCCCGGAGGCGAAGGCTACCTCGTCGTCTACGTGGACAACATCGAAATCTACGAGGACGAGGAAGAAGAGTCCGAAAAGCGTTCTCTCGCGGCGTCGGCCGAGGGCAGTATCGAACGCACCATGTTCACCGCCTGGTTCAATCAGCAGCGGGCGGAATCGACGTCCGAGCGGCCGTTCAGCGGCCAACCGATCCAGTGAACGAAGAAATCCAGGATCTATTCGACGACGCCAACGGCGATCTGGCCATCGGCGATCTCGAAAGCGCGGTGGAGAAGTACCGCCGCTGCGTGAAGCTGGATCCCGACTTCTTCGACGGCTGGCACGCGCTGGCCATGGCGCTGATGAAAACCGACCGGATAAAAGAGGCCATCGGCGCCGGTCTCCAAGCCGTGGCGCTGAAGCCGAACGATCTCCTCGCCTGGACCTCCCTCTCGCAGATGTACGTGCAGGACGGTCAGATCGGCGAAGCCGAGGACGCGAAAGCCAACGCGAGAGTCCTCTCGCTCGGCGGTAGAATCGTCAAGGACGCGCCCTAGTTCGGGAGCAGGGAGCAGGAAGTTCGACGTTGGACGTTGGACGTCCCGGACGTCCCGGACGGACGACGAGCCCCGACGTAGCGGGGGATTGTCTCGGAAGCCGGAGAAACCGTCTTGTTTTTCCGGACTTGGCACGCGGAATGCTTCACTCCTGCTTCCAGAACCCGTGAGCAGTGGCTCGTCCCGGGCCCTTCGTGAACCCTAACAAAGAAATATGAGACATACATTCAACCTGAAAACACTATTGCTCGCTGCCTTTCTGGTGGCGCCTATCGTCCTTGGAACCGTCAGTCCCGCCTTGGCGCAGGAAGCGGAGGCCGGGCCCGTCGACGACTACACCGAACTCGTAGACAAGTACGGAGCGGATTACGCCCCGGCCTTCGACTTCTTCACCACGTCGATGCTCTGGACGGTCATCGCCGCCGGCTTGGTCTTGATCATGCACCTCGGGTTCGCCACGCTTGAAGCGGGGCTGACGCAGGCCAAGAACACGGTCAACATCCTCTTCAAGAACGTGTGGATCATCAGCATCGGCCTGATCACCTACGCGCTTGTCGGGTTCAACACCCACTATCCGGGGGAGTTCAACGGCTTCATCAGCATCGGCGGCCCGATCGGCGATCTCAACGCTGACGGGGGAGACAGCTGGGGATACGGCGGGCTCGGCCTCGCCATGACCGGTTTCGGCGACTTCATCTTCCAGGCCGTGTTCGCCGCCACTGCGGCCACCATCGTTTCCGGGGCGGTCGCGGAGCGCGTCAAGCTCCCCTCGTTCATGGTGTTCTCCACTCTGCTGGTGGCCTTCGGCTACACGATCGCCGGCTCCTGGCACTGGGGCGAGGGCTGGCTCAGCACGCTCGGCGGCGGCGACGCGGCTTTCTACGACTTCGCCGGTTCGACCGTCGTTCACGGATTCGGAGGCGCGGCCGCTCTGGCCTGCGTCATCATTCTGGGGCCCCGTCGCGGCAAGTACACGGCGGCCGGCGTGAAGCCGATCCTCGGCCACAGCATGCCGCTGGCAGCCGTGGGCGTGTTCCTGCTCTTCTTCGGATGGTTCGGATTCAACGGGGGATCCGTTCTCTCCGCCGATCCGGGTCCGTTGGGCCTCGTGTTCACGACGACCGCCCTCGCCGCCGCGGCCGGCGGCATCGCTTCCATCTTCGTGTCCTGGACCGTGCTCAAGAAGCCCGACCTCTCCATGGCGCTCAACGGCATCCTCGCCGGTCTCGTGAGCATCACGGCAGGAGCCGACTCCGTATCGGTGTGGGCGGCCGTCCTCATGGGTGCCATCGGGGGTGTCATCGTGGTGTTCTCCATTCTCTTCCTGGACAGGATCAAGATCGACGATCCGGTCGGAGCCATCTCGGTGCACGGAACGTGCGGCATCTGGGGAACGCTCGCCGTGGGCATCTTCGGCGGTGCCAATATCGTGTTCCAGGCGATAGGCGTGATCGCCGTCTACGCCTTCGCCTTCGTGTTCTCGTTCGCCTTGTTCTTCGTCATCAAGCTCGTCATGGGCGTTCGCGTCAGCGAGGAGGAGGAAGCCGCGGGCCTGGACGTTGCCGAGCACGGAGCTCCGGCCTACAACCTCTGACTCGTATTTGTCGACATCCGCAACCGTTGCATTGAAACAATCAGGGGCGGCAGGGCGAAAGCCTTGCCGCTCTTTTTCTGTCCGCACAAAAAAGCTTCCGCGCCGACTTCTGAACTCGACAGCGAAAGGGGCGAATCCTATACTCCCGCCGTGCAAGAATACGCCTACATCCACGACGAAGACGATATTCCGGAAACCCTCATGGAGGTGCCGTTCCTGGAATCCTTTTCCAAAGCGCACCTCGATCAGGTGCTCCACGCGTCGGCCTTCATCGAGTGCAAACCCGGGGACGTCATCATCGCGGAAGGCGACGAGGCTTCGCGGATCTTCATTCTGCTCGCGGGCGAAGTCGCGGTGGTCAAAGGCGGCGATCAACTGGTGACGATGAACCAGACCGGAGACATCTTCGGAGAGTTGGCGGCTCTGGAGGGCGAGGTCCGGTCCGCCTCCGTCGTCTCGGTAACGGATAGCTTTTGTCTCGCGGTCGATCAGATATTCCTTCAGCACGTCCTGCCGAAGGAGGGCAATGCGCCCTTCTACGCGGCGCTCTACGAGTTCATCGCCAAGCTGACCACGAAGCGGCTCAGGGACACGTCGCAGTACCTGGCGGAAATCGACACGGAACTCCGCCGGTTGAAGGCGGAAGCGTCGGAAGATTCCGAAGCGTAGGGAGAGCGGCTTCCTCCGCGGAGATGGACGCCGCAAGACCTCTCGAAAGGGCTGCGCGATTCGAAAAGCGGCAGAGGACTGCCCGCACTTCAAGACGCCGTCGCGGCGTTGGGCGAAGTTCGAATCTCGCGCGAACGTCTTATCGGGGTCGTTAGCGCGCCGCCTTCTCAGGCTTCGGCTCGATGTGGCCTGCGTTGAAAAGGAATTTGAGATCTTCCATTTCGAGGTTCCGGGTGAAGCCTTCTTCGCCCAGCACGCCGGTCATCATGGCGCTTTTCTTCTGCTGGAGAATGCGGATTTTCTCCTCGACCGTATCCCGGACCAGCAGGCGGTAGGCGTTGACTTTGCTTTCCTGGCCGATCCGGTGGCACCGGTCGATGGCTTGGTTCTCGACCGCCGGATTCCACCACGGATCGTAGAGGACGACGTAGCTGGCCGATGTCAGGTTGAGGCCGCTGCCGCCGGCTTTGAGCGAGAGGAGAAAGGTCTTGGCCTCCTTCGTTTCCTGGAAATCGCCGATGACTTCGTGGCGGTTCTTGGTCTGGCCGGTCAGGTAGTTGTAGGGGCGGTCGCGCTCCTGAAGCTCGGCGCGGATGATGTCCAGCATCGAGACGAACTGGCTGAAAACCAAGACTTTGTGCCCTTCTTCGTGAAGCTGGTCGAGGAGGTAGAAAAGCGCGTTCATCTTGGAACTCTGCTCTTTGGCGTGCTTTTCGTCGATCAGTCCGGGATGGCAGCAGATCTGGCGCAGCCGCATCAGTCCCTGCAGAATGACGAAGCTGTTCTTGCGGAGGCTGTCGTCGTTCTCGATCCCCAGAAGCACTTTCTGAATGCGTTCGAGTTCCTGCTGGTAGAGGCGCTTCTGAACGTCCTCCAGTTCGCTGAAGACGTCCTCTTCGATCTTGGGCGGCAGGTCGAGAGCGACTTCGCCCTTGGTGCGGCGAAGGAGGAAGGGACGGAGGCGGGCGGTCAGGCGGGCCTGCGACTGGACATCCTTGCGGCGGTCGAAATTTTCGCGGAAATACTTCCGGTCTCCGAGGATTCCCGGCATGGCGAAACCCATCAGGCTCCAGACGTCGAGCAAGCGGTTCTCGATCGGCGTGCCCGTGAGGACGAGCCGGTTCTGGCCGTCCAGCGCCCGGGCCGCCTTGGCCGCCTTGGAATCGGGATTCTTGATTTGCTGGCCTTCGTCGAGGATGAGGCCGAGCCATTGGATCGACCGCAACTCCTCCGAGCAGGTTCGGAGCTGACTGTAGTTGATCACCAAAAGATCCACTTCGGTGCCGAGCCGCTCGAGATCGAGTTCCGAGCGGTTTCTCAGGACCTGCACCCGGATGGAGGGGGAGGCCTTTTTCACCTCGTCGGCCCAGACGTCGAGCACGGACTTGGGACACACGACCAGGCTGGGCGGCGCGGCTTCGCCGTGTTGTTCGCGCAGCCACAGCAACCAGGTGAGGGACTGGATCGTCTTTCCCAATCCCATGTCGTCGGCCAGGATGCCGCCGAACCGATTGGTGGAAAGATAGGAGAGGAAATGGAAGCCCTCGATCTGGTAGGGCCGAAGGTTCACGTTCAGGCCGGGAGGGATTTCCGGACGCACCTGGAGGGTCAGGTTCTGGGCGCGGTCCGTGATCTTCTCCCAGGCCTTGGCGTCGAACACTTCCTTGGCGAGCGGCTCGGCGAGCTGGAGGGCGTGCATGCGATGCACTTCGCCGGAGAGGTCGAAAGGGTCCAGTCCGATCCGGGAAACCGCATCCTGCTGGTCTTCGCTCAGATTCATCTTGAGACGGAGCCATCCACCGCGGTCCATTCTCACGAACTCGCCGCGAGCCTGCACCAGCGAACGGATTTCCTCCTGCGAGAGATCCATTCCTTCGACTTTGACGACCACTTTGAGGTCGAACCAGTCGATTTCTTCGTCGACCACCTCGAAGGTCACCTGCGCTTCGATCGGATCGGCCTGGAGCGTGGCGAGATCGGCGTCGGCGACGACCTCGATTTCTTCCGGAAGCGTTTCCAGCCATTCGGCGTAGCGCTCGGGGAAGTTCTTGGTCACCCTGGCGCGGTAGCAGCCGAGGTTTCCGTCGAAAGTCGGCTGCATCGGCGCGATGAGGCTTCCCACCCGGCGCTGCAGGCTGCGGTCGTAGCTGAAGATGAAGTCGCCGGTCCGCTTGGGCTTCTGGACGACTTCCCAGCCTTCCCGTCCCAGAACCTCCTCGCGGGAGCCGTCGGAGTTCCGGGCCGTGATTTTCATGAGCATGTGCTCGCTGTTGGCGCCGGTCGCCTGGGACGAAATACCGAGGCCGAAGGAAATGACGAGGTCCTCCTTCTTGATTCGAGCGCGAAGCTGCTCCGGAAAGTCCGCCTCCAGCCGACGGATGAAAGCCACGCCGGCTTCGCTTTCGAGGACGCCGTTGGGGATGACCACCCGGGGGTCGATCAGGGTTTCGTCCTTCACCCAGTGTTCCGGTCCGCGGAACACCCACTCGTCGCTCATGTAAAGCGCTTCGTCGCCGGGAAGAAGGCGAACGGTGTGGGACACGTCGCGGTCGTTTCCGGTCACGAGCTGGAGTTCGTAGTCCTCGCTTCCCATCGTGTCTTCGCGGCAGATCCAGCGCAGGGGCTTGTCGCTGATCCGGAAAGGCTGCTCGTCGAGGTTGACGATCCGTCCCTCGACTTCGGGTTGGTGGAAAAGCCGATTCAGGAGGCGGCAGTTCTCGATGCGGTCGAGGCTGAGGCCGCCGTCAGGCGCGTTCTCCTTCGCCGCGGCGTGGATGAACTTGCTCCAGAGCAGTTCGGAGGCGGCATCCATTCTCAGGCCGCCGTTGGTGTAGCGCTCCTGGAGACGCTGGAAGTCTTCTTCTTCGGTGATGCGACCGAACTCGCCGTCGGCACCCTTCTTCAGCATCAACCGCGCTTCCCGCGTGCTGATGCGCAAGCGGAACTCGACGCTCTCCACGATGTCCTCCTGAGGGCGCTTTTCGAAAACTTCGACCCGATAGCGCCACTCGCTGATTTCGCGCCGGCGTTCCCATTCCGCCATGCGGTTTTCGGTCCATTCCCGGTCGATGATGGCCTCGAGGAACTCCGGGAAATCGAAGTTCGCCTTCTCGAAGGCGTGGGCGATGTAGTTCCAGAATTCGACGATGTCCTTGGGCGGCGACGGCCAGAGAACGAGCGGATCGAAGCCCTCCACCGGCCACCGCGGATTCAGTCGGACGAGATCGGAGTCGAAAATCTCCCGCTCCAGTTCGAAGCGGCGGAAGCGACGCTCGATCTTGTTGAGATACTCGTCTTCCTCGCCGGTCAGGGAGCGCCCCAGCTTGTCCTCGATGACCTCCGTCAGCGACTTCTCGCCGACCTCGTTGGGGGCTTCCGGAAGCTCGCCCTTGCGGGCGATTTTTTCCAGCATCGTGGCGTACTGCGCCGCCCGCGCCGTCTCGCCCTTCTCGTCGGCCTCGCCGACCCATTGGTTGCCCTGAAGCTGGATGCGGATCCGGCAGGACCAGTCTCGGTCTTCGATGCGGCTCTGGATCAGAAGATGATTGCCGAAAATCTGCGTGACCGCTCCCTCGTCGTGGAGGCGTTGACCTTCGTTTTTTTCATCTTCTGAGAATGCATTGAGGAAGTCGAGCGTCGCGCGATCTACGTTCATACAGAGTGGGAAAAGAGGGAAAGGTTGTCGGGAATCCGCGGAGCGGAGCGTGTGAAAGGGAGGAGGGGGAGCCCCGGCGACCGGGCCTGCCGGCGGCTAAAACGAGGGCGGGTAACTACGTCCAGACTTCACCCAGCGTCAACTCTTCGTGACAAAGCCGGACCGGGGCGGATGGCCCGACGCGACAAAGCCTCCAGTGGGCGGTCCCAGTGGAGGCCTGATCGAAGGGAGACGAGGTCAGAGACGGCGGTAGTGCTGCAGCATCACCTGGTTGTTCAGCTTCAGGCGCGTCTCGACGCCGTCGATGACGCCGGGAGCGGCCTCGAACTGGAACTGGACGAAATAGCCGTGGTTCTGCTTGGCGTGGTTCTCGTGGGCGAACTCCTTGCGCCCGAGGCGATCGATCTGCTCCAGCGTGGCTCCACTCGACTCCAGTTCCTTGGTGATGTTGGCCACCATGTCGTCGATGCCCTCCTCCTGTCCCTGAAGCTTCAGGACGTAGACTCCTTCGTACTTGCGTTTCATGTTCTGATACCTGTGTGTTTTGCGATCCGGCGGCGCTTATTCGCCGGTCCCCGGTTCTTCTCGCCGCCGGTTGAACTCGTTCATCGCCGCGTCCAGGCCGGAAGAAAGCGCACAATTTACTCCATCTGCCGCGATGGCGAGGACTTTTTCCATTTCCTGCGATTCTTCTTCCGAAAAGCGACCGAGGACGTGATCGATCATCCGGTCCCCGCCGCCGTCGCTGGCGCCGACTCCGATCTTGAGCCGCGGAAACGCTTCCGTCGCGAGATACTCGACGACCGACTTGATTCCGTTGTGGCCGCCCGCGGAGCCGTTCGCCCGGAAGCGGATGCGTCCGACGGGCAGGTCGACGTCGTCGTGGACGACCAGGATCTGCTCGGGTCGCAGTTTGTGGAAGCGAGCCAGCCGTGCGGCGGCGTTGCCGCTCAAGTTCATGAACGTGAGCGGCTTCGCGAAAACCGCGCCGTCCCCGGTGGAGGCGACTTTCGCCCGCATTTTCCGGTTGCGGTCCCATTTCAGATCCCGTTGCGCGGCGAGGCGGTCGAGCAGGGCGAAGCCGACATTGTGGCGCGTGCCTTCGTACTCCGGACCGGGATTCCCCAGGCCGAGCACGAGACGGATACCGCCGCCGTTCCCGGCAGGGGAGTCTTCTCCGGCGGACGAAAAGAGGCGATTCAGCAAGCTCACGAAATGACTTAACAGAGTTGGATGCAGGACTCAACCCTAATGAGACTGTTGAAAAACTCCATCACGCGGAGACCTGAATGAATCTTCGTTTTTCCATCAACGGCTTCGCCCGCGGTCTTTCAACCAACGCTGAACTCTCGGGTCACGGTCCTGCACCACCGCTCGTCGTCGTCGCAGGCGAAGTAGTCCACCCGGATCTTCAACGGTTTCGGATTTGCGTTTTCGCCGAAATCGACTTCGACGAGAAAGTCGCGGGGATCGATGTCGGCTTTCTCGTCCACCTTCGGCGCGGGAAAAGGATTTGGTTCATTCCTTTCTGCTTGTCGATGCGATCACCGTTCCGCATGATGGCGATCATGTCGCTGAAATCCCGATTCCGAAGGCGTGAGTTGCCTCTCTTGGCCTGCATCGTTGCGGCGGGACTGCCCGCATTCGGGTTTGCGGAGGCGTCCCGCCTGGAGTCCCTCTCCGCAGGATTCGAGACGGCCACGAGTCGGTTGAACCAAAGATACGAAAGCCTCGACGAGGCCTACATCAACGCTTTGGAGCGCCTACAGGAATCGGAAACCCGGGCCGGTCATCTCAGCAATGTCATTGAGGTGAAAAACGAGATCGATACCTTTACCCGGGAGGCAACGTTTCACGCGGACGATTTCCAGGAGCGTCTGTCTTCGTTCGAGCCGCTCAAGCGGATTCAGACGACCTATGCCGAGCAGCGCCAGTCGATCGACGAGCAACTGCACGCCCCGCGACGGGAACTGGTGACGCGTTATCTCGAGGAACTCGAAAAGTTGGAGGCCGACCTGACCCGATCGGGCGATATCGAGACCGCGATCGAAACCAAAAACGCCCGGGAAGCCTTTCGCAAGGACTCGAGATACGCCCGGTTGCTTCGCGAGGGCGACGATGCCGAGAAGGGCTTGCTCACGGGGCGGATCAAATTCGTCACCAAGGGAGAGCTGGAAATCTACCTCAACGGAAAATCGCTGCGTTACCGAAACAGCTACGATGGCCCCGACAATAGCCGGCGGATGCGTATCACCGGAGAAACGCGGGGAGAACAAGCGTTCCAAGAGGGGGATCTGCTCTTCATCAGAGCGAGCAGTTCCGCAGTATTTCGCGGCATCGCAATGATGATCGTGGCGAATGGTCAATCCGCCTACCTGCCCATCCGAAAAGAGGATCTCGCTTATCTGGGAAAAGACGCGAAAGCCAGTCGAGTCACTTCTGACGCCGTGAAAGAGCGGAAAGGCGAGGGCATCGTATCGGGTGCCACCGACGGCATCATGGTTTCGGAGTGGGCCGCGATCGGCTTGCGGAATGCGGACGAGAGTGGCAGCGAATGGTTCCAGGGGCCAACTTCCGAAGACTGGCACGGCTGGGGAACGATTCTCGGCAAAGAGATGCTCAAGCCCTTGGATTCGGATTAGAGTCGCGTTCGGGAAGGAGCGCAGTGCGTGGATTTCGGTGTGGGCTGGCCGCGACCGCGGATCCGGTAGCTGCAAGGGGTTCGAAGGACTTCCGGACTGCGGGCCGGCTCGCCACGAAGTCGTCCCTCAAGTGGATGTCACTTGTTCGGTCTCATCGATCGGTCGATTTCGGATTCAGAATGACAGTGACACGGATTTTCCCTTGGTTGTCCTGGGGGCTGCCGTCCTCGGCAAACAGGTGCAGGATGCCCTCCGATTCCGCCGTTCGGACCTGTGCCGGCTCCACCTCGACGGGGGGCTCGTTGCCAACGAAGGAGAACATTCTCATCCAGCCGACCCGGCGGTCCGGGTAGCCGCGGAAGTCGCAGAAGACATTCCGCTTGGAACCGCCTCCCGACCATTCGTCCGTCTCGTTCGGAACGACACGATACCGGTCCCCCTCTTTCAGGGTCACTTTCGTTTGAAGGGGGTCGATATTGTTCTGCGTGGCCAGAACCGTCACTTTGAACTCTTTCGGCTCGATACCGGATCGTATCGATTCCTCCATCTGTTCGGCGATTTTCCTTCGGAGTTCTTCCGCGCGGAGGGCGGCGTCGAGATCGCCTGCCTTCGTCAATGATCGCTTCATCTCTTCGAGCTTGCCGAGGGCTCGCCTCATGATGTCCGTTTGGCGTCTCTTGATCGAGTTCTTCAGCGGAGCGCTACTCTCCTCGTAGATCTCGCGAAGCCGGAGCAGTTCCGGCGACCGGCCAAAATCCCGCTCTTTCTCTTTCTCGTAATTTTCCACTTCGTCCTGAATTAAAAGAGTGATGTCGAGATCACCTTTTTTCTGAGCCGCTGCCCGGAGTTTTCCAAGTTCTTCGATATAGCGGGAATTCAGCTCGCTGAGCGGCTTGGCCGCGAGATCCATCGCCTGCTCGAAAACTCGCTTGAATTTTGTAACGGAATCCTCTTCCCGGGCGCGGAGAGGCAAGGCCAGGAGGACCGTCATCGAGGCGGTCGCAACCAAATAGAATGAACCAGCCAAATTCCTCATCGGATCGAGAGTGACAGAAATGGAGAGCCGATCCAATTCGAGGAGTTCGCGAACGAGTTCCAATCGCAGTGGCGGTTCAGGATTTCGAGTTCGCGAAGAATTCGATCAACCTTCGACTGGATCTCACGGCGAACCCTTGGCTTTAGGATCAGTGCGTTCATATTTGGAATTATTCAGACTTCGAGGTGAGCGCCGTTACAAATGCTTCAAACGCTTGCTGCTCCCATTCGGAAAGCTTTGCGATGGATTCGGAACGTGCAGCAAATCGGATCGCCTCCTCACGAAGCCTCGGCGTGCATTTTGGTGTGACGAATCCGGACCGAGCCGGGTCCATTCCGCACTTATTCTCGTAAACTCGGGAGCCCAGTCACGGTCCCACAGGGCAAGATGCTGATCAGTGACCTCATCGCACAGGGTAGCTTCGACCATCTCGCCCGTTGCCGATTCCCGGAGATAGACAGTCGATTCCGTCATAGAATTACGAGTTCACTTTTCTCCTTTGTTTCCTCATCCTCGACCAGCAGCTTTTTCCCGGGCTCGACCCGCTCGTCGATGGATTGAAGCAGCCGCAAAGCGAGCTTCATGACCCCGGTCTTGCTGAGGTCCTTTTTCTTCGCCAGATCCTCAACGACGCGCATTTCCTGCTCGGTGAGGTTCAGCGTCATAGTCCGTTTCGTGTTCATTACGACGGTGATTCTAGCAAGAAACAGATAAAAAACAATCAATAATTAGCTAAAAAACAATCAAAAAACACCAAGCAGGGTAGAGTGGTTGACCCAACAAATTGAATCGCAGACGGCAAAGCCTGTCAGGGTCGATTTTTCGTGAAAACCCCTATTTTCTTGCCCGAGAAAACAGACGGAATCAGAAAAACATCCCGGCAAGTGCTGCGACCAACGTTGATTGGCGGAGGCGGTTGGAGCGGGTGACTTGGCGGTCGGAAAAAGGGTGCCGGCGTCTGGCATCTCTTCGGAGGACGCTGTAGCCGAGCGAAAGCGAGACGGATGGCATGAAGGGTAGCCCGGAGGGCGGACGCCAGTCCCCCAACGCCATTCCCGCCGACCGCCGAGCGGTCTCCCTGTTTGCGGGATTGGCAGTCCGATCGTCGTCGTGTTTGCTTCCGGTCGTGTTGGCAATGAGGACTTTTCTGGTATGGGCCGTGCTGCTGCAATCCGTCTCGGCGATGGAGGAGCGCGAGGTGGATTTGCTGGTGGTCGGGGCGACCGAGTCGGGATGGGCGGCGGCGATTCAAGCCGCCCGGTGCGGCGTCGAGCGTATCGTGATCGTGCACGACGGTCGGTGGTTCGGCGGCCAGTTCACGGAACAGGCTCTGGCCTGCGTCGACGAGAACAAGGGGGTTGGCGCGGAGGGCTGGGGCGTCGAGTGGCATCCGATGAAGCGCTCGTTCCACCGCAGCGGACTCTTTCTCGAACTAATGGACCGGATCGAGTCGGCCAACGCGGCGGCGTACGGATCGAAGATGCCGGGGCGCCCGTGGCACGGGCCTTCGACGTTCCGGCCCGCCGAGGCGGAGGAGGCGTTCCGCGAAATCATCGGTCCGTATCTGGACTCGGAAAGAATCGAAGTGTTCTGGGACCGGTTTCCGACGGGGGCGGCCATGGACCAATCCGGGGAACGACCGCGCCTGACGGGACTCGCGTTCACGCCGGTAGGAGGAGAGAAGGAGGATCTCCGCGTCGCGGCTCGAATCACGATCGACGCCTCGGACTGGGGCGAGGCGATTCGCGTCGCCGGCGCCGCCTACGAATGCGGGCCCGACCCGAAATCCCGCTACGGAGAGCCGAGTGCCCCGCACGACACGACGGATTTTCCGCCGAACGAAATGAACCCGATCACCTGGGCGATGATCGTGGAGGAGTCCGAGGGCGAAACGCCGATTCCGAAACCGCCGAATTTCGACGACCGCAACTACCCGCGGGCCACCCATTTCAGCCGCGAAGCCTTCGGCGGGCTGGAGTGGGATCGAAAGGCAAATCTCGGTTCCATTCGGCACTGGCCGCCGGAAGGCGAGGAGTCGCCTCGGCAACTCTCCGTCTACACGGTGCGGCGCCTCGTCGACGGCAACGCCGCCCCGGACGGGAAAACCAGCATTCTCCTCAACTACATGAACGGGCAGGACTATCCGCTGACCCGCTTGCCCGGCCGCGTTCGCGAGGCCCTCGAAGCCGACGAGCCGGGAGCTTCGCGAAAGAACCTCGTGGAGATGACCCGGGCGCAGCGCGGCATCGTGTTCGAGGACGCGAAGAACCACTCGCTCGGCGTGCTCTACCATTTGCAGAATTTCGTCCACCGCCAGGCGCCGGACAAGGCCAATTCCTTCCGGAATTTCCATCTCAGCGAGGAATTCGGAACGGCGGACCGGCTGCCGCCCAAGCCGTACATCCGCGAGTCGCTCCGGCTCGGCGCACTCTACATGATGCGCGAACAGGATGGTCGGAACCGGGACGGAGAAACGAAAACTTCGGCGAAGGAACGCTTTTCCGACGTGATGTATCCCGACGGGCTCTTCGCGTGGCAGTTCCACTACGACTTCCATCGGACCGGCCGGACCTATCTTGTGACCGAGGGAGACGGTGGCCCCTGGATCGACTACGAGAAGCCCGGAAGGAATACGAGGTATCTCGGGGACCGCTCGGTTTTTCCGGCTCGAAGTCTGGTGCCGGTCGAGATGGACGGCCTCCTCGGCGCCCAGAAAAACGTGGGCTACAGCAGCGTGGTCAGTGCGGCGATCCGGCTGCACGATCAGTGCATTCACCTGGGGCAGGCGAGCGGAGCGATGGCCGCCGCGAGTCTCGAGAGGAACGTCGATCCCCGCGAAATCCACCGCGACAGGCGACTGCTGGAGAGAGTTCGCCATTTCCTCTGCGGCGGGTCTTCGGGACGTCCGCTTCTGTTGTGGCCCTGGCGCGATTTGCCGGCGGAAGGCGAGACTTTCGTCGCGGTCAATCGCCTTTCGGCACTGGGATGCCTGCCGATTCAGGCCACCGACGTCGATTTTCGCCCCGACGAACCGGCCGAGGAGTCGTGGATGCGCGACGTTCGCGAACGCACGAAGCGCGAGTTTTCTTCGGAGCAAGCGGTGGACGTTCCGGCGGAAAAGGGACTCACGCGGGGTCGCTTCTGCCGCCGGTGGTGGGCGGCGATCGAAGAGGCTTCCCTCGAACCGGTCGGTTTTCCCCGGCTCGCCGACGGAGACGCCGACGGAGACGGCATTCCGGACCGGGACGACGCGCTTCTCTACACGCCCAACGAACCGATCGAGTGGAGCGTGAGGCCGCGGGTGCTCACTCCGGAGACGGACGGCTTGTGGCCGGAGGAAATCGCCCCGTTGGAGCGGCGCTTCAACTTTTCGGGAAGTCGGTCGACGGACTTCGATTGGGACGACGGGAGCGAGTTTTCCGCGGCCCGCGGCTACGGTTGGCACCGGAATATCTCTCGGAATCATCGGCGGCGCTCGGTCGTTTCCGAGCAGTACCGGGACTCGTTTCTCTTCACGCGCGGAGAGGACGTGTGGGAGGTGAAGGTCGAACCGGGCGTCGCCTACGAAGTGACCGTCTGCGTCGGAGACGCCGGACACGATCAGCCGGGACAGAACGTATCGATCGAAGGTGAGCTTCTCGTCGACTCGCTCGGCACGGAGGCGGGAGGTTTTCTCGAAAAGACGGCGGTCGTATCCTCCGACGACGGCCGTCTCACGCTTACCATCGGAGGCGAAAAAAGCAGCACCAACACCTGCCTCTGCTGGCTGACTTTGCGCCGCTTGCCACAGTAGTTCGAAGGACGATCGGAGCGGGCGGGGACCGGCCGCGCCGTCAGTTTTCACGGGCGCGGGCCTCGTCGTACTCCGGGTTGTGGTCTTCCGCGAAAAGGTGGAGTCCCTCCACCCATCCGGGTTTTTCGATCCCGGCGAGCGCCAGGGTGGTCGCGGCTGGTTCCGAGTCCGATGCCGGGTCCCGCCGCGATCAGGGGAACCCGGACTCCGCCTTCGTAGACCCATTGCTTGTGGCGGGGAAGAATCATACCGTGGTCATGTCCTCGACGAAGATCCAGACGATGTTGGGTGGTTCGGCGGCGGAAAGGCAGCTCGCGACGGCGAGAGAGAGCAAGGCGAGGAAGGGCTTTTGCATGAGGGCGCGGCGGAAGGAATTCCAGACAGAGAAAGCTTTCCGGCCCAGCGAATCAACGACGAAATGGGACTCCGTCCGCTTGTATGACATGTTAATGGGTGGCGAAAGGCGGGATTCCAGTATAGCCTGTGCGCCTTTTTATGAGCGATATCGCCCATGTCGAAACGCAGTTCGAGACGATCGCCACGCCGGAAAATCCTTTTGTTTTCCGCAGCGGCGCCGCGCTGGACCACGTCGAGTTGGGTTTCGAGACCTACGGCGTCCTGAACGAGGATCGGTCGAACGCGATTCTGGTGTTCCACGCGTTCTCGGGGAGTCAGCACGCGGCCGGATTCAATCCCGGGTCCCCGAGCAATCCTCTTTGGACCCGCGACTGCGAATCGGGATGGTGGGATCCATTCATCGGCAGAGGGAGGGCGTTCGACACCGACAAGTATTTCGTCGTCTGCGCGAACTACCTGGGCGGGTGCTACGGCTCGACCGGACCGACTTCCGTCGATCCGGCGACGGGAAAGCGCCACGGATCCGCTTTCCCGAACGTCACGGTCAACGACGTGGTCCGCAGTCAGGCGCTGCTTCTCGATCGCTTGGGAATCGATCGACTTCTCGCGGTGGTCGGTCCGTCCACCGGGGGCCTGGCCGCCGTGACCTTCGCGACGATGTTCCCGGAGCGGGTGAGGCTAGTCATTCCGATCGCTTCCGGCGTCAAGACCACGGTGCTCAACCGCATCATACTTCTCGAGCAGATTCTCGCGATCGAGAACGATCCGAAATTCCAGTCGGGCGAGTACTACGAATCGGGCCCCCCGGAGACGGGCATGGCCCTGGCGCGCATGATCAGCCACAAGACTTTCGTGCACCTCGATGCGATCGAGCGGAGGGCCGGCAAGGACATCGTTCAGCCGGGAGACCGGTTTTCGTGGTACCAGGCGAGCGATCACGTGGAGAGCTACATGCTGCACCAGGGCAAGAAGTTCACCAATCGTTTCGATGCGAACACCTACCTGCGGATCTGCGAGATGTGGAGTCGCTACGATCCGGTGCTCGAGGGCGACGCCGAGGACGCGGTCGAGCTTTTTTCCCGGTCGCGGGAGGCGGGCCATCACTATCTTGTTTTCGGCATCGACGAGGACTACTGCTTCTATCCGGAAGAGCAGGCGGCCTTGGTCGAAGCGTTGAAGAACGCGGAGGTGGAGCATCTGTTTCTCACGGTCCATTCCGAGAAAGGGCACGATTCGTTTCTGCTCGAGCCCGACCTCTACACGCCCCACATACAGGTGATGCTCCAGAACGCGACGGACAACGCGTACATCGGCTGACGGAGGGACGACCCATTTATTTCGGGAAGGGCTCGAGTCGCCGGTTGATAAATTTCGGAGCGGCCCCTACGATCCGGGCCATGGTGCGACACAGTGTTTATTTCTGGCTGAACGATTCGGTTTCGGATGCTCAGCGTTCCGCGTTCGAGGCGGGCTTGCGGGAGCTTTTCAAGATCGACGTCGTCTCGAACGGCAGCTTCGGGAAGCCCGCGGCCACGCCGGAGCGGCCCGTCACGTACAATACTTTCGACTACGCGCTCGCTCTCGAATTCGATTCCGTGGAAAAGCACGACGCCTACCAGGCGCACGCGGACCACGGAGTTTTCGTGAGCAACTTCAGCGCGTGGTTCAAGGAGGTCAGAGTGTTTGACACTCAATTCTGATGCCGGACAGTTTTTCCCCTAACCTTTTTTCGGCCCCCTCTCCGCACCTCCAAGACGCGAACGACATGCATGTTGAAATCCTGAATTCCTCCAAAGAGAATCTCGACTACGAGTTTCACGGCGATCCGACCGACACCTCTCTCCTGGTGATCATCGGTCACGGCGTCACCGGCAACAAGGATCGGCCCTGGACGGTCGGACTGGCGGAGGCTTTGGAAAAGGAGGGCTTCAACGCCCTTCGGTTTTCCTTCTCCGGTAACGGCAATTCCGAGGGGAGGTTCGAGGATTCCACCATTTCGAAGGAGGTCAAGGATCTCAAGTCGGTCGTGAACGTCGCCGAGGACGAGGGCTATCATCGCATTTGCTACGTCGGGCACAGCATGGGCGCCGCCGTCGGCGTGCTCGCCGCCTCGAAAGACTCGCGGATCGAGTTGCTGGTGTCCCTGGCGGGCATGGTCTACACGAAGAAGTTTCTCGAAAGGGAGTTCGGCGATCAGAAGCCCGGGAAGGGGTTCATGTGGGAGGACGAGTCCTGCCCGCTCTCGGAGGCCTTCGCCGAGGACATGATCAAGATCGACAACGTCCTCGGAAAAACGGAGAAGGTCGAGGTGCCGTGGCTGATCGTTCACGGCGACGCCGACGATGTCGTTCCGGTGGAAGAGGGCAAGGAGATCTACAACGGCGCCTACGAGCCGAAGGAGCTGGTTGTCATTCCCAAAGCGGATCACGTCTTCAGCGGCGATGCGCTCGGGAAAATGATCGACGCCGTGATTCCGTGGCTGAAGACTCAGCAGAACTGAGCGGCCACCGGCCGGCCGGCGGTATCGACATACTCGGGCTCGGCATGTCGATGCTGGATTCGATCCAGCCCGTCGAAGAATTCCCGTCGGATACCGGCATCACCGAAGTCGAGGCACCCGTCCTCATGGGCGGCGGACCGGTGCCGACCGCTCTTTGCGCGGCGGCGCGACTCGGCGCTACCGCCGGCGTGATCGATCGGGTAGGCGACGACTGGCGCGGCGATTTGATCCGGCGGGAATACGACGCCTTCGGCGTGGATACGCGCCATCTGGTACGCGAAACCGGGCGGACGAGCGGTTTCGGGACCGTTCTGGTGCGCCGCCGGGACGGGGAGAGGCACGTCATCTTCAACCCGGGAAGTTTTTCCGTCCTCCAGGAAAACGAGCTTCCGCTGGAAGATCTCAAGCGCTGTCGTCTTCTTCACCTCAACGGACGGCACTGGCCGGCCTGCGCGGCGGCCGCCCGACTCGTTCGCGATGCCGGAGGGCGGGTCTCGTTCGACGGAGGCGCCCATCGCTTCCATCCGAAGTTCGAGGAATTGCTTCCCTTGGTCGACATCCTGATTGTGGCGAGGGATTTCGCGGAGCGGCTCGCCGGTTCGACCGACCTCGAGGAACAACTCGGCATTCTGGGTCGGTGGGGCGCGGAACTCGTGGGCGTGACCGACGGCGAGCGGGGCAGCTGGTTCGCCGCCCGAGAGGACGAGCCGTTCCATCAGCCCGCCTTTCCCGCGGTCCCACTGGTGGATACAACCGGCTGCGGCGACGTGTTTCACGGCGCTTTTCTCTTCGCCCTGAATCGCGGCGACGACTGGCGGTCTTGCGCGCGGCTTGCTAGCGCCGCCGCGGCGATCAGCGCCGGGGCCTTGGGAGGGCGGGGACGGTTGCCGTCTCTCGGCGAGATCGAGGCAATGATCGGGAGGGGCTGAGGTCTCGCGGCGAAATCCGAACACCGCCCGCCGCCGCGACAGCGTCTTGGAGTGCGGGCAGTCCTCTGCCGCTTTTCGAACCGCCCTGAGCGCCCGAGCGATCCCTTTCCTCCGAGCGACCCTTTTTCCAAGGTGCTGGTACTCACTCGGCCCGGCGGCCGTAAAAGACTGTCCACAAACCTTTACTTATTGTTTTTATTGAATTTATAGGCTACCCTTTCGGGATGAGTCGTGTTCCCACATTATCTCAACGATGGGAGGCAGGCCGCGGCCTGATCGGAATTCTCTCGGCGGCCGCGCACGCGAGGCCGGAGGCCGTGTATCTGGAAGACAGCCTCGGCACGTCCTGCACCTTTGCTGAAGCGGAAGCCGCGGTCCGGCGTTTCGCCGGCTATCTCGAGAGCCGGGGAGTGAAGCGGGGCGACCGGGTGGCGATCTACATGCGGAACCGGGCCGAGATCGCGATCGCCCTGTTCGCGGTCTCGCTTCTGGGCGCGGTCTACGTCGTCCTGAACGCGAAGCTGAAACCGAAAGGACTCGCCAAAATCCTGGCCCAGGCCGAACCGGAAGCTATCGTGGTGGACGAAACGACTTGCGAAAACCTGGACGAAGCGTCCGCCGTCCGCGTCCGCGTGCGGGTGGACGAAAGCGGCGACGAGCGTTTCGATCGATGGAACGAAGCGATCCGCCACGAACCGTTTTCCGGCGACTGGCCCGGTTCCGACGTGGACGCTGCCTGTCTCGTTTTCACGTCGGGCTCGACCGGCACCCCCCGCGGCGTGACTCTGTCGCACGACAACGTTTGCTACGTGGTCGGCGCGATCCAGGAACGGCTCGGCTACCGCCCCGAGGACACCGTGGGCTGTTTTCTCCCGCTCGCCTTCGACTACGGTCTCTACCAGATTCTCCTCGCGGCGCACGCCGGAGCGAAGCTGTTCATCGGCGACCCGGATCAGGTCGGGCCGCGTCTCCCGCGGGTCATGAAAGAGGCGGCGGTGTCCGTTCTGCCGGGCGTGCCGTCGGTCTACGCCGCGCTCATCGCGCTCGGTCGGCGGCGACCGCTCGACATCCCGACGCTCCGGGCGATTACGAACACGGGAGAACGGCTGCCGGCTTCCCACATCGAGGAGATGCGGAAAATGTTCCCCGGTCTGGAAGTGTTCGTGATGTACGGCCTCACGGAGTGCAAGCGGGTCTCGATCATGATGCCCGGGGAGATGGTCCGTCACGGCGATTCCGTGGGCCGTCCTCTTTCCGGCACGGAAGTCTACGCGGTCGATGCCGAGGGCCGTCTCCTGCCGCCGAGCGAGGTCGGCGAACTGGTCGTCCGGGGCCGCCACGTCGCGCTCGGCTACTGGCGGGCGCCGGAGGAAACCGCGAAACGCTTCCGCAAGCGTTCGCCCGAAACGGCCGTGGAATTGTTCACCGGCGACTCCGGATCGGTGGACGCCGAAGGATTCATCCATTTTTCGGCCCGGAGCGACGATCTTCTCAAGCATCGCGGCAACCGCATCAGTCCGGTCGAGATCGAGAACGAAGCCTGCTCCCTCGAGGGGGTGATCGAGGCGAGCCTCTTGAAGCGCGAATCCGACGACACCCTGCACCTTTTCGCGACCGTCTCGAAGGCCTCCGCCGGGAACGAGGACGCGATTCTGCGGGCGCTCGGCGAGACGCTCGAACCCGCCAAGGTGCCGGAATTCGTCGTCGTCCTTCCGGAATTGCCCAAGTCCATCAACGGCAAAATCGACCGCAAAGCATTGGCCGCCCTCCTGGAAGAATCCGAAAGCGACTGATGGGTTACCGAGTCGAGAACGTCGCCGGGATGGCGGAGGAAAACCGGGAGCTCGCGGAATTTCTGGCGTCCTTCGTCCGAAAGGGAGAGCTGGCCGCACCCAAAGAAGGGGACGACTGCGCGAACGTCTGGCAGCGCCGCATGAGTTGGTGGTGGAATGAGAATCCGTTCTGCCGCGAGGCGTCCCCGCGCGGCTTCGTTCTCAAGACCGAGGATGGCGAAATCGTCGGATTCAACGGGCTCGTCCCGTTCGACTACGAGGTCGACGGAGAGGTGGTCCCGACTCTCGTCACGACGACCTTCTTTGTTCGCGAAGAGCACCGCAGCGCCGTGATGGGGATGCTCGCGAAGCAGCGAGCCTTGTCGCGGGAATACCAGATCATCGACGGGTCGCCCTCCCGGGAGATGAGGCGTCTTCTCGACAAATTCGGATACAGGCATGCCGGAAAGCGCTACCAGTTCTTCTTTCCCCTCCAGAGCCTCGGCGGCGGCGTTTCGCGGGCCCTTCTGCGCCCCTTCGGATTGTCTTTCAAGCTACCGCAGCCGCGAGCGGACGACGGCTTCCACCTGGCCGGCCACCCCCGCGAAATCGAATCCATTCCCGACGTCGGGGACGGTCGGCTCCGACGCCGGGTCACCCGCGAATCGCTGGCATGGTTGTGCGAGGTGGGCAGCGGAGAGCGTCAGTTCTTCGGGTTGTGCGACGTCCGCGGCACGCTCGTCGCCCACGCCATCGGACTCTACAAGCACCGGGGCGGGCTCCGGGCCTGCCTCCTGATGGACTACGCCGATTTTTCTCCCGAGGGCGACGGCGTCGCTCGGTTGATCGCGAAAATCGCGGACTCCCCCGAGACCGCCCGTCTCGACCCCGGCACGAACCTTTTGACCTGGTCCGCCTTCGACGGTCGGGACAGGCCGTCCGGCGGCGGACTGAAACGCGACTCCATTCTGCATTTCCACGTGCCGAAACGCTGGGAGTCGTACGAGAAGGCATGCCTGCCCTTCGAGGGCGATCTGCCGCTCCTTTGATTTTCCCCATCCCCATCGATATGAAATGCCTCTGGTTGACCCGAAAATACCCGCGACCGACCAACAGCGGTGAGCTGATCTATTCCAACGGACTCATCCGAGCGTTCGCCGGAACCGACGCGGAACTGACGGTGCTCGCTCACGACAACGACGAGCTGCCGGTAGGCGACGGCGGCGATTCCAGTTGGCACGTCGACCAGGACCGCGTCGAATGGCGTCTGGGCACCCCGGAACTGGGTTCCCGCCTCGCCAGTGTTTTCACGAAATACCCGAGCGATTCGTGGCGGCTTAAAAACGGCGGCCCGGAGAAAGCCCTGTCCCGGGCGCTCGCCGACGAGACCTGGGACGCCATCGTGATCGACCACGCCGCGATCGGGTGGGCCATGGGCACGATTCGGGCGCAGCGCCGCCTCTCGGGGATCAAGGGCGATCCGGTGGTCGTCTACGTTTCCCACAACCACGAGGCACGGATTCGCCGGGAAATCGCGAAGAACTCGACCGGCGCTCTCCCCAGAAAACTCGCCCTGAGATTCGACGCCGAAAAGTACGCCCGCCAGGAGGAGGAACTCTGCCGCGAAGCGGACCTGGTCACGGCCATCACCGAGGCCGAAGTGGCGGCCTACCGCGAGGCGTTTCCGCGCCAGCACTACCTTTGCCTGACGCCCGGCTACGAAGGCGCGGCCCACGAGTCCCGCAGGATCACGGCGGAGACGCCGCGCCGCGTCGTGATGTCGGGGTCTTTCGAGTGGATTGCCAAGCGAATCAATCTGGAAAGGTTCCTCGCCAAAGCGGCCGCCCCGCTTGCCGATGCCGGAATCGAACTGCAGATCGTCGGCAAGACGGACGAGGAGTTCCGCCGGTCGATGCTGAAGCGGTTTCCCGACGTCGATTTCGTCGGCCGCGTGCCGGACATGTCGCCCTACCTGCTCGACGCGAGAATGGGGCTGATCGTCGAAGAGTTCGGCGGCGGCTTCAAGCTCAAGGCGCTCGACTACGTTTTCCACGGTCTTCCGTTGGCGGGGCTGGATCAGGCGGTCGAGGGATTGCCGCTGCGCAGTCCTGAACACGTCCTGCTCGCGTCCGACACCGAGTCGCTCGTGGCGGCCGTCGTCGAGGCGATCGACGATTTCGACCGACTCGATTCGATGCGTCGCGAGTCCTTGTCCATCTGCCAGTCCGCCTTTCGCTGGGAAGACCGCGGGCGAAGGCTCCGCGACGAGATCGCGGAAATTCGGAGCGTCGTCCTCCCCGCTTGAGAGCCAACCCTGTCGGATCGTGCATCCGACCCTGTCAAATCTCCGTGAACTGGAGCCGGTAGATCTTCTCGTAGTCGGCGCACCGCTCCAGCAGGATGTCGTGCGGCGCCGCGTCGACGACGCGGCCTTCGCTCAGGACGACGATCTCGTCGGAGTCAAGCACCGTGGAAAGTCGGTGCGCGATGGCGATGACGGTTTTGCCGCGGGACAGTTCCTGGATGGCGCTTTGGATGGCCTTCTCGGATTCGGAGTCCAGGGCGGAGGTGGCTTCGTCGAGAAACAGAATAGGCGCGTCGCGCAGGATGGCCCGGGCGATGGAGAGACGCTGCTGCTGGCCGCCGGAGAGCGTGCAGCCTTTGTCCCCCAGCATCGTGGAATAGCCGCGGGGCTGTTCCACGATGAAATCGTGGGCGTGGGCGAGCTTCGCCGCTTCCACGATTTGTTCCTCGGTCGCGTCCAGGTCGCCGTAGCGGATGTTGTTGTAGATGGTGTCGTGGAACAGGAACGTGTCCTGGCTGACCAAGCCGATCTGATCGCGGAGCGACTGTTGGGTGTAGTCCCGCAAGTCGCGCCCGTCGACGAGAATCCGTCCGGCGTCGACCTCGTAGAACCGGAGAATCAGGGAGAGGAGGGTGGACTTTCCCGCGCCGCTCTGGCCGACGAGGGCGTATTTCCTGCCCGATTCGAATTTGAGCGAAACGTCGTCGAGGGCGCTCTTCTCGTCGGTGTAGGAAAAGGACACGTTCTCCAGTTCGATCGTTCCTTGGCAGTCGACCAGCGGAACGGCGTCCGGCTTGTCGCGCACCTCGGGCTCGGCGTCGATGTAGGAGAAGACTTTCAGCGCGGCGACGTAGCATTTCTGCATCTGCACCTGCATGCGGCTGAGAGCCTTGGCGTGCGGGTAGATGCTCATGAGACCGAGGTTGAGCGCGAGGAAGGTCTCGGGGTCGATCTGGCTCCACCAGGCGTAGACCATGCCGATGGAAATGCCTAGAGAGGCGACGATTTCCACCATCGGACTCGAGATTTCCATGGCCTTCCGCCAGCGCATGATGAATTTCACGATCCGCTGGCTGCCTTCGTTGAAGCGCTCCCGCTGGTAGTCCTCGCGCCCGTGCGCCTTGACGAGGCGGATGCCGCCGAAACTCTCGTGCAGCGTCACCATGAGGCCCTCGGACTCCTCTTCTTCGCGCCCTCCCGCCTTGCGCACCCGCCGACTGATGAGGGCGACCGGCACGATGCAGAGGGGGAAGACGATCATGGCGCCGAGGGTGTAGATCGGGTCCATGATCATGACGACGACGAAGATGGACACGATCGAAACCGGGTGCTGGATCAGGGCGCTGAGAAGCTTGCTGCCGGCGTCCGCCGACGTCTTCGTCTGGTTGGCCACGGTCTGGATGAGTTCGCCTTGCCTCACGGAGTTGTAGAAGGCGAGCGACTGTCCCATGAGACTGCCGAAGGCCTCGTCGCGGAGCCGGTAGAGCACCTTCAGGTTGATCCAGAGCATGCAGTACTGGTGGAGAAACTGGAAAACGCCGCGTATGAGCAGCAATACCGGAATGCTGAGGCAGACGACGAGGACGAAGAGCCACTCCGGAATGTCGGGAACGCTGATCGCGAAGTCGGTCAGGACCGGCAGATCCGCGAAGGGATAGTGGACGTCCGGCGTCGGCTCGCCCTGGGCGCCCGGAAGCACGATGGTGAACACCGACTTCAGTACGAGCAGGAGGGCGCCGTTGAAAAGGCCGGCCGCGACGCCGCAAACGATGCCCCAGACCAAACGGGTGCGATACGTCAGGAAGTAGGAGAGCAGGCGGCGGAAAACGACGCGGCGGTGCTCCGCCAGGTCGTCCGACGAGGCGATGGCGATGTCGAGCGCCCGGGGCGGCGGCGACGATTCGGGTTCTTCAGGCATGAGGGACTGGTTCCGGCCGCGTTCGGGCCGGGTGGATCGGTAAGGGAGAAACGCGTCTTCCGCAAGATCTCGCGGTCGGCTTCCGGATCGTCTCTTTCATCTTGCCCCAAGTCGTTTTATAATGGCGTCGTTCACCCGGGATTCCTTGCCGAAAATGCCTTCGACCCAGAAAAGCCGCGTCCCCGAAGAGACTTCCGAGGGATGGTATTGCGTTCGAGCGAAACCGAAGAGCGAACACCTCGCCGCCGTCAATCTCCAGGGCTTCGCCCATCTCGACGAGGTTTTCTGCCCTCGGATTCGCTACGAGAAATCGACCCGCCGCGGCAAGGTGTGGTTCGTGGAGGCGCTCTTTCCCGGCTACCTCTTCGCCCGTTTCGACTTGGCGGAGAATCTCCGCGCGGTCAACGCCACTTCCGGCGTCAGCGGCATCCTGCGCTTCGCCGACTACTACCCGCAGATCAGCGACGACTACATCCGAGAGTTGCGCGAGGAGTTTCCCGAGGCGGACAACGAGGTCCGGATCGTCGAACCTGAAGTCGCCGAGGGCGACGAAGTCGTGGTGACCGAGGGACCCCTGGCGGGTCTGGAAACGATCATCACGAAGCTCGTCTCCGGACAGGACCGGGTGCGCGTTCTGCTCGAATGGCTGGGGCAGGAGCGCGAGGCGGAGGTGTCGCTTCGTTCCCTCGGCCGTCCCGGGGAAATCCGCCGCAGCATCCGGGGAGCCTGACGGTCGAACGGCGATCGGCCGGCGCGGTTGCAATGATCCCGGCGAGGCTTTAGCCTGCCGCGAAATATGGGGGAACCGACGCTATCTCCGGACGCTTTGCTCGATCGATTTTCGCGGCAGCGCGTCCTCGTGGTCGGAGACGTCATGCTGGACTGGTTCATCTGGGGCAGTGTTTCGCGCATCTCCCCGGAGGCCCCGGTCCCGGTGGTGGAGGTGCAGCGGGAATCGCGCTTTCCGGGCGGAGCCGCCAACGTGGCGCGCAACATGACGCCTTTCGGAAGCTCGGTGGAACTGGCGGGCCTGTTCGGCAACGACGTCAACGGAGGGCTGCTTCGCGAGACCCTCGCCGAGAGCGGGATCGGCGTCGATCTGTGCCTTCAGCGCGACGATTTTCAAACGATCACGAAGACGCGGGTGGTCGCCCGGCAGCAGCAGGTGGTCCGGATCGACCGGGAGAGACGCCAGTCTTTGCCGGAGGCCTCGAGCGAAGCGCTGCTGACGTCGATCGCCACGGCCTTGCCCGATCTCGACGGCATCGTGGTCGAGGATTACGGAAAAGGGTTGATCACCCCGGAATTCGTGGCCGGGCTGCTGGACGCGGCCGCTTCCTTCGATCTCGTCGTCACGGTCGATCCCAAGCCGGGAAATCCGATCCCCTGGACCGGGGTCGCCACGGTGAAGCCGAACCGCGCCGAGGCTTTCGACTGCGCGGGCCTGGAGGACGTCAACCGGGACGCGGGAATCCCTCCGCTCGCCGACGAGCCTCTGCTCGAGGCGGGTCGGCGCCTCCTCGATCTCTGGAAGTGCCGCCACGTTCTCCTCACGCTCGGCGAGCAGGGAATGCTGGTGTTCACCCCGGAGGCTGCGCCCGTTCACATTCCCGCGAAAGCCCGCGAGGTCTTCGACGTTTCCGGGGCGGGGGACACCGCCATCGCCGTCTACACTCTCGGACTCTGCTCGGGACTCACGGCGGAGTGCGCGGCGCGGGTCTCCAACCTTGCCAGCAGCATCGTGGTGGGCAAACTGGGCACCACCCCGATAGAGCGCGCCGAACTGCTGGAGCTCGCCGCGAAGGAATTCCCCAACGGCGTCCCGTGTCCTGAAGACTGAATTTCACCCGATCCCATCCATGTCCTCGGCCCAAATCATCCAGCAGACCATCGCGGAGCACACCGTGACCGTGGGGAAATTTCAGGAATCGTGTTCCGAAGTCATCAACGAGATGGCGGTGCGGACGATCGGGTGCCTGCGGGAGGGCGGCAAGATCTGCTTCTTCGGGAACGGAGGCAGCGCGGCCGACGCCCAGCATTTCGCGACCGAGTTCGTGGTCAGGTTCGCGCGGAACCGACGCGGCCTGCCTTCCCTGGCTTTCACCACGGACTCGTCCACGCTTACGGCCTGCGCCAACGACTTCGGCTTCGAGGCGGTGTTCGCCCGCCAGGTCGAGGCGCTGTGCCGCCCGGAAGACATCGTCGTTGGAATCTCCACCTCGGGCAACAGCGCCAACGTCGTCCGCGCGCTCGAGTTCGCCCGGGGGATGGGCGTGATGACCTTCGCCTTCACCGGCGAAAACGGAGGCGGATGCGCCGACCACGCCGATCAATGGCTGGCGGTTCCTTCGCCGGTGACCGCCCGCGTGCAGGAATGCCACCTCATCGCCGGCCATCTCATCTGCGACCTCGCGGAACGGGCCTTCGCCGAGTCGGCGTCGACTATTTCCTCGAGTTGATCGCTTTTTCGACCGGAGCGAGGATGCGTTCCAGACCCGTCAGGGTTTTCTCGACGGATTCGATTTCGCGCAATTGGGGCTCGTACTTGGAACGGTGTTCATGGCAGACCTGTCGCAGCGGATCGAAGAGAGCGATGAAGTCGCGGTAAAAGGCGCTGGTTCCCTCGGCGAACGCTTCCCGCTGTTTCTCGGCGAGAGTCTCGCGATGCTTCTCGAGGGTTTCCGTGTAGAAGCGGCGCGTCCGTTTCACCGATTGCGCGCCGACAAGTGCCCCCAGGGCGAGGAATCCCGCCGCGAGGCCGAAAGCGACGACGTTCCACGGCGCGAGATCGAGCATGGAAACGATGACGCCGACCAGAATCGCGAGGATGGCGGAAAACACGCAGCCCCAGATGACGCGGCTGCGGCCCGCGAAGAGATTCCCGAGACGTTCCTTCAGTTGCAATTCGCGCAGGGTTTGAGAGGTCGCTTCCTCGACCATTTCCTCGAGACGCCGATGCGGCTCGGTCCAGTCGGGACTACCGTCTTCTCCGACGCTCAACTGCAAATTGAAGTGCTGCTCCATCTCGTCGGAAACGCGCTCCCAGAGATGATCCACGTCCTCCTGGACGGCGTTCGCTCCGGCGCCGACGCTGCGCCGCACCGCTTTCATGGTGGTGGCGAAAATCAATCCCTCGATTTCCTCCGCGCTTTTCCGTTGCGGCATCAGTGCGGAAACGATCCTGAATTCGGAATCGAGCAGCGGCTCCGCCTGCAAGCCGGCCGCCATGAAACTTTGGTCGAAGGCCTCGAACAGAGGTTCGCATTTTTTCAGCGTTCGCTCCTGTTGAATCTTGCAAGCCGGTTCCAGTTCGCTGAGCAGTTCGCTGTCGGCGCGGATGATTTCGGAGGCCGCGCCCAGCTTTTCCTTCACCTCGCCCAGCACGTAGCACGAGGCCCGCCAGGAATGGATAAGCTTGACGAGCCGGGGCTCGGAGGACTCCACCACCCCCGAAATGTACCGCTCGAGCCCTTTGATCTGACTGACGTCCGACAGCTCCTCGTTCGCCAATCCCGAAGTCTTGGCGAGAAAGGCCTGCTTGGCCGAGACGGCGAAGGTGGGGAAGTGCTGGCCGAAGCGATGGTGGGCCGTCTTTTGCAGGTGCTCGAGAACCGCCGCCACTTCCTCGTCGGTGCGCAGGTCGCACTGCTGCAGGACGAAGACGATCTTCTTTTTCCACTGGTGATGGATGCGGTCGAGGAAATCCCAGGTCGACGATCCCCACGGATTCGTCACCGAGAAAACGAAAAGGACGAGGTCGGCCATCGGCAGAAACTGCTCGGTGATTTCCTGGTGCCGAGACACGATCGAGTTGGTGCCCGGCGTGTCGACGATGTTGAAGTCCCGGAGAAAGTCGCACGGACGGAACACTTCGACGATGTCTTCCGAAAATTCGAACTCGTGAGGTTCCTCGCCGTACTTGAAAAACGCGATTCGGTCGGTGGTCGGGACGACGTCGGCTTCGCAGAAATCCTCCCCGAACAGCGAGTTCAGCAGCGTGGACTTGCCCGCGTTGACTTCCCCGGCGACCACGAAAAGGAACGGGTCCTCGAGGTTCGCCATGAGATTGGTGAGGAGGGTGAGGCGGGCCGGGTTGACGCCGCCCTCGCGACCGAGCGCGCCCAGCGACTCGATCGCGTGGCTGAGTTTTTCCCGGGTCTGGAAATAATTTTTCCCGAGCTGTTCTGTGGTGCCTTCGGCCAAATCGATAGAATCCTTTAAAGTCTCAAAACGCGAGTGCCGGCAACGGAGCCGCCTCGCCCCTATTAAAAGCCCATGCCGGGCACGAAATGAAGCGAATTATTTCGGTTTGCCAAATTAAATGTCGGTTTGAACCGCGAATCCGCTCAGCCCGGTCGCGGCATCTGGAATCGGTCCCGGGTTCTGCAGTAGCCCGAGGGAACCTCCATCCGACCGATCGGGGCGAAGGCGTCGGGATCCACGAGAAGCGTTCCCGGATCGAGAATGCCGTCGCGGGTGTGAACCCGGTCGATGAGTCCGATGACGAGGCGATTTCTCCCGATTTCGAGAGTCGACCATTCGCGGCACTCGAGAGCCACGGGCGCTTCCGCGATGCGAGGCGGAGAAACGCCCACGCTCGGGACCGTGGTCAATCCCGCCAGTTCGATCTCGCTGACGCCGAATTCGAGTTCGGCGGACGTTCGGTTCATCGCCTCGGCGCAGGATTCGTCCACGAGATTGACGACGAACTCGCCGCTTCGCCGGATGTTGCGGGCCGTGTCCTTAGGCACTTCCCGTGTCTTGTTGCCGGGGGCGAACCCGAGAATCGGCGGTCTGGCGCCGAAGACGTTGAAGAAGCTGAAGGGCGCCGCGTTGATGCAGCCTTCCTCGTCCAGAGTGGTCACCCAGGCGATGGGGCGCGGCGTCACCAGACCCGCGAGCAGTTTGTAGGCGTGGCGCGCGTCGTCCCCGGCCAGATCGAAGTCCATGGAGACGGCGGACGGGGCGCCTACTTGTAAATCACCGGAGGGACCACCAGGGTCGGCTCCTTGCGGTAGGTGCGCTTGAATTTATCGCCCCAGGCCCCGTTTTCGTAAACCGGGCGATAGGTGACGACGACCGCTTCGTAGGTTTCGAAGTTTCCGTGCGCGTCCCGGTCGGTCACGACGATGTCTTCGCGACACCATTCGATGTGGCCCAGGTGGGCGGGATCGCACACGTCCCATTTGCGGGCGAGATTCGGAAAGCCTTTGCAGAACGACCAGTTTTTCCGGGAGAAGCGGCACTTCAGATCAGGTGGTATATTGGCGTACTGTTCGGCCAAACTGGTTCCGGCGACGGCGAGGAAGACGGCTGAGGTGAGAAGCAAACGAATCATGACGGTTTGAAGCGGTCCCGGCATACTCGGAATAAAGTGGCGGCAGTTCAAGCGGAAAGTCCGACGGATCGAAATCGGACGGCAAAAAGCAGGGATTCCGGGTTCCGAACGGGCGTTTTCCGGGGCGGTTCTTCGCAAAATCCGGTTTCCTGCATTGCGAAGCGGCTCACCCGATGCAAATGGTGAGAAATTTAGCCGCGATACCATGCCGAGAGACACGTCGATTGAGAAGATACTGCTGATCGGGTCGGGACCCATCGTTATCGGGCAGGGTTGCGAGTTCGATTATTCCGGAGTTCAGGCCTGCAAGGCGCTCAAGGAAGAGGGCTACACGGTGGTACTGGTGAACTCGAATCCGGCCACGATCATGACCGATCCGGAGTTCGCGGATCGCACCTACATCGAGCCGATCACCGCGGAGATCGTGGAGAAGATCATCGAGCAGGAGAAGCCCGACGCCCTGCTGCCGACCCTCGGGGGACAAACCGCTCTGAACACCGCGATGGAGCTGGTGCGGTCCGGATTTCTCGAGCGATCCGGCGTGAAGCTGATCGGCGCCAACGCCGAAGCCATCGAGAAAGGAGAGGACCGGCAGCTTTTCAAAGACGCCATGATCAAGATCGGGCTCGACATGCCCCAGTCCGGCGTGGTCCACACCATGGACCAGGCCCGCGAGATCGCGGCCGAGATCGGTTCGTTTCCGCTCATCGTTCGGCCGGCCTACACCCTGGGCGGTTCCGGCGGAGGGATCGCCTACAACCGCGAAGAACTCGACCTCATCGTGAAGCGGGGGCTCGATCTCTCTCCGGTCAACGAGGTCCAGATCGACGAATCGCTGCTCGGCTGGAAAGAATTCGAAATGGAAGTGATGCGCGACCACGCCGACAACTGCGTCGTGATCTGTTCGATCGAGAATTTCGATCCCATGGGGGTTCACACCGGCGATTCCATCACCGTCGCGCCCGCCCAGACGCTGACCGATCGGGAATATCAACTGATGCGCGACGCCTCCTTCGCGGTGATCCGGGAGATCGGCGTGGAGACCGGCGGTTCCAACATCCAGTTCTCGGTGAACCCGGAAGACGGACGTCTGGTCGTCATCGAGATGAACCCGAGGGTGTCCCGCTCCTCGGCGCTCGCCTCGAAAGCCACCGGCTTTCCCATCGCGAAGATCGCCGCCAAGCTGGCGGTCGGCTACACGCTGGACGAGATACCGAACGACATCACCCGCGAAACCCCGGCCAGCTTCGAGCCGACCATCGATTACTGCGTCGTGAAGCTGCCCCGCTTCACCTTCGAAAAATTCGCCGACGCGGATCCGACCCTGACCACGCAGATGAAGAGCGTGGGCGAGGCCATGGCCATCGGCCGGACCTTCAAGGAAGCGCTTCAAAAAGCGCTCCGCTCGTTGGAAACGGGCCGTTTCGGTCTCGGCAGCGACGGCAAGGACGGCGATCCCGACCTCAGCTACATCCGGGAAAGGCTCGCCACTCCCAACGCCGAGCGCATCTTCTTCGTTCGGCTCGGATTCGAAGCCGGACTCGACTTGGCGGAGATTCACGGCCTCACCGGGATCGACCCCTGGTTTCTCAAGAACATCGAGGATCTGCTCGCGGCGGAGGGGGAACTGGGGACGGATCTGGAGACGATGGATTTTCGCCGGGCCAAGCGCCTCGGGTATTCCGACCCGCAACTGGCCTTTCTCACCGGCCGTTCCGACGCCGAGGTTCGCGCGCTGCGGAAGGAGCGGGGCGTGGTGCCGACCTACCGACTGGTGGACACCTGCGCCGCCGAGTTCGAGGCGTACACGCCCTACTTCTATTCGACCTACGGAATCGAGAACGAGGCCCGGAAGAGCGACAAGCGCGGGGTGATGATCCTCGGGGGCGGCCCCAACCGGATCGGCCAGGGAATCGAGTTCGATTACTGCTGCGTCCACGCTTCCTTTGCCCTCAAGGAGTTGGGATTCGAAACCATCATGGTCAACTCGAACCCGGAGACCGTCTCGACGGACTACGACACCAGCGACAAGCTCTACTTCGAGCCGCTCACTCTGGAAGACGTGCTCAACATCTACGAGCAGGAGGACTGCTGGGCGGTCATCGTGCAGTTCGGCGGTCAGACGCCTCTCAACCTCGCGGCCGGACTCGAGAAAAACGGCTGCCGGGTGATAGGCACCTCGCCCAAGAACATCGAATTGGCGGAAGACCGGAAATTCTTCTCCGCGCTGCTCGACAAGCTCGGCTTGCAGCAGGCGCCGGCCGGCACGGCCGTGTCGGCCGAGGAAGCCGTCGAGATCGCGGGCAAGATCGGCTACCCGGTGCTGGTCCGGCCCTCGTTCGTTCTCGGCGGACGGGCCATGATGATCGTCTACAACGACAAGGACCTGGAGCACTACATGCAGACCGCGGTCGACGCGAGCCCGGAGCGACCCGTGCTGATCGACCGCTTCCTCGAGGACGCCACCGAGATAGACGTCGATTGCATTTCGGACGGGGAGACGACGGTGGTGGGGGCCATCATGGAACACATCGAGCAGGCTGGCATCCACAGTGGCGACAGCGCCTGCGTGATTCCCTCTTTCTCGCTCGGCGAAGCGATGTGCGAAAGAATTTCCGACGCCGCCAAGGATCTCGCCAAGGAGCTGGAGGTGCGGGGCTTGATGAACATCCAGTTCGCCGTGAAGGGCGAGGAACTCTACGTCATCGAAGTCAATCCCCGCGCGTCGAGGACGGTGCCCTTCGTTTCGAAGGCGATCGGAGTTCCGTTGGCCAAGCTCGCTTCGAAGGTGATGGCGGGCGAGAAGCTGGTCGATCTCGGTTTCACCGAACCGATTACGCCCAAGCATTTCTCGGTGAAGGAAGCCGTGTTTCCCTTCGCCAAGTTCCCCGGCATCGATATCAGTCTCGGTCCCGAGATGAAGTCGACCGGCGAGGTGATGGGAATCGACGCCGATTTTGGAATGGCCTACGCCAAGGCCCAGATGGCGGCTTCCGCGAAGCTTCCCCTCGAAGGAAACCTCTTCATCAGCGTAAAGGATTCCCACAAGGATCAGGCCGTCGAACTGGCGCGGAAATTCAGCGACCTGGGATTCACGATTTTTTCCACCTCGGGGACGGCGACCCGTCTCTCCGAGGCGGGTGTTCCCGTTCACCGGCTTCACAAGTTGGCCGAGGGACGCCCCAACGTGCTGGACATGATCAAGAACGGAGAGATCGCCCTGGTCATCAACACGCCGAGCGGACGCGTTCCCCGGCGCGACGAGGTCCTGATCCGCAGCGGCGCCTTGGCCAACGGTGTCCCGGCGATTACGACGATGCGGGGCGCGCGGGCAAGCGTGCGCTCGATCGAATCGCTCCAGAACGCCGAGTTGAGCGTCAAGCCGATCCAGGAATACCACGCCGCCGGGTGATCGTTTTGCAAAAGAGCTGAATTTTTCTTGGCATCCCGCGAGACGGGGGCTAGACTTTAACTGTTCAAAGGAATAGTTAAAATGTTTTACGATCAAAGTCAGCCAGAGCGTTCCCAGTGGGAAGGGTTTCCCGAATTCAAGGAGTTGGCGGAGACCGAAGCCGCCTGCGAGGATGCCGGGGACGTGGCGCTGAATTTTCCCGACGAACGGCAAATCGCGGGATCGGAACAGCCAAACGCCAACCGAGGCAGGCTCGGAAGCCGGGAATACGACCGCGAACTGATACGGAGCGTCTGGGAATTCGCCGAAGTCGTTTCGGGCAACGACAAGGAGCTTTGGAGAAAAGACGAATTCGGCGACTGGATCAACCGATGCGATTTCGGCAAACGGGATTCCGAGTTCGGCTGGGAAATTTTCGACCCCGGGGTCGGGCGCCATGCCCAGGGAGTCTACGCGATGCGTCCGATGCAGTGGAGAAGCTTCGTTCGACAGTTCGAGGCCCTGGCCTGACTTTGGACAAAAAGCGACCGGACGGCTTACGCCGTCCGGCCTGTTGAGAACTCTCGGAGGAGGGCCGAGAGGATCTCAAATCAAAGGTAACTATTCACGTCCTCCGCACGATTCTCGGGGGCGTCGCGTGAGATGAGGGCGGAAAGGTGCCCCGTCAGTTCTTCGCCCCGTCGACGAGCGAGTCGCCCAACTGGCCGGGAGCGCGGAACATCTCCGCGAGCGTGCCGAGCAGATTGCGCGACTGCTTGCGCGCGGTGGAGACCACGCTGCGAATGTCGGCGAAGAGCATGGCGTGCTCCTCGGTGCGGAAGGTTCGGGGCACCCCGTGCCGCTGATCTTCTCGCGGGTCTTCATCATGCGCAGGTCGCGCTCGGCCTGGTTGTTGTCGAAGGACTCGGCCCGAAGGCGATCCCCTCGTCGGGGAAACGGGGAAACGGTGGGAAACGGTGTCAGGGAACCAATTCCAAATCTCGGCATCGTGATCGTTCCATCATCGTCTTCCGCCCACGAATCGCCATGCCTTTTCCCTCAGGCATCGTAAGGTGCCGCCATGTCCTCGTTCCGAGCCTTCGACCTGATCCCCTCCCTCCAATCCACCCTGAAAACGGTGGGTTTCGACACGCCCACCGAGATCCAGGAGCGCGCCCTGCCAGCCCTCCTGAGGGGGGACTCCGTGGTCGGCGTGGCGGAAACCGGTAGCGGCAAGACCCTCGCCTACGCCCTTCCGGTCCTGCAGAAGCTGAAGCAGCTCGAAGAGGGCGGAGACGCCGTTTCGGCGGCCGGACAACCGCGGGCCGTCGTGCTGGTGCCCTCCAGCGACTTGGGGGAGCAGGTCACCAAGGCGATGAAGGTCTTCACCCACGACACCCGGGTGCGGGTGCGTTCGGCTCTCGGTGGCATCGCCATGAAAGTCGCCCGCGGCAATGTGGCCGGTCCTTTCGAGATTCTCCTCGCCACGCCGGGGCGTCTCGAGCAGCTGATGGAGAAGAAGCTCGTGAACCTCTCCGATCTCCGTTTCCTCGTCTTCGACGAAGCCGACCAGATTCTCGACCAGGGGTTTTTGCCAGCGATCAAGCGGATCCTGAAGTCCAGCCCGCCCGACCGTCAACTGGCCCTCTTCACCGCGACGGCGTCTGACGGGGTCCAGGCCCTCATCCACGAGATGTTCGGGGACGCGGAGATGATCGAGACCCGCGGCCACCATCGTCTCGTCCCCACCCTGACCACGGTGAACCTGACCGTGGTGAACGGGAAACGTTTCCCCCTCCTCGAAACGCTTCTCGCGGAACCGGTGGAGGGAGGCAGCCTCCTTTTCGTCAACACCCGCGAACAATGCGACCAGCTCGCCGCGGAACTCGCCGAACACGGCTACCGCTGCGCCATCTACCGCGGCGACATGGACAAGCAGGAGCGGCGCCGGAATCTCAAGGCCTTCCGGGACGGCACGCTGGACCTCCTCATCTCCACCGATCTCGCCGCGAGAGGGCTCGACGTGGAAAACATCGGTCGCGTCATCAACTATCATCTGCCCAAGGAGATGAAGAACTACCTCCACCGCGCCGGTCGCACCGCCCGGGCGGGGCGGGGGGGCACGGTGGTCAATTTCGTGACGGAGCGGGATCTCAACCTGGTGAAGCGCCTCGATTCGATCGCCGGCGGGAGCTGAGATCCGGAGACGTCGCTCGATTCGATCCGAGGGCCTCGGGAAGTGTATTTCCCTCACCGCCGGAGAGGGTCGAGTCCCCGACCCAACCCTCTTGGATTGCTTGCTCCGGCTTCCTTGCCTGCCGAAGCACGCCCGGGCGGGGCGCACCCGCGCCCTTGACCGGGGGCCCGGGTGCGAGGATCTTGACGGGAGCCATGACGAAATTTTCTGCCCATTTCGTCGCGATCGCCGCCCTGTCGTGGGCGGGGGCGACCCGTGACGTTTCCGCCGAGGTCGATTTCGGGACCGAAATTCGGCCGATCCTGACGGAAAAGTGCCTGCTTTGCCACGGACCCGACGACGAGAAAGGAGGCCTGCGTCTCACCGGCATCGATTTCGCGGAGAAGGAACTCGACTCGGGCGCGATCGGCATCCTGCCCGGCAAGCCCGACCAGAGCGCGTTGATCGAGCGGATCCACGCCTCCGATCCGGACGACGTCATGCCGCCGCCGGACAAGGCGGAGCCGCTCACCGACGGCGAAAAGGCGAAGCTGCGCCAGTGGATCGCGGAGGGGGCGACTTGGCCGAAGCACTGGGCCTTCGCGGAACTGTCCGGATTCGACGCCGAAGGTCGGCCGCCGAAGGGGGAACACCCGATCGATTTTTTCGTCCGGCGCGGGCTGGAGGAAAAGGGAATCGAACCTTCGCCCAAGGCGGACGCCGCGACTTTGGTGCGCCGGCTTTTCTACGATCTCGTCGGACTGCCGCCGTCACCGGAACAGGCGGACCGTTATCTGGAATTGCTGCGGAAGGACCGCGAGGCCGGGCTCGCGCAACTGATCGACGACCTCCTCGCCAGCGAGCATTTCGGCGAGCGCTGGGGGCGCCACTGGCTCGACAAGGCGCGCTACGCCGACAGCGACGGCTACGAGAAGGACAACAATCGTCCCGACGCATGGCGCTACCGCGACTGGGTCATCGACGCGATCAACGCCGACATGCCCTTCGACCGCTTCACCATCGAGCAGTTCGCCGGGGACCTGTTGGAGGAACCGTCGCCGGATCAGCTGCTGGCCACGGCGTTCAATCGGCAGACCTTGACCAACACCGAGGGCGGCACCGACAAGGAGCAATGGCGCGTCGCCGCGGTGATGGATCGCGTCGAGACGATGGGCGCCGTGTGGATGGGCCTGACCTTGACCTGCGCGCGCTGCCATACCCACAAGTACGACGAGGTGACCCACGACGAGTACTATCAGCTGTTCGCCTACTTCAACAACGGCGACGAGGTGGAGACCAAGGTGCCGAAATCGGAGGAAGCCTGGGCCGCCTACGAACGGGCGGCGGCCCGGCATCGGGAGAAGCTGGAAGACGTCCGAACGCGCGCGGCGGCGGCCCGGGGCGAGCTCGCCGAGCGGATGCCGGAGTGGGAAGCCCGCGCCCAAAGGTGGCTGGCGGAAGCCGAAGCGGTGGAAGACCCGGTTTTCACGCCGCTTCCGGTGGCAGAGGTCGCCGGACCGAAAGGCGTGAAGTTCAATCGGGCGAAGGACGGCACGATCACCGCCGGCGGGCAGAATCCGCCGAAGGCCACCTACACCCTGAGCGGCCGGCTCGAGCCCGGTACCGTGACGGGCGTCCGGATCGAAGCGCTGCCCGATCCGAAGCTCGGCGGCGGCAAGGGGCCGGGACGGTCCAAGGCGGGCAATTTCGTGCTCAACCAGATGAACCTGTCGGTCGCGGGAACCGGTCGGCTCGTTTTCGCCGGCGCGGAGGCCGACTATTCCCAAGGAAACTGGGCGGTGCAGAACGCGATCGACGGCGACGCTCGGGAAGGAAAGGACGGCACGGGCTGGGCGATCTCGCCGGAGATGGGCCAGGCGCACGAGGCCGTCTTCGGGCTCGCGCGGCCGGTCGCGCTGGAAGAGGCGGCGGATTTCACGCTGGATCTGGTGCAGAATTACGGGAGCGAGCACACCTTGGGCAAGTTCCGGGTTACTTTGCTGACGACGCCGACGCGGCTCGTCCTGAGCGAAGAAGCGAGAGAGGCGCTGAAGAAGCCGGCGTCGGAGCGCGACACCGCGGAACAGGCCCTGCTGGCGGCGCACTTCGAGCGGATCGATCCGAAGACCGCACCGCTGCTGGCGCAGGTACACGCCCTGGAGTCGAAGCCTCCCGCGAAGCCGGAGATGGACGTGCGCATTCTCCGCGAGCGGCGGGAAGACCGGCGCGAAACGCACGTGTTCAAGCGAGGAGAATTCAAGCAGCCGCTCGGTCCGGTGGAGCCGGGCACGCCGGCGGTGCTGGCGCCCATCGAGCACCGGGGCGGGGAAGGCGACCGGCTCGACTTGGCGCGCTGGCTGGTGAGCGGCGAGAATCCGCTGCCGCCGAGGGTGGTCGCCAACGGGATCTGGGCGAACCTTTTCGGCGAAGGGCTCGTGGCCACCCCGGACGATTTCGGCGTCCGCGGCGATCGTCCCTCGCACCCGGAACTGCTGGACTGGCTCGCGGCGGAGTTCGTCGCCCAGGGATGGTCCCGCAAGGAACTGATCCGGCGCATCGCCACGTCGAAGACCTACCGCCGGAGCTCCGATCACCGGCCCGATCTGGCCGACGTCGATCCGAACAATCGCCTTCTCGCCCGGCAGAACCGTTTCCGCGTGGAGGCGGAAATCGTGCGCGACATTTCCCTCGCCGCGGCCGGGTTGCTGTCGGACAAGATCGGCGGCCCCAGCGTGTTCCCGCCCCTGCCGGCGGGGGTGGCCGACGTGAACTACAACTCGGCCTTCAAGTGGGTCGTCAGCGAGGACGAGGATCGGTACCGGCGGGGAATGTACACCTATTTCAAGCGCACCGCGCCGCATCCCAACTTGACGACCTTCGACTGCCCCGATTCGAACACCACGAACGTGCAGCGCTCGCGCTCGAACACTCCGCTGGCCGCTCTCATCACGCTGAACAACGAGACCTTCGCGGAAGCCTCCCGATCCATGGCGGAGCGGGTCCTCGCCGATCTACCGGAAGGCGACGACCGGGCCCGGATCGATCGCGCCTTCCGCCTCTGTCTGTCGCGCGGCCCGGAAGCGGCCGAAAGCGACCGTCTCGCCAGCCTGCTGGAGTCCGCGCGGGGCTGGTATCGAGAGCATCCCGACGAAGCGGCCCTCTACGCGGGCGATTCCGCGGCCGGCAACGTGCCCGCGCCCGAAGCGGCCGCTTGGATCGCCACGGTGCGGGTGGTGCTGAATCTCGACGAATTTCTGACCCGGAACTGAACATGAACCCTTTTTCATCCCAACTCGCTCGCAGCCGGAGGGAATTCCTGGCCACCTCGGCCTCGGGGCTGGGCGGCATGGCGCTCGGGTCCATGTTGACGGACGACGGCCTGCTCAACGCCGCCACGGCCGGGGATCCCGATGCCTTCCGCAGCATGAAGCCGCATCGCGACGCCAAGGCCAAGGCCTGCATTTTCATCTTCATGGCCGGCGCGCCGTCGCAGCTCGATCTTTTCGACCCGAAGCCGAAGCTCAACGAGCTGCACGGGGAAAAACTGCCGAAGTCGATCCTCGACAAGGCGCGATTCGCCTTCATCAAGCCCGAAACGGCCACGTTGATGGGATCCCCGAGGAAATGGAAGAAGCACGGTCAGAGCGGGATGGAGTTTTCCGATCTGCTGCCCCACCTGGGAACCTGCGCGGACGACTTGCTGATGGTGCGCTCGCTTCACAGCGAAGAGTTCAACCACCACCCCGGCCAGTTGATGATGCAGTGCGGCGTGTCGCGCTTCGGCATGCCGACAATGGGGTCGTGGCTCAACTACGGGCTCGGCTCCGAGTCGCGGAACCTGCCCGGCTACGTGGTCCTCACCGCGGGACGGGGGTCGTCGGGAGGATCGACCCTGTGGCAATCCGGTTTCCTGCCCTCGAAATACGCTGGCGTGCTGTTCCGCAACCAGGGCGAGCCGGTCCTTAACCTGCAGAATCCCGAAGGGCTCCCGCCGGAGTTGCAGCGCGCCGGACTCGACGCGTTGAAGGATCTCAACCAGCGGCGCTACCAGGAGGTGCACGATCCCGAAATCGCCAGCCGCATCGCCAGCTACGAGTTGGCCAACCGCATGCAGACGGCGGCGCCGGAGCTGGTCGACCTCTCCGGCGAGTCGCAGAAGACCTTGGACCTCTACGGCGTGGGCCGGCCCGAGCCGGAGGGATCGGGCTTCCGGGGCACCCTGCCCGGCCTGCCGACCTACGACACGTTCGCCCGCAACTGCCTGCTGGCGCGGCGGCTCGTGGAGCGCGGGGTGCGCTTCATCAACATCGTCCACGCCAGCTGGGACCAGCACTCCGAACTGGACAAGAACCTGGCCTACAACGCCGGGGCGGTGGATCAGCCCATCGCCGCCCTGATCAAGGATCTGAAGCGCCGGGGGATGCTCGATTCCACCATGGTGGTTTGGGGCTCCGAGTTCGGCCGGACGCCGCTGGGCGAGAACCGGCCCGGGCGCAACGCCAACACGGGCCGGGATCACCACCCGTTCTGCTTCACCACGCTCATGGCGGGCGGCGGGCTGAAAGGCGGGAAGATCTACGGCGAGACCGACGAGATCGGCTGGAACATCGTGGACAAGCCGGTTCACGTCAACGATCTGCACGCTACCATGCTGCGCCAGTTCGGACTGGATCACCTGAAGCTGACCTACCGTTTTCAAGGGCGCGATTTCCGGCTCACGGACGTGGGCGGGAAAGTGATCGACGACTGGATCGCCTGAGCGCTCGGCTTAGCACTCGATCGAGCGATTGCTCCGCTCGGGAAACTTCTCTACCCTCGGTCCCATGAACACCGTGACCCGTCTCCTGCTGTTCCCGACCGTTCTGGCCGCCTTTGTCGTCGCGTCCATTGTCAGGGCCGACTCTCCTGTTCACGAAGCGGACGTCGTGGTCTACGGCGATACGCCCGCCGCCATCGTCGCGGCCATCCAAGTGAAGGGGATGGGGAAATCCGTGATTCTGGTGGCGCCGAAGAAACAACTCGGCGCCATGGCCAGCGGCGGGCTGGGCAAGACGGACAAGGGAAAGGAAGGCACGATCGGCGGAATGTCGCGGGAGTTTTTCGAGCGGGTCGGAAAGCACTACGGAAAGGACATCGGCTGGGATTTCGAGCCGAAGGTCGCCACCGCCGTGTACGAGGAAATGCTGGCGGACGCCGGGCTGGACGACACCGCGGTGCGTCGCGGCCGGAGGCTCGATTTGACCGACGGCGTCACCAAGAACGGGAGCCGAATCCAGGAGATCCGCTGCGAATCCGGCGAGCGCTTTCGAGCCCGGGTCTTTCTCGACTGCACCTACGAAGGCGATCTCATGGCCTTGGCCGGCGTCGCCTATCACGTGGGCCGGGAGCCGCGGAGTCAATACGGCGAAAAACTCGCCGGGGTGCTCGAGCCCGGCTCGGAGGACTACCGCCAGCCCAAGCAGTTCTTCGAGGAAGGGGTGGATCCCCACATCGAGCCGGGCGATCCTTCCAGCGGCCTGCTTCCCGGCATACAGGGCGAAGGACTGGCGGAACCCGGCACGGGCGACGCCAAGGTGCAGGCATACAATTTCCGGCTCTGCCTGACCACCGATCCCGGCAATCGCATTCCCTTCACCAAGCCGAACAACTACGATCCGGCACGATACGAGTTGCTGGCGCGCCACATCCAGGCGCGGGTGAAGGGAGGCCTGCCCGTGACCTTGTCGGAGCGCGTCGCGGAAGGGTCGACCCTGCTCAAGGTCGACCGGATGCCGAACAACAAAACCGACATCAACGACGGGAGTCCGGCCTCCCTCGACTACATCGGCGCCAACTGGGACTACCCGGAAGGCAACTACGCGGTTCGCGAACGGATCTGGCGGGAACACGTCGACTATACCAAAGGTCTGATCTGGTTCATCGGAAACGATCCCCGGGTCCCGGCGGACGTGCGGAGCGAGATGATGGCCTACGGCTGGCCAAGGGACGAGTACGTCGATACCGACCACTTTTCCCACCAACTCTACGTCCGCGAAGCCCGCCGCATGGTCGGTCGGTACGTCATGCGCCAGCAGGACTGCGAGGAAACCCGGACCAAGGACGACAGCATCGGGATGGGTTCCTACGGGGTGGACAGTCACCACATCCAGCGCGTCGTCGTCGACGGTCGGATCGTGAACGAAGGCAACTTTCTCGCTCGGCCCACGGCCTACGAGATTCCCTACGCCAGCCTGGTCCCGAAGTCCGACGAATGCACCAACCTGCTGGTGCCGGTGTGTTTGTCGGCGTCGCACGTCGCCTTCGGCAGCCTCCGGATGGAACCGGTCTGGATGATCCTGGGGCAGACCGCCGCGACTGCCGCGGCGCAGGCCATCGACGCCGACGAGACCGTCCAGAAAATCGACTACGGGACGTTGCGCGAGCGCCTCCTGGCCGACGGTCAACGGCTCAAACTGAGCGAGTGGGATCCCGCTTCGGCGGGGAGGTGAAGCGAGTCGTCGTGCGGCGGCGGACCATGAAGTCGCCCTATCGAGCGCTGGCATCCGATCAGCACGCCGCCGTCAGGCGCCCGGATACCGCCGGGTGGCGCGGGGTCCTTTGCCGGTGCGGCGATACTCGGGGTGGACTTCCGGGATCGTCTGGTAGAGCTCGCAGGTGCGGTAGTAGTTCCAGATCCTCTGCACGGGATCCGGTTCCCCGGACTCGGTCTGCAGGTGCGGATCGGTCAGGAGCGCCACGGTTTGCTGATTCGTCAGACAAGGGGATCGATGACCAGCTCCCATCCACCCCGGTCGCAGGAGGCTGGTTTTTCTGTCTTGAACATGCAAATTCCGATCAATCCACCCGGTCTCGAGGATACAGGATCGAGTCGGGCTCCTCATTCATGGTCAGGCGGCAAATGACGCCCATCGCCACGCCGGCTACGAATCCGCCAACATGCGCCATGTAGGCCACCCCGCCCGTCTGCTCGGTGACGGCGATCGAGCCGACACCGTAGACGAATTGCATCAGCGCCCACATGCCGATGACGAAAATCGCCGGCACGGAAATGACGTGATAAAACACGACGGCGTTCACCCGATTGTGTGGGAAAAGCACGATGTAAGCGCCCATGACGCCGGAAATCGCACCTGAAGCGCCGAGATTCGGAATGACGCTGTCTGGATCGACCGCAATCTGCGCCGCCGAGCCTACGAGTCCGGCCACGAGGTAGAAAACCAGAAATCGGAGGTGACCGAAACGATGTTCCACATTGTCGCCGAAGATCCAAAGGTAGAGCATGTTCCCGGCAATGTGAGCGAAACCGCCATGCATAAACATCGAGGTTAGCAGCGTCAGATAAATCGGCACGGGCCCGGGCGCCTGCGGGATGGAAACGCGCTGACCGCCGGTATTGACCGCGACCGGATCGACAAGGTCCCGGCCCGTCATGATTTCCAGCGGAACGATGCTCCAGCCATAAGTGAAAGCGTCGTTGGCCAATTGCAGAAGAAAGACACCCACATTCGCCGCGAGAATGAGGTAGGTCACGAATACCGGGCCGGAAATGCCGCGATTGTCATCGGAAATCGGAAAGAGCATGGCAATGATCTACCCCCGGCCACAACGATTGCAAAGTAGATTGGCTTTTTGAGGTCTGTCTTTCGGAAGGTCGTTACGAGAACCAGCGGAGTCGGGATTGCTGGCCCCGGGACCGAGACACGGTCGGACTTGAAATCCTTTGCCGAACCGGAACGGCCACGAGACTTCCGAGCACCGCCGTCGCCGCATACGGAAGAAGAGCGCCACGCCGGTGACGCTCTTCCCGAGAGAGCAGGAGTAGAGGTGCTTCGGTTATTCTTTCTTGGTCGCTTTCTTCACAGCCTCCTGCTCTTCGTTCGCGGCCGACGAATCGCCGGTTGGTTCCGTCTCGTCTGGCTGGTTCGCGAACCATGAAGTCATGCGGTTCCAGAATCCACGCACTTTCTTGCCGGCGCCTTCCTCTTCCAGCTTGCCGAAGAGCTGCTCGATTTGACTCTGCATCTCTTTCGCCTTCTCGCCGGCCTGATCGCTGATCGCCTGCCGGTAGGTTTCCAGATGAAGGCGCGCTAGGCGCAGGTTTTCCTCGGCCGTTTCATAGCGCTGGTCTTCGATCATCCGTTCGGCCAGACGCAGGGCGCTCTGGGCATCAATCAGCGGGCTCTCCTCTTTGTTCGTGACGAAGCTTACCCCGCCGGTTTGGGCCAGAATGACGGACGCGAGCGCCTCGTCAATCTGGCCTATCTGCTCCAGCGCCCGGTTGATCTTGCGCTCCACGTAGCCGAGATCCAACAGGAAGGAGGCATTGATCACTTCGGCGTCGGCCAGCCGCATCCCCTTCAGCTCGGCCGCTGCGAGAGTACTGCTTTCCTCGTCCTTCGCGTCAAGAACCGGCTCGATGACGTCTACCGCGATCATGTGCCGGTAAAGAGGGATCTGGTCATCCTGCACGTGGTCGACGTAGCGATAGACTTCCTTGCCGGATTCGTCTTTCACGACCGTCTCCACTTTGGTTGCCGGGAGAATGTCGCGGATGATGTTCACCAATGTCTTGGCGTGCTCCAGTTCCGGTTTCGCCTGGCTGGCTTCGTCGTCGAGAAGGTGCTTCGACGCCTTGTCCAGATGCACCAGGATCCGGGAACCCAGAAGGGACGCCGTGCGGAAGTCCTCTTCGCTCAGCTCGCCTTTGGTTTCACGGTTGATGGTCGTGGTGTACTTGGCGCTGCCTGTTTTGGTTTCGGCAGCGGTGCCTACTTCGGTTTTGCTATCCTGAGCCCAGACCAACGGCAGGCTGCCGAGGCCCAGACACAAGGCGGCAACAGTGCTGTTTTGATAGAGTGATGTTTTCATCTTTCTGGTTTGGGTTGAGTTATTTCAGGCAGGGAACCCTCTTGAGAGTTCCTCCAGTTTCCTGGAAAGCAAATACGGTGCCAACACTTCGCCTCGTCACATAGTGCCTCATTGAGTCAAATCGAGTCAAAGTGTCCCTAGTTGAGACATCATAAAGCGGTCATTTTGTCGCGTTCATACCCTGTTTCGACGGGGTGTTAAAAGGGCGGTACCTCAAAACTCAGCGTCGCTGGACTTCCTTTGAACTGGCACGGGTTTTGCTGACTTCCCCAATACGGAGAAGGAGCCCTCTCCTCAGGGGGCTTCGGCACGATCCCTAACCCGGTTAGTTACGATGAACGCGGCGCCGCATCGTTTCGAGGAACTGGAAAGATTGGGCGGAGGGCTGCGCCAGCGCCTCCGGTCGGGAGCGACCTATGTCATGAATCGCCCGGCCGAATTGCGAGCGTTCGCTGACCGCCATGGTCCCAGTTCCTGGACGCCATTCAGCGTCTTGTCGGAGCTGTGAAGTTCAGGCGAAGGAAATCGCTTTTTCAATCCTCCCGCTCCGACACCGCACGTCGCTCCGGGACGGAGGGTGCAGCCATTTCTCGGCGAGTGGGATTGATCGCCACAGGCGGATCTACGCGGTTTTCAGGTGTGGATTCACCCATCTTCTCCGAACACCGCCAATTGCGGCAGGTGATCGCTGAGGGCGAATGAGCTTTCGTCGCCTGTATCCAGGCGGAACGCTCCCTCGAAAAGCGGCCTCGATTCGACGACTTGCTTGGCGATCGGTCCGGTAGCCATGACGTAATCGATGCGGCGCTGCGGATCGTCGGCCTTGATCGTCGAGCCGTCTCCTCGGCCGACCTCGGCAAAGGTGTCGATCCACCCGGCGTCCGTCCAGAGTTTGTATTCCTCGGTGTCCGGGGCGTGGTTCAAGTCACCGATCAGCAACATCGAGCGGCCGGCATCGAGATCCTCTTTCATCGAGGCCAGCATCGCCCTGATCTCCTTCAGCCGGACGGTGGGATCCGGGCCGGGGAACAGGTGCGCGGAATGGACGATCAACGGCTCGCCGTCGGGCAATTCGACCGTGCCCATTCCCCAGTGCCGAGTGAAAAGGTCCTCCGGTTGTTCGTATCCGAGTGGGACGTTGGCCGAATCGGCGATCTCGAACCGGCTGAGCAACGTTCCCGGCCAGTTGCCCCCGCTGGGCAGGCAGACGTGATTCATCCCCAGATAGCCGGCCACTTCTTTGGCGATCTCTTCGCCGGGCGATTCGGAAAAGCTGACGATGTCGGGATCGTACATCGCCAGTTCCATGGCCAGCCGCCTGGGCATCTGGCCTTTCTCGACCGCTTGCTTCGCCATCGGGCGATCGGCCGGCCATCCCTTGCAGCGGTACACGTTGTAGGCAATCACCCGCAGCGATGGCAGGCGCTTGTCGGCCGCGAATACCGGCACCGTGGTCGCCGAAAGGCCGGCAGCGCCGAGAGCGGCGCAAAATCGACGCCGAGGAAGCGTCATGGCGGGACTTTCCTTTGGATTCATGGAAGGGGTGCAGGGAAGCAAGGGTGAAATAGCAGTTCGACTGCCGGGATGTCATCGCCGATTGCTCCTTTCGTCAAGCTTTTGCCGGAAATGGATGCCATTTTCGCCGACTCGAGGACACGAAAATCGCCCTGAGCGGGTTCCCTCCCGCAGAGGCGCGGAGGCAGGAGAAAGATGGATTCCTAACGACCATGAAGCGCTCGCGGCAGACGCCGCGAATTGGGTTGCCCGGCGGGAGGGAAGGGGAGAGATTCCGATGGACTGGCCGGCAGACGATCCGTTTCCCGGCAATAAACCGATGAGAGCTGTAATCCTTGCAACCACGCTCGCCCTGAGCGCGGTCATTGACAGCGGCGGGGCAGCCGAGCCGGTGGAGGTTGCCCTCGCCGAGGGCGGGCGAACCCGTCACGCGGTGGTGATCGGTCCCGGGGCGACCGAGCGCACCAAGGAGGCGGCGCGGGACTTGGCCGGGTATCTGGAACGCATCAGCGGCGCGACCTTCGAGGTGCGCGTCGGCGATGGCACCACGGGCCTGGCGGTGGGCGAGGTCGGCGATTTCCCCGCCTTGGATCTCGACGCGGACTTCGAGCCCGAGGACCCGTTCCGCCGCGACGATTACCTGCTGCGCACGCACGAGGACGGCGCCTACCTGATCGGCGCCGGTGAACTGGCGATCCATCTGGCGGTCTGGGATTTTCTGCATCGCTTGGGCTACCGGCTCTATTTTCTCACCGACACGTGGGAAATCGTGCCGGAGCGCACCGATCTGGCGGTGGCGCTCGATACGTTCGAGCAGCCCGATTACGTCACCCGCCAGGCTCCGCGCGGCGCGCCGTGGAGCGATCTCGGTTTGTGGAATCGCTGGCGGCTGCGCAACCGTGTCGACGCCTCGTTTTCCCTCCAGACGGGCCACGTCTACGGCCGAATCATCCAGGCCAACCGGGAAGCGTTCGACGAGAACCCCGACTACTACGCTTTGGTCGACGGGGAACGCAAGGACGGCGGCGCCAATACGAAATTCTGCATCAGCAACCAAGGCTTGCGGCAACTGGTGATCGACTGGGCCGTGCGCGAGACGGAGGACAATCCCGAGCGGGACAGCCTCTCGATGGATCCGTCAGACGGCGGCAACTGGTGCGAATGCGAAGACTGCGCTGCGATGGGAAGCGTCAGCGATTTGGCGATCACGCTGGCGAACGAAGTGGCCGAGGCCATCAACGATCTCGGCCTGGGCTCCAGGTACGTCGGCATCTACGGTTACAACCAGCACAGTCCCCCACCGAACATCGAGGTGCATCCGAACGTGGTCGTCAGCGTGGCGACCAGCTTTATCCGCGGCGGCTACACGGTCGAGGAACTGGTCGAGGGCTGGCGGGCACGGGGCGCGACGCTGGGCATCCGCGACTACCACGGCGTATTCACCTGGAACCACGACGGCCCTCGCGAAGCCCGCGGCGGGGATCTGGAATACCTCCGTCGCACCATTCCCTACTTTCACGGGCAGGGCGCGCGCTTCATGAACTCGGAGAATGGCGACAGTTGGGGCGCCGACGGCCTCGGCTTCTGGATGACGCCGCGGATGCTGTGGGACCTCGACGAGGCCGACCGCGTCGACGAACTGGTCGAGGACTTTCTGGGCAAAGCCTTCGGTTCGGCGAGGAAGCCCATGGGCGAGTTCTACCACTTGCTCAATCTCGATCACGACTCGGTGCGTTCGAGCGAGGATGTCGTCGCCCGCCTCTATCGCCATCTCGACGAAGCCCGGCAGCTCGCGGACGATCCCGCCGTTCGCGAACGGCTCGCCGACCTGGTCCTTTACACTCGCTATCTGGAACTCTACTACGCCTACCGGCAGGCCGACGGCGCCGCGCGGCAGGCGGCCTTCGAACAGGTCTGGCGTCACGCCTACCGCATGCGCGATCGGATGATGCTCTCCACCGTGGCCATCTGTCACCGGGGGCGCGCCTATCGCGACCCTTCGGTCGAGGTGCCCGCGGAAGCGCATTGGAATGTGCCCGAAGAGGAGAACCCGTGGAAGAGCGGCGAGCCGTTCGGGGAGGGGGAAATCGCGGAGGTGCTCGAAGCGGGAATCGAGGCCAATCAACCGACGGTGCTGGATTTCGAGCAGACCGCCTACAGCGAGGACTTGGTGCCGGCCACTCGCTTGAACCTGCCGGAGGTGGAGCCGGGCAGTCGGCCCGATCAGTTCCGAGGGCGGCAATCCTTCCACACGTGGCTTCCTGCAGATCGGGGGCGGATCGAGTTGCAGGTCACCGGCGGCCTGATCGCCCATTACCGCGACCGGGGCAACGTGGAGATCGCCCTCCACGCCGATCAGGAAGCGACGCTCGAACCGGTGGCGCGGGACGACAGCGTGCCGCCGGACGGCGAGGAGCGCACGGTGGTGCTGAGCACGCCCTACGACGGGCTGCATAGCCTGGAGTGGAGCGACGGCAACGACATGACGCGGGTCGTCTGGCCGGACGGGCTGCCGTTCACGGTGCGTTCGACGCTGGAGGACCAGATGAACTTTGTAGGCCGCTGGAGCCTGTACTTCTACGTGCCGCGCGGCACGCGGGTCGTCGGCGGCTACAGCACCGGCACCCAGGGGAAACTGCTCGACGGCAGGGGCAACACCGTTTTCTCGTTCGGCGATCTAGGCCAAGCGGACTACTTCAGCGTGCCCGTGCCCGAAGGCCAGGACGGAACGCTCTGGAAATTCGAGAATTGCAGCGGCCGGCGGATGCTAATGTCCGTCCCGCCCTACTTGGCCCCCAGTGCCGAAGACCTGCTGCTGCCGCGCGAAGTCGTGGAGGCCGACGCGGGACCATGAAAGGCTCTTGCCGAACCGTGGTCGACGAACGGAAACCTTCCGACCGCGGCAGGGCGCAGGGAGGGCTGAAAAAGCGAATTCCTGGATTCGAGCATTCAGTGTAGGATGGGAATCGTCCATCGCTAAAGCGCCGCCATGACAAGCCACTCTCACGACGATTCTCCATGCCCCTCCCGGATTCCGCGTCGCGCGGCGCTGCGGCAGGGGGCGATCCTGACGGCGGGAGTCTCTTCCCTGTGCGGCTCCGCCCGGCCGCTGCGGGCCGCGACCAAGCGGCCCGAGCTGAACGCCCGCATTCTCGAGGCGGAGGTGGAGTTCCTCGACCGCACGCTCGACCCGCCCTTGCGGCTCAGTTCCGGAGTGATCACCGAGGTGACCGAAGCCCGCGCCCGCGTGACGGTTCAAGTCGGCGAAAAACGGGGGATCGGACGGGGGAGCATTTATCTGAGCAATCTCTGGTCGTGGCCCGATCCGGAGATTCCCCACGCCCGGCGGGACGCGGCGCTCCGGGAGCTCTGCCGCCGGATCTCTCGGGATCTGCCGGGGCTCTGCGGAGACGAACCGGCCCATCCGTTGGAACTCGGCCTGCGACTGCACGCGGCCCTGACCGAGGAAGCCGAAGCGTTGCCCGAACGATCGGTGCCGATCGACGATCCACCCGTGCTGGCCCGCGCCCTGTGCGGCAGTCCATTCGACGCCGCCATTCACGACGCCGCCGGGCAGGCGCTGGAGCGTTCCGCTTTCGCGTTCTACGAGGAGCCTTTTTCCATCCCGAGCGCGGACGAGGCCTTCCCCGACGAAGGGGCTTGCGGAGCGGTGGCGGGTCTTCTGCGCAAACCGATCACGCGTCTGAAATCCTGGTGGGTCGTGGGGGCGCAGGACGACTTGGAAGCCGTCGTCGCGCCGGCCGTGCGGAAGCGCGGCGATCGCTGCTTCAAGCTGAAGATCGGCGGCGAGGACCCGGCTGCCGACGCCGATCGGACCGTGGAGGTGTTTCGGTTCGTCAGGACACTGGGAATCGCGCGTCCCCGGTTGATCGCCGACAGCAACCAGGGGACTCCGGATGCCGACAGCGTCGCGGAGTACCTGGAGCGGATCCGTGCCGCCGATCCGGAAGCGTTTGCCGCTTTGCTCTATCTGGAGCAGCCGACGGGGCGGGACATCGAGAAGTCGGCCTACGGCTGGACCGCCGTCACCCGCCTCAAGCCGGTCTTCCTGGACGAAGGGCTGATTCATCCCCGTCTTTCGCCGTTCCGCCTGTTCGAGACGGCCCGCGACCAAGGCTGGAGCGGTTTTGCTCTCAAGACCTGCAAGGGACACAGCTTCACGCTGGTGGCCGCCGCCTGGGCCAAACGGCACGGGCTCGAGATCTCGCTTCAGGATCTGACGAATCCCGGACTGGCGGCGATCCACGCGGCCCTGCTGGCGGCGCACGTCCCTTTCGTGAACGAAGTGGAACTGAACTCGCCCCAGTTCACCCCCGGCGCCAACCGGGAATGGCTCCCCCGTCTAAGCGGCCTGTTCGAGCCGCGCGGCGGGCGGCACCGGCTCGATTTTCCGATCCCGAACGGTCTCGGGTCGACGCTGTGAGCGGGCGACCCGGGGGCTTCGGGAGAAGATCTCGCGAAAACGGCGCAGCGCCCCGTTCCTTCTATCGGCCCGCGACTCCTTCGCGTCGCGAGTTTGTCATCGACAGGCTCGCGACGCTTGAGGAAACTGGAGCCCTTATGAATCCAACGACCATTACCAACATCGACATTCCCTTCGGCCGCCTCGTGGCCATCATTCTGAAAGTGATCCTCGCCTCCATACCGGCGGTTCTGCTTCTCTACCTCATCCTGGCGGTCATCAGCTTCATCGTTTTCGCGATCCTCGGTGGGGTGTGGGGGCTGTCGGGCGCCGGGGCCGAATGGCTGAAGAACCTCGAGGGGGCCGGCCCCCAGGCTCCCTGATTCAACCCTGTCCGGTCGTCGTCTCGACCCCCTTCGATCCTTCCCGCCCAAGACCGGATCGCGGCGGCCGGGCCGTCCATCGCCTGAAGAGGGACTGGACGGTCCGCCTTCCCCATCCGAGCTTTGGGGAACCTCCGACGTTTCGATTCGACCCATGATTTCACGCTTTCGCTTCTCGATCTTTCTCGCGCTTCTCCTGCTGGCGGCCGTTTTTCAACCCGCCGTCGCCGAAGACAAGCCGCATGCCGTATTCGTCGTCGGGACGCCGCACTACAACCCCGCCGCTTCGATGCCGCCGCTGGCCGAGCAGCTCGAAGAGACCTTCGGCTGGGAAACCACGGTCCTGTCGACGGACTACAATCCCGAAAAGGACTCCAGGGGCATTCCCGGCCTCGAGGCTCTCGAAACCGCCGATCTCGCCGTTTTCTACCTGCGTTTCCTCACCTTGCCGCCGGAGCAGTTCGCCCACCTCGAAGCCTATTTGAAATCCGGCAAGCCAGTGGTCGCTCTCCGCACCAGCAGTCACGCCTTCGCCTATCCGGAAGATTCGCCGCTCGCCGAGTGGAACGACGCCTTCGGGAAGCGGGCCATGGGAACGAAGTATTTCATCCACGGGGAAGGAATCACGTGGGTCAGCAAAGCCGCGGAACACGAAATCCTGACGGGCGTCGACCTGGATCTCGCCCGCGAGGCCTCCGGCACGCTCTACCTGTCGGAGTTGCCGGACGAAGCCACCGTTCTTCTCGAGGGCACGGGCGCCTTCCGCAGGACGGGCACCGTCACCAATGCCTTCGGCACCCACGAGCTCGAAGCGGAAATGACGGACGACGTGGCCTGGATCTGGACCAACGAGTGGGGCGGTCGCGTGTTCGGCACGACCCTGGGGCATCCGACCACGCTGTCCGATCCCAACTGGGTGCGCCTCCTGATCAACGGCATGCACTGGGCGGCGGGCCAACCGGTCCCCGACGCCGACGCCAAAGTCGAGCCGATCGAAGCCGACCCGGAGGACACCCAGTACGCCGTTCCGGTTCCCACGCCGGAACCGGAGAAGAAAAAGATCCCGGCATCGAAACGCCAGACGGGGGCGAAAGCCGACGCCGGCATGCCCCCGATCGACGACCGCCGGAATCCCCGCGTGAAGAACGAAAAGGACGCGAAATGGAAGGTCGCCGACAAGCCCGAACCCGAACGCGATCCCGCTCTCGCCGATCACGGCATCTACGCCGAGAACGCGCCCACCCCGGAAAGAACCGCGCCGGTGGCGACCGCGTTGCCGTTGAAGCTGGAGAAAGGCGATCGCATCGCCTTCATCGGGAACACCCTTTTCGACCGGGCCCAGAATTTCGGCTGGTTCGAGTCGTCGCTCTATCTCGCTCATCCGGAGCACGATCTCGTCATTCGCAACTTCGCGTGGTCGGCCGACGAGATCGACCTGCAGCCGCGCCCGGACAATTTCGCCACGGTGAAACAGCATCTCACCCGGGAAAAAATCGACGTCGTTTTCGCCGCCTTCGGCTACAACGAGAGCTTCGACGGGATCGAGGCGATCGACAGTTTCAAGGCGCGCCTCGCCACTTGGCTGATCGATCTCAAGACGAGCGCCTTCAACGGCGAGTCCGGCCCGCGCCTCGTGCTGGTCTCGCCGATCGCCAACGAAAACGTCGAGGGCGTTCCCGCCGCCGATCTCAACAACGAGCGCCTCGCCGCCTACACCAAAGCCATGGCCGAAGTCGCCGCCGAGCAGGAAGTCGGGTTCGCCGACGTATTCGAGACGACCCGTGCCGCCATGGCCGACGACGAATCGAGCCTGACCTTCAACGGCGCCCACTTGGTCGAGGAGGGCTACGAACGGTTGGCGGGGCACTTGTTCAGCGAGGTCTTCGGCACTTCGGCACCCGACCCGAACGCCGCGCTCCGCGAGGTCGTCGTCGACAAGAACCGCCAGTTTTTTCGCCGCTACCGGCCGCTCAACACGTTCTACTACACCGGCGGACGCAGCAAGGACCACGGCTACCTCGATTTCCTCCCGGCGATGCGGAACTTCGACATCATGACCGCCAACCGCGAAAAGCGGGCCTGGGAAATCGTGCGGAGCCAGAGCGCCGGCGTCGATTCGCCGGGCGACGCTTCGCCGGGCGACGCTTCGGCGATCGACGACTCGAACGTGCCGCCGCTAGACGACGTCGTCGAATCCATGGGCGCCAACGAGTGGCTCTCGCCCGCGGACGAACTGGCGGCCTTCCGCGTCGACCCGCGCTTCGAAGTGAACCTTTTCGCCAGCGAAGAAGAGTTCCCCGACATTGCCAATCCCATCCAGATGCGCTGGGACGCCCAAGGCCGCCTCTGGGTGAGTTGCTCCACCACCTACCCGCACGTCTACCCCGGGCAGGAGCCGAACGACAAAATCGTCATCCTCGAGGATACCGCCGGCGACGGCAAGGCCGACAAATCGACCGTCTGGGCGGACGACGTCCACATTCCGCTCTCGTTCGAATTGTACCAAGACGGCATCTACGTTTCCGAGGAGCCCCACCTTAGCCTCCTGCGCGACACCGACGGCGACGGCAAGGCCGACTGGCGGCGGCACGTCTCCACCGGCTTCGGCACCGAGGATTCCCACCACGCCCTCCACGACTTCGTCTGGACGCCCGACGGCGAACTGCTCTTCCGCGAGTCCATCTTCCACAACTCCCAGGTCGAGACGCCCTACGGACCCGTTCGCGCGAAAAACTCCGCCTGGTTCCAGTTCCGGCCCGTCACCCAGAAACTCGTCACCTTCGGGGCCTATCCGAACACCAACCCCTGGGGCGTCACCTTCGACGACTGGGGAAATCACGTCGCCAGCCACCCCATCTTCGCCAGCGCCTTCCACGCCACCAACCCGCCCTATCCCGAGCAGCACCCCAAGGCCGTCGGCATCCCCGCCTACTCAGGCGTGTGCGGGCACGAGTTCGTCGACTTTCCATCCTGGCCCGAGGAAATGCAGGGCGGCTTCGTCAAGGCGCGCTACAAGCCCACCAACAGCATCGAGTTCCACCGCTGGGTCGAAAAGGACGACCACTTCGCCGAGGAGTACGTCGGCGACCTGATCTTCTCCGAGAACCTCAGCTTCATTCCCGTCGATGTGAAATACGGGCCCCGGGGCGCCATGTACATCTGCGACTGGTACAACCCCGTCAAGGGCCATGCCCAGTACTCCCTGCGCGACCCCCGCCGCGACCGCGAGAGCGGCCGCATCTGGCGGATCGTGCCGAAGGGCGCCGAGCTGTCCGATCCCCCGCGGATCGCCGACGCCGCCGTGCCCGAACTGCTCGACAACCTGAAGCGGCGCGAATACCGCTACCGCTACTGGACTCGCCGCGAACTCCGCGACGCCTACTCCGCCGAGGCCGTGGCCGTGGCCGCCGCGACCGACCAGTGGCTCGCCGACCTCGACCCCGACGACGAGCGCTACCGCCATCACCAGGTCGAGGCCATGTGGCTTTACCGCAGCCTCGGCGAAAGCCGGCCCGACCTTCTCGCCGAACTCCTCGAGTGCGACCAGCACCTCGCCCGCGCCGCCGTCACCCGCCTGCTGCGCTACCCCGCCGGAGACACCGGCCGCACCCTCTGGCAGGAAGGCCTCGCCGACAACGGACTCTCCCTCGACCGCAACCTCGCGTTCCTCGAAGACCGCGCCAACGACGAGAACGGCCTGGTCCGGCTCGAAGCCGTCGTCGCCGCCAGCTACGTCGGCACCCGGGAGGCGCTGGAAGCCATCGTCGGCGTCTTCGACCACCCCGTGGGCACCCATCTCGGCTACGCCGTCACGACCGCCCTCGGCTCCGAAGCCCTGGCCAAGCACTGGAAGGACGATCCCGACTTCCAACGGGACCATCCCCGCTTGACCGAGTTCATGAAAGTGAAGCCCGACGCGGGCAGGATCACCATCGCCAAGCCCACCCCCTCTGAGCGGAAATTCGACCGGCAGAAGAATCTCGAGGAAGTCGAGATCCGATGCGTTCCGGAGCGTTTGCTCTTCGACGTCACCCGCATCGAAGTCGTCGCGGGCCAGCCCGTGAAAATCGTTCTTTTCAACCCGGACGCCACCCAGCACAACCTCGTCGTGGTCGAGCCCGGCGCCTTGGAGGAAGTCGGCCTGGCCGGCAACGAAATGGCCAAGGACCCGGGCGGACTCGCCAAGGGGTTCATTCCCGACTCGCCCAAGATTCTCCACCACACCGCCCTGCTCGAGCCCGACACCGCCGAGGCCCTTCGCTTCCACGCCCCGAAGACGCCCGGTACCTATCCCTACCTCTGCACCTTTCCCGGTCACTGGTTCGTGATGAAAGGCGAGATGATCGTGGAGTGAGGGGGCGGGAGCAGTGCGCCGCCGCGAGAAGGGATGCCGATTCGTCCGTCGAGGGTGGTTCGTCGGAACTTTCACAAGTTCCGCGGGATTCGACGGGGTGACTCGAAGGAGGTGGCGAAAGAGACGACTCTTCCGGGCGGAGGTCCCGGACCGCGCCGCCACGTTTGCCTCTGTGCCTTCTCCCTTCCTCCCCCCCCTACGCCGCGAATGCGGGATGGCGGCGACAGGCTCTTCTTCGCTAGCCTCCAGGGAAACATCCACCCATGAAAAACCGATTTCTCCTGACCCTTGCCCTGACCGCCGTTGGATCGGTCGCTTCGACTTCCCCGGCCGCGGAGCCGGTTGCGATCGGCGACCGGCTCGAACTGTTCGGCGACGAGCACCTCGTGGAGTCGATCAGCGGCGACGTGCGCCGGCATGTTCATCGGCCCGAGCCGCGCGAGGTCGTCTTCGTGGCCGACGCTCCCTGGGAGGGGAACACCAGCGGGTACTATTCGGTGTTCCGCGACGAGGATCTCGTCCGTCTCGTCTACCGCGGGTGGGCTCACGAAGTCGGCGGTAAAAAGAGAGCCCTGCGTCCCGAAGTAACCTGCCTCGCCAACAGCGCGGACGGGCTCCAATTCGAGCGGCCGGTGCTGGAGAAGCACGAATGGGAGGGTTCTCTGAAGAACAACATCATTCTGAAAGGGAAGGCGACCCACAACTTCGCCGCCTTCGTCGACACCAACCCCGACTGTCCTCCGGAAGCCCGCTACAAGGGGATCGGCGGGCAAAAATCCGAGGGGGGGCTCTTCGTCTATGCTTCCCCGGACTGCGTGAATTGGGAGAAACTGGAGGATTCACCGGTCATCACCGACGGGGCCTTCGACTCGCAGAACATCGCTTTCTGGGATTCGACGAGGGAGGAATACCGGGCCTACTACCGGATTTTTTCGGGCGGTGGCACCGAGGGTGGAGAATGGAAGCCGAAGGGCAAGCGGGCGATCCGCACCGCCGTTTCCAAAGATTTCGTGACCTGGGAAAAAGGGGTGGACGTCACCTATCCCGAAGGGACGCCGGACCAGCATCTCTACACCAACGCGATCGAGCCCTACTTCCGTGCGCCCCATCTCTTCGTCGGGTTTCCGACCCGCTACCTGCCCGACGAGGGCCAACGCGTGGAACCGGTGTTCATGATGGGCCGGGACGGGGAACGCTTCACCCGGTTCGACAAGGCGGTCATTCCGGAATCCGCGCCGGCCGACCGGGCGGGCAACAGAAGCAACTACATGGCGTGGGGAATGGTGACGCTGCCGGAGCATCCCGACGAAATTTCCGTCTACGCCACCGAGGCCTACTACGGACCCGTGCCCGGACGCGTCCGCCGTTTCGTCTATCGCCTCGACGGATTCGTGTCGCTGCGGGCCGACGCGGACGGCGGGGAAGCGGTGACCCGCCCGCTCGAGTGGAAGGGCGACACCCTGACCCTGAACTACGCGGGGCGAAGCGGGAATTCCTCGCTTCGGGTCGAGTTGCAGGACGCGGCAGGTGCGGCTCTCCCCGGCTTCGCGCTCGACGATGCCGTGCCCCTCACCGGCGACAACACCGCCGCGACGGTCGAATGGAAGGGCGGCGCCAGCCTGGAATCTCTCGGAGATCAGCCGGTTCGCATCCGCTTCGTGCTGCGCGATGCGGACCTCTATTCGCTCCGGTTCGGCGGATGAGCGCGGGGCGGTGCGTCATGCGGCGACTCCCGCGAGCAGCCCGGAGAATTCCCGGAGGAAGGCAGGAATGTCGTCCGGGTTGCGGCTGGTGACGAGGTTGCCGTCGACAACGGCCTCTTCGTCCACCCAGAGAGCTCCGGCGTTTTCCACGTCGGTTTTGATCGAGTTGTAGGAAGTCATTCTCCGTCCTTCCAGTTCAATGGCGTCGATGAGAATCTGGGGCGCGTGACAGATCGCGCCGACCGGCAGCTCCATCGTGAAAAAGCTGGCCACGAAATCGAGGGCGTCCTGATTGGTTCGAAGCGTGTCCGGATTCATCACTCCGCCGGGGAGGAGGAGGCCATCGAACTCGTCGGCAATGGCTTTGGCGAGGTCGAGGTGTACGGGATAGGAGTCGCCCCAGTCGGAGACCGCCCCGTCCCACGCCTTGACCCTGTCTCCCTCGACCGGGCTCACGACGACGACTTCCGCGCCCGCCTCGCGCAACGCGTCGACGGGCTCGGTGAATTCGGGCTCCTCGAATCCGTCGGCGACCAAGACCGCGATCCGGTTTCCCGACAATGAATGTTGGATTTCTTCGCTCATGACTCCCCTGAATCGCAATTGCCGTGCCTCGTGCCGATAGATGCCGCAACTTACTGACAGTCAAATTATTGATCAGCATGAATCGGAGGACGTTGTTGACCGGACACCGTTGCAGTATGGATTTTGCACGGTGCATCTTGCATCGGATCATGCGCGGCGAGCAGTCTCGCAACGGATCGATTAGAGTGTCGCGGTGGGCGTGGTCGTATTTCCGAATTACGCCTTGGTCGCGATCGGCCACGGCGTCGTAACGGCATGGAGAAATCATGACGTTGGACAATCGTTTCTCCCGAACCCCGACCAAGCGCCCTTCGCGAGGCACGACAGGATGGTGCGCCGCCTTCGCCGTCGCGCTGGCAGCCGCTCTGGCGATCAGCTTGGCGCCCGCCCGCGACCTGACATTCCACGGGCCGATTCTCCAGTGGCATCGCGATCCGGCCACTTCGGTCGCGATCACCTGGGTGGAGCGGATTGCTCCCGAGGCGCTGGAGGCGCCGGTGTGGCGCGATGGACTGGCCGGTTTCGGCTACGGCGACGACGACGACCGGACCGAACTACCCAACATGAAGGACAACTACGAGCGGATCTATCTCGCCAATACCTTCGACCTCGCATCCGTTCCCGAAGGGGTGGACATGAGGCTGGTGATTCGCTACGACGATGCCTTCGTCGCCTGGATCAACGGGACGGAGATAGCGAGGTCTCCGAACATCAAGGGGCATCATGCCGCGGCCGACGTGAAAGACTGGCACGAGGCCCAGGAAGCGGAAACGTTCGTGGTGAAGAATCCTCGTCGATTCCTGAAAGAAGGGAAGAACCTCATCGCGATCGAGGGTCACAACAGGAAGATCTCGAGCAGCGACCTGACGATCGACCCCGTCCTGATGCTGGGAAACCGGGCCGTCGTTCCCGAGGCTGCCGAGTGGAAATACCTCGCCGGTACCGACCCTCCGGTTCGCTGGTTCCTTTACGATCCTTCCGTGCCGTCGCTGCCGGAACTTCCCAAGGCGGAGGAATCCGAGTGGACCGCGGGGATCAGACCGCGTCGGTCCAACGTCCCCTTCGAGGCCGTCAAGATCGACGAGCGCGAATTGGCCTCGACGGGCAACCCGGTCTTCGAGGCCAAGGTGGACGGGCTCGTTCCGGACACCGAATACGAGTACGTTTTGATGGCCGAGGGACGCGAGGTGAAGAAGGGATGGTTCCGCACTGCGCCGGCGGTGCTGACCCGACCCCTGAAATTCGTCGTCGGAGGAGACATGGGGACCTCGACCGCCGTGCCGGTCTGCATCCTGGCCGGGAACGAGGATCCGCTTTTCGCCCTGATCGGAGGAGACCTCGCCTACGCGAACGGAACCGATGCCCACAGGTGGTACGACTGGCTGGACAACTGGACCGAGTTCATCGTCGGCGACGGTGGGCGGGACATACCCATCATCGCCGCCATCGGCAATCACGAGAAACACGGATACCGGGTGCGGAGGTCGGACGCGCCCTTCTACTTCTCCCTCTTCGACCTTCCCCGCCGTCAGACCAACTTCACGGTCGATTTCGGCGACTACATGAGCATTGTGGTCGTCGACTCCAACCACGCGAAAAAGGTGAAGGCGCAGACGTTGTGGCTCAACGGCCAGCTCAATCGTCGCAAGGACGTGCCGCACCTCTTCGCCATTTACCACCGGCCGGCCTGGGGCACGGGCATCAAGGGCAACGTCGACGACATCCAAGACCATTGGTGCCCGCTTTTTGAGAAATACGGCGTCGATTGCGTTTTCGAGAACGATCACCACGTCTACAAACGCACCAAGAAGATCGTCGGCGGCGTGCCGAACGAAGAGGAGGGCGTCGTCTACATCGGCGACGGCGCCTGGGGCGCCAGGCTGCGCCCCATCACCGAGAGAGGCCTGGAGCGGGTCGGCGGACGCCGGTATCTGGAGACGTGGGCCTCGCGCCACCATCTCGTGACCGTCACCATCGATCCCGACGGCATGAAGCACTACCGGGCCAAGGCCCCCGGCGGGGAGGTTTTCGATTCATACGACGACCGCGGCACGCCTCCTGCGGCGACCGGACTATTCCGAAACTCGGCGCAAGGCGGGCCGAAAATTCGAAACTAAAAGCTGGAAATTCGACGGCCGGTCGCTTCCACTTAGGGCTCCGTCATGGACTTCCTCCGACATTTCCTTGCACCGTCCCTTGTCTTTGTCGCGCTTCAGGTAGGAAGCGGAGCGGAGCGGGAAATCGGGACCTACACCGTCGAGGAACTTCGCAGCCGCGAGACGACGGCGGCTCTCTACGAGGAGACGAGGAAGCGTATCGCCGGTCTGGAGAAAGACCTGGCGGAAGCGAAGACCGAAGGCGACGAGGACGAGCAGGAGGACCTCGAGGAGGAACTGGAACTCCTCGAGTTTTCCGGGAACTGGCTGCGGCGAGCGCTGGCGCCGGGCGCCGCGGAGCGGGAAATCTACGACGCCAATGCCCATGTCGAACGCTTTCTGCACACCCTCGAAGAGGGCTTGGGGCCGTCGGGGCTGTGGTCCCTGCCGAAGCTTTTCCGCAATGTCTTTCTCGGCGGCCTGGTTGGCCAGCCGGCACCCAACGTTCCCGCCGCGCGGAGGGACCAGCCCCTCGGGGAGGCGAGAGCGGAGAAAGAGGCGGTCAATCTTCACGCCTCCGGAAGAAAGGCGTATTTTTCCGTCGGGGAACTGGCCGCGATGACTCCGGAGGAAGTAGCGGCCCTGGACGTCTCGCCCGAACATCCCGTCTGGTACGATCGGCGAACGCTCGCCGGCATGGCCGACCCCGTCGAGCATCTCGAATCCCGCCTGCGTCGCGGAATGACCGCCGTCCTGCGGAAAGAGGGCGATCTCGACGCCGGTGCCGACTACCCGATGCACGCGGCCCGCCGGGTTCTTTTTCTCGAGGAAATCTATCTCTCGGGAACGTCCGCGAAGGGCACCGCCGAAGATGCCTTCGGCGTCGAGTGGAAGGTGAAGTGGGGAGACGAGGTCGCCGTCGAACCGGTGGCGGGACGTCTCTATCTGCTGGCCGGCGGCAAGGCCACCGATTTCGTCTACACCTCCGGCCACGGCCCGGACGACATGGTCCTCGTCCTGATGGATCCCGAAGAGGCCGAAGAGGAAAGGAAGGACGACGACGAGGACGAATTGTATCCTGTCACGGTCGAGGAACTGAAATCAGACCTCGACGAGTTCTACGGCTTCGATGTCGAGCCCTACATCGCGGCTCGCGGGGTCGTCACCCCGAGCAACGTGGATTCGATTCTCCGGAATCATCCCGGCGCGGGGAAGTCGAAGTACCGCAAGGAAAAGATGATCGGACGGCACTGGGTCGCGTTCCGGGAGTCCAGCGTGGAATTCAAGCCTCAGGGGTACATCGAGCGCCACGACGGCTCCCGCATGTCGGACCCGGCGGCCATCCACGACCGGGCGTTTCGGGGGATGTATCTTTTCGATCTCTGGATCGCCAACCGCGACGTCAAGGACGACAACAACAAGGCGTTTTTCTTTCGCTCTCCGGGCGAGGGCATGGAGATTTCGGAATACCGGGAGGGCCATCACGACATCGGACACGCCCTCGGGTCGGTTTGGAGTTCGGGCGAAGTGAACAAGTTCCGGCCCGGCGAGACTTTCGTGCGCCGCGGACTCTTCGGGAACCTGCGGTTTCCCCAAGCCACCTTGTTCCGGCCGGGGGCCTGGGAGGCGGCGACGTGGGCGGACCTGAAATGGATGGCCGGGAACATCGTCCGCATTTCCGACAGCGAGATCGAGGAAGCCGTGTCCGCTTCGGGGTGGCCCGACTTCGTTCGGGCGGCGGTGATCTACAAGCTGGTTTCCCGCCGCGACCGGATCGCCGAGCTCTTCGGGATCGACGGCGGGAGCGATCGCGCTAGCGTCGCCGCGCCGACGATGAGCCTTCCCCTGGGAACTCCGGAGGAGATCGAGGCGGTGGAGAGACGGTACCGGCTCGCTCCGGGCTCGCTCGCTCGGGCCCTGGGAGGACGGCGAACCCGCCCCGGCTACAGCGAGACAGTTCTGCGGGACGGGAAGATCGCGGACTGCCGTCGATCCGCCGTCGTCCGGGAACTGGTTCGGCAGCGCTATCCTTCGGGACTGGACACCCGCTATAGCCGTTTGACCAAGACGAAGCCCCGATGCCTCGAGCCCGAGTGATCCACTCAAGCCGGTCGAGTCCGCGGAGAGATAGGCTGCCGGCTCTCACCCGGCAAGCTGCGATGCGGCTTGTTCCTCCCGCTCCGGTTGCCTTCATTCTACCAGGTCACTCGTCCGTTTGGGATCGAGCCCGGAGTTGGGCCGGTCGCCCTTTCCCTTTCCGGCGCTTTCTCTGCTTCTCTTCGTCGCGGCGGGATTTTCTAACCTCGGGCAACTCGCGATACATCACGGTCAGGCGCACTTGGTTCTTGTCGACGCGATCGATCTCGATGTTGTTCACTTCCACCCGGAATTCTTCGGCCACCCTTTCCCTCAGGTAATCCTTGTCCAGCATCGTCGTCGTGTCCTTGGTCCGGTAGCGGATCCTGGCCGTCTGGTAGGCACCTCGCCAGACCCGGGGATGATCTCCGGCCCACGCGGTAGCCAACACAACCAGCGAAGAAACCATTTCGATACGAGCGGGCAGCATGGCGTTGATGAATGTCAGAGCCACGGCACCGAGGAGATAGGCGACCTCCGTTTTCGAGAACGTGTCGCTCCGTAGCCGGACGAGAGCGAGCAGGGCGAAAAGCGTGAACCCGAACCCGGCCGTGAGACTGGTGCTGACGAGGAAAATCGGAAAGAGGAACAGGTTGAACCCGAGGAGCAGGAACAGCATCTGGTGGTCGTGGTGACGACGGTAGTAGATCACCCACGCGAAGATGAAAATGGTGAGAAGGTTGAAGCCGAACTCGAACAGGAGGTCCAGCCTTCCCATGTCCGCGGGGCTTTTAGCTTTGTTGAACGTGCCTACGGGAGTCTGGAGACCGTCGATTACCGTCGCTATTGCTCCGACGCGTTTTCCGTAGACGTCGTATTCGACGTCCTGGTTTTCGCCGGGGCGCACGAACTCGACATCGTAGAACCTGCCGCGAGAGGAGTGATCCACTACTTCGATTTCGGAGATCTCGTCGCTTCCGAACTCCATCCGGATCGCCCGTTTGATCTTGTCGGGAAGATCCTCGAATTCGATCGATCTCTCGGTTTCGACCCAGAAACCTTCCTCCGTGAAATCGGCCCGGTATTCTTTCCCATCCTCCGTGAACGCGGTTTCCCAGAAGCCGTTCGAATCCACCTGCCATTCCTCCGGCTCCACTTCGGGATATTTGCTTTCGAAAGCCTCCTCTACCGCCCTGGGCACCGCGAAGGCCGAAGCGGCCGAGAACGCCATGAGAAGTGCCAGGACGTTGGCTTTGAAGGCAGTCGGTTTCACAACCATGGGTAGCCTGTGATTGAAGAATCTCAAGGTTTGAGAGTGGGTGGATGGCGCGGCGGGCGAGGGGATCGCTGATATTCGTTTCGATCACGGATCCCGCGCCCCGCGAATCTTCGTCGACCGGGCATGAAATTGTATACGCGGGAGACCCCGTTCGGGTTCGCGGACAACCCGGAATCCTCGCTGGCGGCTCGGGAAAAGCAAGCGGGCCGAACCTTTCGGCGACCGGCTTTCCCCGAACCGGTCGGGCTACCAGTGTTCCGCGATCTTGCGCCGAAGGAAGGCCGCGCTGCGGGCGAGCTGCTCCATGCCCTCGACGCCGTCCTCGATGCTGATCCACCCGTCGAAGCCCTTGCTCTTCAGCTCGGTGAAAATGGCGTCGTAGTCGTTGAGCCCCTGGCCGATTTCGCCGTGCCGCAACCGCTTGGCGTAGCCCGCCGACCCGCCTTCTTCGTGCCGGAGGTCCTCCAGGGTGCCTTCGGCCAGGTAGCGGTCGCTGGCGTGCATCGTGACGACACGATGCGAGACGCGCTTCAGCAGCTCGATGGGATCCTCCCCCGCGAGGTAGGCGTTGCTGGGGTCGAAGTTCACGCCGAAATGCGGATGGCTCAGGCGGTCCACAAGGCGGCAGAAGACGTCCGCCATCTGGGCGAATTCGGGATAGTCCCAGAAGTCGTCCTTGTAGTGATTCTCCAGGATCAGGGTGACGCCATGAGCCTCGGCGTAGGGGAGGCACGCCTCGATCGACCGCGCCGCCAGTTCCACGCCTTCCTCCGGAGTCAACTCCGGCCGCCGCTGTCCGCTGAGCACGCGGCAGTAGCTTCCGCCGAGCGCGTGGGTCATGTCGATCCATCGCTTCTGCTTTTGGATTTCGTTTTCGCGGAACGCGGCGTCGGGATGCGTGAAGTCCGGCGAGCAGCACATCATGGGAATGACCATGTCGTTCGATTCGACCTCCCGTCGAAACCGAGCCCAGTTCGACTCGTCCTCCATTTCGAGAAAGCCCGCGTACCATTCCAGCCCTTCGACGTCGAGGTCGGCCGCCATCGTGATCCACTCCGAGACCGACAGGGAGCCGTCCTTGCAGAGGGCCTGCATGAAGGCTTTGGGAAAGGCGGCGAGATTGGGCATGGGGGTCGGGGGTCGGAATTAGGAATTAGGAATTAGGAATTAGGAATTAGAAATCGGAAGTCGGGAGTTTGAGGCTTGATGAGAAATTTTTCCGGGCGATTGAGCATAGCGCCCAACATTTTTCCCACTTCCTGATTAAGCGGCTCCAATTCCGAGAACTCTTCGGCGGAAATGAACTCGCAATCTGCAGCGAAACAGAGGGAGGAATGCGTCTCCGCGCTTTCTCCGTCACTGTCCGTGAGCTTTGAAACTGCTCGTAAGCCTTGCGATACACGATCAGATCTCGCTCCGATTGAATCACTTTTCCCATGCCAAGCTTCCGACCTCCGACCTCCGACCTCTGATTTCCGATTTCCGACCTCTGATTTCCGACGTCCGCCCCTACTCCGGCCGCAGCACGCTTTTCACCACTTCGCCGGCGTGCATCTTCTCGAAGGCCTCGTGCCACTCGGTGAGGGTCCAGATGCCTCCGATGATGGGCTTCACGTCGAGCCGTCCGCCGGCGAGCAGGGCGACGACGCGCTCCCACACGGGCCAGTTGTGGCTGAAACTGCCCTGGAGGGTGACGTTTTTCTGAACGAGCGGATCGAGGCTGAAGCCCAGGGGTTGGGGACCCCACCCGACTTTGCTGATCCAGCCGGCGGGGCGAACGAGGTCGAGCGCGATCTGCAAAGTCGCGCTGGCGCCCGCGGCGTCGACGACACCGTCGCAGCCGAGTCCGTCGCGTTCCAGCGCCCACGGCATGGCGTCGCCGACGATGGTTTCGCAGCCGTAGCGCTTCGCGATCTCAAGACGGTGGGCGTCCGCGGGAAGACCCACGACCGCGACTTCGGCGCCGCACAGCCGGGCCATGGCGGCGCAGAGAATGCCGATGGTCCCGGGCCCCAGCACGACGACGCGGTCGCCGGGCTCGACGCGGGCGTTCTTGACCACCGCGTTGTAGGCCACGCAGCAGGGCTCGGCGAGACAAGCCTGCTCGAAGGGGAGCGCATCCGGCACTCGGTGGAGGATGCGGGCGGGCACGCGAACGTATTTCGTCATGGCCCCGTCGACGCCGTAGCCGAAGCCTTTCCGGGTCGGATCGAGATTGTAGAGGCCCCGCCGGGACATCGGGTTGGAGGAATCGACCACGGCGGCGGTTTCGGAGACGACGCGTTCGCCTTCGGTCCAGCCTTCGACTTCGCCGCCGACCTCGATGATGCGGCCGCCGAACTCGTGCCCGAGGACGACGGGATAATTGACGGGCCAGGAATGGTCGGCGGTCCACTGGTGGAGGTCGCTGCCGCAGACGCCGACGTTGGCCACCTCGAGAAGAATGTCCTCCGGACCGATTTTCGGGCGATCGATCTCGCGGATCTCGACGCACCCTTTCTCAGGAGCGAAATTGACGACGGCGGGGGATTTCATGACGACGAGGCGGTTTCCTGTGAATGAATCGCCTCGCAAATCAGACGAAGCGAACCTTCGAGGTCGCCGTCCGCCGTCTTGAAGGCGTCGGCGTCCACCGTCAGGGGCGCGCCAAGTACCACGAGCGGAGCCCCGTATTGCGGGCACTGGATCGCTTGTTCCAGGCTGAGGCCGCCGACCGCCTGGACCGGCACCTCCACGGCATCGACCACTTCCCGCAGTTGGTCGAGCGGGCTCGGCATGCGGTGGCCCGCCGCGGCGATCCCGCGACGTTCGTCGTAGCCGACGTGGTGAATGACGAACCCGCACCCGAGGTCCTCGAGTTGCTTCGCGCCGTCGACCATGTCCGGACAGCCGAGATTGTCGCCCATGACTTCGCACCCGAAATCCTGCCCGGCCCGGACCACGCACTTGATCGTTTCCTCGTGGGCGCGGGCCATGACGACCACGTGGGTGGCGCCGGCCTTGGCCATCATCTCGGCCTCGAGGTAGCCGCCGTCCATGGTCTTCAGATCCGCGACCACGGGAACGCCGGGGAAAGCCTCGCGCAGGGCGCGCACGCCGCGGAGGCCTTCGGCGAGAATCAGCGGCGTGCCCGCCTCGAGCCAGTCGACGCCGGCCCGCCGGGCGAGCGCGGCGGTTTCGAGCGCTTCGTCGATGTCGGTGAGATCGAGCGAGATCTGGACCAGGGGTTTCATGGAGGTGCCTGACTTTTGACCGGTTGGTTACCGCTCCACCTTCTGGCCGAACTTCTCTTCGAAAATCTCGACCGGATCGTAGTCGGGTTTGCCGTAGAGCTTCTGCTGCCGCTCGGTTTGGTGGTTGGGATAGAAGTCGAAAATGTCGCCTTGGCCGAGGGTTCGCGGATCGCCCTGCTTTTTCAACTTCGACTCCATTTTCCGCCGCAGGGCTTCCTTGTTTTCAGCGTATTCCGGGCTGTCGGCGAGATTGCGGACGCAGTCGGTGTCGCTTCGCATGTCGAAGAGTTCTTCCGCCGGCCGCTTGCCGAAGGCCATCTCGTAGAACTTGTATTCCGGATCGTCGGGTTTCAGTTCGGTCAGGTAGGATTTCGTGGGCGAGGCGTCGCAGTTGAGCAGTCCGTATTCCGGATCGCCGCCCGGCCAGCGATCGGGTTCGAAGTTGCGCACGTAGAGAAAATCGTCGGTCCGGATGGCCCGGGATGGGTAGCCCACCGAGAGACGGTCGCCGTCGGTGCGACCGACGTCGTGCCGCTCTTTTCCGAGCAGGGTGTAGTTGCGTTCCGGATCGATTCGACCCGATTCCTCCGACAGCAGTTGCTCGAGAAAGCTCTCGCCGGTCATCTGGTCGGGCGCGGCAACCCCGGCGATCTCCATCAGCGTGGGGGCGAGGTCGGGAAAGGTGATGAAGTCGGTGACGACGCGTCCCGGCTGGATCTTCCCTTCCCAGCGAGCCACGAAGGGGACGTGGAAGCCGTCCTCGTAGACTTGTCCTTTGACGCGGGGAAAGGGCATCCCGTGATCGGACGCGGCGATGACGAGGGTGTTCTCGAGGAGACCGTGTTTCTCGAGGTGGGCGAGGGCTTCGCCGATGTGCTTGTCGAACCACTCCACCTCGATGGCGTAGTCGGCGAGATCGCCGCGGATCGTTTCGTTGTCGGGATAGTACTCGGGCACGGTGACGTCTTCGAGATCGCGTCCGTCCTTCTTCCAACTGTCGAGTTCGTATTTCCGATGCGGCTCCTTGACTCCGAGCCAGAAGCAGAAGGGTTGGTCCTCGGGCTTCTCGTCGAGGAAAGCCGCGAAGTTGCCTGCGTAGTCCGTGTTGGCGATGCCCTTGTAGGGGGGCTTGAGAGTGAGTTCGTTCCAGGGACGCCCGGCGGGATTTTCCTTCTCGAACTTCGACTTGCCGCCGTCGATTCCCTGCCAGATGCCCGGCCCCCAGCCTTTGCCGGTGAAGCCCATGTAATAGCCGTCGTCTTCGAGCAGGTAGGGATAGAAAGCCCACTTCGACGAGAGATAGGGGTTGTGGTTGGCGGCTTCCTCGAGTTGCCACGAGTAGCGTCCCGTGAGGAGGCAGGCGCGAGCGGGCGCGCACTTGGGATTGCAGTTGTAGGCGTTGGTGAAAAGGACGCCCTCCTTGGCGATGCGGTCGAAGTTGGGAGTTTCGACGTAGGTGCTGCCGTAGGCGCCGAAGCTGTCGCGCGAGGCGTCGTCGGCGATGATGAAAAGAATGTTGGGCCGCTCGGCCTGCTTCCCGGATTGCGCGTTCGCCGCGAGAGGGGCCACGCCCGCGGCGAGGCCGACGAAGGAAGCGACGAGAAGGGTTTTGGAACGAAGGTTCATGGCGGGCAGTCTGGGGATGGACTCAGGGTTTGTCGAGAGAATCGAGGACTTCGTCGAGGAAGGCTTTCATCTCCGGGGTGATCTTTTCGAAGCCAGCCGCGGAGCGCGGTTGACCGAGGGCGTGGCGCATCGCGTTGTGCATCAGGTAGCGGCCGGTGGCGTGATCCATGTGGATGGCGTCTCGGTAGAGTTCGGTCAGATCGTCGACGGGAGCGTCGCCCGCTTCGATCCGGGCACTGGCGCGGGCGAGGAGATCCATAGCCCGGGTGCGACGGATCTCGCGGTCGGGATGGAGCGCTTTCAATTTGTCGACCAGAGCCTCGATGTAGGCCACCGAGTGGGTCATCTTTCCGCCGGCTTCGTCGGCGGCCCACTCTTCCGCCCGGCTCTCGGATCGCGCCCAGCCGGTGTGGACGACGAAAACGGCCTCCGGCTGCATGCTCATCCATTCCGAAATGACCGCCGCGTCTTCCTCCAATGTGGCCCCGTAGTGGGACTGAACCGAGACGATGTCGTACTGCTTGTTCGCAAGCGCCTCCGGCCAGACGGTCGACGTCTTGACGCAGGGCATTCCGGGGTTTTCGAAGAGGTAGGGAAGACTCTTTCCGCAACCGATGTGCCACTGCACGTCCCCGTCGAGACGGGTCGGAATCGTGTCCTGGGTGAGGGAATTTCCGATCAGGTAAACGGTCTGTTCCGGTTCTTCCTCGACGGCAAGCCAACCTCCGGGCTGCGGGGTGGCGGTCTCTTGAGTGTCGGCGTACCAAGCCTCGAGTTCGGCCAGCATCGCGGCGGTCCGCTCAGGGTGCTCGTCGGAAAGGTCGGTCTCCTCCGAGGGGTCGTCGGCCAAGTGGTAGAGCGCGGTCGTTTCGTTCTCGAAGGTGCCGGGCGCCGCTTTGGGATGCGTCACCACCAGCTTCCAGTCTTCTTCGCGCATCGCTTCGGACCGCGCTCCTCCGTTATTGAGCGAGGCCCAGAAAAGAGGCCGCGCGGCGGGCGGTTCGCCATTCAAGAGGAGGGGGGAGATGTCCACGCCGTCCAGCGGCCGTTCGGGATCCGGTGCGTTCGCCAGTGCCAGCAGCGTCGGCATGACGTCGAGGCTGATGAGCGCCGCGTCCGATTCCGATCCCGCTTCTATCTTCCCCGGCCACCAGGCGATCGCGGGCACCTTGTGTCCGCCTTCGTGGACCGAGCCCTTGTCGCCGCGCAGTTCGGGGCTTCCGCTGGGGAAATCCGCGGCGGCGCCGTTGTCCGAAAAGAAGAGCACCAGGGTGTTTTTATCGATGCCGAGCTCGACGAGCAGGCGGCGCAAGTCGCCGACGGCCTCGTCGAGGGGCAGGGTCATGCCCTTGTATTTTTCGATTCGCTCTTCCTCGGAATGCTCCTGCCATTTCCACCGGTCCCAGCCGTCCTCGGTCCGGCGGACCGGATCGCCCGGAACCTGCACGGGATTGTGGATCGCCTCGTGCGCGACGTAGAGGCAAAAAGGTTCCTCGGCGTGGCGCCGGACGAAGTCGAGGGTGTGGCGGTTGATGAGGTGGGTGCTGTAGCCTTCCTCCTCGGTCTCCTCCCGACCGTGCCACCAGTCGTGCTCGTAGTGGTCGCCGACGTGACTGACGAAATCGATGTTGCCGCTGTGAAAGCCGACGAATTCGTCGAACCCGTGCACCTGCGGATGGAATTCGTCCGAGTTTTTCGGGTAGCCCTGGTGCCACTTTCCGACGAGACCGGTCGTGTAGCCCGCCTCTTGCAACACTTCGGCAAAGGTTGTCTCCGAGGGCTTCAATCCCTTCCGGTGCTCCGGGTGATCGGAAACCGGGTGGATCACCGCCTCGATCCCGGCCCGTTGCTGGTAGCGGCCCGTCAGCAGCCCGGCGCGGGTCGGCGAGCACACCGTGCCAGACGAGTGGAAGTCGGTCAGCCGCATTCCCTCCGCGGCGAGCCGGTCGAGTTCGGGCGTTTCGAAATGGGGATTCCCGAAGCAACCGAGTCCGGCGTAGCCCATGTCGTCGACCATGACCACGACGAGGTTGGGACGGGACGGAGCCTCGCCTTGGGCGGAGAGGGAAAAGGCAAGGGCGAGAAACAGCAAGGGAGGGAGGATTTTCATGTTGGAGAGGGTTGGATGGTCGGGGCGACCCCGTCAAGGCGACCCCGTCTGGTGCGGAAGGATGTCGAGTATAGGGCTTGTGTCAGGGTTCAAGCAGGTCGAGGGACCGGAGAAATTCGGCCGCTGCTTCGATCGCCTCCTCGTAGAGATCCTCCGTCCGGATCAGGTAGCCGTGGACGCCGCCGTCGTTGACGACGAGTTCGCTGCGGTTGCCGGCGGCCAGCATGTTGTTGTGAAATGCCTTGGCGCCTTGGAACGGGGTCGTGGTGTCGCCGGTCCCGTGAAAGGTGATCGTGGGCGGCAGGTCGGCGCGGACGTGGTCGACGGGCGAGAGTTCGCGCCATTTCTCGCCGATCTTCTTCTGCCCGTAGCCCTCGGGCGAGGTGTCGATCACGGGGAAGAACAAGATCAGCGCATTCGGTCGGCAGGAAACGGAGACGTCTTCGCCGGGTTCGTCCACCCCGTCGAACATCGCGGTGGCGGCGGCGAGGTGGCCGCCGGCCGAAGCGCCGCTGACGACGATCCTGTCGGGATCGATGCCGAACTTTTCCGGATGCGAGCGGACGTAGCGCACCGACGAGCGAGCGTCGCGAACGCAGTCGAAAACGGTCACCGACTCGTCCGGCTGGTAGAGGCGATACTGCACGCTGATGCCGACCATGCCGTGGCGCTTCGCGAAATCGGCGGCGAAGGGATACATCCGGCTCGGATCCATGCCCCGCCAGCCGCCGCCGTGAATGATGTGGAAACAAGGTCGCTTGTCGTCCGCGGACCAGCCCTCGGGAAGAAAAAGATGCAGCTCGAGTTCCCGACCGGCGACCTCCTTGTAGACGATCTTCCGGTCCGGCTCGAGTTCGGCAATGCGGTCGCCGATGTAGTCGGCGAAGCCGGTCAGCGGGAGGAAGCCCAGCAGGGCGCAGAGAAATTTCATGGCAGGGCACGACTCTGACAGAATCCTCGCTCGGGGGCAAGAGGCCGCGATGACGCCTCGCGTCGGGCTATTCGTCCCGGTCCCGGTCCTGAAGGCCCGCCTGCCGAGCGGCACCGATTTCGCCGCAGCGTCCTCCCCCTCCGGATCAACTGAACCTGTCCCTCACTCCGTCCCGGCGGGATGCGGCGTCGGGGCCGCCGGGTGGTTTTCGCCGAGATAGCTCGTTTCCGACGGGGTCAGAATATCGCCCTCCGAGCCCTTGCCGACCAGGTTGCCCGAGATCAGCGTCCCCGGAGAGTCGCCCACGACCTCGATCGCGGCGACCATCTTGGGTTCCTCGCCCCGATGCACAATGACGTTGTCCGACACCCGCGTGTTGCGGCTCTCCGAGACATAGAGGCCGCGATGGTTCGGCTCGAAAATCTGGCAGCCGCTGACCGTCGTCTCCCGGGAGTTCAGGATCTCGATCGACCCGCCCTGCTTTTCGTCCCCGGCCCGGTCGAGGAGAAGACCCTTCAGAATCACCCCGTCGCAGTCCTTCACCGTGACGCCGTTGGTGAAACCGCCGCGAAAATTGTGGCTCTGGTCGAGAGAGTTGTCGCCCACGACGATGTGGTGGCACTCCTCGAAGTTCAGAGTGCGCTTGACCCCGGTATAGATGTGGTTGCCCGAGATCGCGATGCCGCGGCTGCGGACCAGGTGGATGTTCGTCTCCTGGTTGCCAATCAGGTTGCCGGTGATGGCCCATAGGCCCGAGAGCGTGCGTTCCACAGGACGTTCCGGTCCGATGAAGCGGATGTTCGCTCCGCCCGGACTGGGGCGCGCCTGGATCGTGTTGCTCACGATGCTGCCCTCCGCGAGGCTGCCTTCGCGCATGTCGAAGAGAATGTCCGCGCTGCCCTCCGATTCCGTGTCGAAGTTGTATTCGATGTCGCACCCCGTGACGTGGAAATTCCGGATCTCGCCGCCGAGCACCACGATGCCGCCCCGCTTGTTGTAGCTGATGTGGGACCCTTGGATAATGCACTGGTGCAGGTTGACCTCCTTGAAAAAAATGCCGATCTCCGAGTTTTCGTAGACGTGGCAGGCGTCGACGAGCACGTTCCGGTTGCGCTCAGTCACCACGATGCCGTGGCGCAGTTTGCGCAACAGGAGCCGCTGCAGCGTCGGCTGCATCGTGCCGATCAACTCGATCCCGTCCGCTTCGGGATGGTCTCCCACGATCTCCAGACCCGTCACCTGGGGCATCCGTTCCCGCTCCCAGACTTCCGGCTTGAAGCTGGTCGGTCCCGCCGTGCCCTCGTGGGTGCCGACGATGCGAAGCGCTGGCCCTGGACCGGTCATGAGCAGGCGGGCCGTGCCGCCCGAACCGTCCATGGAAAAGCGACCGATCGCGGCCAGGTCCACCTCCAGCGTCTCGGTGAGGCGGTAGTCGCCGCGCGGCAGCCGCACCACCCCGTCCGCCGATTCGTCGATGGCGCGCTGAATGGCGGCGGTATCGTCCGTCTCCCCGTCGCCCGCGGCCCCGAAAGCGAGGACGTCGTCGGCGGCGAGGTCATTGGCGAAGGCGAAGGCGAGGCAGGCGAGAAGAAGTGGAGCGGTGCGAAAAGTCATGGTTGGTGCCAAAGGTTTAGCGAATCGGTCGTCGGAAGCAACTGCGAAGAGTTGCCTCGGGCAAGCGGAATTCGGAACCTTCGTCCCGGCTACGAGGGGGCAGACCGCCAGCCTGCACAGAGGCAGTCGAGGAACGGAGGAATCGAGGAATTTGTAGATTTGTCTCTCGATCCGCTTTTCGCCCCTCCCTTTTTCTGCTATCTAATGCTCCCCGGACCGACCGAATGACGAAAACCGGCGGCGCGACAAGCCCTTGACAGAAAACGAAGGCCGACCACTGTTCTAAAGAACATCTTTCCAGGAGCTGCTTTTTAAACCGTCTCAATTTTCCAGATGCCAGAACCGTTCACAGTGGTCGATCTCTTCTCCGGTGCCGGAGGCATGAGTTTCGGCTTTCACCGGCATCCTTCCTTCAAGCTGATCGCCGCCGCCGATGCCGAGATCGGGAAGCCCAGCATGGGAGCGGGAACCCTTCAGTGCAATTCCACCTACGCCAGGAACATGGGCTTCGCCCCGACCCGGGTGAACCTCGCGGATCTGGAACCCGGACGGCTTCGCGAGGCTCTCGGTCTCTCCCCGACCCGGGAAGTCTCGGTGCTGTCCGCGTGCCCGCCCTGCACCGGCTTCAGTCGGGCCAATCCGGTAAACCATCTGCGTGACGATCCGCGGAACAACCTGGTTGTGCGGGCCGCGGATTTCGCGCGGGAACTCGGGCCCGACATCGTGGTCATGGAAAACGCGCGCGAACTTCTTCGAGGAAACTTCAAAGACCACTTCAACCACTTTCGCGATTCGATGGAGTCGGCGGGCTATGCCGTTTCCGCGCGTAACCACGTCCTGACCTGCTTCGGGATCCCGCAGATCCGGGAGCGGGCCGTGGTCATCGCCGCGAGGAAGCCCTTCCTCTTGAAAACCTTGGACGACCTGTGGGAAGGGTTCTCGGTGAAGGAATCCCATCTCACGGTGAGAGCCGCCTTCGCGGCGATTTCGGACCGGGCCAGCGGCGTCGACGACTTCCCGTCGATTTCGGACCCGGGAGTGCTCGCCCGCTTGCGGGCCGTTTCCCGCGACGGCGGATCGTGGCTGGAACTCGTGTCCCATCCGGATGGCGAGGTCCTCATGACTCCGGCCATGAAGCGGCTCGCCGCTCGCGGAAAGTTTGGCTCGCATCCCGACGTGTACGGCCGGATGAGCTGGGACAAACCCGCGCCAACCATCAAGCGGGAGTGCGCCCACATCGGCAATGGCCGGTATGCCCACCCCGAAGAAGACCGGCTTTGTTCCGTCCGGGAAATGGCCATGCTCCAAGGGTTTCCCAACGACTTCGAATTCGTCGGCACCTCGCTCGCCAACCAATACCGGCACATCGGGGACGCGGTTCCCCCGTTGATCTCCCACCAGCTCGCCCACGTTTGCGAGTGGATCCTGACCGGGAGAGCGAAAACTCCCGCGGACACCTTTCTTCCGGGAACTCACCTGAAGCCCTCGTCGCTGACCCGATCCCGGCAAGAAGATCTCTTCCAGTATGCCTGAACCCGACTCGCCCCATTCCGCCGCCGAATCCAGAAGGGTGGCGGAGTTGGTATCCGCCCTGAGGACCGAGGTCGAGGCGACCATTTCGCCCGATTCGCCGTTGATGTCCGAGACGTTCGTGGACGAGTTCCAGTCCCGCCTGCTCACCCAGCACGTTTTCATCGGCACCCCTCTCTTCCAAGAGGGATTCGATCGGGCGATCATCGCATCCGCCGCGGCCGCCGGCTTCGACGTGGCCGAGGCGCCCGGCGGACAGCGCTTCTGGGATTTGAGCCTGAACGGCCGGAAGGTCAGCCTCAAGTCCAGCAAGGCCAAGAACTTGATGCCGCACAAGCTTCACATCAGCAAGCTCACCGAGGCGGCCTGGATCCAGGATTGCCGGACCGCCGCCAAGCGGCAGAGAGCGACTTTGAATCTCTTCGAGACCTATTGCTCCGAGGTGGATGAAATTCTTCAGCTTCGCTATTTCGCGCGCTCCGCCACCTACGAACTCGTGGGCGTCCCGGTGCGCCTTCTTGAGCAAATCCTCGATTTGCCCACGTCGGAATTCCAAGCCGACGGACCCACCATCAACATTCCGGTGGGGAAGACGCCGCCAGACTTCACGCTCAAGATCGACCGATCCGACGCGAAGATCACCCTCGCCAACATCCTGAAAGCGAACTGCATCGTCCACGGGGCCTGGGTGCTTCCGCCTCCGGCCACGCCATAGGCCGTCTCCAGTGGATCGTGTTTCTTCGACTGTAGAGAAAACCATGCCACGATCTCCCGCGCGATCATGGCGGCATGGGGGCACCCCGACTGCGCCCGAAGCGCCACTCCGTCTCGGGATTGACCTTCGGGTCCGGTTCGTGGCAGATTTGCCACCATGAACCGCACACTCTTCCCCGCCTTGGCTTTCGCGCTCCTGTTCGCGGGTCACGACGCCTTCGCCCAGAAACGGACGTCCGACATCCCCTACGTCGAGAACGGTCACGAACGCCAGGTCCTCGACATTTACACGCTCGAACAGCCCGACGGCGAAAGCCTGCCCGTCATGTTCTGGATTCACGGGGGGGGGTGGCAGGTCGGGGACAAGAGCGATGTCGCCCGGAAACCCGAAGCGTTGACCGAGAGGAAATTCGTCTTCGTCTCGACCAATTACCGGCTTCTGCCCGACGTGGACATGGACGAGCTGACCCGCGACGTGGCCCGCTCGCTCGGTTGGGTGCACCGGAACATCGCCCGGCATGGCGGGGACCCGAACCGGATCTTCGTCGGCGGTCATTCCGCCGGCGCCCAGCTCGCGGCCTTGATCTGCACCGACGATCGCTACCTGGAGGAACAAGGCGTGTCCTTCGACGTCCTCCGAGGGTGCGTGCCGGTGGACGGCGACACCTACGACATTCCCAAGATCATCATGACCGCGGAGCTGCGGGAGGCTCTTTACGGCCGGCCGATGCCCGTCTTCGGTCACCGGCAAAAGTTCGGAAACGACCCTCAAAAGCACGTCGATTTCTCGGCCGTCACACACGTGGCCGAGGCCAAGGGCATCCCGCCGTTCCTGATTCTCTACTTCCCCGGCAACCCCAACACGCGAGCCCAGGCGCGGCGTCTCGAAGAGGTGTTGACGGAAGCGGCGATTCCGGTCGCGGCGTACGGCAAACGAGACAGCAACCACAACCGCCTGAACGACGACCTGGGCGATCCCGACGATCCGGCGACACGGGAACTCTACGAGTTTCTGGATCCGCTAGTCGGCGGGCGATAGCGCTCATGGAGCGTCTTCGTGGGGAGAGGATCCGGCCCTGGCGATGCTGGAGGGGCTGAGAATGGGTGGGATCGCGGGGGATGATAAATGGCTTGGAAGGCCATGCTCCGGTCACGGGGAAAAAGAAAAGGATTAGGAAAAAGAAAAGGAGTCTTCGGGGCGGGGGGAGGCCGAGCGGGGGAGTAGGAGGAGGATTAAGAGTAGGAGTTATTTCACTTGGCCGGTTCCCACGACGAGGTACTTGTAGCTGCACAGTTCCTCTAGGGCCATGGGGCCTCTGGCGTGGAGCTTGTCGGTGCTGATGCCGATCTCGGCGCCGAAGCCGAACTCGGCGCCGTCGGCGAAGCGGGTGGAGGAATTCCAGAAGACGCAGGCGGAGTCGACTTCGAGCTGGAAGCGGGCCGCCGCCTCTTCGTCGTCGGTGACGATGCAGTCGGAGTGGTGGGAGCCGTAGTGGTTGATGTGCTCGATGGCGGCGTCGAGGTCGTCGACGACCTTGACGGAGAGGATGTAGTCGAGGTATTCGGTGCTCCAGTCGCTTTCGACGGCGGGGACGACGCCGTCGATGCCGGCCAATTCCCGGAAGGCTTCGTCGCCGCGCAGTTCAACTCGCTTGGCGGAGAGGTTTTCGGCGATGCGGGGGGCGAACCGGGGCGCGGCGTCGCGGTGGATGAGCAGGGTCTCCATGGCGTTGCAGACGGAGGGTTTCTGCACCTTGGCGTTGATGGCGATGGCCTCGGCCATGTCGAGGTCGGCCTTCTTGTCGACGTAGGTGTGGCAGACGCCGTCGTAGTGCTTGATCACCGGCATGCGGGCCATGGAGACGACGGCTTCGATGAGGCCGGCGCCGCCGCGCGGGATGATGAGATCGAGGTAGGCGTCCATCTCGGCGAGGTGGCGCACGCTCTCGCGGTCGGTGAAGGGGATGAGCTGGATGCTGTGCTCGGGCAGTCCCGCCGCGGCACCGCCTTCCTGGAGGGCGGCGGCGATGGCTCGGTTGGAATGGATGGCTTCCTTGCCGCCGCGCAGGATGGTGGCGTTGCCGGTCTTGAAGCAGAGGACGGCGGCGTCGGCGGTCACGTTGGGTCGGCTTTCGTAGATGATGCCGATGACGCCGATGGGGGTGCGCTGCTTCCGGATCAGCAGCCCGTTGGGACGGGTCCACTCGCGGATGGTCTCGCCGGAGGGATCGCGGAGTTCGGCGACGTCGCGGATACCCTTGGCCATGGCGGCGATGCGGTCGCGATCGAGGCGGAGCCGGTCTTTCATGGCCTCGGCCAAACCGGCTTCGGCGGCGGCGGCTAGGTCCTGCTCGTTGGCTTCGATGATTTTCGCCTCCTTCGCGGCCACGGCGTCGGCCATGGCGAGGAGGATGGCTTTTTTCTGCGGGCTGCTCAGCTTGGTCAGGGCGTGGGCGGCGGCGCGGGCTTGCTTGCCCATTTGCCATACATGGTCGCGGATTTCTTCGGAGGTCATGGGGAAGGGGGAGTCGGAGATGTTTGAGGTCCCTTGGCGGGGACGGTGAAGCGGGTACCGAGGCCGCCGCCGGAGACGAGATCGAGGAGTTGTTCGGGGCGAAGGCCGCTGGCGATGACCGTTTCGATGCCGTTGGAGACGGCGGACTGGACGGCGCGGAGCTTGCTCGCCATGCCGCCGACGGAAAGGAGGCCCTTTTCGTCGCGGGCGAAGCCGAGCACGGACTCGATGTCGTCGACGCTGGAAACGATGTCTTCTCCGGATTTGGCGTCGGGTCCGAGAAGGCCGTCGACGCTGGTGAGAAGGACGAGCAAATCGGCGTGGATCAGGTCGGCGACGATGGACGAAAGGATGTCGTTGTCCCCGACCTTGAGCTCGTGGACGGAGACGGAATCGTTCTCGTTGACGATGGGGATGACGTGCCGGTGGGGAAGAAGGGCATTGAGGGTTGCGAGGACGTTGCCGCGGCGGCGTTCGTCCCCGAGGTCGTCGTGGGTGACGAGGAGCTGGGCCGTGCTCAAGCCGTGGTGGCTGAACTGGCTCTCGTAGAGGTGCATGAGGCGCGCCTGCCCGGCCGCGGCGCAGGCCTGGAGGATATCGATTCCGACGGGGCGCTCGGTGAGCCCGAAGGTGGAAAGCCCCGCCCCGACCGCGCCGGAGGTGACGACGACGCAGCGGTGACCGGCCGTGGCGACGTCGGCGATCGCCTGGGTGAGCCGGGCGATCATGGCGTGGTGAATCTGGCCGCCGGACCCGCGGGTGAGCACGCCGGTCCCGATTTTGATGACCACTCGTTTGCCTGACATTGCCTCTTCCATTCCGAGATCCGACGGCGCGGATTCAGCATCGTTGGCGACGGGCGGGACGATATGCTTCGGGGCAAGGGGTGTAAAGCGTCAGTTTCCTGGCCTGTCGTCGTGGTTATGACTTGCGAATTCAGCGGGGAGGCAACATCTTAACCGCCCCCGGCCAGTCGCCGCCCAGAGCGAGCCGGGAGGAATTCAAACGCACCCATAGTAAAATGGATATTACGTCGGCCTCCGGAGCCGAAGGTCCAGGTTCGATTCCTGGTGGGTGTACGTTCCGCAAAGCGGAACCCTCATACTCCTAATCCTCCTCTTCCTCCTACTCCCCGCGAAGCCAAGTCGCGAACCGAACGGATCGATGGAGTGGCCGCCCCGCATCGGGCTTCAGGTTTTTCAGAGCAGCTTGCGCAGGTAGCGGCCCGTCAGCGAGGCGGCGCTCTCGGCGATGGCCGCGGGCGATCCCTCCGCCACGATGCTCCCGCCGGCCTCGCCGCCGCCCGGCCCCAGGTCGACGATCCAGTCGGCGCACTTGACGACGTGAAGATTGTGCTCGATCACGACGAGGGTGTTTCCCTGGTCGCGGAGGCGGTAGAAGACGTCCAGCAGCGTGGCGATGTCGGCGAAGTGCAGGCCGGTGGTCGGCTCGTCGAGCAGGTAGACGGTTTGGCCGGTGGCGGTTTTGCCGAGTTCGGCGGCCAACTTGATCCTCTGGGCTTCGCCGCCCGACAGGGTCGTGGCCGACTGCCCGAGCTTGACGTAGCCGAGCCCGACGTCGCGAAGGGCGCGGAGTTTCTGGCCGATCCCCGGGATTTTCTGAAAGAATGTCAGGGCCTCCTCGACGGTCATTTCAAGGACGTCGGCGATGCTCTTGCCTCGGTAGGTGACGTCGAGCGTCTCCCGGTTGTAGCGACGGCCGTTGCAGGATTCGCAGGTGACGTAGACGTCGCTGAGAAAGTGCATGTCGATCTTGATGAGTCCGTCGCCCTGGCACGTCTCGCAGCGTCCTCCCGCGACGTTGAAGCTGAAGCGCCCCGGTCCGTAGCCGCGGGCGCGCGAAGCCGGCAGTTGGGAGAAAAGATCCCGGATCGGGGCGAAGACGCCGATGTAGGTGGCGGGATTCGAGCGCGGGCTGCGGCCGATGGGGGCCTGGTCGATGACGATGGCCTTGTCGACGTGTTCGAGACCGTCGACGCGGTCGTGCTCGCCGGGACGTTCCTTGCTCTGATGGAGGCGGCGGAAGAGAACCCGCCGGAGAATGTCGTCGACGAGCGTCGATTTGCCGCTGCCGGAGAGACCGGTGACGCAGATGAATTTCCCCAGCGGGAAGCGCACTTCGATGTTCTTGAGGTTGTGCTGTCGGGCACCGTGGATGCGAAGCTCGCGCGTCTCCGCTTCCAGGGAGGTCGGTGGCGGGATCTCGATTTTCCGGCGGCCGGAAAGGTAGGCGCCGGTGACGGACTCGGGATCGGCGATGACTTCCTCGGGCGTGCCCTGGGCGAGCAGGCGACCGCCGCTGTCTCCGGCGCCGGGACCCAGGTCGACGAGGTGATCGGCGGCGCGGATGGTGTCCTCGTCGTGCTCGACGACGATGACGGTGTTGCCGACGTCGCGCAGGTCGCGCAGGGTGGCGATGAGCTTCTCGTTGTCCGACTGGTGCAGGCCGATGCTCGGCTCGTCGAGCACGTAGAGGACGCCCGCGAGCCCGGCGCCGAGCTGGGTTGCCAGCCGGATGCGTTGGCTTTCGCCGCCCGAGAGGGTGCCGCTCTGCCGGTTCAGGCTGAGATAGCCGAGGCCGACGGTGTCCAGAAAGGCGAGGCGTTTCCGGACCTCGTCGAGCACCTCGGTCGCGTAGGTCACCTGGACGTCGGAGAGCCGGACGCCGTCGAGCCAGCGGAGCGCGGCGGCGATGCTCAGTCCAGTGAAGCCTTCGATGGAGAGCGGCGTCTCCTCGTGGTCGAGCGTGATCGAAAGGATCTCGTCCTTGAGACGCCGGCCCTCGCAGTCGGGACAAGGCTTCGGCGACATGAAACGCCGCACGTTGCGTTTCGTCATTTCGCTTTTGCTCGTTCCCAGCAGCCGAAGCGCCTGGTTGGAGAGCCCCTCGAAGTCGTCGTTGCCGAAGAGGAGCGCCTTCTTGAATTCCCGGCCGAGACTTCGGATCGGCTCGTCGAGATCCGCCGAGTAGGTCGCGGCAAGCTCCTCGATGGCCCGCTGGTGAAACCCCTTTCGTTTTTTCGATCCGGACCACCACGTCTTGATCCCGCCGTCCCGGATGGATTTGTCGGGGTCGGGAACCATCAGTTCGCCGTCGGGCACGAGGCGGGTTCCGAGGCCGTGGCAGGTCGGGCAGGCACCGAGGTGGCTGTTGAAGGAGAAATGCTTCGGCGTCAGCTTCGGAAGCGAGAAGCCGGTTTCGGGATTGGTGAAATTGAAACTGAAGTCGTGCTGCTCGTAGTCGTCGGTCCCGGGAGGTTGAACCAGGACGGCGATCCGGTTTTCCGACACCTTCTGCGCGATCTCGAGCGAATCGGCCAGGCGACTGCGGATGTCCTCGCGCACCACGAGACGGTCGACCACGACCTCGGCGGTCTTGGCCTTGATCTTGTCGGGCAGTTCCTCGATCTCCGCGATGTTCCCGTCGAGCCGGGCCCGCAGGAATCCCTGCACGCGGTAGCGTTCGAGCACGTCCTTGAGTTTTTCGCCTTTCTCCCGCTCGACCGGCGCCGCCAGAACGACGCGGGTGCCCTCCGGGAAGGCGACCAGGAAATCGACGATATCCTTGACCGTGTGGCGGACCAGCGGCGTGCCCGTTTCCGGGTCGTGGGGCTGACCGAGCGCGGCGTAGAGAATCCGGAGGTAGTCGTAGATCTCGGTGGTCGTGGCGATGGTGGACCGGGGATTGGGCTGCGAACTCCGCTGCTCGATGGCGATCGCGGGCGTCAGTCCCTCGATGAAGTCGACGTCCGGCTTTTCCAGTCGATCGAGAAACTGCCGCGCGTAGGCGGAGAGCGACTCGACGTAACGACGCTGCCCCTCGGCGTAGAGAGTGTCGAAGGCGAGCGAGGACTTTCCCGAACCGGAGACGCCGGTGACGACGACGAAGCGGTTCCTGGGGATTTCCAAATTCAGGTTCTTCAGGTTGTGCTGTCGGGCTCCCTGAATTTTGATCAACGCGTCGTCGCCCATTTGGAAGTTGTTCGGAACGGAAGAGGACAACATTGAGACATATCGCTTCGCCGCAACCGGAGTATAAACCCGGAAGGGTTGTTTCGCCGCCCGAAACGAGGTAAGGTAGGCGATGTCCGTCGTGATCGAGCTTTTCCCGCATGAGGACGGGACCGCCCTCAATCCGAAGCGCCGGGAGGAGCTTGCCGGGAATGCTTCTCCGGCGCGTCTCGATCGACGAATCGCGGACGGTGGGGAAGCTTGCGCGAACTCGGCGCGGTGCCGGGAGTTTCCGAGAGACATTTCGCTTTGATCCGCACAGCCCATGTCAGCGCCCGAACGTCGAAAGTACAGAACGTTGAGGAATATCGGGGCGTCCGCGCCCGGAGCGAATCCCGCCGGAGTCGGCGACGGGAAAAGTGCCGGGCCGGAGGAGGAGGGCGACGGAGCGCCGGCGCGCGTTCTCGTGGCCCATCCGGTGGCGTCGACGTCCCGGCTCGTCCGGGAGACGCTCGAGAGCTTTACCGGGTCGCGGGTCGAGACGTCTTCCAATCCCCTGCGGGCTTTCGAACTGGCTTTGCAGAAGCCCTACCGGCTTTTCATTTTCGCCATGCAGATGGGCGAAATCACCGGGCCGATGCTCTACGAATTGATTTCCAAAGCCTACACCGCCGGACGCGGTCCGAAACAACTGGCGCCGGGCGTGATTTTCATTCGCGAAAAGGACGATGCCAAACTGCCCGAGGAACTGTCCCGGGACGTCCGGGTGAAGGACGTCCTCACCAAACCGCTCCGGATCGAGCGACTCCTCCAGCCGGTCGCCGGCGTTCTCGAGGTGCGCGATCCGACGACGGGGACGTAGCGTTTTCCGTCGCCGCGACCGCGACCGAGCTTCGAGAACACGACCTCGGCTCCGGCGGCCTTGGAGCATCTGCCGAGACCGGCACGCTCTTGGAAAATGCGGCGTATGATTCGATATTCTTTTCCTGGCATCGTCCACGGAGCAGAAGATCGCCGGGCTGGACATGCTGGAGCAGGTCGAAGGCCGTCGACATGTCGTTCTCCCTCCAGTCGATGGAGTTCGGCGTCGACGGTTTCGCCCGAGCGAAAATCGAAGGCCCAGCGGAGTCGGAGCGCGGCGGTGTCTCCGAACTGATTCGGGAAAAATTGCTAGGAAATCGCTTTTTCAATCCCAACGCTCCCTCACCGCGCATCGCCCCGGGTTGGAGAGGGTTCAGCCGCCAGCTTCGGTCGGACGGACCGAGTTCGATCGCGGTGTCGCGCCATCTCTTGAGCCCCTCCTGCCAGCAGGTGCCGCCCGCCACCAGCAGAGTCGCCCCCTTTTTCGTCACCGCGTGCCCGGCCAAGCCCTTCGGCATGGCCGGCAACTCCTGCCAAACCGACGCCGCAGGCGCATGCCCGGCCGCAGCCATAACGGCGATTGCAGCCAAGTTGCGGACTATCCGGCGGGCATTCATGATGGTGCAACGCGCCATCGAGCTTATTTAGGCAACGAGCGCAGAAACGGAGCCATGACGTTTTCGTAGGTTTCGTCGATGAAGTCCGCCACTCCCAGGTAACGCCGGAAGCCGCTGCTGCACTCCTCCTCCAGATAGCGGCGCACGTCCGTCACAAGGTCGGGACGCGGCGGGGCGGCGGCAAATTCCTCCGCCGTGACGCAGTAGCCGGAAGTTCCCCCTTCCTTTGGGGGCCGCTCCGGCTCGCGGCCCTGCCGCACAAACCCGGAAAAACCGCCGACGCCCAGAGTGTAGTTGAACCCCACCCCGCGTGCATCCTCCGCAATGAGCACCGAGGGACGGCGCTGGCGGAAGAAACCCAGGTGGGCATGGCATTCGTAGCCCACGTGCAGGTCGCACTCCCGATAGAAATCCAGTTTGCCGACATCCCCGGCCAGCTCCAGCACCTCGAAGCCCAGCTCCACCGCGCGGCGGCGAATGAACGCATTCTTCTCCGCGACGTCGGGACGCATCGACGCGTCGTTGGTCGGTCGTTTGTCGGCAAAGGGCGACACGTTCGCGTCCGTCAGGTGCATGGCACAGTAGCGCTGAGCCCGGGGAAACAGCTCCGCCAGCATAACCAGCACCGCGTCCGCCTGATCCCGGTAGTAGGCGCTCAGCGGCGGGCTGAACATCACCCGCTCGATCGAAGCGGGACGATGCAGGGGCTGGCCCAGAAAGTCCGGATCATACCAGGCCGGATCACCGGTCATCAGCGTGTTGCCGATGCCGTGTCGCTGCAGCACTTCGGACACAAAATACTCCCGGCATGAGATCGCCTCCACCCCCGCAGCGACACGTTGCAGAAACGCGGTGGTTTCGGGCGAGTAGCGCACGTGGCGCCGGTTTTCAGCATCGCCGGGATAGACGTTCCAATTGGCCCCGACCGGGATGAGCGGCACCTTGATGCGGTCGAGATCCTCAACCAGCCGATAGCATCCGGGATACATCGGCGCGTCGCGGATGGGAAAGGCCGGCATCAGGATGCCTGCAGTCGCGTTGATTTCGTCGAGTCGCTCGTCCAGCGGGTCCTCACGAAAGATCGTGAGATAGTCCACCTCGCCGCATTCGCGGTCGATCAGTCGCTTGGTGGCAACTTCAATGAGTTGGTCGCCGACATTGGACGAACTGCGGTTTTCCGGGAACGTGGTAAGAACCGTGTATTTTGTCATGATTGAAGTGATGTCAGGCCCCGCCGGGAATCAGAGATTCAGGAAAGTGCCCGCGATATAGCGGGTGATGGATTCCGGGTCATCGGGGGTTTCCTGATTGAAATAATAGGCCATCAGCACGCGGCCGTCCGGCAGCTCGATCGAAACAGGGTAACCCAGATCCGAAGTGCCACCATCGTCTCGCACGACGATCTCGTTGGCGATGTCCCAAGTCTCGCCTCCGTCGTGGCTGAGGGTCGCCCGCACCCCGAACGGAGGGCGACGGTACCCGTAGGCGCAGAGCAGCCGCCCGTCGCTGAGTTCCAGCACGTGTGCGGGGAAGCCCCACATCGGGGTCTGCACCGGCTCCGACCAGGTGCGGCCGTTATCATCCGAAATGCATTGGAATACGTGGCCGTAGTGACTGTAGAGCGTACCCACATCACCACCTTCCTGCCGCACGCGCTCGTCCGCTTCCGGGCCTTCGCCACGTGTGCGCAACATGCTGATGAGGCGGCCGCTGCGCAACCGCACCAAACTGGGTTCCAGAAAGTGCACCGCAAGCTCCGAACCTTCCGCAACCGACGTTGGTTCTCGCCAGGTTACGCCGCCATCGGTTGAACGCAGACAGAACACCAGGGCCCAGTCGCGCGGGCGGCCCACCGTGCGGCTCAGGTCGTTGACCTGCATGAGCAGCGTGCCGTCGTCGAGTTCCACGACCTGGGCCCGCCCGCCAAACGGTGGCAACCCCGCCACATCGACCGGACGACGATCCGTCCAAGTCCGCCCTTGATCCGTCGAATGTCGCGTCCACATCCCTTCGAATATGCCGATGAACGGCTTCCGCGGGCCCACCACCCGGCGGCCGGTGTGGATCTTGTCCAACGCCACTCCGGTCGGCACCGGCGCGATGCCCCAGCTGTAGATGCCCGCCAGCAAGCTGCCGTCGGACAGGACGGTCAGGGTGGTGTCCTGGGACGAGGAAAAACGTATCGTCTCGTCGTCGACCACCCGCTTTTCACCGAAGGTGCGGCCGCCGTCGCGCGAGCGCAAAAGCACCCCGCGGGACGCGGGATCAACGTGCCCCCGCAGTTTCCGGGACCGCGCATGGGCCTCTCGCAGACCCATCAGAATGTCGCCGTCGGGCAACACCGCGAGCGACGGTCCGAGGTAATACATCGTATCATCGCGGTGCAGCACCACGTGCTCCATCTCAACCGTGGTATCGGCCAACACCGGCACCGCCGGGCTGATCAGGAGGCCCGACAAAGCAGGGCAGAAAAGGGTAAGGATTCGGGGTATTCGGTTCATCATGATTTTGTTGGGTTCGTGATTCAGGAGGGATCTCGCTCGCGCACGACGGTCCGCCAGGTAAGTCCCTTCAATTCCTCCGCCGACTTGGTTTTATGACCCGCCAGAACGGCCAGCGCCGCGGCCGTCGCGAGCCAGCCGGGCAGCCCCAGCCAAATGAAGCCGATGCGTTCATCCGCCGGGGTGCCGAAGTAGAGGAACCAAGGAATCGTCAGATTGATAACGCTTCCGGCGATGATGCCGACCACCGCACCGCGGGCGGTGCACCGCGGGAAGAATATGCCGGCGAGCATGACCACGAGCAGCACCCCCCAGAGGTTGGCCCAGACCAGATTGATCTCGAACACGGACGTCTCCACCTGCTTGCCCGCCGCGATGACGGCCAGCGCCAGACCGATCATCACCCCACCCCAGACCAAGGTCAGTCGTTTGCCCAGTCGCAGGAGCTCGGTGCCGTCACGTCGCTTCAAAATGTCGATCGTGAACACCGTGGAAATTGAATTCAGCGTGGAATCGAATGACGACATCAACGCCGCCACCAAAGCCGCCGCGATCAGCCCGGGAATCGGCGACGGCAATGAGGTTGAGATGAACCAGCCCAGGATCCCGTCGGCCTCCACGCCGGGCGGCGGCGCGCCCAGCTTGTTGTAATAGAAGTAGAGCAGCAGACCGCAGAAATAGAAGACCAGCATGATCGGCAAGGTGCCGAGAGTCTTGAGCATGATAGCCTTCTTCGCCGTATCGTAAGAGGAACTCGCGAGAATGCGCTGCACGACGAGCTGATCGGTGCCGTAGTTGGCCAACGGGGTGATGAAGGAGAACATCAAACACAGCCAGAACGTGTAGCGCAGGTGCAGATCGAAGGAGAAAAACTCTGCGGTCGTCACCGCGCCGTAGGTCCGGTCGTTCTGCCGGGCGAAATCCCACACCGCCCCGAAATCGAAATCCGCCGCCGCCGACAACTTGAAGACAATAAAGCCCAGGCCGAACAGGATTACCATCGTCTGGACAAAGTCCGTGATGATGATCGCCCGCATGCCCCCGATGTAGCTGTAGGCAATCGTGACCGTGCCGATGACCAATACCGTAACTTCCGGCGGCCAGCCAACCAGCGTCTCAAACGCCTTCGCCGAGGCGTAAAAGATCATCGCTCCCGTCAGGCACCGCGCGATGATGAAGATGACGCTGCCGAGTGTGCGGGTGGATCCGCCGAAGCGACGTCCCAGATACTCATAAGCCGTGAATGTGCCCGCCTGATAAAAGAAGCGCAGAAAGATCCACACCGCCAAGGGCGTGAAGAGGAAGTAACCGACTGAATTGAGGCTGAGCAACATGCCGTTGCGATAGGCCTCGGCCGGCACCGCCACGAAGCTGATGGTGCTGAAAAGCGTGGCATACATGCTGACTCCGATCAGCAGCCACCCTGTCCTGCGACCGGCCAGGAAATAGTCTTCGCCGGTTTTCTGACCGCGACGAATTCGTAGCGCCGTGCCGAACGTGAAGAGCACGTAGACACCAACGACCAGCCAGTCCAGTATCGTCAGATTGGTGGTCATCCTGCGTTCACGTAGTTTGAAGTTTGTCCTTGGTCACGATGGCGTATTCGTGAGTCTTGGCGTATTCCCAGATGTCGGTATCGCTGTCGTCGGCCATTGCCGCCTTCGGCACCCTCTGCGGTCACGCTTCGCGGCTTTCGTGCGCTGTCGCGCCGCGGCAGTGCCATTCGGTTTCACTCCCGCCGCGCCATCAATCCTCGGGTGGCGGTTCGATCTCGTCACTCCAGCCCCACCGCAGCGGCATGTCGAGCGGCTCCATCGTGTCGATGCCGAAGGGCGGACGTAATTGAAGACCTGGTCCCTAAATACTCGGAACGGCCCGACCATCGTCCCGGCCGGAAGAATCAGGTTCCGGCCCGTGGCAGGACAACCGAGGGATTGACCGGATTTCGACTCGATCCCGCTCAGGAATGATTCGTATCGTGCGAGCAGCTCCGCGTCGTGACCGCATTTGCCAAGAAGATACTTTTCGCGATCGTCGTTCGCAGTGTGACCCAGCGCCTCGATCAAAATATCGCTGAGGACGGTTTTCATCTCGGGATTGTTGCCTCTCGGCCAACTACTTTCAATAGAGAACGAAGATCATTCACCTGGCGGCAGGACGTGACCTCATCAGGAGAAAAGGTCGAGTCGGTGACCCGACTCTGTCAGGTCGTGGATCCGACCCTGTTGAAAAGAATGTGGCAGACACCCTCCATCGCGTCTCTTGCGATGCGCCTCGTAACCGGATACAGGTTTCGTGTGTTCAGGATTCTCAGCACGGGCCTTGCCCTCTGGTCGATGACCGCGATCGCGGGAGCGGTCGACTTCGAATCGGAGATTCGTCCGATTTTGGAACGCGTCTGTGTCGATTGTCACGGTCCGGAAAAGCAGAAGGCGGACATTCGGTTCGACCAACTGAATCCGAACTTTCTCGCGGGCGGGCATGCCGATACCTGGCACGACGCCCTCGACCAGGTGAACCTTGGTGAGATGCCGCCGAAGAAAGCGGAGAAACAACTGACTTCCGGGGAGCGCCGCATTCTGACCTCGTGGATAAACGATTCGCTCGAGGCATTGGTCGAGAGCACACGCAATGTCGGTGGTCGAGTCGCTTCCCGTCGTTTGACCCGATACGAATACGCGAACACGATGCGCGATTTGCTCGGAGTCGAATTCGACTTCGCCCGTGAACTGCCTCCCGAGCCGGCTTCGCCGGAAGGATTTCTCAATAACGGACGAACGCTCGAACTGTCGCCCACCCAGGTCGAAACCTATTTGGCCGTGGCTCGCGAGGCACTTGACCTGGCCATCGTGACCGGTGACGCACCGAAAGTCTCGGTCGTCGAACAGGAGGAAACAGCCGTCGGCAAGCTGCCGAGAAAAAAAGACGGCGGTGCCATTCCAGTGAATCCGGAGTTCGTTCTCGATGTGGAGGAATTTCCGCGGAGCGGCGAGTTCGAAATCACAGTCCGGGCGGGAGCCGTCGTCCCCGACGGGAACGACTTCCCCCGGATGGAAGTCTGGCTCGGATGTGTTCCGGGAATCATCCACGTGCCGCGCAAACTCGTCGGCGCGGTCGATGTCACCGCTCCGGCAGACGACCCGGAGACGTTCGTCTTTCGAGGACGGATGGAAGATTACCCGCAAGCGGGCGAGACCCGATTCGGAGCCAATGTCGATTTCGACGGCGTCATCGTCATGCTCGATTTTTTCGATGCGGATGGGAAAGAATTGAGGTATCCGCATCGCCGCTATTCGGATCCGCCGCCCAGGCCGAAAAAAAAGGGACAGCCCGTTCCCAAGTTGCCGCCGGCTCCGGAGGGGCCGCTGCTCGACATCGTGATCGAGTCGGTCCGCTACGAGGCGCCCGCGGTGACGAGTTGGCCGCCGCAGAGCCATGTCGCGCTGCTCGATCCTGAATTCTCCGGCCATTCGGAAAATGAACGCGCCGGGGCTGCCTTGGAATCGTTTTTGCCACGCGCCTTCCGCCGACCTGTTCGCGCGGAAGAGACAGCGCGCTATCTCGCCCTCTTCGAATCGATACGGGCCGCCAGCGATTCCTTCGAAAACGCCATACGTGAAGTGTTCGCCGCCGCGCTGGTGTCGCCCCATTTTCTGCACCTGGTCGATACGCGCGACGATTTCGCGATCGCGAACCGGCTTTCGTATTTGTTGTGGAGCACCTCCCCGGACCGGCAACTGATGGAGCGCGCCCGGAACGGGCGACTCGGGGACCCTGACATTCTCGAAAAGGAAACCGCCCGTCTGCTCGACGACGCCCGCACTGCGGAATTCGTGAATCGGTTCGCGGATCAATGGTTCGATTTGGGCGGACTCGACCGGGTCGCGGTCAATCCGGAGTTCTTTCCGGATTTCGACAACGACCTCAAGGCCGCCATGCGACAGGAGACGCGCGAATTCTTCGGGGAGATCGTCCGCGGGGACCTGAGTTGCCTCGAACTGATCGACTCGAACTGGACCATGGCGAATCGCCGTCTCGCCAGCCACTATGGCCTCGGCGAGGTGCCGCGTTCCGGAAGGTTCGAACGCGTCGTTCTCACTCCCGCCGACCGTCGGGGCGGCGTATTCGGTCACGGCGCCTTTCTGCTGAGCAACTCGAACGGCGAGTCCTCCCATCCGATCAAGCGGGCGGTCTGGATACTCGACCGCTTGCTGGACTCGCCGCCGTCGCCACCACCGCCGGACGTGCCGGACCTGGATCCCGGGAATCCCGATCTCGCCGGACTCAGTCTCCAGCAGCAGTTGGAAGTGCATCGCGAGAAGGAATCCTGCCGCAGTTGCCACGAGAATATCGATCCATGGGGAGTCGCTCTCGAACATTTCGACGCGACGGGACTGTATCGAACCCATGCGGCCACCAGGATCCGGAAGAAAGGCGATGCGCCGGAGGGAGCGGAAATCGATGCGGCGACGCAACTGCCGGACGGGACCGAGCTCTCTGGCGTGGATGATTTGAAGAGATTTCTTCTCCAGGAAAAACGGCCCCACTTCGCCCGGTCCGTTGTCCGGAGGCTCGCGACGTATGCGCTGGGACGTTCGCTCGATCTGGCCGACCGCGAGACGATCGACCGGCTCACCGCGGATTTCGAAAGCAGCGGCTTTCGACTCCGGGGCCTCATCGTGGATCTTGTCACCAGCGAAATCTTTACCGAGTCTTAACGCGAGCATGAGTCTTAACGCGAGCATGAGAAAATCCTGGCACATCGACCGACGAACCGCCCTCAAAGGAGCCGGCGTCACCTTGGCGCTTCCTTGGATGGAGGGAATGTCCGCCGGACTCACCGCTGCGGAAAAGAAAGTCGCCGCCGAACTGCCGAAGCGTCTTTGCTGCGTCATGTTTCCCTACGGCGTCGCCGTCCCGAAAGCCGACGATCCGGCGCGGGAATGGGGTTGGTTTCCTACGGGGGAGGGAAAAGACTATCAGCTCACCAAAGTCCTCGATCCGCTCCAGCCTTTGATGGACGACATCTCCATTTTCTCAGGTCTCTCCCATCCGCGCTGCCGCTCGATGAACGGGCACGACACTGGCGACACGTTTCTGACCGGAAACAATCTCGCCCCCGGAACCTACAAAAACACCATCTCGCTCGATCAACTCGCGGCCGGTCATTTGGGCGAGCAAACCCGGCTCGGGTCGCTGACGGTGTCGACCGACGGCGGGATCGGTCCGCGGACTCGTTCGACGACACTTTCCTACACTGCCAAAGGGCAACCCATCCCCGCGCTGTCGGATCCAAAGCTAATTTTCAATCGCCTATTCGGACAAGACAACGCCAGCCGCCTCGACCGGGCGAGATTGGAAAACTCCGGCAGCATCCTCGATCTCGTCATGGAGCAATCCGGATCGCTCAAACGGGCGCTCGGCACGGGCGACCAGATGAAACTCGACGAATTCGAGACTTCCGTCCGCGAAGTCGAGCAGCGGGTCGAGCGGGCCCGCGAGTGGCTCGACGTGCCGCTTCCGGATGTCGATGCCTCGCAGATCGCTCTCGACTCCGATCCCGAAGCGCCAAAGGCCTACATCGCCGCGATCTACGATCTGCTTTTTCTCGCCTACCAGACCGACATCACCCGCGTCTCCGCTTTCCAGTTGGGCAGCTATGGTCCCACCCGGGCGCGGACCTTTCCCGCCTGTCTCGGGCTTGAAGCGAACTGGCACAGCCTCGCCCACAAGGCCGGGAAGAAAGGCGGACCCGAAGCCATCGGCAAATTCGATCGGTTCCTCGCCGAGAACTTGGCGCGGTTTTTGCAGCGAATGAAAGAGACACCCGAGGGCGAAACTGGAGCGAATCTCCTGGACCGCACCTTGGTTCTCTACGGGTCGAGCAATTCGAAGACCCACCAGAACCGCAACTATCCGCTCCTCCTCGCCGGTGGCCGCGATTTCGGGCTGAAGCACAACCAGTTTCTCCGCTTCGACGAGAAGATACCGATGTCGAATCTCTTCGTATCGATGTTCCACTCGCTCGGGATCGAAGAGGAACAATTCGTCGACAGCACGGGTCCACTGGACGGGATTTCTTGAGAAGATCTGTCCCGATCGGAATTCCTCGGCCTGATTTTCAGTTCGATCGATGGAAGCAGCAGTGATAAACCTCTCCCTCCCCGTCTTCCCTCCAAGGCACTCCAAACGCGGGCTGACTGCGGGGATGTTGAATCGATGAAACGTCTCTTCCTGCTTGTCGCCATCGTTCTGCCGACGGCCGTGGCGGCTGACCCCATCGCTCTCGAAAACCGGCGTGAACTCTTCGTCGACGATTTCCTCATCGAAAAATTCGACGGTGCCGAGCTCAAATTGCACCAGCCCGTTCCTCAGGAGATCGCGATCCTGCATGACGCGCCGTGGGAAGGAGAGACTTCGGCTTATCACACGGTGTTTCAGGACGGCGACCTCTACCGGATGTATTATCGCGGGTCGGGAGGCGGGAGGCGGCGGGGGCGTCTGATGGAACGCCATCACATGAGTCACGAAACGGCCTGCTACGCAGAAAGCCGGGACGGCATCCATTGGACCAAACCGGAACTGGGGCTATTCGAACACGACGGATCCACCGCGAACAACATCGTCTGGGCGGGACCCGGCGGGCACAACTTCGCTCCGTTCAAAGACAGCAACCCCGACTGCTCTCCGGAGCATCGCTACAAGGCGCTGGCCTTCATGCACGACGACGAGGCGCTGGCCGAGGGGCGCCGCGTTCGTTATCTCTACGCGTTTCATTCGTCCGACGCGATTCATTGGCAGCTCACGCAGGAGGAACCGGTCATGAGCGACGGCGCGTTCGACTCGCTCAACGTGGCCGCGTGGGACGAGCGGCGCGGATGTTACGTCGCGTTCGTGCGCAAGAACCGGCCCGGGTTCGGACGCGATGCGGGCACGGCCACCTCGGAGGATTTTCTCAATTGGACCGAGACCACACGGCTGGAATATCCCGGCTCGCCGCCCATGCAACTCTACACCAACGGCATTCAGCCTTATCCGCGAGCTCCGCACCTTTATTTCGGCTTCCCCATGCGCTACGTAGAGCGCGATTACCGGCGCGAGGGACGCGAAGGCTATGGCTTGACCGACGGCGTCTTCATGACCAGTCGCGACGGACTCAATTTCCATCGCTGGACCGAGGCGCTCATCCGGCCCGGCCTGCAAGCCGAACGCTGGGTCACCCGGAACAATCTCACCGCACACGGACTTGTTTTCACCAAGTCGAGCGTCCACGGCGGCTCGGAGATTTCCCTGTATTCGACCGAGGGCTACTTTGAAGGCGACGCTTGCCGACTGCGCCGGTTCACGATCCGTTCCGACGGGTTCGTCTCGGTGAATGCGCCGTCCACGGGCGGACAGATGCTGACGAAGCCGCTGACGTTTTCCGTCCCGCCGCCGGGCACCCCCCGCACGGATCGCGTCGATGCTTCGGCCCGGCTGCGGGTGGAGTCGGATGATCCGATTCGCGGCGCCGGGTCGCTGGAATTCCGCAAGGACGCCATCCTGACCTTCGCCGAAACGCAGAACCTAGGCCCGCGGGTCACTCTCGCGGCGATGGTCCGCGGCGTTCCCTCCGGGCGTCGGCGCCTGTTCTCGACCTATGGAGGAGGACCGGTCGATGCTGGCGAAATGCTCTTCGACATCGACACCGACGGCCCGGACTCGATCCGATTTCACTGCGGAGATGTGCACGTCGACGTGGCATTGGAAACGATCGGGACGTGGAGCCTGGAATCCGGTGACGAATCCGCCCATCATCTCGCGGCGACGTGGGACGACGGCGAGGTCGCTCTATATTTCGACGGGCGTAAAGTCGCCTCCGGCGGCGAGGCCGGCGCAGGTGATCTGAAATTCGCGCACGGCGATCTGCGCTTCGGCGAAGATCAGGCGGGGACTTCGGTTTCCAACGAGCCTTTCCTCGGGCACACCGACGACCTGCTCGTGCTGCGGCGCGTACTGTCCGCCGAGGACATCGCCGAATTGGCTAAGCCGGGCCCCCGAGAGGCCTTCTTCGCCAAGGAAGATCGTGGCGTTTTTCTGACCATGGACAACCTGGGCGTGCCGCTCGAGGATGTTCTGACAAGCGACCACGATCCGGCGCAAACCGTGTCCGGCCCGCTTCCCGATCCGCCCGGCGACGTCGAATTGCTGGTCAATTTCTCGACCTCCGCCGCCGGCAGTCTGCGTTGCGAGATTCAGAATGCGGACGGTGAACCGATCCCCGGTTTCACCTTGGCCGATTGCGACGAACTCTACGGCGACTCGCTCGAACACCCCCTGAGTTGGAATGGCGTCAGCGAATTGAAGCCGCTCGCCGGCCGGCCAATCCGCCTGCATTTCGAACTCATGGACGCCGACCTGTATGCTCTGCGGTTTGGAAAGTGATCCGTGGAGAGCAAGAGGAGAAGAGAGAGGGTGGTGATTCGCTTCATGCGTCTTTGTCAGGAATCCTGGAACCGATAGGAATAGAGAGCGGCATCTTTCAGGAGAAAACGTAGACGAACCGTCCGCCCGCCTAGTTCGCTCACGTCGGGGCCGTTCTTCCAATGCACGACCCGGTCGACGGTGTCGCCGAACTGCGGACTGCAATCGGCCTCGCCGAAGCCGGGGATCGGTTTTCCGTTTTCATCCTGAATCTCGACGCGGACATCGCCCGCGGCTGAGGTGGCGAAATTCAGGCTTAGCCGCTCGCCGTCGAAGATGATGGGCTTGGTGATCAATTCGCCGCCGTCCCATCCGGCATTCACCGATACGAAACCGTCGAGCCGCAGGGTGTAACGGCGCAAGGTGCTTCCCTTTCCGTGCCAGTAGCCTTCCGTCGCATAGAGCGAGAGATCGTTCGCCGCTCCCGGCAAGGTCGACTCCGTCTCGACGGCATGCCAGGCGGGATACTGCGCGCCGTAGTGCCAGGTTCCGGGACGTTCTTCGCCGGGACGGAGAAAGGCTTCGTTCCATCGTTTGAAATTCACACCGTCGCGGCTCGCCATCAAAAGTCCTTCGGTGAGCGCGTAGCCGAATCTCTTGCTAGCCTCCGCGCGGGCTTCCCGTTCTTTCTCGTCGGGCAGGGCGGACATGGAATCCGAAGGCCCCCGGTCTATGTATCGCGTTGGAAATCCGATGAGGATGTGGGGAGCGCGGTGATACGGTTTCACATGGTTCGTGTAGAGATGTTCGGCGGGAGAGTTTTCATACTGCAAATCCCGATGGGGCGTCCACGCGACGAGATCGTCGGATGTCGAGGTGCGGACGATACGGATGCCTTCGGGTTTCCTCTCCTTCTCGTTCGTCACTCCGGAACCGAAGGCCCTCCAATAAGCGCGGTATTTCCCGATCGTCGGATCCCAGAAAGCGAGGTTCTGGGAATCGAATGCGCCGACTCCATGGAAGAGCGGTTCCTTGCTCAGCGGCGACCAGTGAATTCCGTCCGGCGATGCAAATACGAGAAGTCCTGCTTTTCCTGATGAGCGAAGGATCGCCTTGTATTTCGCTTTCGGATCCGCGTCCGGATTCTCATCGAGAAACACGGCGGGGTGTCCGGCGTCGGCTTTGAGATCGCCGTAGGTCCCGCTCGTGATGACGATATTGTTCTCCTTCGATCCCTCGAACTCATGGAGACCGAGATTCGGCTTGCGCCAGACAATGCCATCGTCGCTCTCGGCGTAGCAGCAGTAGAGCGGATGGCGATTCGTGATGAACTTTCCGTCCTTCACCTCGATGTGCCATGCCTTGTAATACATCCGGTAGAGGTCGCCATCCCGAAAGACGCTGTGATATCCGCTGCCGGTTCCTTCCCACGGCGCGTCGTGCTCCAGCACGACCTCGCGGGGGACCGGATGATGCATGCGGAGATCCGCATCCCCGGCCAGCCGGTCGATGAGAGTGTCGTCGACGAACAGCTCGCGACGGCTTCCGATATCGGTGGCCTCCTGCGCGGAGCTCGGACACGGTCCCGCGAGTAGCGAGGCAGCGATGGCGCATAGGAATTGCGAACGGCGGGCAGTCGTAACTTTCATGCTCTCCATCGAGCCAGAACAGGCGGCAGGAGTCAATCGTCCGGCCTGACGGGATCGGGTGCTTTCGCGAGCGGTATCGCGCCAATTGCTCCGCGGGCGGATACGCGAGAAGCTCCCCGACCATGAATTGCTGGAAACGACTCTTGCCGGTCTTGGCGATGCTCGGGGTCTTCGGACTCGCGAGTGCCGACGAGAAAAAATCACAGTTGTCCTACTACTATCTCGATGGATGACCCATGTGCGCGAAAGTGACGGCCATAGTTGATGGCCTCAAAGAAGAGCACGGCGACGACATCGAAATCGAAACCGTGAAAGTCGGAGAAGGTGACTCCAATAAAGAAATCGAAGAATCCGATCTGAAAGTCCACGGCATCGTCGCGAAAAACGCCGAGGGCGAAATCATCACCACTGTCGAAGGTCACAGCTACGGCAAAGAGAAAGTCGAAGAAGTGATCGCCGCTCTCGCGGAAGCGGAGTGAGTGTGCGGCTTCGCCGTAATAATTCGCAGGCAGCCGGTGCGGCCGCCCTGCAGTGGGGCGGCCGACCAGTGAACCTGTAGGGCGAGCGCTCCGCTTGCCATTGAAATCGCTTCCGCGAAGCGGCACCCTATTCGAAATCCCGTCAAAGCGAGACTGAACAGGGTCGAGTCGGTGACCATACCCTGTTGACTTTCAGTCCCTGGATCCTATTCCCCACGACCGAGGAGCAACGACGCCAGCAAACAAAAGGGCCGAAACCCATCGGGTCGGTCAACAAATCGTTTCGGCGAAGCCGCTATTTCTGAAACCGAAAACCTCATAGATTTTCCGTTGTGGGGTTTTTCAACAGTCTCCTGAACCAAATAATGAACCCATCGCATTTTATGAGAACCCCATTTTTTCAATAACGATCCTCGGCTTTTTTGCTTTCACAGGATGCACCGAAAAGTCTGAGTCCGAGCAACCGGAGGTAGCGGAAGTCGAACCCGAGCCCGCAGCGGAAGCTGCTGCACCCGAGGAAACCGAACCCGCCTCCGTCGAAGTCGAGAAAACCCAGTCCGTCCGCATTCAGTCCCACGGCGATCACGGTCGCCGCAAACGGGGACATTTTTCTCTCCGACGGCTACGCGAGCAACCGGATTTTCGTCTTCGACAAGGACGGGAAATACCTGAGGCATTTCGGGGAGAAGGGGAACGAGACGAAGCAGTTCAACACCGCCCACGGAATGACGCTCGACACCCGCTACGATCCGCCGCGACTTCTGATCTGCGACCGGAACCACCAACCGAAGGGGCGCTTGCTGCACTACAGTTTGGAGGGCGAATTCATCGAGGTCGTCGTTGCACCCCCTCCAACCCAGGTCGCTGCGTGCTATCGGAGCGATGGGGTTGAAAAAGCGATTTCCCAGCAGAGAGTAACCATACCCCATGAGACCTCTCCGCCCGAACTCCCCGCTTTCGATTTGGCTGTCCCTGCTCGGGTTCGCCCTCCTCTCCCCGCTTTCCGCGGCGGAACCCGCGCTGAGGGTTGCGGCGCTGGAATTCGGCATCACCCCGAAAGCGGGCGGCCCAACCGTCGGAAAGACGGGCGCCCTCGTGCGCAACGTGGCCGGTCCGCTCAGGACCACCGTGACCCTGCTCGAGGACGGGGAGGATCGGCTCTGCCTCGTCACGACGCATTTCAACACCCCCAAGGCCTTCAACGTCAGCCCGCTCTTCCGCGGCGCGGTGGCGGAGGAACTCGGGCTTCCCGTCGAGCGGGTCCTGCTCTTCGTCTCGCACAACCACACCGACATGAAGATGGCCGAGAACCAGCTCGAGGCCTACGCCGCGCTTTCGCTGCCGCCCGAGGCGGTGCCCGACCCCGTCCTGCTGCCCGTGGGACAGGAAATGCTCGACCAGCTCCGCGCCCATGCGAAACGCCTCCCCGCCCTCCTCCAGCCCGTCTCGGTCTGGTGGACGGAGGGCGAGGAGGGGCGCATCACCTACAACCGCAAAGGACGCCGCGCCGACGGAAGCAGCTACCTCATGCGCGAGGAGGACCGCGACCTCGTGGGGACGGATTTCAACGGCGACATCGACCGGCAGGCCCCCCTCGTCCTCCTGAAAAACGGGGACGGCGAGGTCGTCACCGCCCTGGCGCAGTTCACCGGGCATCCCGTGACCTGCTACCATCCCGAAAAACCCGTCGTCTTCGGCGACTGGCCGCAGGTCGCCTGCGATCTCGTCGCCGAACACCTCTCGCCCTCCCGGCCCGCGCCGATGAGTTTTCTCCAAGGCTGCGCCGCCGATGTGAACTCCAAGGGCATGTTTCGTGGCGGAGTCGAACTCTCCCGCCAGTATGGCGAAATGCTCGCCGAGAGCTACCTCGCCGCGCTCCCGCAACAACGGGCCTCGGAGCGCGACGGCTTCGACTATGCCGTGGAGCGAGTCAACATCCCGCTCGCACCCCTGCCGTCCCGCGCCGAGCTGGTCGCCGAGATCGCCGAAATGGAGGACTTCATCCGCCGCGCCACCGCCGGGGACGAGGACACCCTCACCTGCGCCGGACTGAACTTTCCGCGCGAACTGACCCCCGCCTACCGGGGCAAGCTGATCGAGGGCGTCCTGCCCTGGAGCCGTTGGGCCCTCGAGCGCCACGAGAAAGGGGAGGCCGACGCCGTCGCCCGACATCTCGAGGTCGAACTCTACGTCCTGCGCCTCGGCGACGTCGCCCTCCTCGGCATGCCCTTCGAACCCTTCCAGGGCATCGGTCGCCAGATGCGGGCGGGCTCGCCCTTTCCGCTCACCATCCCCTGCGGCTACACCAACACTTCCTACGGCTACCTCACCGACGGGCCGAACACCGGCGACGGCGAATACATGAGCGCCCACTACCGCTACTGCAAGTTCCGCCCGCCCTACGCCAAACCCGCCGGCGACGTGCTCGCGGTCCGCGCCGTCGAAGTCCTCCACCGCTTCGCCCAATAGCATGGGCCTCCCCGCCGAACCCTTCCACGAGATCGGCGCGCACGCGCAGATCGACGCCGACGTCGTCCTCGGCTACCGCTACCCCGGCGACTCGGAGCCGACCCGCATCGGCGACCACGCCATCATTCGCAGCGGCAGCATCCTCTACGCGAACACCACCGTCGGCCACCGCTTCCAGTGCGGACACCAGGTCCTCATTCGCGGCGAGGTCGTCATCGGCGACCGCTGCGTGGTCCATCACAAATGCACCCTCGAGGGCCGCCTCCGCATCGGCCGCGGCGTCAAAATCATGGCCCACGTCTACCTGCCCAGCCGGACCGAGATCGGCGATCTCGTCTTCATCGGACCTGGGACCACCTTCCTCAACGCGAAATACCCGATGCGGCAGGACGGCGTCGAGGGGGCCCGCGTCGAAGACGGCGCCACCATCGGCGGGGGCGTCACGGTCTGCCCCGGCGTCACGATCGGGCGCGGGGCCTTCATCGGCGCCGGAACGCTCGTGAACAAGGACGTCCCCCCCGGCACCCTCGCCCACGGCGTGCCCGCCCGCTTCCACCCCATGCCCGCATCCCTCGTCGGCGGCAACCTTCCCGAACTGCTCCTGCCGCAAACCGACCTCTTCGGCGCGCAGGAGGACGAGAGCTGGCGGGAGGAGGGGGGGAATCCGGGGGAGAGCTGAAAGAGCGCCTCCCCGCCCTCTTTCGCATTGACGCTCGCTTCACCAGCCCCCTACACTGGCGGTCGATGAAGCGATGCTCCTACCCGCCCGCGACCCGCCTGCTCGGATTCGCGGCGCTGCTCGCGGTCGTTCCCGCCGCTTGCGAACGACGCTCCGCCGAGGAGGCGAGAAACGGGGTCAGATAAAACGGGGTCAGAGAACGGGAGAAACGGGAGAAACGGGGTACCAGATAAGATGAAAGAGAGCTGGATCGGGCGTCGAGGGCGGATTTACCCTCGAGTCGATGAAAACCAACACCCAATCCAACACCCAATCCAACTCCACTCCCATGCTATTCGCAGGCATCGATTACCACAAGCGGTATAGCGTCGTCCACGTCCTGGACGCCGACGGCGCTACGGTCAAGAAGGGGCGCGTCGCGCCCAACAGCCTTGGCGGCTTCGCCGGATTCTTCTCCGGCTTTCCTGCCGGGAGCGTCCGCGCCGTCTTCGAATCCTCCATGAACTGGGGCTACCTCTGGCCCCGTTTTCCCCCGTTTTCCCGTTTTCGCACGACGGCCCTGGCGGTTCCCCCTGGCCATGACGTGATAGATCGCATCGGGATATTCTATGCGCGGCGCACGGGGCATGACACACGGAATGAACCGGAAACACCACTTTGTCTATTTTCTCCACCTGACCCCATTCATGACCCGACTTGCTGGAAAGCCCCCTTGGTTTCGAAGCCGAAACCAAGGGGGAGCAAAAATTCATGCCCGGCCGACGCGATTTCTCGCACGGTACACGAGTGAAGCGCGATCTTTCGGAAAAAATCGTTGACTCACCCGGCCAAATCGGGCGATTCTAGGCCCCGAAGGCCCCGAAGGCCCCGAAGGCCCCGAAGGCCCCGAAGGCCCCGAAGGCCCCGAAGGCCCCGGGCCTTCGGCGGGAAGGGAGCCGAGGGGAGGAAAAAGCGATTTCCTAGCAATTAATCAATTGATTCGTGGCCGGAAGCTCCCCGTCGTCAAGCCAGTTCGGAGTCGCAAAACGCTTTGCAAAAGAAACGGGATCGGTTAGACGTTTGAAATCCACCGGAAGGCTACCGAGACGGGTAGGCAGGCCGCAAACCAAGAAAGAAAAAAAGCAAGAAAGCGGGAGCGGCGGCCTGACATCTCATGAAACGAAAACTAACGGTACTGAATGGATGGAGGGTTGGGCACCGACTGCTGGTGGGCATTGTCTTGGCGGCGACGGCGGGACTTTGCCTGCAACGGGACGCTTGGGCCCAGTCCGTTGACTTGGGAACGGCAGAGGGGTTCGCAGTGCTGGCGGGTTCCGGTATCACCAATACAAACTCAACCACCATCCATGGCGACGTGGGGACGTACCCCACCCCATCCATGACCGGTTTCAACGACGTCACCCTGGTTGGGGTCAATCATGGAGCCAACGCCGTCACCCAACAGGCCAAACTCGACCTGCTCAACGCGTATCACTCCGCAGCCGGGCGACCCTTTATCGCCACCGGTTTCGAGCTGGGAGGGCTGACGCTGACTCCGGGGGTTTACAACAACCCCGTGGGGTTCCAGATCACCGGAGTTCTGACGCTCGATGGCCTGGGAAGCTCCGATTCCGTCTGGATCTTTCAGTCCGGCTCCACTCTGGTCACGGCATCCAACAGCACCGTGTCGCTGATTAACGGTGCCGATGCCTGCAACGTGTTCTGGCAGGTGGGCAGCTCCGCGACGCTGGGAACGGGAACGGATTTCGCGGGCACCATCATGGCACACACCTCCATCACTCTGAACAACGGCGCCACGGTGGACGGTCGGGTGCTGGCCCTGAACGGCGCGGTCACGATGGACGGCAATAGGGTGTTGGTGTCGCTCTGCGATACAGTTATCGACGATTCGATCAGGGCCATCGTGGACCTGCTGGATCCGAATGATTTGCCCGAAGCCTTCAAGCCCGGCTTTTACGGCGGGGTCCTGAACACTGCGGTCGAATTGAGCCACAACCAGGGGCAGATGCTCTTTCAGCAACTGAGTTCACGGAGGCTGGGTCGGCGCCGCGTTCCCCCCGCCGAGCACGGCAGACCCCTCATCGACTCAGGCAAGCGGGTAGTGGAGCATGGCTATGCCCGATCGGACGGGAAAAACGTGCTGGAGCGGGGCTATGCCCGATCAGACGGGAAAGGCGCACTGGAACTGGCGCAACCCGAGCCCACTGCACGGGAGGATGACCCCGACGACTGGAATGCCTGGGTGCTGGGCAGCGGCCTGTTTTCCAGTGGCGGTCCGGGATTGGTTCCCGGCGAGGACTTCGAGAGCGGCACCTTCACGGTGGGGGCCGACCGCGCGGTGACGGAACATCTCGCCCTGGGACTGTTCGCCAGCTACCAGGAGGGCAGGGGAGACTATGACGACGGGGGGCGCCTAGATCTCGAGTCGGTCCGGGTGGGCGCCTACGCGGCGTTGGACTTCGATGGGTTCTATACCAGCGGTGCCGCCGGAGTGGGAACCACGGATTACGATATGAAACGCCCGATCCAGTGGATGACCCTGGATCGCACGGCCTCCGGCGATACGGATGGATCCGAGTACTTTGCGATGCTGGGCACCGGGTATGATTTCCACGCCGGGAACTTCACCTTCGGCCCCTCGGTGAGCGCACAATACACCCATCTGTCGATCGATGGCTTTACCGAGCGGGGTGCCGACAGTCTGGATCTCAGATTGAGTGACTTCGACGGTGAGAGCCTGCGGACCTATCTCGGGGGCCGCATCGCCTATACGCACAGGGTGAATCCCGACTTCACTCTGATCCCGGAGCTGCGTGCGTTCTGGCAGCACGAACACCTCGATCAGAGCGCGGGCATTCACGCCGAGTTCGACGGGGGCCTTGGCCCGGGATTCAACTACTTCACGGAGGGACCCGAGGACGATTCGGTGTATGCCGGAGCCGGTGTGTCGATGCTGATCGGTGACAGCCTGACCCTGAGCACTTTTTACCATGCCAACTTCGGTCGCAACGGCAGTGCGCAACACCAGGTGTCTGGCGGCGCGAGCTGGAGCTTCTGAATGATGGAATCACAGCATGCCGCCATGGGGGTGATACGCTGGCGGGTGAATTTCCTTGGCAGTCAGGTCGGGAGAGGCAGTCGCCTCGGCTTGAGGCGGCGGCGCGGGTTTCGCCAGCGCCAGGTAGGCGACCACGAATACGATTCCGGCAGCGACGATCACGAGAAGAAATGCGGCGCAAAGAACCAAGCAATTGATTGCTAGGAAATTGCTTTTTCAACCCCGCCGCTCCCTCAACGCGCTTCGCCCCGGGTTGGAGGGGGTGCGGGGGGGAGGAAGGGGTGGAAGAGCGTCATCTCGGGAAATCCAACCGGAAACTTCGACGGTCGTCAAGCATTCGCACGGTTCTCTTTGCGATCCACGGCAGGTCCATCCGCGATTTGGCAACACGCGGACACACTGATTTAGCCCAAGTTTCTTGGAAGATGCGTATTCTGAGACTTTTTTTGCTATTTTCGACTGGTCGAAAATCATAACCCGTTGATTTACAACGGCCGGATTTTTCACATTCGATTTGTAGTGCCTAATTCGATCTTGGTGCCCTTGCTTTTCCGCATCCGCCCGCCGAGGATCTCGGCGCATGTTCTTCCGCACCAAATCCGTCAAGGGCACCCCGCTGGTTCAACTCGTCGAATCCTACCGCAACGCCGAGGGCCAGCCCCGGCAGCGCGTCGTTGCTTCCCTCGGCGACGCCGACCTCCCGCAGGACGAGAAAAAAGCCATCGCCCGCGCCGTCGAAGATCATCTCTGCGGGCAATCCGACCTGCTTCCCGCTGCCGATCAACTCTCCGAAGAGGGCGCCAGATGGGTCGCTCACATCACCAAACTCGTCGGTCGTTCCCGGTCGGCGCGCCCCACCCGTTCCGACAAAGTCGATGGCGTGCTCGTCGACGGCATCGCCACCGAAAACGTCGTCCAATTCGGACCCCAGCTCGTCGCCCGTGCCGCCTGGAGAGAGCTTGGTTTGGACAACATCCTGGCCGACGCGGGTCTCCATTCCGCCCAGATCGCCACCGCCCACCTGTTGGTGGCCAACCGCCTCATCGAGCCGCTCAGTGAATGGGCGCTCATCGACTGGTCGGCCCACACCGCTCTGCCGGAACTGCTCGATATCCGTGTCACCAAGACCACCAAGGATCGCCTCTACTACACCGGCGACGCTCTTTTCGCCAAGCGCAAGTTCATCGAATCGGCTCTGCGCGAGGCGCAGGCCGGACTCTTCGGCAGTTGCGGCGGCATCGTCCTTTACGATGTGACCAACACTCACTTCGAAGGCCTTTGCGCCAAAAATCCCAAGGCGCGCCATGGCAAGAACAAGCAAAAACGCAACGACTGCCGCCAGGTCGCCATCGGGATGGCCTTCGACGAGCGCGGGCTGCCGCTGGCCCACGAGGTGTTCGAAGGCAACATCGCCGACACCAAAACCCTCATCCACATCCTGGAACGGCTGCAGCTTGGCTCCGGGGAGCAGAGCGACGCGGGCGACGATCCGGGCGACGGCGAAAAGCCGCTCGTCATTCTCGATGCCGGATTCGCTTCCCAAGCCAATCTTGCCCTGCTCAGAGAGCGGGGCTTCGGTTACCTCATCAACATCACCCGCAGCAGCCGGACGGGGTTCGCCGAAGAGTTCGCCGCCGCCGGATTCGAGCCGGTGCCGGATCGCGAACGTTGCGCCCCGGTCGAGGTCCGCACCATTCCCGATCCCGAGAACGAGGGCGGGGTGCTGGTGCTGTGCCGAAGCGCTGCGCGCCGCGAGAAGGAACTCGCCATGATTTCCAAAGCCGAGAAGCGCTTTCTCGACGATGCCGCCGCCCTGCGCGAGCGCATTGCCAAAGGCCGGCTCAAGGACGCGGCCAAAATCGAGCGCGCCATCGGCCGATTGCAGAAGAAGCATCCTCGGGTCGCCCGGTTTTTCAAGCTGCGCCACGAGGCGGGCGGGCTCACAATCACGCGCGACGACGGGAAGCTCGAAGAAGCCGGCGAGTTGTGCGGCAACTACGTGCTGCGCACCGATCGATCGCTCGGTGCGGCCCGCACCTGGTCGCTTTACATGACCCTGCTCCAGGCCGAGGAAGGCTACGCGTGCTTGAAAGGCTCCCTGGGGCTGCGGCCCAATTTCCATCAACTCGAAGAGCGGGTCGAGGCGCACATTTTCCTCTCCGTGCTGGCCTATCATCTTCTCTGCTGGGTGCGCGAAAAGCTGCGCGACAGCGGGGATGTGCGCGATTGGAAGACGATCCGGCGCCTGCTTTCCACGCACAGTCTGGCGACGACGCGGCTGCCGCTGGAAGACGGGCGGGTGCTGCACATCCGCAAGGCGACGATTCCCGACGCGGAACAGGCCCGGGTCTACCGTGCGCTGGGTATCGACTGGAAAAAGGAATTTCCCGTGCAGAAGCGGTTCGTGAAAAGCTGACGATTTGGTAGTGCCTTTCGGAGCCAGGTCGAGGTGCTGCGGGAGATCCGCGCCGCTGATAAGAAACTTGGGTTAGCCCCGTTCCGATTTCGGTTTGAAAATCGGCGGGTGATCTTCGAAGCGTGGGTTCAGTCGACCCGATAGACCGGCCGCTCATCCACGGGTAACGGGTCGTCGGCATCGAGAACCAGGACTTGCCCATCGTCGAGCGGAAGTTCCGGCGCCTCCCAGGCCGTCTCCTCTCCCCGCCACCAATCTTCTGGCGGTTGTTCGATTTCTCACTCCAGCCCCACTGCGGCGGCACGTCGAGCGGCTCCAGGGTCTCGATGTCGAAGGGCGGCCGCGGAGGAGGCGCCTTCGTTAAACTCGCAGAAACCGCGCTTCGCGCGTGGTATTTACCGGCCTTACCGGCCTCTTCCATGGGCTGGAAGCCCATGCTACTTTGGATTCAACAAAGTAGGGTTAGCGTTTTCCGTCGCCCCGGCCGCGGCCGAGCTTGGAGAACACGACCTCGGCTCCGGCGGCCTTGGTGTGGTAGACGAATTCCATCAGTTCCCCGAGTCGTCCGTCGGGAAAGCCGTCGCCCTTTTCGACGAACCAGTGCAGGTATTCGTAGGGCAGGGCGTAGAGCGGGCGGTGCTTGAATCGACCGAACGGCATCCGGTAGACCTCCAGATCGGCGAGATTGTCGGCCAATTCGCGGCGCATCGCTTCGGCGGGATCGAACTCCTCCCGCGGTTGCTTGGGAAACTCAGCCATCGAAGCGATGACAGCACGCCGGATCGACGGTGTCGTTGGCGAGAAAGGCGACCCCTTCGTTCTCCAGGAGACGGCGCTTCTTGGAGACGGGGGCGCCGGCGCTTTCGCCCTGGAAGCCGCCCAGGCTGAGATCGCCTTTGACGACGCGGTGGCACGGCGTGTCCGGCGCGAAGGGGTTGCGCCGCAGCGCTTGGCCGACGGCCTGGGCGGAGCGGCAGGAAAGGTAGTGGCCGAGCAGGCCGTAGGTGGTGACTTTTCCCCGCGGGATCAATTGGAGAGCGTCGTAGACGCGTCGTTCGAATTCCGTGGGAGGGCGCAGCGTTTCCATCTCGTGGCGCACCATAGCAAGTTCGGACCCGGGCTGCAATGTCGACTTGGATCGGGCCGAATACTCTCTATGGTTCGGGGTGATTGTCGACTGGCTAAAGGAACTGTTTCCTGCGATCGATCCGGCCGTGATCGGCGTCTACCTGATCCTCGCCGTGACGGTCGTCGCCTTTTTCCGGGAATGGGGTCCGCCCGACGTCGTCGCCCTCGCCGCGATGGGGGCGGTTCTGGTGACGGGGATTCTTCCTCTCTCGGACGTGGTGGTCGACGGCGTGGTGGTGGAGCGGGGACTGTTGACGGTCTTCAGCAACGGCGCTCCCATCACCATTGCCAGCATGTTCGTTCTGAGCGCCGGTCTCGAGCGGACCGGGACGATCGACGCCATGGGGCGGTTCTTCTCGAAGGTGGCCGGGAAAAGCGAGCTTCGCGTGCTGCTCGTCATGATGACCATGGTCGCCGTGCTGTCCGCTTTCGTGAACAACACGCCCATCGTGGTGGTCTTCCTTCCCATCGTTCTCGCTCACGCCCGCGCCGTGAACCTGCGGGCCTCCAAGCTGCTCATCCCGTTGTCCTTCGCCTCCATCCTCGGAGGCACCTGCACGCTGGTCGGTTCGTCGACCACGCTGATCATCGACGGAGTGGCGCAGGAATACGGCCAAGAGCCCTTCGGCATGTTCGAAATGACCAAGCTGGGCATCATCTACGCGGTCGTTGGATTCGTCTATCTGCTGTTCGTCGGTCGAAAGCTGCTTCCTTCGCGCAGTTCGCTCGCGGAATTGATCGATCCCGACATCACCCGCGAGGTGCTGACCCAGTTCCAGGTGGAGCCGGGCTCGCCGCTGGCGGGCAAGACCCTCGTCGACACCTTGCTGAAAACCTATCCCCAGGCGCAGGTTCTGGAAGTGCGGCGGCGCGGTCGCTCGCTCGATACTCCGCTCGACGAACTGATCGTCCACGAGAAGGATCGCCTGCTTCTCACCGTGCACGGGCAGGGCTTCAAGCAACTGCGCGAGGACGGCGGCGTGCGTTTCGAGGGTCAGGACGAACTGAACCTGACCCAGCTGGAAACGCGGGACTTGAAAATGCTCGAAGGCATTGTCGGTCCCAACTCCCGGATGGTCGGCAAGACGCTCAAGGAAATCGGTTTCCGCCGCAACTTCGGCATCAACGTGCTCGCGATCCATCGCCAGGGAACGAACCTGAAAAAGGATTTCAACACCGTGAAGCTCGCCTTCGGCGACACCCTTTTCATGGAAGGGCCGCCCGACGCCTTCGCCCGTCTGCAGAAGGAGAAGGATTTCGTCAGCATCTCCGACACGCCGGAGCCAACGGTTCACAAGAAAAAGGTGTGGATCGGAGTCGGGATCGCCCTCGCCTTCGTTCTCGGAGCGTCCTTCCGATGGCTCGACATTCCCGCCCTCGCCATCCTCGCGGCTCTGGCGATGATCCTGACCCGCTGCGTCACGGCGCAGCAGGCCTACGAGGCCGTGCAGTGGAACATCGTCTTTCTCATTTTCGGAATGCTGGCACTCGGGCTGGCCATGGACCAGAGCGGCGCCGCGCAACAGCTCGTCAACGGCATCATGGCCCTGACCGGCGACTTTTCGCCCTTCGTCATTCTCGCCATTGTCTATCTCATGAGTTCCGTCCTCACCGAACTGATCAGCAACAACGCGGTCGCCGCGCTCCTGACCCCCATCATCGTGGGGCTCGCCGGCAAAATCAGCTACGCCGGCGAAATGGGCGTCGATCCGCGCCCCTTCATCGTGGCCCTGATCTTCGGATGTTCCGCCAGCTTCGCGACCCCCATCGGCTACCAGACGAACACCTACGTCTACGGCGCGGGAGGCTACCGTTTCACCGATTTTCCCCGCGTAGGCGTCCCGCTCAACCTGCTGCTTTGGATCGTCGCCTCGGTCCTTATTCCCGTATTCTGGCCGTTCCGGTGAGGCCTTGAAAAGGTTGAAAAAAGCAAAGGCGCAGCCTTAATTCATCTTCCAACCCATCGAACCATGTTCAAAGCGCTACCCCTTTCACTGGTCGGATTCATTCCGCGATCCGCCGCCGTTGGCCTGCTTCTCGCCGCCGTCCTGATTGCGCTTCTGACCGCGACGACCGCGCGGGCCGAGTTGCGCGCGGGAGCTTCCGTCACCGACATCACCCCCCTCGCCAAGCACTTCCCGATCTCGGTGGCCGGTTCCATGGGCCGCAACACGGTGGATCGCACCGAGGAACGCATCCACTGCCGCACTCTCGTCCTCGGCGACGCCGACACCCTGGTCGGGTTCACGATCGTGGATTCCGCGCTCTTGGACCGGGAGCTGATCGAAGAAGCCAAGCGCCAGGCGAGCGACCGCACCGGCATTCCGGCGGACCACCTCAACATCGCCGCCAGTCACACCCACTCCGCCCCGGCCGGAGCCCCCGCCTTTCAGAACCGCCCCAGTCTCGAATACCAGATCTACCTTGCCGGCCGCATCGCCGATTCCATCGCGGCCGCCTTCGAGCGGCTCGAGCCCTGCGAGGTCGGCTGGGCCGTCGGACAGGATCCCACCCAGGTGTTCAATCGGCGGTGGCATACCAAGGAGCCTTACGAAAACCCGTTGGGCGACGAGGACACGGTCCGCATGAATCCCGGCTACAACAAGGGCAACGGCACGGTCACCGGACCGGCCGGACCCGTCGACCCGGACGTGCCGGTTCTCGCGGTGCGCGCGTTGGCCGAACCCGAACGTCCGCTGGCCCTGCTCTCCAACTACGCCCTCCACTACGTCGGCAACCCGGCACGCACCGCCGACGGAAAAGGCCAGCTCTCCGGCGACTACTTCGCCCGCTTCGCCGAAATTCTCGGCGGGATGATCGCCCCGGAACGCGACGATTTCGTCGCCATCCTCTCCAACGGCGCCAGCGGCGACATCAACAACAACAACTACGGCGGGCCGCCCCCGGAAAAGCGCTACGCACCGGGCGAGAAAATCGAGGAGGTCGCCCAATCCGTTGCCGAGGCCGCCTACGCCGCCTGGCAAAACATCGAATACCACCGGGAACTCCCCGTCGCCGTGGCGGCCCGCGATCTCGAACTCGGCGTGCGCAAGCCCGATCAGGAAGAAGTCGACCGGGCTCTCGACATTCTCTCCAGTCCCACCGAATTTCTCAACGGGAACTACAGCGCCCGCGAGGCCATCTACGCCCGCGAGACCCTGGAGATGCGCGAGTATCCCGACACCGTGCCCGTGCGCCTCCAGAGCGTGAGGCTGGGGGATCTCTGCATCAACACCACCCCCTGCGAGACCTTCGTGGAGATCGGCCTCGACCTGAAGGAGCGCAGCCCCTTCGGCACCACTTTCCTGATCGAACTGGCCAACGGCTACAACGGCTACCTTCCCACTCCGCAGCAACACGCCTGGGGCGGCTACGAGACTTGGCGGGCCAAATCCAGCTACCTCGAAGTCGACGCCTCGGAGAAGATCGTCGCGGCGTTCGACGAAATGATGGCGGAACTCGAGGCATCGTCCCAATAGCCCGGTGTCGGGGGCGTGCTTTCGGAGAGAGTTTCGCTCGTTTTGCCGCGGTATTGCGACCGCGTCGACCCATGGAATCCCGTCATTAGGCTGCTTGCCGCTTTTTTCGCAGGCGGTACCGTTACGTGGCGTGGCGGCTGCCCGCGCGTTTACCTAGGCGCTCGTCATCTTTTGGAGTTTTGGAGTTCTGGAGTTCGCGGAGATCCGGCCTTATCCTTCTCTCCAGCCGGCGCCGTGGCATCCCCTCCGACCCAGCGCCTGAAACGCCGAGGCAATATGAATCCTGAACACCGAAACGGGCTCGAAGCCAAGGACGCCCCGGCAAAGGGCGCGTGCCGGACGGAACAGTTCCGCCTGGGGCGGGCATCTCGTTGGTGCGCGCTCCTGAGGGGTGCGGCGGTGGTCGCGATCTGGCAGTCGGCGGCATTGGCGGGGCCCTCGGAAGAGGTGGAGTTCAATCGCGACGTGCGGCCCATTCTCAGCGAGAACTGTCTCCACTGCCACGGTCCGGACGCGAACGAGCGCAAGGCGGACCTGAGACTGGACGTGCGGGACGAGAGCGCCCTGGCCGTGCTTTCGCCCGGAGACGTCCACGCCAGCGAGCTGGTTCACCGCGTTTCGACGGACGATCCCGACGATCGGATGCCGCCGGCGAAATCCAACCGCAGTCTCGACGACGAACAGCGGGATATTCTGCGTCGGTGGGTGGAGCAGGGCGCGGACTACCAGAAGCACTGGGCCTTCATCAAGCCGGAGCGGCCCGAGAGTCCGGCGGTTTCCGATACGGAGTGGCCGCGCAATGCCATCGATCGCTTCGTGCTGGCGCGTCTCGACGAGGAAGGCCTCGCGCCGTCGCCCGAAGCGGAACGGCATACCCTGGCGCGTCGGCTTTATCTGGATCTGACCGGACTTCCGCCGACCGCGGAGGAGGTGGAGGCTTTCGCGAACGACGAATCCGGGGACGCCGTGGACAGGTTGGTGGACCGGCTCCTCGACAGTCCGCATTACGGAGAGCGGATGGCGCTTCCCTGGCTGGACGCGTCCCGCTACGCGGATTCCAACGGCTTTCAGCAGGACGGCGACCGCCATCAGTACATCTGGCGGGACTGGGTGGTGAAGGCCATCAACGAGAACATGGCCTTCGACCGGTTCACCCTGTGGCAACTGGCGGGCGATCTTCTGGAAGAGCCGTCCCGGGAGCAACTGGTGGCGACCGGGTTCAACCGCAACCACATGCTCAACGGCGAGGGCGGCGCCATCGCGGAAGAACAGCGCAACAACTACGTCTTCGACCGCGTGGACACGACGGCAACCACGTGGCTCGGGCTGACTCTGGCCTGCGCTCAGTGCCACGACCACAAGTTCGACCCGCTCTCCCAAGTGGACTACTATCGTTTCTTCGCCTATTTCAACAACCTGCCGGAGACCGGGCGGGTCGACACGCGGATGGGCCGCATCCAGTACGCGGAGCCCAGCCTGAGTCTGGCCTCTCCGGAACAGGAGGCTCGCCGGAAAGAACTGGGCCAGGCTGTTTCGGCGCGGCAGAAGGTCCTGAACCAGGACAAGGAAGCCATCGACGAGGCCGTGGTGGCGTGGTGGGACGCCGGGGCGGATCCCGAGAAGCTGCCGGAGAAATTGCGGCCCCTGGTGGACCGTCCCTACGAGGCGGTCGTCCCCGCCGAGCAGAGGCTGATCAGGGAAATATGGATCAAGCAGTCGGATCGCGAGGAATGGCGGACCGCGCAGGTCGAGAAGGAGAAGCTCGAGGGACAATTGGCGAAGCTGCGCCGCGAGATTCCGGTCGTCATGATCATGGAGGAGCAGGAGGAGGTGCGACCCAGCTTCGTTCTGGATCGCGGCGACTACGAGAGTCCGGGCGAGCGGGTCACGCCCGGCGTGCCCGAAACGCTGCGCGGTCCGGCGGACGAGTTGCCGGCGAACCGGCTCGGTCTCGCGCGGTGGCTGGTGGACGAGGAGAATCCGTTGACCGCCCGGGTGACCGTGAACCGTTACTGGCAGTTGTTTTTCGGCACCGGTCTGGTGAAGACCTCGGAGGATTTCGGCGTGCAGGGGGAGGCACCCTCCCATCCGGACCTGCTCGACTGGCTGGCGGTGGAGTTCCGCGAGTCCGGCTGGGACGTGAAGCACCTCCACCGGCTCATCGCCACCAGCGCCACCTACCGGCAGAGTTCCCGCCTCCGGGACGGCCTCGGTGAACGCGATCCGGAAAATCGGCTCCTCGCGCGGGCCTCCCGATTCCGCCTGCCGTCCATGGCGCTGCGGGACCAGGCGCTGGCGCTGAGCGGCCTGTTGGTGGAAAAGATCGGCGGCCCGCCCGTTTATCCCTACCAACCGCCCGGCTTGTGGGAGGAATTCAGCTACGACAAGTTCTCCTACACGCCGGACGAGGGCGAAAAGCTGTATCGACGCAGCCTCTACACTTTCTGGCGCCGCACGCTCGGCCCCACCAACTTGTTCGACGCCGCCAACCGCCAGATCTGCGAGGTCAGGCCGAAGCTCACCAACACGCCCCTGCACGCGCTGACCACGCTGAACGATCCCACCTACGTGGAGGCCGCGCGCGTCTGGGCGGAGCGGATGCTGAAGGAAGGCGGCGACGCACCCCTGGCCTGGGCGTTCCGGCAGGCGACGGGGCGGCCGCCCGGGGAACGCGAAGGGGAAGCGCTGCGGCGGATGTACGAAAAAGCCCGGAGCCACTACGCGGGGTCGCCGGGGGCCGCGGAGAAGTTTCTCGCCGTGGGTGAACGGAGCCGGGACGAAGCGCTGGATGCGGTGGAACTGGCGAGCTTCGCGACGGTGGGGCAGCTGTTGTTGAACTCCGACGAGGTGCTGACGCGGGAATGAAGAGGGGGGAACGTTGAACTTTGAACTTTGAACGTCCAACGTTGAAGGGATGAAGGGATGAAGGGATGAAGGGATGAAGGGGGGCGAACTTTGAACGTGAAACGCCCAACATCCAACTTTGAAGGAAGAGGAAATGAAGAGGTATGATTTGGAGGAGCGGCTGCTGGATTTTTCGGCTCGTGTCGTGAAGATGTGCGAAAGCATGCCTGGCTCTGTTGCCGGGCGGCATGTCTCGGGTCAGGTGTTGCGTTCCGGGACGGCTCCGCTGGCTCATCATGGGGAGGCGCAGGGCGCCGAGTCGCGGAAGGACTTCATTCACAAGCTCGGACTCGGACTCAAGGAATTGCGGGAAACCCACCGCTGGCTGCGATTGATTCACCGGGTCCCGCTGATCCAGCCTCCCACCCTGGTGGAGTCCCTGATCGAAGAGAACGAGGAACTGATTCGCATTTTTGTCGCCAGCCTCGGCACTGCCCGGAGCAATGGCTCAAAGGTCGACGAGGAACCCCCGATCGCCTACGCCGCCACCAAACGTAAGACCGCTCCCGATGATGAAAAATAGTTCAAAGTTGGACGTTTCACGTTCGAAGTTCAACGTTCCCCCCCGTCGCCGATGACGAAAAATAGTTCAAAGTTGGACGTTCCAAGTTGGAAGTTCAACGTTCCCCTCCGCTCCCGATGACGAAAAATAGTTCAAAGTTGGACGTTTCACGTTCGAAGTTCGACGTTCGACGTTCCCCCGTTCGCTCCCGCCGCTCGTTCCTCGCGTCGTCCCCGCCCGCGCTCGCCGGTCTCGCGTCGCTGCTGAACAAAAGCGCCTCCGCGAGTACCCCGCCCGCCTTCCCCAACTTCGCCCCCAAGGCAAAGCGCGTCATCTATCTGATGCAGGGCGGGGCACCGTCCCACGTGGATCTTCTGGATTGGAAGCCGGGCTTGTACGACAAGTACGGGGAGCAGCTTCCCGACGAGGTCCGCCAAGGTCAGCGGCTGACCACCATGACGGCGGATCAGAAGGAACTCCTCATGCTGCCGGCACGCCAACGATTCCAGCAGTACGGCGACTGCGGGCGTTGGCTCTCGCCCTTCCTCGAGCACACCGGCGGCATCGCCGACGACATCTGCGTGATCAATTCCATGCACACGGAGGCGATCAACCACGCCCCTGCCGTTACGTATTTCCTGACCGGCTCGCAGATCCCCGGCCGCCCCAGCATGGGAGCGTGGACGAGTTACGGGCTGGGCTCGGAAACGGAGAACCTGCCGGCCTTCGTGGTCATGACGTCCCGCGACCGGGAGAACTCCTGCGGTCAATTGTTCTTCGACTATTACTGGGGCAGCGGATTCATTCCCTCCCGGCACCAGGGCGTGCGTTTTCGCGGGGAAGGGGACCCGGTGCTCTACCTCTCCAACCCGAAGGGTGTGGATCGGAGTATCCGCCGGGACATGCTGGACGAATTGGCTGAACTCAACCGCCTCAAGCACGAGGACTACGGCGATCCGGAGATCGAGACCCGGATCGCGCAATACGAGATGGCCTACCGCATGCAGACCTCCGTGCCGGAGCTGGCCGATATTTCCACGGAGCCGAAGCACATCCTGGACATGTACGGACCGGACGTTCATCGCAAAGGGTCCTTCGCGCGCAACTGCCTCACCGCCCGCCGTCTGGCTGAGCGAGGGGTGGGATTCATCCAACTCATGCACGCCGGCTGGGATCAGCACAACAACCTCCCCACCCAACTCCAGATCCAGTGCCGCGACACCGACCAGCCGTCGGCGGCGCTGGTGCGGGATCTCAAGCAGCGCGGGCTCCTGGAGGATACCCTCGTCATCTGGGGCGGCGAATTCGGGCGCACGCCCTTCGGTCAGGGCGATATCACGAACAAGCTCAAGCACGGTCGCGATCACCACGGTCGCTGCTTCAGCCTTTGGATGGCGGGCGGCGGCGTGAAGCCGGGCATCCAGTACGGCAAGACCGACGACTGGGCTTTCAACGTTGTGGAAAATCCCGTCCACGTGCACGACCTCCAGGCGACCATTCTTCACCAGCTCGGCATCGACCACGAGAAACTGACCTATCGGTTCCAAGGGCGCCGCTTCCGCCTCACCGACGTCCACGGCAAGGTGGTGAACGACATCCTGGCGTAATCCGACCGTCGGGAGCGCCTCCGGACTGGGCGCTTCAGAATGCTTCACCCTTCTCCCGGTGCGTCATCTCCAGATCGTCGATCCAGATTTCCGAATCGGTGTCGGCCTGGCTCACGAATCCCAGCCAGTCGAGGGATTGCCAGTCGGGGTGTCGGACGGGGAGTTTTTCGAAGCGCCGCGGTTCGCCTTCGGGCAGGGTGACGATCAGATCCCAGGTGCCAACTTCCTCGCCGAGCCGGGCCGAGATATCGAGGTGAAACCACTGGTCTTCGGGCACCTCCACGAGCTCGCGGTCGGCGGCTCGGAGGGTGCCGTTCTCGATCCAGAGACTCGGCCCGATCCGGTAGGGATTCGCGCGGTCGCGCCACTCGTGATGGAACACGGCGTCGCGGTCCAGCCGAAGGGCGAAGGCGCAGCGGCTGGCGCCGTCGGTGTGATCGGGCGCCACCGCGAACATCGGGAAAAAACGCTCGGCTTGTCCGGGCGAGTCGACCATCCGGAGGGCGTGCTTGCCGGAACGAGCATGCGGGGTCTCCGCGATCTCGACGCCCCCGAGCTTGTCGTCTTCGCTCACCGAAGTGGCTGGCGGCAGGGACCCGGCTCCGAAGTCCTCGTGAAACGCGAGCGGCGGCGTAGGTGGCGGATCGAGCATTTCGGGAAGGCGGATGGCGCGGGCCTTCGCGATCCAGGCGGCGTCGCCGTAGACGCCGGCTTTCGCGGGATCGAATCGCTGGAAGCCGATCCGCTCGGCCGGCGAATCCTCCCGCAAGCGGAAGTCGTCCTTGGAGGCATCGACGAAGCGGGGATCGGCCACGACGGAACCGGCGTCCTTGCCTGAGGCTTGCCATTCCGCGAAGGACTTGCCGTCGAAATCGATCGCTTGGCCATCGCTTCGCCAATAGAGGTTGCGGCGGAGTCGGACCTTGTCGTCGGACCAGCTGCCGTGGAAAAGCTCGCCCGAATTCCAGACCACGAGGTTGCGCTCCAGGGTGAACGACAGGTGATCCTCGACTCGGCTTCGCCTCAGTTGGTATTCGCGCGAGAAGGCGAAGACGTTGTTTCGAACGACGTTTTCCCGGCCGTAGTGCTGGTGGTAGCCGCCCGACTTGGTGCGGTAGACGAGGTTGTTCTCCATGAGGATGCCGGTGCTCCCTTCGTCGTTGTAGAGCCCCCAGCCGCCGTAGCCCCAGGAGAGAACATCGTGGACGACGTTGTGACTGACGGTGGTGCCGGGAGAGGGGCCGAGAGTGTAGACGCCACCCATGTCGCTGAGCCAGCCCTGTCCGAGATGGTGGATGCGGTTGAACTCGATCCGGTTGCGGACGGCGAGACTCTCGCCGTAGCCCCAGCGCCAGCCGACCGAGACGCCGCTGTAGTAGAGATCGGCGATCTCGTTGCGGGTCACGGCGTTGTCCCCGCTGTGGCCGATCCAGACGCCGACGGCGCAGGGAAACAACCGGCCGCCGTGGCGGACGAGGTTGTTGTCCACGGTGATGCGGGACGTGCGCTCGGCCTCGTTCGACGCGATGCGGGTCTCGCCGATGCGGATGCCGCCGGCGCCGAGGTCGTGCAGGTCGCACCGGGTGACGAGGCTGTCCCGGCATCCTTGGCGGAACCAGAGCCCGTAGGTGCCGACGTGGCCGACCTCGCAGTCTTCGAAACGGAGGTGCCGGGCCCCGTCGACCATGACCGCCGCCTCGATGGGGGAGGCGGCCTGCGAGGGCTCGAAGCCCTCCGGCGGGGTGCGCCAATCGGAATGGTGAAAGGTCAAGCCGCGGAAGCCGAGATGCTCGACGAAGTTTCCGGCGGCGGCGTCCCCGGCGATGACGAGAAGTTTCTCAGCGACCGGAGCGAAGACTTCGGCCGTTCCCGGCTCTTCGCCGGGGCGCGGGAGATAGTGGAGGGTTCCCTCGGCGTCGAGAAACCATTCGCCGGGCTCGTCGAGCGCGGCGCGGTAGTTCTCGAGAACGTAACCCGTGTTCCGGGCGAGAGGATTCCAGGATTTCATCTTCCGTCCGGAGATCGTCATCCGCCCGGCGGCGGCATCGGCGGAGTCCAGGAATTTGCGGGTGTTGTCCCATTTGTGGAACAGCAGGATCTGGGTCCGGGCGAGCTCGGCGTCGCTCAAGTCGGCGAGCGACGCGACGTCCCCGGGATCGACCGACAGCGTCTGGCGGGCCTCCCGCTTCTCGCCCGGTGCCTCGGTCTCGCGGGCGTTGCGAAGGTAGTGGAAAAAGACGTCCGGCTCGCGGGCGCGGACGGCGCGCCGGCCGTTCACCCAAAGTTGTTCGAAGCGCCATTCGGGGTCGACCTGCGCGGTCCAGGCGCCGTCCTCGCGGCGGGTGAAACCCTCGATCATCTGGCCTCCCGAAATGACCGGCCGGGCGTCCGGCGCGGCTTCGTAGACCACGGGCGCCTCGGCGCTGCCGCCGTCTTCGGCACCGAACACAATCGCTTCGGAGACGGGGTAGATCCCGTCGGCGACGACGACGCGGACCGCCTCGTCGGTTTGGCGTTTGCGGATCTCGTCGCGGGCGTCGGCGATGGAGCGAAGGGGGCCCTCCGGAGAGACTTCCAACACGATTTCGGCCGTGGCGTCCGGCGCAAGGCCGAGCGCGAAATGCGCCACGGCTAAAAAAGGGAGTCGGCTGCGCTTCATCATCTACTGGCGGGAAATCGGATCTTCGAGTCGACGTCTCGTCGACCCGGGCCTCTCCGTCGGCGCTTCACCGAAAAGCTTTCGGGTCACATTTTCAAGCACCCATCGATCGACTCTCGCGGAAACGGAGTGGTGAAGAAACCGTTTTCCGGCAATAGTGGGCCAATGACCATTCATCGAACCGCTTCGCTCTGGCTGGCAGTCGCGGCCCTCGCCGGCGCGACCTCGGCCCGTGCCGCCGAACTCGCCGTGGAGACCGATTTCCCCGGGGGCTCGGGCGTCGCCGAGGTCGATCGGAAAACCAACACCGTCCGCCTGGATCCCGCGGACCATCCCGGGAAGGGCTGGCGGTGCTGGTGGTACGCCAGGCTCGTCGGCCTGACGCCGGGCGAAGCGATCACCCTCGACGTGGGCGAGGCGCCGTGGGCCACGCCTAAGCGCGCCGCGCTCAGCACGGACGGCGGCGAAACCTGGCAACAGAGCGAGGAGGGCGTCGCCGAGGGCAAGCGGATGCGCTACACCCTGGCGTTCGACACCGAGACCGCGCTGGTGGCCTGGGGCCCGCCATTCGTCCCCTCGGACGCGGGAGCCCTGGTGCGCGAACTCTCCGAGGATTCGCCCGACGCGGAGAGCTTCGTCCTGTGCCGGACCCGCGAGGGGCGGGACACCCCGGCCTTGCGGATCGGGCGGACCGCCGGCCGGGAAGGGGGCGCGGATCGCCCGCTCGTGTGGGTCCACGCCCGTCAGCACGCCTGGGAGTCCGGCTCCAGCTGGGTGGGCAAGGGATTCGCCGAGTGGGCGGTGTCCGACGCCCCGGCAGCGGTCCGGCTCCGCGAGCGGTGCGAGATCGTCTTCGTTCCCATCATGGACGTCGACAACGCGCACCGCGGGGCCGGGGGAAAGAACCAGGAGCCGCAGGACCACAACCGCGACTGGACCGACGCCCCGCACTGGAACGCCGTGGCCGCCGCGCAGAAAGAACTCCGCGCCGCCGCCGAAGCCGACCGACTGGCGGCCTACGTCGACCTGCACAATCCCGGCGCGGGCAGCCTGTTTCCCTACTTCTACATCACGCCCCGGGAACTGCTCGGCGAGCCCGCCGCCGACAACCTGGATCGCTTCCTGTTACTCGCGAAAGAGGAAATCACCGGCCCCCTCCGTTTCACCGGCCAGACCATCGCCTCCGGCCAGGACTACGATCCCAAAGCCTGGACCGCCATCAGCAAGAACTGGGTGGCTCGCCTCGGCACTCCCGCCATCGCCGTCACCCTGGAAACCGCGTGGAACGCGCCCGCCAGCCACACGGAAGGCTACCTCGCGGTCGGTCGCCAGCTCGGCAAGACCCTCGCGCGCTACATCGAAGCGGGCCTTTGACGGCGGGGGCCGCATGCCGGAACCCCTTCTTGGCCCCCGGGCGAGCAATCGTTACTCCGGCAGCTTCGGCGCCCCCTCGGGTCTGTCGTGCCGGACGACATCGAAACGAACCGTTCGAGTCATCTGAGGCGGCGAGCCGTCCGCCCCGGGAAGCGGATCCACCGCCTTCCCGTCGATCTCAGCCCAACCGCAGAGCATGGTATGAATTTCTCCGGCATCGGCTTTCGGGGTCAGTTCGAAACTCCGTCCCTCCCACAACCAGACGCGAATCCCAGCTACCTGTTTAGATGATCCAGTCTCGCTTTACAAGTCATTTGATCCGCTATGCCAGGAGCCCCGGGACCGTTTCCCGTTGACAGCGTCCTCTCGCCATTGTCTCATCCGCGGAGTCCGCCAACACTATTTCCATGAGAAATCCCCTGCCGTTGCTCGTCAATGCAATCTCCATCGGCGCCCTCTCCCTGACCCCCGCCTTCTCCGTCGCGGGACCCGGGGAAAAGAGCACGGTTTTCGAGACCACCGTCGACGAAGCCGACACCCTGACCCCCTACGCCGATTTTCGTTTCCGCTACGAGGCTGACTGGGACTCCGTGAACAGCGCCGGGATTCCCCGCGACGAGCGACACCGACTCCGCATCCGGCAGCGGGTCGGCATCAAGTACCATCCCGACGACGTCCATACCTTCGACGTCCGGGTGCGAATCGGCGATCCGCACAGCCAGCAGTCTCCCCACCTCACCATCCACGATTTCACTGGCGGAGACCGGAACGGCCCCGGCGCCGTTCTCGACAAATACTACTACCAGCGCGACGACGGCGACACGAAGTTCTGGGCCGGTCGCAACCAGTATCCCTTCTGGAAGCAGAACGAACTCTTCTGGGACGACGACGCGACGATCACCGAGGTCCGGGGGGCTGTCCTAGAATCTAGAATTGGAGCCCGGACGGTTGGCGGCGTACGAGGATGGGCAATGTGAGTCACGGGTTGCGGGAAAACAGCTTGAAGGCGGCGGGAGCAGACTCGAAGCGGGAGAAGGGATGGAGCAAGTTCTGAATTTTCGGACCGACCCCCGCCACGGACAATTGAATGATCACAACCTTGAAATTTGGAATTCGTTCCTTCTCTGACCCCGTTTCCCCCCGATGAATGGCAAAGCGGGAGGGTGCCTGGATCGGCCCTTTGCCCGTGAAAAGGGATGAGGAGCCTCAGTAGCTCCGCAGTTGAATGCCCGGGACGCGGGCGAAGTGATCGAGGTTGCGGGTCACCAGGGGCCGATCCTCGCGAACCGCGGTGGCGGCGATCCACAGGTCGTTGGTACCTATGATCCGGCCGGTCCGACGGAGCGTGCGGGTGATGTCGGCGTATATGCCCGCAATTTCGCGGGTGACCGGAAGGAATTCGAAGGATTCGACCAGGGACAAAAACGCCGTGCTGGTGAGATTTGCGAATCCTTCGGCAAACTCGCCGTAGGCCACCGCCGGGAGGAAGGCGCAGGCCTCCGCGTTCTCGTGGAGAAACGCGTGCGCCACCCCCTTTAACCCGGCATTCCGCTCCCGCTGGAGATCGATCAGGAAGGTGGTATCGAAAATCAGCGCTTCCATGGGTCGACCGGCGGCGCGTCGGCGAGCTGGGCCTCGTCGAGACGATCGAGGACCTCGTCGGGAACGGATCCGGAGACCCGGGCCAGCACATCGCCGCACCGTGGCGGGCCGTCATCCCACCGTGCTCGCTTAATGACTTTGGAGAAGGACTCTTTCGCGTTGCGGCGCGCGCGCACAAGCCGCAAATAGGCCTCTTCGTCGATGGAAAGCGTCTTTGTGGCCATACACGTAAAAATACACGGAGATAGCCGGAAATCAACCGTGGTGCCTCTTCGAGACACTGCGCGCAACGGGGCGAAGCAAGCGGCGGGTCCGCCCGGTCCTTCATGGCGATGCGTGGCGGTCGGTCGCGCTTCTGTATCATTTTATGCCGAGGGCGGCGCTCTCTTTCGGGATATTGTAAATGAGTTCGGGGCCGTTCTCGGAGTAGTCGACAGGCAGATCGAGGAGGTGGACGCCCCCGGCGGTGAATGCCCGCTCCAAGGTGGGCGCAAAATCCTCCTCGCGAGCGATGCGGTGACCGGGTGCCCTTAGGAGAGTGATTCGACAGCGAAACAACCTGTTTTTCCAGCCTCGGAAGGTTTGACTGACTCCGGCCATGCCGCAGACTTGTCCATGATCCCGATGAAACTGTCCCCGCTTTTCCTGGCCGCCCTCGTCTCGTTGAAGGTGACCTCGGTCCGGGCGGCTGTCCTAGAATCTAGAATTGGGAAACGGGGAAACGGGGTCAGAGAAGGGAACCAATTCACAATGGCGCTCTTTCAGTTTTGCAGAACAGATTCTACGGTTCGCAGGCGAGCGGAAATAGCTTCGAGTTGCGGAAAGTTGGACAAGAGTTGGATTCCAATCGATAACTGGCACACGCTTAGATGCTTACGCTGGCCTCTGCCGCCAGCCTCCCTTTTGAACCTTCTGATGCGGAATGATCTGTCCACTGGAACTCGACGGCTGGAATTGATCAAATATATCGGATGTTTCGTTCATCGCATACATCGTTTACGCTCAGCTTGTTAGCCGCGTAAGGCTTCCAGATTTGATCCGCAAAACTGAAAGAGAGCCAAAGAAATTACGTTTAGCGAAATTACGCTTGCCGAAATTTTTCCTTCCGGTTACGATCTTGAGTGATTGAGACATTCGGAGACTCGGAGACTGAGCAGATCTATTCTGGAAGACGATCCCGGAAACTTCCCGGAGACATTCAGATTCGGGCTCGCCGAAAGCTCCGGATGATCAATCAAGCTCGAAATCTCCAAGATCTTCGAATTCCACCGGCCAATCGACTGGAACAATTGAAGGGCGACTGGAAAGGATTCTGGAGCATTCGAGTGAATCAACAGTGGCGCATCGTCTTCAAGTGGAGCGATGGTCACGCAAGCGAAGTTGCAATCGTCGATTACCACTAGCAGCCATGAAAACCGAAGAACTACTACCATTGATTCACCCTGGCGAAATTCTCCTGGAGGAGTTTATCCGCCCCATGGGATTGAGTCTTGCCGAAGTCTCGCGGGCGACCTCGATTCCGCCTTCTCGCCTCACGGAGATTACGAAGTGCCGTCGAGGCATTTCGGCAGAGACCGCTCTTCGACTTGCTAAATTCTTCGGGACGACCGCAGCATTCTGGGTCGGGTTGCAGGCTGAGCATGACCTCGAGGAGGCGCAGCGCCAGCTCGGCCCCCAAATCGATCACGAGGTGACCGCGCTCGCATCCTAACCAAAGCCCGAACGGGTAGGCGCACACGGGGGTCTGTCCTGAATGGCACGGTTTTAAGGGGCATTTTCGAAGGAAAACGGGGTCGGGGAACCAATTCACAATTTGGTACACCCTCGCTTCTGGCGCCTCTTTCAGAAAGTTTTGAAATTGGTTCCCTGACCCCGGGGACCCAAGACTTGGGCAGATACCGCAACAGCAGCGCTGCTCCGAATGAATTCACGTCGATCCATGACAGCGAAGCTAGTGAACGAAACGCCCGCTGTCGATGGCGCGGTTCCTAGCAATTGGCTGATACCAACTCCGAACACAGTCCGAAGCCAACGGCGAAGGCGATTCCCGCTACGATGAAGAAGGCCGTCGCCTTCCCGAGCGAACACGCCCTGTTGGGAACGTGGAGCTTTCGCGGCAGCTACACGCGTGTGTTTACCGCGGCGCATGATCGCGGCCTGCCTGCGGCTTTACGCGGTCTATCCCGGTCTTGTAGCCTTTCGAAACCTTCAGGATTTCCCACATGAACCGATTTGCCATCCCCATCGTTGCCCTCGCGGCATGCATCCTCCATTCTGATGCCGCCGCAGAGGAGAACCCCCGTTTCAAAGCCGGCGCCGCCGTGGCCGACATCTCCCCCGATGTCTTTCCCTTCCAACTCCGCTCCGGTCCGTCCGAATACGTCCACGACCCGATTTCGGTCCGGGCCCTCGCCTTCGAGAACGGGGTCGACAACCGAGCCGTCATCGCCATCATCGATGCGATCGGAATCGGTCGGGAAATGGCGGACGAAGCGAAAATGACGGTCGCCGAGAAGACCGGCTGGGATCCGGAATCCATCCTCATCGCCGCGACGCATGCGCACACGACCCCGAAGGGCGGCGACACCTCGCCGGGGCGCATCGCCTACGAAAAGAAGCAGAGGGCGGGGCTGGCCGAGGCCCTGCTCCAGGCGATCGAAGCTCTCGAACCCGCCAAGGTCGGATTCGCCTCCGATGAGGAACCGTCGGAAGTCCGCAACCGCCGGAATTTCTACGAGGAAGGCGCCTCTTCGACCCGAAATCCGTGGGGTGGCTACGACAAGGTGCGGATGAATGGCGGCACCCGGGGCATCATCAAGCCAGCCGGCCCGATCGATCCGGAGGTCTGCGTGGTCGATGTCCGCACCGAGCGCGGTCACCCGCTCGGCCTGCTTGCCAACTACGCGCTCCACTATGTCGGGGGAATTCCCTCGGTGACCGAGGAGAATGGAAAAGTTCGAGGCATGGCGTCGGCGGACTACTTCGGGGAATTTGCCCGGGTGATGCCGCATCGCATGGGCGGCCGTCCGCCGGAGGGCTTCGTCGCCATGATGTCGAACGGCGCCAGTGGAGACATCAACAACATTCCCTTCGGCATCGAGCGCGCTCCCCGCGCCCCGTTCGAGCAGTGCCGGATCGTGGCGAGCAAGACGGCCGACGCCGCGTGGCGGGCCATCCGGAAGATCGAGACCTACGAGACCTCCCCCGTGATCGCGACCCGTCAGCGCGAGGTGACGCTCACCTATCGCAAGCCCACCGAGGCCGAAGTGGAGAACGCCCTGCGATTGCTCGAGCGCACCCGAGAAGAACGCGAGGCGATCCACAAGAAGACCACCAACTACGCCAATCAAACGATCCGCTTCGCCGAGCCCGAAAGCCCGGGAACCGAGGAGGTGATCGTCCAGGCCTTCCGGATCGGCGACCAGGCGATCGTGTCGATGCCCTTCGAGGTGCTGGTCGAAATCGGCCTGGAGATCAAGGAAAAGAGCCCCGCTCCACACACCTTCCTCATCGAACTGGCCAACGGCAGCTACGGATATCTCCCCCCTCCGAACCAGGTCGAGCTGGGCGGCTACGAAACCTGGCTGGGAACCTCACGGTTCGAAAAGCACTCTTCCGACGTCCTCGTGAAGGAATTGCTGGAAATGCTCGGGGAGCTTTGGGGGAAGGGGTGAGGTTTGGGTTGGGGGGAGGAGTAGCGCACCGCCGAGAACAGGCGGAGCGGCGGGGATTTTCACATCGAGTCGCCAAGGCCTGGGCTTCTGCGGACTGCAGTTCAGAGAGGACGGGGCTCGGGTTCTGTCCAGAAATGTCGCCTGCCTACATATGCGTTTCCATCCTGTGGATGGCGGTTTGTTGACAAATGTTGCCTGCCCCGTGGCAACCCGACCCGACTTCGCTGGTGGACGCGACCGCCCAGGTCGTGGAACGATACCGGTTCGGCGCGTTCGGACTGCGCACGGTGATGACCCCGGGATGGTCCACGAGGGCCTCCAGCGACTACGGTTTCGAGTTCGCACACCACGGACAGTTCGAGGACCCCGAGACAGGTTACCACGACTACAGCTACCGTTGCTACAGCCCGGGACTCGGAAGATGGCTCAGCCGCGATCCCATCGGGGAACGGGGTGGGTTCAACCTCTATGCGTCCACGGGGAACTCGCCGGTGAATGCTCTGGATTGGCTGGGGTTGATCGAAGATGGAGATTGGTGTTGCTGCACTAACGATCTCAATACAGTTGAAATTGCGAATTTAAAAATTGTTGCTACTACGGCTTTATTAAGAACAGTTGAGGTGCAAGACCCTGCAAGTTTTGCGGTAAACTTTATCAAATCAAAGGCGCGAGACGCTGCCGAAGACGCTGTTGCAGAAAGATCGAAGTTTATTAACTTTTTCAAGAGCGGGATTGATACCGGAAAGAAATTTTTGAAAAATCTTGGCTTTATAGTGGAGGGCTCTTCAAGCGCTGGATTTCGCCTGGATAAAGTGTGTATGGAAGTTGAGTTCTTTTGTTGTAAAGAAATTGCTACAGACGACTGTCAATGGAAGCTTGACGACGAGGACTATTTTGAGGACTACATTTTGCATGATCTTAAAACCTCAAATGGACGCGATTCGGCGGTTGATTTCTTAGTTTCGTGATGCTTATTAGAGCCGAACTGGTTGTCGAATCTTGTATGGAGAAAGAATGAAACATTTTATATTTACGTTTGTTTACTTGATTTTGAGCATATTGCCAACATCTACAGGTTTCGCCGAAGATACCCTTGGATATTATGAGAACCTTTCGGCAATATTATTTTTATACGGAGCAGAACGCATAGAGACCGTAGCGGAAGATGATAAAAGTGCTGCGCTCGGCGAAATGGTGTATATGGCGTTTCATTATTTTCTTGAGGTTTCGGAAAACGCGATACCGAGTTCCGAAAAGGTGCAGAAATCAATAAGCATATTTTACACGAAAGTCACGAAGCAATACGGTTATGCTGACGAAATCTTTTCTGATCCGTTGTTCAGGAGAGAAGGACGAAGAGGACTTTCTCTACCAGAACATCTGGCTTTCTCCGACGAGAACTACGAAGAGGTCGTAGAAGATTTCTTGAAATTTGTGCGACTTGAAAATGGTGAAACATCGAGAACCCAGGATTAGTCGCGCGCGATCGGGTCAGTCCTAGAATGTAGAATTTACAGCCCCTCCTCCCCGGCGAAGTCTATCCGACCTGTTTGATCGCGGCTGGGTGCATGGCAGCGAGACCATCCGCGAAATTGTGCTGGAGGCTTTTGGTCCGGCGGAAACAAAAGAACCGAGCCGCTCGGCCAACAGCAATTCCGAAGCAGCGAGTTGGGCAAAGCCTTCTCGAAGTCGGAAGCCCGGCACATCCTCGCCGAGGGGCTGAAGCATTTCCGGTACGGGGTCATTTCCGGTACGGGGTCAGATAATTTACTGACAGAATGGGGGCAGAATTTGAATTCGTCAGCAGACAAAAATCGACAGTTTCCCGTCTCTCCATAACTCCGAAGATATCGGCCTTGCCGAGACGGGTCTATGGCGCGAAGGTTAACAGGGACAGGTTAATAGTAACCTGCAGGCGGATTGAGCTTGATTTCAGTTGTTCGCATCCGCCCCGAAGTGCTGCCCGTCTCCCGCGAAAGGTGGATTTCCGGCATCGAAACCGCCGTTCCCTCAAATCCGGGGTGAATTGGTCACGCCAGCGCGGGGAAAAGGGCAGAATTCTTCACCGGGACTTCCGTCTGCAGTCTGCGCCCCCCCCTGCAAGTGTGTGTCGCTTCGTTGCGGATACTATCGGCGGACTTTGGTGACGACCGACGTGAAGGCCGCCGCCGCCCCGTCAACCGGGCGCGGCCCGCGTCGGCAGGAGGACTTCTTCCCGCAGGTCGCGCAGCACGCAGAGGTTCTCCCAGTCCGCTTCCCGCATCGGCCGCGCTCCGTTCCGCCGGGTCTTCCCGAGAAATTCACAGGGACAGGTTAATAGTAACCTGCAGGCGGATTGAGCTTGATTTCAGTTGTTCGCATCCGCCCCGAAGTGCTGCCCGTCTCCCGCGAAAGGTGGATTTCCGGCATCGAAACCGCCGTTCCCTCAAATCCGGGGTGAATTGGTCACGCCAGCGCGGGGAAAAGGGCAGAATTCTTCACCGGGACTTCCGTCTGCAGTCTGCGCCCCCCCCTGCAAGTGTGTGTCGCTTCGTTGCGGATACTATCGGCGGACTTTGGTGACGACCGACGTGAAGGCCGCCGCCGCCCCGTCAACCGGGCGCGGCCCGCGTCGGCAGGAGGACTTCTTCCCGCAGGTCGCGCAGCACGCAGAGGTTCTCCCAGTCCGCTTCCCGCATCGGCCGCGCTCCGGTCCGCCGGGTCTTCCCGAACCGGCTCCGGTTCCGCTCGAAAACCCCGTTCACGAAACGCTCGCTGCCGAACACGGCTCCTTCGGTCAGATACCGTTTGAGGATTTGTTCTTCCCAATCGCGGTTTTCCGACGTTCTCGCGCGCTCGAGTTCTTCGCGGACGCTTCTCGCCGTATGGGAATCGTAGAGGAAACCGATCCGGCGCAGGGCGGTGTCGGCGTCGAGCGACTGGACGGTCTCCCGGTCCGGTTCCTCGTAAGCGTCGTAAAATTGACCCCGTGGTCATGGTCGTCCCGAGCCGGTAGGTTC